>NC_012029.1:2051471-2735295 GCF_000022205.1 Halorubrum lacusprofundi ATCC 49239
CGCAGCGTCGAGAAAGAGTGGTGGCCGGGCGTGTCGATAAAGAGAAGCCCCGGCAGGTCGAAGTCGGTCGGATCGATGAGTTCGCCCGCCATCTCGGAGATGGTGTCGAGCGGGATGTCAGTCGCCCCGATGTGCTGCGTGATCGCGCCGGCTTCGCCCTCGCTGACGGCGGAGCCGCGGATCGTGTCGAGCAGGCTGGTCTTGCCGTGATCGACGTGGCCCAGCACGGCGACGATCGGCGTCCGAAGAGTGTCCGCGTTTGTGTGGTCGGTCATCAGTGATCGCCCCGAAAAGGTCGGTTATCTTCCGTTCGACCCGGACGTCAGTTAAGCCTTTCAAAACGCGCCCGACCGGGGTCCGGGGGCAGCGGCGGCGGCGGTCTCTGAGAGAACCGATCCGGGGACCGTTGCGTCCGTCGCCCGTCCGACGCCCCCGTGGAGTTTAAGACCGTTGCCCGGGACCGTGCGAACATGGTCGATATCCTCGCGGAGAACCTCTCCGGGAAGGCGGTGATGAGCGCGGACGGAACGGAGCTTGGGGACCTATACAACATCACGATGGACCTCAAGTCGGGCGAGCTGTCCGACCTGCTTGTGAGCCCCCACGAGCACCTCAGCCCGGAGCGATCGGGCTTCGACGTCGACGAAATGGGCCATCTGAAGGTGCCAGTCGCGAACGTACAGGCGGTGAAAGACTACATCGTCGTCGCCCGCTAATGGAAGTTCTCGACACCTCGGCGTTTATTCACGAGTACACCACCGACGACACTGTCGTCTCGGTGCCCGAAGTGCACGAAGAGCTCACCGGCGAGGGAGCGCTCCGCTTCGACGCGATGGAGGGCTCCGGCATGACGATCCACGTCCCGGCCCCCGAAGTCCTCGACAACGTGCGGCGCGCTGCGCGCGGGTCCGGCGACGCCGCGGAGCTGTCCGACACCGACACCCGGCTGATCGCGACCGCGCTTGAGCTGAGCGCGACGCTCGTCACCGACGACTACGCGATGCAAAACGTCGCCGAGCGACTCGACATCTCCGTCGAAGCGATTGCACGCGACGGGATCACGGAGGAGCGCGAATGGCGGTTCCAGTGCGTCGGCTGCAACCGGACCTTCGACGAGAACAAAGAGCGGTGTCCGATCTGCGGAAGCGACCTGACGCGGAAGAACCCGGCGTAACGCGGGACTGTCCGCTTTTCTCGCCGTTCTTTGCGACTCCTTAGTCCGCCGACTCCGGCTCTGCGTCGCGTTCTCCGGTCGGAGTTTGGCCCGCGTTCTCGGTTGCGGTTTCGGGCGGGGATCCGTCTTCAGACCTATCCTCGACCGCGTCCTCGTCGTCGCCCGGGAGTGCGGCAGCGAGCGCGTCGGCGTCGAGCGGGAGCCGGTCGCGGAGTCGCCCCGCCACCGCGTGCGCCTCGGCGATTTCCACCTCGGCGACCGCCCGAACGAGCGCGACCGCCCGCTCCGCCCGGGCCTGCCGCCACGACTCCTCGCGCGACTGGTACGTGCGGATGGCACGGAGAAACTCCACCTCCGAGAACTCCGGCCAGTACGGCGCACAGAAGTAGACGGCCGCCTCGTTGCCGTTGGCGTGCCACGGGAGGAAGTTCGAGGTGCGCTCGTCGCCGCCGGTCCGGACGATCAGGTCGACGTCGCGGACCGGTCGATCGTACAGCCGCTCCTCGACGGTTTCGACGTCGACATCGGTCGGGTCGAGGTCGCCCGCATCGACGTCGCGTGCGATCGCCGTCGCCGCGTCGAGCAGTTCGGTGCGGCCACCGTACGCCAGCGCGACGTTCAGCGTGAACCGGTCGTTGTCGGCGGTGCGGCGCTCTGCGTAGTCCACCGCGTCGCGCACGCGCTCCGGGAGGCGGTCGACATCGCCGATTGCGCGAACGCGGACTCCCTGCTCATGGACGCGGTCGGCGTCGGCGAAGTCGCGGAGCTTGGTCTCCAACAGGTCGAACAGCGGCTCCAACTCCTCGTCCGGGCGCTCGAAGTTCTCGGTCGAGAAGGCGTACAGCGTCAGCTCTGCGACGCCCAAATCCGCGCACCAGTCGAGGACGCGCTCGGTGGTAGCGGCGCCGGCCCGGTGGCCGTCGGGCGCGTTGTCGCCGCGCTCCCGGGCGTACCGCCGATTTCCGTCCTGGATGATCGCGACGTGTGTCGGTACGTCCTCGATCTCTCGATGGAGGTGCCGGCGGTACGCGCGCTCGGTAAGCACGCGGAGACGATTCAACATACATGCGGACCGACACGACCGAGGGGTATGTACTTTTATGCTCTGACGGATCGAGATGTCCCCGATGAACGCCGCCTACGTCTTCCGCGTCGAGTTCCGTCTCGATCCCGAGGGCGCTACCATCGCTCCGGATCGGTTCGAGACGACGATGGAACTGCCCGCCAACGAGCCCGGTACCGACGGCTGGCTCTTCTTCCGCGACCGGCTCTGGCGCGGCGAGATCGGCGACGAACCGTCGTTCCGGCGGCTGGCGAGCGACCGTCTCGGTGTCGAGGTCGTCGCCGCCAACTTCCGAGAACTCCGTACCGACGAGGCGTTCCTCGACGCGCTGCAGTCGGCGATCGCGGCCGACCTCGACCGGTTCAACGCCGATTCGGTCGACGAGGTCCTGCACAAATACCTCGGCTCGTCGGTCCACGTGCGGGAGGAGTGACGTTCCGCATGCTACAGTCTCCCTCGCGACCCCACAACGCACTTACCAGTCGGCCGCCTACTGACGGCCCCATGGCCGTCGCCGACTACGATTTCCACCTGTTCGACCTTGACGGGACCCTCGTCGACGCGGAGTGGTCGTACACCCGGGGCGTCTTCGACCGCGTCAGCGACCGGCTCGGCCGCCCCTTTTCCGACCGGGAGGCGTACGTCCTCTGGCACGGGCTCGGGGGCGCCCGCGGCGACACCCTCCGCGATCTCGGAATCGACCCCGACGCGTTCTGGCCCGCGTTCCACGCCGAGGAGGATCCCGACGCCCGCGCGGAGGCGACGTACCTCCACGACGACGCAGCCCGACTGCTCGACCGCGTCGACGACACCGGCGGCCCGACCGGGCTCGTCACCCACTGCCAGCGGTTCCTCGCCGAGCCCGTGCTCGACCGACTTGACCTCAGCGACCGGTTCGACGCGGTGGTCTGCTGTACCGACGAGACGGGCTGGAAACCCGATCCGGACCCCATCGAACTGGCGATGACGGACCTCGACGTCAACCCACAGAGCGACCGCGGCTACTACGTCGGCGACGGCGAAAGCGACGTGAGCGCCGCGTGGAACGCGGGGCTCGACGCGGTCCACGTCGAGCGCGTGGGCCACGAGGACCGCGGGCGATGCGTGCTCGGCGACCGGCGCGTCAGCCGGCTCGACGAGCTCTTGGCCGGCGGCTGAATCCGCGAGCGCCGGAGCGGGGCGACCGGCGCGCGCAACCGGCTCGCCGCCCGCGACCGAAACGGTCGTGAGGCACCGGGCGGAACCGGGCGTATGACGAAGTGGCTCCACAGCGGCCGCCGCCGCGACCTCTGCGCGCTGCTGTACGACGCCGGCGAGCTGCGGGCGCAGTCGCTGAAGAGCCGGCTCGAATCACACTACGACGAGCGGATCGATCCCCGGTCGTTCTACGCTACGCTCACCTCGCTCGTGGAATCGGGATTCCTCGACCGGCGGACCGAGGGGCTCGCCGACGTGTACGCGCTTACCGACGCTGGCGAGCGCGCCCTCCTCGACCACTACGCGTGGCTCTCGGATCGGATCGATGGTGGGTCACCCGACGATCTACCGGTCGACGGCGACGACGGCGACGACGGCGACGCCGGCGACGACAGCGACGACAGCGACGGTGGCCGTCCAAACCTCAAGGATTAACAAGATTGCGGCGTTCAGTTAATATATGACCGTTGTCAGCGTCTCGATGCCGGAGGAGCTGTTGGAGCGGATCGACAAATTCTCGGACGAACACGGCTACACCGGGCGCAGCGAGGTGGTCCGCGAGGCCTCCCGGAACCTCCTCGGCGAGTTCGAGGACGCGAAACTGGAGGACAGAGACCTGATGGCGGTGGTGACGGTGCTTTTCGACTACGAGACCACGAGCGTCGAAGAGCGGATGATGCGGCTCCGCCACGAACACGAGGGGCTCGTGGCCTCCAACTTCCATAGCCACGTCGGCTCGCGGTACTGCATGGAGCTATTCGTGCTCGAAGGGCGGTTGGAAGATATCTCGACGTTCGTGGGGAAGATTCGCGCGACGAAGGACACGCTCACGGTCGACTACAGCGTGACGCCGGTCGACGAGTTCGGCGCCGACAGCGACCTCGCGGCGACGGGAAGCGACGGGACCGGAGACGGAGAGGCTAACCGCGCGGGCGGCCACGCCCACGACGACTGAGGAGAACTGTCGCCGTTTCTTTTCAACTGCCTCCGCGACCGGCGGTTCCGTCTGCGAGCACACCGAGGAACGGCACCGTGAACCCCACGACGTAGCCGGCGAGATGTGCGAACACGTTGCTGCCGAACGGGACGAGCACCAGCGATCCGATCACGCCGGCGGCCGCGACGCTCGCGCCGGTGACGTACAGGAGTTCGCGTTCCGGCCCCAGATCGAGTCCCGCCACTTGCGGGCGCCCGACCGCGGTGTACAGCCCGGCCGCGGCGAGGACCGCTCCGACCGCGAACAGCGACCCCACGGCGGGCAGCGGCGGGAAGTAACCGGCGCCGCTCGGCGCGAGGTACGCGAGCGCGAGCGACGCGAAGGCGACGACGACCGACCAGCGCGGGTCGACGCCGGCGGGCGTCTCGCTTCGAACCCGATCGCATTCCGCCGCGAGCGCGGCGAACCAGACGGCGACGAGGTAGCCGAGGAGCGCGCTGTTCACGTCGGAGAAGCCGGCGGTCAGCGCGTCGGTCACGCCGCCGAGCGTGACGATGGTCGCCCACGCGGAGACCAGCGGGACGACCGCGAGGTAGACCACAACCGATCTGAGGAGCCGTCGACGCCAGCCGGCGACGATCGAGAGGGGGTACGCGACCGCGACGAGCAGCCAGTAGTTGACGACGTTGTCGACGAGGTGGACCGGGTCCGTATGAACGAAGCTCGACGCGAATGCGGTCCACAGCGCCCACCGGCTCTCAAACACCCCTTCAGTCGCCAGCGAGAGCTGCCACGCGTCGGTCCCCGGCATGAGGCTCACGGCGACGAGCAGCGTCGGTAGCGGGACGGTGATCAGGAAGAGATCCCTTGGAGGGGTCGACCGGACGGCCGCGCGGACGCTGGCGAGGAGCCCGCGGAGCGTTGGCGAATTTCCCTCGCGATCCCCCGCTGCGCTCATCGGTTACGGCGTCGCCGGGCGGACGGTTTCCAGCGCCGCCGCGAAGTCGTCAGCGGTGATCCCGACCTCGTCGGCGTGATCGTTGGCGGCCTCACCGTGCTCGTCCGCGACGCGCTCGATGGCGATCAGGGCGGCCTCCCGGCACAGCGAGGCGATCTCAGCGCCGGAGTACCCCTCGGTCTCGTCGGCGAGGTGCTCTAAGTCGACGCCCTCGACGAGGGGCTTCGTGCGGGTGTGTACGTCGAGGATCTTCCGGCGCGCCTCGCGGTCGGGCTCGGGCACCTCGATGTGCGTCTCTAACCGTCCGGGCCGGAGCAGCGCTGGATCGAGTGCGTTCCGCCGGTTCGTCGCCGCGAGCACGACGAGGTTCGGGTTGTCGCTCGCGCGGTCGAGTTCCGTGAGCAGCTGGGAGACCACCCGCTCGCCGACGCCCGAACTGTCCCCGCCAGCGGCGTCGCGATCGGCGGCGATCGCGTCGATCTCGTCGAAGAAAATGATCACAGGCGCCGCCTGCCGCGCGCGATCGAACAGGTCACGGACCGCCTTCTCGGACTCGCCGACGTACCGGTCGAGCAGCTCCGGGCCGGCCACCTGAATGAAGTTCACGCCGCTCTCGCCCGCGATCCCCCGAGCGAGGAGAGTCTTTCCCGTTCCGGGCGGTCCGTGGAGCAGGATCCCCGTCGGCGGGTCGGCGTCGGCGGCCTCGAAGAGGGGGCCGTACGTCAACGGCCACGTGACGGCTCGTTCTAGCTTCTCCTTCGCTTCCGGGAGCCCGCCGACATCCGTAAAGTCGGTGGTCGGCTGCTCGGCGACGTACTCGCGCATCGCACTCGGTTCGACGGCGGCGTGGGCGGCCTCGAAGTCCGCCTTCCCGACCGTCACGTCGTCGAGTGCCGCAGCGTCCGATTCGCGGGCGCGCCGCAGGGCGGTCATCGCCGCCTCCTGCGTGAGCCCCTCGATGTCGGCCCCGACGAACCCGTGGGTCCGGGCCGCGATGCGGTCCAAGTCCACGTCGTCCGCGAGGGGCATCCGACGCGTGTGGACGTCGAGGATCTGGCGACGGCCGGCCTCACCGGGAACCCCGATCTCGATCTCGCGGTCGAACCGACCGCCCCGTCTGAGGGCGGGGTCGAGGGTGTCGACGCGATTGGTCGCGCCGATGACGATCACGTCGCCGCGGGCGTCGAGCCCGTCCATCAGCGAGAGCAACTGGCCGACGACGCGGTTCTCCACGTCGCCGCCGTCGTCGCGCTTGCCCGCGATCGAGTCGATCTCGTCGAAGAAGATGATCGCGGGGGCCTCCTCGCTGGCCCGCTCGAACACGTCCCGTAAGCGCTCCTCCGACTCGCCTTTGTACTTCGACATGATCTCCGGGCCGTCGACGGTGATGAACGTCGCGTCGACCTCGTTGGCGACGGCGCGGGCGATCAACGTCTTCCCGGTCCCCGGCGGGCCGTGGAGCAGGACGCCCTTCGGCGGGTCGATCCCGAGCCGGGTGAACACGCCGGGCTCCGAGAGCGGGAGCTCGATCGTCTCGCGGACTAACTCCAGTTCCTCGTCGAGCCCGCCGATGTCCTCGTAGGTCGCGCCCGCGGTGTGTTCCGCCGGGGGTTCGGTGCCGCCGGGCGGGCGGGCGTCGGTTCCGGAGGTGTCGGTGCCGGCGGTGTCGGTGCTGGCGGTGTCGGTGCCGATGGATCTGTCGGACGAGGGACCGCTCCCCGTCGAAGATCCGGAGGCAGTCCGGCGATCCCGCCCCGCGCCCGCGTCGGAGCGCGACGCGTCCTCGTCCCCGTATCTCACCGACACGTCGGTCCGGCTCGTGACGCGCACCGTGCCCGCCGGGTCCGTCTCGGCGACGACGAATCGAATCCCGCCGAGCCGCTCAACGTGGACCGCCTCGCCCTCGGTGACGGGACGGTCGCGGAGGTCGCGGGCGAGCGCGCGCTCGACCACCTCGCGGCTCACGTCCACGTCGGCGAGCTCCGCGGGCGCGGCGAGCACGATGCGGTCGGCGTCCTCGACGTCGACGGCGGCGACGGTGACGGCGTCGCCGACCTTCACGCCGGCGTTCGCGCGAGTGTCCGCGTCGATGAGGACGGATCCTTCTGGGGCGTCCGCGCCGCCGGGCCACACCTTCGCGACCGCGGTGCGCTCACCGCGGATCTCGACGGTGTCGCCGCTGAGGAGGCCGAGCCGCTTTCGGGAGGATTCGGGGAGCCGGGCGATGCCCCGGCCCGCGTCCCGCTTCTCGGCGGCACGCACCGTGAGCCGGAGGCCGGCGGTGTCGTTCATACGCTCCGTTCCGGCCACTCGCCCTTTACCCTTACCCGCCATCGGGGGCGCTCGCGCTGCCGCAGAGCCCGCGATCCGTCCGCCGCCGACCGCAACCCCCTTACCCCGGCCGAACCCGTCGATGGATATGCAACCGACAGGGCACCTGCGCGGCGACGCGGTCCACGTCGCCGGCGACGCCCGCCAGCGGTTCCACGACTCCAACGGCTACGGCCGTCCGCTCGGCGGCAACGAGATCGCGCTCTCGCGGGTCGAGACCGCTCACCTGCTGTTCCGGGGCGACCTCTCGGGAGTCTCCCTCACCCCCGACGCCGACCCCGTCGGCTTCGAGCGCTTCTTCGTCGAGTCCGCGGCCGCCGCCGACCGCTTCGCGGTACGCTACCTCGTTTACGCCGACCTGCGCGACCGCGGCTTCTACCTCTCGCCCGCCCGCGAGCCGTGGCCCGGCGGCGACGTCGACGCGCCCGACGCGGTCGACTTCGTCGCCTACGAGCGCGGTTCGACGCCCGACACGGGGGACGTGAAGTACCCCGTACAGGTCGTCGGCGAGCGCGAGTCGCTGCCGGCGGCCGGGCTCGCGGGACGCACCCTCGCCGTCGTCGACGAGGAGTCCGACATCACGTACTTCGCGGCGACGCGCGGGGAGATCGCGGGTGCGACCGACTACGAGCCCCCGGACCAGCTCGACGGCGTCCTGCTCTCCGACCGCGTCGTCGTCTGGGACGCCCCCGAAGGGCTCTACGAGCGCGGCTTCTACGGCCAGCCGCTCACCGGCCGCGCCGCGGCGGTCGAGGGCGCGGTCCAGCTATCCTTAGTCGAGGCCGCGTCGCTCGCCGCCGACGGCGTCCTCTCGCTGTCGACGTCGGTGGGGACGGCGGGCGAATCCCCCAGCGAGGGCGCCGCAGAGACGGACGGTCCCGTCGCCGCAGTCGTCGCCCGCGGCCGCGACGTGGAGGGCGAGCGGTTCGACCGCCGGCTCGCCGTTTATAAGCGCCTCCGCGCGGCCGACGCCGTGCCGAAGACCGGCTTCAAGTTCGGCGCAGACTTCCGGACGTACCTCGACGTGGAGACGGTCGAGGACCTGCCGCACTCCGAGCACCTCGTGCGCGTCGTCGAGGGCGACCACCGATTCTCCCCGCGCGAGCTCTCGCTCGACGTGCGGCTCGCGGGCGGCGTCCGCAAGGAGATGGTGTTCGCGCTGACGATGGTGGAGGGTGACGGTAGCGGCGCCGGTGGCGACGGCGGCGACGACGAGACCGCCGAGAACGGCGCGGTCCGCGACGCCGACGTGGAGTGGCTCTCGATCGGGCGACTGACGCCCTGAGCGGGCGCCGGATCGACCAGCCGGTACCGCCGTCTCGGGACGAACGGAAGGATTTTTTCCGAACGTGACCCTCTCGACACCTATGAGCCAGCCCTCCGGGTTCGAATCGGAGTCGAGCGCGTACGACATCTCCACGGTCAACCTCGACGACGATCGCTACGAGGTGACACAGTCGGTGGTCCGGAACAAGTATGCCGTCCGCGACAGCGCCGGCAACGTCGTCTTGCGCGGGAAACAGAAGATGTTCAAGCTGAAAGAGGAGTTCCCGTTCGTCACCGGCGACGACGACGACGCGTTCTCGGTGAAGGCGGGCGGGATCATGGACATCGCCGGGAACTACGCCATCACCGACGCGGGCACCGGCGAGGAGGTCGTCGTTCTCGATGAGGACTACTCGTTGCTCGCGGAAAACTGGACGATCCGCGACCCAGACACGGGGGAGGCGCTGGCGACCATTCGCTCGAAGAATAAACTGTTCTCTGCGCTCCGCCACCTCGTCTCCGTTGCGAACCTCGTTCCGAACAAGTACGAGATATTCGACGCCGACGGCGACCACGTCGGCGACATCGAGGGGAAGTTCTCGCTGCGCGACGCCTACACGGTCACTATCGACGACGCGAGCGACGTGCCGAAGGAGGCGGTAATCGCCTCCGCGTGCGTCCTCGACGCCTTAGAGAACCAGTAGCGACGCGTGTGGTTTTCGTCGGGAACGGCGACACGATTTTTAGTCCAAGTGGTGTATACACGAATGCGAAGTGCGTCGCCGTTCCGTTCCCCGAGGATCTAGCGGAACCAGTCGAGGGGGTCGCAGATGAGGCACAAAAAATCGCTTCGGCGATATTTAAACGAGATGAGAACAGGGAACCCCTTACACGAGACGGTCGTCGATCTGTATCTCGACGGTACTGTCGCGTTCGACACGCTCGTTGAAATCGTCGGCCATCAGGATGCGGAGGTCGTTCGCGCCTCGAAGAAACTCCTCGACGACGGAGAGACTCTCGCCGATGAACTTGCGGACTTGTAGATTGGTTTTCACGGCCGAAAGCAGGAGTGTTCATCCAGTCGGTCTGTCAACGACACAATCTCGATCTGCCTGACCTCGGAGGATTCACACCCCTCATCCGCCCGAAGGCGACTCCGACCCGTCTACTCCCCGCCGAGCTTCGTCTCGCCGACCGCGTCGTGACCCTCGATCACCTCTGTGCCGCCCATGTACGGGCGCAGCGCCTCGGGGACGGTGACGGTGCCGTCGTCGTTCTGGTAGTACTCCAAGATCGCGACGACGATCCGCGGGACGGCGAGCCCCGAACCGTTCAGGGTGTGGAGGAACTCCGCGGACTCGTGGTGCTCCTCGCGGTACCGGATCCCGGCACGGCGCGCCTGGAATTCCTCGAAGTTCGAGACGGAGGAGACCTCCAGCCAGCGGCCGCCCTCTGCGGGGCCCTCGTCCATGTCGTCGGCCGGCGCCCAGACTTCAAGGTCGTACTTCTTCGCCTGCGTGAACCCCAGATCGCCGGTACACATCTCCAGGATGCGGTAGGGAAGTTCGAGGCGGCGAAGCACCTCCTCGGCCTCATCGACGAGGCCCTCGAAGCGCTCGTGGCTCTCCTCGGGCCGGACGAAGTTCACCATCTCCACCTTGTTGAACTGGTGGACGCGGACGATCCCGCGCGTTTCGGTGCCGTGCTCACCCGCCTCCTGCCGGAAGTTCGGCGTGTACGCCTGGTACTTGAGCGGGAGGTCCTCGCCGAGCAGGATCTCGTCGCGGTGGAGGTTCGTGACGGGCACCTCCGCGGTCGGGAGCAGCCAGAGGTCGTCGTCGTCGTACGCGTCCTCGTTGGTCCCCTCGATCCGGTAGGCGTCCTCGGTGAACTTCGGGAGCTGGCCGGTGCCGCGCATCGACGTGGAGTTGACCGCGATCGGCGGGAACACGTCACGGTAATCCTGCTCGCGATGCACGTCGAGCATGAACTGGATCAGCGCATGCTCCAGCCGGGCGCCGTCGCCCTTCGCGACGTAGAAGCCGCCGCCGGCGACTTTCGCGCCGCGCTCGAAGTCGAGGATCTCCAGCTCCTCGCCCAGATCGTAGTGGGGCTCCACGTTGTCGGGAACCTCGCGCAGGTCGTCGAACCCCTCGCGGCGTCGCTCGACGTTCTCCGACTCGTCGGCCCCGACCGGCACCGACTCGTGGGGGATCTGGGGGAGTTCGAGCAGGGACTCCTCCAGTTCGGCCTCCAGCTCGTCGGCGCGCTCTTCGATCTCCTGCAGCTCCGACTTGACCTCCTGTGAGCGCTCGATCGCCTCTTGGGCCGCCTCCTCCTCGCCGGCCTGTTTCAGCTCGCCGATCGTCGAGGAGACCTCGTTGCGCTCGTGGCGCAAATCGTCGCCACGGCTCTTCAGCTCCCGCCACTCCTCGTCAACGTCGAGTATCCGGTCGAGGTCCACGTCGACGCCCTTGTTGTCGAGCGCCTCGCGAACGACCTCGGGGTTCTCCCGGACGAACTGTCGAGACAGCATTTATCAACAATTCCGCGGGACGGCCCAAAACCGTATCGGAGCGTTGGCAGCGTCTCATCCGAACTATCCGGGTGATCCATCGGTATTTGACGCCATTCCCACATTCGGTCAGCGAGCAGTCGCTAGCGGTCCGCTGTTCCATCCGATGTCGCGTCTGAAAAAGTATCAACGGGATCTACAGCGGTTGTGGTGGTCGGTCGGGAGCTTAAAGGATGAACGTGACGACGGCGAGCACGACGAAGATGATGACGAGCCACTTCGCGATACTCATACTGATTCCGGCGACGCCGCTGGCGCCGAGGACCGCCGCGACTAACGCGAGGACGAGGAAGAGAACCGCCAGTCCGATCAGGTCCCCACCGAACTGTAGGGGCGTAGCCATGACTTCGCTTTGAATCGCCTGTGTTAGGCTCATACTCACCAATCGATCCCTACCCACTTAGTTAAGAGAGCCGTATCGGCCGATGGTGAGCGTTAACGCGTTAGATCGGTGATTGTCGGCCGTGCGGTTCGTCGATGTCGGTCAGGGGAGTATCGCGAAGCTCGCGAACAGCATGAGCAGCGCGAGGCCGGCGACGACGACCCCCATCACGCGCATCATCAGGAGCCGCGTCCCGCTCGGTTCGATCCGTCGTGTCGCGCCGTCGGGACCACGCATCTGCCACTGGGTCATCCGACGCGGGAACGCCGCCATCGCCAGCGCGCCGGCGGCGACGAGGAGGGGGACGGCGACGAAAAACAGCCGGAGGGGTGCGGGAAACATATCCGGCCGTACGTCGCGCGGATTAACAAAACCTTACGGTGCTGAGCGTCCCCGCCGAACCCCGCGACGGTCCCGAGCGAACGTCGCCGTCAGTACCCGCCGGGCAGCGCCATACCGATCGCGAGTGCGACGAGGGGCACGGCGGCGACGAGCGCGTACGCCAGTCCGGCGGCGAGGAGGCTCCCCCACGTCCCGGGGCCGTACCCCGTCGGGTCCCAGTCGGTCCCGAGCCGCGGGAGGCCGATCACGGCGACCGCCGGAGCGACGAGTCCGACACCGATCCCGCCGAACAGCGCCGTGACGAGGAACCCCTCGCTCCAAGCGGGGCCTGCCTCGCCGGCGAGCGTGACGGTGAGGACGACGCCGGTGAGGTACGGGACCGAGAGCGCGATCGAGACGCCGACGTACGAGGTCAGGAGCCGCCCGTTCGGGGGGAGCGCGCGGAACAGTTCCCGGAGGCGCTCGGCGGCGAGAAACGGGGCGCACAGTCCCGCGGCGACGAGGCCGGGAAAGAGGAACAGCGCGAGCGTCCACAGCCAGCCGACGACCGAGTCCACGACGGCCGGGGCGGACGCGATAGTGGAGAGCGAGGGGAAGGGGAGGGCCATACTCGAACGGATTTCGCGCCCGACAAACGCTTTGTGGTCGTCCGGGCGTCGCCCGCGCCACGCTTCGACGGCTCCCCGCGGTGACCGCGTCGCACGAACCACCACGGTTTAAGCGGCGCACCGCGAGCGCGTACCCATGCTCATCACGGGTGCGGAGCTGGCCGACGGGCGGGTCCGCGACGTTCGGATCCGAGACGGGACCATCGACGCGGTCGAACCGACGAACGCGGGACTCGACGCCGACACCGGCGAGCGCGTCGTCGACGCGCGGGGACGCCACCTTCTCCCCGGCGCCGTCGACGTCCACGTCCACTTCCGCGAGCCGGGCGCGAGCCACAAGGAGACGTGGACCTCGGGCTCGCGGGGCGCGGCCGCGGGCGGCGTGACGACGGTCGTCGACCAGCCGAACACCTCACCCCCGACCGTCGACGGCGACGCCTTCGACGAGAAGGCCGCCCTCGCCGCCGACTCGCTCGTCGACTACGGGATCAACGGCGGCGTCACCGCCGACTGGGACCCCGAGAGCCTCTTCGAGCGCCCCCTGTTCGCGCTCGGCGAGGTGTTCCTCGCGGATTCGACCGGCGACATGGGGATCGCACTGGACCTGTTCGAGGAGGCGCTCGCCGAGGCCGCCGCCCGCGACGTTCCGGTCACGGTCCACGCGGAGGACGAGACCCTGTTCGATGAGAGTGCGCTCGACGGCGACCTCGGGGGGGTCGGCACCGCCGCGAACGCCGACGCGTGGTCGGCCTACCGAACCGCCGAAGCGGAGACTGCGGCGATCGAGCGCGCCCTCGACGCCGGCGCAGAGAGCGACGCGCAGGTGCATATCGCGCACACGTCGACGCCCGAGGGGATCGACGCCGTGAGCGATACCGACGCAACCTGTGAGGTGACGCCGCACCACCTCTTCCTGTCGCGCGAGGACGCGGGGCGGCTCGGCACCTTCGGGCGCATGAACCCGCCGCTCCGCTCGGAGGAGCGGCGCGCGGCCGTCTTCGAGCGGCTCCGCGACGGCGACGTCGACGTGGTCGCCACCGACCACGCGCCCCACACGGTCGCGGAGAAGCGACAGAGGCTCGTCGACGCGCCCAGCGGCGTTCCGGGCGTAGAGACCCTCTATCCGCTTCTCTTGGAGTCCGTCCGCAAGGGGAACCTCTCGTTGGAGCGCGTTCGCGACGTGGTCGCCGCCAACCCGGCGTCGATCTTCGAGATCGAGGGGAAAGGGCGGATCGAACCCGGCGCCGACGCCGATCTCGTCGTGGTCGATCTGACGAACCCCCGCGAGATCGAGGCCGGCGCGCTCCACGGCGCGTCCGGCTGGACGCCCTTTGAGGGGTTACAGGGCGTCTTCCCGGAGCTGACGACGGTCCGTGGCAAGATCGCCTACGAGCGCGATCCGGTCACCGGCGCGGAGTCGTTCGGCGAGACAGTCGGTCGAAACGTGCGAGAGTCGTAAGGAGTCCCTGGAATCGCGTGCCACGATGCGAATCAGGGTCGCGATCGTGGCCGCACTCGGCGTGCACGGCGGCCGCACTCCCGACACTATTTAATACGGGCATCTTGTAGTTCGGGCCGTAATGTCGGAAGTCTGCTCGACGTGCGGACTGCCCCAGGAACTCTGCGTCTGCGAGGACGTCGCGAAAGAGTCCCAGCAGATCAGCATCCGCATCGACGAGCGCAGGTACGGTAAGGAGGTAACGGTCATCGAAGGATTCGACCCGAAAGACGTGGACATGAGCTCCCTCTCGTCGGATCTCAAGTCGAAGTTCGCCTGCGGCGGCACCGTCGAGGACGGCGCCATCGAGCTGCAGGGGAACCACTCGGGTCGCGTGGAGGATTTCCTCCGCGATAAGGGCTTCAACGTCGCGTGACCGTCACCTAACCGTCCGCCGTCGAGCGGTTCGCGGTTTTCGTTTTGCGGATTTTTAAGCGGCCTCGTTCGGTGAGCGACCGCGTCGTCGACGACGACGATATCGTCGACCGCCTTTTTAAATGAGCAGCGCAGCGCGACCGACGACGAAGGCGACGGCCGCGAGGAACGTGCCGTACTTGAACCGCTGTTGTGCCGCCGTCGGGTCGGTAAACGCCTCGTAGCAGGCGTACAGCATGACCGCGTCGGCGACCGCGACGAGGAGGAGGTAGGCGCCGCCGAACGTCCCGGAGAGGTACGGAAACGGACTGGCGGCGACGGCGACGACGAGCGAGCCGGTCGCGACCCACAGCGACCGGCGCTCGCCGATCGCGACCGGGAGAGTGTGAAGCCCCTCCTCCCGGTCGCCGACCACGTCCTCGACGTCTTTGATCACCTCGCGGGCGAACGTCGAGAGGCCCGCGAGCAGCGCGAGCACGACGACCGCCTCGGGGCGGCCGACGGCAGCGCCGCCGAACAGGAACGTCGATCCCACGAGGTACGAGACGAGAGCGTTGCCGAGCCCCGGCGTCCCCTTAAAAATCGTCGTGTAGGTGACGAGGGCGGCGAGGTTGACACCGGCGATGGCGAGCGCCAGCCGCGGGAGCGCCAGCGCGAGCGCGACGGCGGCCGCGAACCAAACGCCGGAGATTCCGAGCGCACGCCGCGGCGAGACCGCGCCGCGTGGGATCGGGCGGTCGGGCTGGTTGATCGCGTCGATCTCCCGGTCGAAGTAGTCGTTGATGGCGTTGCCGGCGGCGACCGCGAACGCGGTGGTGACCGCGGCGATCGCCGCCGGAGCGAGCGCGTCGCTGGCGCCGGCGACGAACGCGCCGGTTCCGGTGAGCACCGCGGCGGCGATGCAGTTACCCGGGCGTGCCAGTTCGAAGACTCCGCGTGCTGTCTCGCGCACGTCGTCTCGGTCCACCGCGGCGTGGCACATAAACGGCGCGGGATCCGACGACGGCGCCGCGGAAGCAGCTCCGCCCCTTCGCGCCGGAGCCGCCACCTGTCGCGCGCGTTCTCGGACACTGGGGATCCGGCGAGCGCTGAAGCCGCCGGCCGACCAAGCGGCTCCATGGCCGAAGCCGCAGAGGACGGGCGCCGACTCCGCGTCGACCTCGACATCGATCCGAGCGACGACTGGGAGTGTCCCATCGTCTCCGAGACTCCCGACGCGAGCGCCGTGGCCGTCAACGCGGTGGGTCACGAGTGCACCGTCGACGTGCAGCCGACCGGCGACGACGGGCTCGTGCGCGCTCGCGGCGAGGTCTCCGACGACTGCCTCTGTCGGATCTTCCAAGGGTTCGGCTGCGTCCCGCACGTCCGGCGGGTCGAAGACGGGACGATGCTCGTGACCACCTACGTCGACGACCGAGAGACGGTCCGCGACGTGGTCGGTGCGCTCAGGGAGGCCCTCGATCACGTCAGACTGGTCCGACTCGCGGTCGTCGAGGGGCCGGAGGCGACCGAGCAGGTGACCTTCGACCTCTCCGCGCTCACCCCGAAACAGCGGGAGGGGCTCGAACTCGCGGTGGTCCGCGGCTACTTCGACAACGACCGAAACGTGGAGCTCGGCGATCTGGCCGCCGAGATAGAGATTAGCAAGTCCGCGCTCTCACAGCGGCTCCGGGCCGCTCAAGCGAAGCTCGTCACCGACGTGTTCGACGAGGTCGAGTGAGAAGTACGGCACTGCGGGAGAATCGTCCGACGAGCGCGATTGGGCGCCGACGGCGACCAGCCCGACCGGTAGCTCATAGGGATCATCGTAGCCAACCGGATGTTTCGTGGCATTCGAGGTCCCGCATCTATCGATCAGCTATTGTGAATCTATGGGCTACTACGATGATCCCTATCAGTCCGCGTCGGCGGCCGGCCCGCCTCGAATCCGACTCATTGCGGCCTCCCCGTCGCGTTCGGCCTCGGTGAGGTAGCACTTCGGGTCGGGCGCGAACGGGTCGTCGTGGGCCGCCAGCGCGCGCAGCCGCGAGCCGCCGCGGCAGACGCTCTGGTACGCGCAGTCGGCGCACTTCCCCGAGAGGTGATCTTCGCGCTCGCGGAGCGCCCCGAGAAGCGGGTTCGACTTGTCCGACCAGATCGCGCCGAACGATCGGTCTCTGACGTTCCCGGGCGAGTATCCCTGCCAGAACTGCGTAAGGTGAACGTTACCGACGGGGTCCACGTCGGCGACGCGCTCGCCGGTCGGGTCGCCGCCGTTGCGTTCGAGGTACCGGTAGATTCGTTGTGCGCGATCGGTCCCCATCTCGCGGTCGGCGTACTCGACGAGGTGGCCCGCGTCGGCGTAGTTGCCGACGAGCAGCGTCTCGATCTCCTCGCCCGACTCGTGGTACTCGCGGGTGAGGTCACACAGGTCGGTGACCGCTTTCCGGGTCGCCTCGGGGCTCAGATCCACGTCGGAGATGTCGGCGCCGCGCCCGCCGTAGTCGAGGTGGTAGAAGCAGAACCGGTCGACGCCCACGTCGACGAGCAGGTCGACGACGCCCGCGAGGTCCTCGACATTGTGCTCGGTGATCGTGTACCGGAGCCCGGTCTTGAGCCCCACGTCGAGACACGCCTCGATCCCCCGGACCGCGGCGTCGAACGCGCCCTCTTCGCCCCGAATGCGGTCGTTGCGCTCGGGGAGACCGTCGACCGAGACGCCCGCGTACTTGAGCCCCGCCTGCTTCAACTCGCGGGCACGGTCGCGAGTCAGGAGGGTCCCGTTCGTCGAGAGCACGGGACGGACGCCGCTGTCGGCGGCGTGTGCAATCAGTTCCAGGAGGTCCTCGCGGACGAGCGGCTCCCCGCCGGAGAACAGGAGCACCGGCACCCCGAACTCGGCGAGGTCGTCGATGAGCGCCTTCCCCTCCGCGGTCGACAGCTCGTTCGGCGCTTCCTCCTGATCGGCCGCGGCGTAGCAGTGCTCGCAGTAGAGGTTACACCGCTTCGTGGTGTTCCAGACGACGACCGGGCGTTGCTGTTTGTCGTCCGTGATCTGGGGTTTTTTCGACCCGTCGGCCGCGTCGTATCGGAGCCCGTCGCTTTCGGCGTCGAGCCCACAGAGGAGCTTGCTGACGGAGATCATCGCGACCCCTCCGTGTCGTCGACGGGCGCCCCGCCACACGAGACGGTCGGCGTCCCCTCCGTCTCCTCGTAGACGCGCGGCTCGTCGGCGTCGGGATTCTCGTCACCGGCTGCCTCGCCGCTCTCCTCGTCCGCGAGCGACCCGGCAGAGTACCGGTGCGTCTCGTCGGCGGGACACACCCATACGTCGCGGGCGTACCACGCGAAGAGCTTGCTCGCCTCCCCGTGGGCGGCGTCGGGCGTCGGCGCGGTGACGGTGCCGACGTGGCGGAGCGGGTCCGCTTCCCTCTCGCGGACGAACACCTCGAAGCGACGACCGTCTGCGGAGCGCATTCCATCCGATCCGCCGGTTCGGTCCGTCTTCTCGACCATACCCGGCGTACACATGCCCCACCGAACCCGGTTTCGAGGGTTCTCACGGCCGCGAAACGCGCCCGAACACGTTCGGACGCCGCACGGATAAATCGCGTTTCGGTATATCAAATCGAATACGCGTGGTGGAGTCGGGCCGAACGGCGCGCATAGATCCGGCGGCGGGTCGGGCCGCGCGTTAATATCCGCCGGGCGCCTATCGCCCGGTATGCGCGAACTCGTCTTCGCTCTGGAGTACGAGCCGGGGCGCAACAGGGTGGCCGACGCGTTGGCCGACCACCCCGGCTCCCGGGTCCGATCACTGTCGGTACACGCCACCGACGACCACCTTTGGCGCGTCGACCACGCCACCGGCACCCCGGCCGCGCTCGACGACATCGAGGCCGCGTTCCTCGACGGTGACTACTACGCCGACTGCCTCGCGACCGAGCACTGCGGCGCGACCCAGACCACCCGCGTCCTCGATCACACCGACGACACGCTGGTGTTGTACACCGACTGGGAGCCCACGCCCGTCTGCGCGTCCGTGCCACACATCGCGCGCGACCACCTCGGGGAGAGCGTGCTGTTCGAGACACGCCACGAAGGGCGCCACTACACCTGGCGGCTCATTCACTCCGGCGAAGGAGACGTGGGCGAGTTCTTCGACGCACTCCGGGCCGCCGTCGGCGACGCCGCCCGCACCGAACTGCTCAAGACGGCGAGTGCGTCGGGCGCAGCCGGTGGGTCGGGAACGAGCGGGGACGAAGTGGGGCTCTCTCCCGAGCAGGAGGCCGCGATCAGGGCCGCCGTCGAACACGGCTACTACGAGTCCCCGCGCGAGGTCGACGTCGGCGAACTCGCCGACCACCTCGACGTGCCGCGATCGACGCTCACCTACCGACTCCGCCGGGCCGAGGAGCGTCTCGCGAAGGCGCACGTGGTCGACGAGCGGGTTGTCGACGCCTCGCCGGCCTCGAAATGAGGCGGCGGGGATCGGCGTTGCCGGGGGCGTCCCAATCTGCAGGTGTTGGAATATTCCAACGAAGGCTTATCGAGATACGACCCCTTTCTCCGCGTAATGAGAGACGGCTCGAACGGCAGCGAAGAGACGGCCGGCAGCGAGACGACCGGCGGGGCGGCCGGCGCAGACGGGAGGCGACGAGAGCTGACCGTCAGCCTCGCGGTCCCCGAGATGGACTGCCCCTCTTGTGCCGGCAAGGTCGACAACGCGATTGGGCGTCTCGACGGCGTGACCAACGCCGCGCTCAATCCGACCGCCGGGACGGCGACGGTGACCTACGACCCCGATGTCATCGATGAAGACGACGTGGTCGCAGCCATCGAGGGCGCCGGCTACGAGGTCACGGGCGGGCGGTCGGGCAGCGACGAGAGCGGCGACGACACCGAGGGAGGCACCGACGCCGACACGGAATCCGGCGGGGTCGCCGTCGCGCCCCCCGCCGAGGTCTGGACGACGGCGCGCGCGAAGAAGACGTGGCTTGGCGCGGGACTCGTAACGCTCGGACTTCTGTTCGAGTTCATTCTGACCGCACAGAACCCCGAAGTAGCGAGTGTGCTCGGCGTCCCGTTCACGCTCGCCGACGCTCTGTTCCTCGGCGCGGTCGCGGCGAGCGGGCTCCCCGTCATCCGCGGGGGGTACTACTCGGCGCGGAACCGGAGCCTCGACATCGACCTGCTGATGGGAACGGCGATCATCGCGGCGACGGGGATCGGCTACTTCGTCGAGGCCGCCACGCTGGCGGTGCTTTTCAGCATCGCCGAGCTGTTGGAAGATTACGCGATGGACCGGGCTCGCGACTCCCTGCGCGAGCTAATGGAGCTGTCGCCGGACGAGGCCACCGTGAAACGCGAGAATGCGGAGACGACGATCCCGGCCGATGACGTAGCGGTCGGCGAGACCGTGATCGTCCGTCCGGGCGAGAAGGTCCCGCTCGACGGAACGGTTATCGAGGGTGAGAGCGCGGTCGACGAGTCGCCGATAACCGGCGAGAGCGTGCCCGTCGACAAGGTTTCCGGAGACGAAGTGTTCGCGGGCGCGATCAACGAGGAGGGGTATTTGGAGATCGAAGTAACCTCGACTGCAGGCGACTCGACGCTCGCGCGCGTCATCGAGATGGTGCAGGGTGCACAGGCCAAGAAGACCGATACCGAGCGGTTCGTCGACCGATTCGCTGGGTACTACACGCCGGTTGTGGTCGTGCTAGCGGTCCTGACGGCCGCGATCCCGCCGCTGGTCATCGCGGAGCCGATCGCCGTCGAGGTCGCCGGCTACGGGATCACGTTCGCCGCGGACTGGGGGACGTGGTTCGTCCGCGGGCTCACGCTGCTGGTGATCGCGTGTCCCTGCGCGTTCGTCATCTCGACGCCCGTCTCGGTCGTCTCCGGGATCACGAGCGCGGCGAAAAACGGCGTCCTGATCAAGGGCGGGAACCACCTCGAAGCGATGGGTGAGGTCGACGCCGTCGCGCTCGACAAGACCGGCACGCTCACCAAGGGCAAACTCACGGTCACCGACCTCGTACCGCTCGGCGACGCCGACGAGGCGACGCTGCTACGGCGGGCCGCGGCGCTGGAGCGGCGGAGCGAGCACCCGATCGCGAGTGCGATCCTCGACCGCGCCGACCGGACAGGCGTGACCGACCACCCCGAGCCGGCGGCGTTCGAGAGCCTGACGGGGAAGGGGATCCGCGCCGAGATAGACGGCGAGACGTACTACGCCGGGAAGCCCGCGCTGTTCGAGGACCTCGGGTTCGACCTGTCGCGGGCACGGGCGGAGACCGACGGCGGGGTCGTCACCGAGGGCGACGACGCCGACCCGCCGGCGGGCGACATCGGTCCCAGAGAGTTCGCCGAGGGGACCCTCGCCGCGCTGGAACGGGAGGGGAAAACGGTGGTGCTCGTCGGGACGGCGACACAGCTAACGGGAGCCATTGCCATCGCCGACGAGGTTCGACGCGACTCGAAGCGGGCGGTCGAGCGCCTTCGGGAACTGGGCGTGAAGCGCGTCGTGATGCTGACCGGCGACAACGAGGGGACCGCGCGGGCGATCGCCGAGCAGACCGGGGTCGACGAGTACCGCGCCGAGCTGCTGCCCGAAGAGAAGGTCGAGGCGGTCCGAGCGCTGCAGGCCGAATACGGCGATGTGGCGATGGTCGGCGACGGGATCAACGACGCGCCGGCGCTGGCCGCGGCAGAGGTCGGCGTCGCGATGGGCGCCGCGGGAACGGACACGGCCTTGGAGACCGCGGACATCGCACTGATGGGCGACGACGTGGCGAAGCTCCCGTACCTGTACGCGCTCTCGCACACCGCCAACGGCGTCATCCGTCAGAACGTCTGGGCGAGCCTCGGCGTGAAGGCCCTGCTCGCGCTGGGCGTGCCGCTGGGACTGGTGAGCGTCGCGGTCGCGGTCGTCGTCGGCGACATGGGGATGAGCCTCGGTGTCACCGGCAACGCGATGCGCCTCTCCGGTATTGAGCCGGAGTCCTTCGAGTAGTCGAGAGGTTCGGATCTACGACCCGCAACGTTCGAACAAACATGAACAATTATTAAGGATGCGCGTCTCGGGGAAGACGTGCCACCCGTAGTACACTGCTGACCCAGGCTCGGAATCGGAGGCTGCGGTCGGTCCCGAGGGTCCGAGTACGCGCGAGACGAGCATCGAGACGGAAACGACGGCGTCGACCGACGAAGCGTCGGTCGACCGCGCGACGAGCGACGACCTGCCGACTGCGGCCGAGGCGGTCGCACGCTCTGCGGCGACGTTCGACGCGACGGATACGGGCCAGATTCCGAACGGAACCGGCCGATGGAACGCGTACACGGGGTCGTGTCACGGCAGCGAGTGACCGGCCTCGTCCCGGCTTTTTAAATCGACGAGTAGCGCGTCTGAACTGTCGACAGTCCGCTGGAAGCCGTCCCGAATACCCAGTTCCCGAAAACGGTGCGGCCGGTTTGTAAGGCCGGAGCGCCTACGGTCGGTCATGTGCCCACACGAACGCGGTGAGGACCCGGGCGCGGCGTCGCGGACCGCGGTACGGCTGTGCGGGCTCGCGGACGGGACGGTGGTGTGTGACGCACTCGACAGGGCCCTCGAACGCGTCGAAGAAGAGTTTCTGTGCGCCAGCGGCGAGCGCTGGGGCGGCGTCTGGCGCGGGATTCCCGTGGCGGCGCTGCTCGACCGGCCGGACGTGGACGTCGATCCGGCGGCGACCCACGTCCGCGTCGCCGCCGACGAGTACGCCGTCTGCGTGCCAATCCGGACCGCGCTCGGCGGTGTACTCGCCGTCGAACGCGAGGGTGAGCCCCTGCCGCCGGCCCGCCGTCCGCGGTTTGTCGCCCCCGTCGACGCCGGGCGGACGGTACGGGGAGTCCGCGAACTCCGGTTCCTGCGACTCGGCCCGGGAGAGGAGCCGCGAGACTACGAAGAGCTCGGGTACTGACGGCGACGGTCCGGACCCGACCCTTTTAGGCGACGAACCGACTACGAGCCACCGGCCGATGACGATGCACCGCTCCGAGCCGCCTCGGCACCGGCGATGACGAGCCCTATGAGTGCCGAGGCCGGCGTTCCGTCCACACGTCCGAGGAGAGACGAGTACACGCCGGAGAACCACGCCTGCCGTTCTCACGGTATCCGACTCCTACCGTCGTTAGCAGCCGACTAGTGATTACCACACCCCGACTTAGTCGACTCAATCGGAGTGACGCCAGTATTTTCGACCAGATCACAGATACAGGAGCCGATCCCGACTCTTCCGGGACCCGTCCCCGGAACCCGGTCACCCGGCTGGTTCGGTGGGTGCTCCTGTCCGGAGATCGACGAGTGCTCGCACTCGTCACGGAGATCGTCATCCTGGTGGCGCTGCTGACGGTCGGAACCGTCTGGGAGTTCGAGATGGAACGGCTCGTCACCGAGACGCGAGCGGTCCAGACCCTGTTCAACACGCTGCTCGGCGGGATCATCCTGTTCGTCTCGGTCGTCCTCTCGATCAATACCGCAGCCCTCGCCCAGGAGTTCGCTCCTCTCCAGGTCAAACTGGCCAGCATCGAGGACTCCATCGATTTCCAGATCGAACTGGAGGAACTCGTGGAGGACGGCATCAGTCCGGCCGGGCTACAGCCGTTTCTCCAGTACGTTATCGAGGCGATCCATTCCGAAACCGAATCGCTCCGGACCACTGATGGCTCGACGACCGACGAGCGGGCGCGGGCGAATCTGCTTACCTTCGCCGACGATATCGACACACGATTGTCCCAGATAGAGAGGCGCATCCGGCAAAGCGACCCTCGAGTGTCGATCCTCCTGTTGAGCACGCTCGATTACCCCTACGCCCGCCACATCAACGTGACCCGCCGCCTGAAAGCCACCCACGGGGACGTACTCACGGAATCGGATCACGAGTCGCTCGCGACACTGCTCCGGATACTCACGATCCTCGCGTCCGGTCGAGAGTACTTCACGACGCTGTATTTCAAGCGGGAGCTCCGGAACCTATCGAGCGCCCTCCTCCTTCTCTCGCTCCCGGTCATCGTCTTCACGTCGTACGTTCTGCTCGCGATGGACACCGGACTCTTCCCGCAAACGACGCTCCCGGGAGTCGGATCGAGACTCCTCTATGTCAACCTCGCGTTCGTTATCGCGCTTTCCCCGTACGTGCTTCTCAGTTCGTACATGCTTCGCATGCTTACCGTCTCGAAACACTCCCTCGAATCGACGGTGTTCACCCTCAAGGCCGATGTCGGACTGGAGTTCGATCAGTAGTCCACCCGGCCGATAGCCAGTTGAATAATCTCGATGGGTATCGGCCGCAGTGGCCGATCTAATCGTGGCGAATTCAGCGAACGGCGTCAACCGTGAGCGAGTAGGGTAGGTAGTGGCAGTTCACATGTCTCCTCCGGTTCCACCTTCTTCGCCGGTTTCCGTTTCGCCGTTCCCATCTCCACCGTTCCCATCTTCCTCAGTGGTTCCGCCGTTCTCGTCCTGTCCATCCTCTCCTCCACCATCGCCTTCTCCACTGCCTCCATCTTCTTCGCCGTTCTCCTCTTCGCCGTTCTCAGTCTCGCCGTTCTCCTCTTCGCCGTTCTCCTCTTCGCCGTTCTCCTCTTCGCCGTTCTCCTCTTCGCCGTTCTCCTCCTCGCCGTTCTCAGTCTCGCCGTTCTCCTCCTCGCCGTTCTCAGTCTCACCGTTCTCCTCCTCCCCATTCTCTTCCTCTCCATTCTCCTCCCCATTCTCTTCCTCTCCATTCTCCTCCCCATTCTCTTCCTCTCCATTCTCCTCCCCATTCTCTTCCTCTCCATTCTCCTCCCCATTCTCTTCCTCTCCATTCTCATCATCGTCGTCACCGTCCGCCGCTTCGACCGTCAATATCCCCGTTGCGGAGTCGTCGTCGGTGGAAACGACGTACTCGTATTCGCCGGGATCGAGGTCGTCGGTTTCGATCCCTCTGACGCGGAGCGTTCTCGATTCTCCACTATCGAGCACCACTTCTTGGTCGTTGATCAGTTCGCCGTCGAGACGGAGTTCGACCGTCTGCGTGTCAGTCGCCTCGCCGACGTTTTCGATCGTCGCGGAGAGGCCGAACTGCTCCCCTTGGGTGACGGTTTGTTCTTCCGGATCGAGGGTGACCATGAACCCGGACTCTTCGACTGCTTCGACCGTCAATATCCCCGTTGCGGAGTCGTCGTCGGTGGAAACGACGTACTCGTATTCGCCGGGATCGAGGTCGTCGGTTTCGATCCCTCTGACGCGGAGCGTTCTCGATTCTCCACTATCGAGCACCACTTCTTGGTCGTTGATCAGTTCGCCGTCGAAACGGAGTTCGACCGTCTGCGTGTCAGCCACTTGGCCGACGTTTTCGATCGTTGCGGAGAGGCCGAACTGCTCCCCTTGGGTGACGGTTTGTTCTTCCGGATCGAGGGTGACCATGAACCCGGACTCTTCGGCCGCTTCGACGGTCAGTGTCCCCGTTTCGGAGTCGTCCTCGGTGAATACACCGTGTTCGTACTCGTCGGGTTCGAGTGTTCTCGTGTCGATCTCCTCGAAGGTGATCCGTCTCGACTCGCGTCCGTCGAGTTCTAACCGTCGCTCGGCAACGGTTTCGTCGTCGATCCGAAATTCGACCGTCTGTGTATCGGAAATGTCGCCGACGTTTTGTATGCTTGCAGAGACATCGATCAGATCTCCACGAGTGACGGTCACATCCTCCGGGTCCAGATTGGAGACTCTGAACTCCGCCGGTCGCAGGACGGTGAGCGTCCCCGTCTCCGAATCGTCTTCGGAGAAGACACCGTATTCGTACTCGTCTGGGCCGAGATCGTCGATGTCGATATTTTCGAATCGAACCCTCTCCGACGAACGGCAGGCTAACTCCAATTCGCGCTCTGCAACCACCTCGTCGTCGATACGAAGTTCGACGGTTTGGGTATCGGTGATGTCGCCGACGTTTCGAATCCGCGCAGACACGTCTATCTCCCTGCTGCGGGCTACTTCGGTATCTTTCGGATCCAGTCCGGAGACAGTGAACTCCGCCGGCACCGGTTCGAGTTGGGTTTCTTGGCCGAAGTCGAATCCGCGGATCTGTCCGCGAATCTCTCCGCCCGGATTGTCGACCGTATGTACGTTGACGTAGTACGCTCCCGGATCGTTCAAGATGGCTTCGACGAGTTCGGGATCGTCGACGACTGTCCCTTCGATCAGCGGGACATCCGAACGGGTGGTAAGCGGATCTCCGTTACCGCCCCCGTCTACGTCCCCGGTGTATTCGAGAAGCGGTGCCACAACCGGTCCATCCTCCCCTCGCTCGCCCTCGTGGATGTGCGCCTGCGTGACGCATTCGATATCCTCGAGTACGAGATCGACCATGAGTGTCCCCGCTTCGCCCGGCATCAGGTTTGCGCAACCACCCGCATCGGTTTCGACGTCAGCTTGAGACCCCGACAGGACGGCGACGTGTGCTTCCCAGCTATCCGCTGGGGGCCACTCTTCGGATCCGTCATCTGTTTGCGCTCGCACTTGGCCGCTGGCTTCCGAGCCGAGTGCGCTGAGACCCGCACCCGCTGCAAGCCCTCCCATTACTGTTCGGCGTCGATACGTGCGTCTCCTTACGGACGGTTCAGTCGGCTCATTCGGTTCCTTAGACATCGCACTCGACGTACGTAGATCAATTGTTTAGCTATATTGCGATTATTTGAAATAATATGTAATTTCACAAAACTCGAGCTGGCATCGACAACGTCGGTGCACAAGGTCGGTGAATAAGCCGATCCAAGCGGCTCACGTTTGGCGTTTTCGCGTCATCGCTGGATCAGTTTGCTGACGGGCCTACCGTTAATTGATCTCAGCTTATTCCACCCACACCTGTCTCCCGCTCGTCAACGTGCAAACGACGATAACGGAGTTTTCTCGCGATGTTTGGGTAGCCGGACAAATTTGCCTCGCTGTCGATGGTGTCGTCGTCGACGCTCGAACTGTCTGTCGTGAGATCTCGTACCGACGTGTAGACGGCGTCCCCGTTGTCCTCGGGCCCCGACGACCTCATGCGCTGAGGGGAACGCCGTAGTCAGTCATCGGGGACGCTCAGAGCAGGAGCGAGATCACAGCCAACACCAGGAAGATGATGACGAGCCACTTCGCGACGGTCATCGAGAGTCCGGCGACCCCGCGTGCACCGAGGACTGCTGCGACGATTGCGATAATGAAAAACAACACCGCCAGCTCGAGGAAGTCGCCCGAGAACTGGAGCGGCATCGAGAGTTCGATCCCCGACAACAGCTGATGATCGACCGACGGCAGGGTGATACCGTCCATACCGGTAATGGGAGGGCCACCCGATTAGTTATAAAGTTCCAAAATCAGTAAGAGCGGCTTACTCTCCGACTGAGCGGATGAGAGCGAGCCCGAGTTCACGAGGTCTCGGCGGCGATACTGAGCGATATCGCACGAAAAAGACGGCTCGTGAGGGCACGGCGACCCGGAACGATGAGGGAACAATCCGTTATTGATATCGCGAATATTGGTTTATGAATGCGCCGCGGCGACATTTAGACGAACTGATCGACGACCGTCAGAGAGTCCGATCGGTTCGGTTCTCTCCGAAATCGTCACTGCTCGATGGTTCGTGTATCCCGTTGGGGCGTCCCCGTGCTGCTCAAAGAGGAGCGTCGATGGCGGCGGTCGCGCGCTCGATCCCCGCGAGCACCTTTTGGGTCGACCACTGCGACCGCCGAATCGTCGTATCCCGCTTGGTCGTCGCTCACGAGCGTATCCCGGACCTCCCCGAGCGACGAGACGACCGCGGCAAGTCCCGCGTACCTGAGCACGACGGCGTCGACCAAGATCCTCGGGAGATCCACCGTTCGGCAGGCTTTCGGCGCTCGTCTTCTCGTTTGTCGTCTCGCCCGGTCATCTGATCCCGTGATCTGATGAGACGATATGTATTATATATTACCTATTATCAACTATCTCCCCCTCGAACACCGGTACTGTCTAGGGGGACGTTTAACCGGGGGCCGGCGAACGTGTGGCTATGGACCCAGACGTGGATCGGTTTGGCTCCCGGCGGTCGACGGTGTACGGACAGCGCGGCGTGGTCGCCACGAGTCAGCCGCTCGCGAGCGAGGCGGGGATCGAGGTGTTACGCGACGGCGGGAACGCGTTCGACGCCGCGGTAGCGACCGCCGCCGCTCTTAACGTCGTCGAGCCCACGTCGACAGGGCTGGGCGGGGACGTGTTCGCGCTGTACCGCACCGCCGACGGCGAGGTCGGCGCCATGCGCGCCTGCGGCGGCGCGCCCGCCGACGCGACGGTCGAGAACGCCCGGGAGGCACTCGCGGCCGACGATAACGTCGACGGCGACGACCCGATCGAGGTCGAGATGCCGGAAACGGGAGCGCAGACGGTCACCGTCCCGGGAACTGCGCGCGGATGGGAGGCGACCGCCGAGCGGTTCGGCGAATTCGGCCTCGACCGACTCCTGCAGCCGGCGATCCGCTACGCGACGGAGGGATACCCGGTCAGCGAGGTGATCGCGGACGCGTGGACCCACGGCGAGGACCTGTTCGAGAGCGACCACGCCCGTGAGGCGTACCTCTTCGGTGGCGAGTCGCCCACGGTCGGCCAGCGGGTGACCCTCCCGCGGCTTGGTGAGTCGCTGGCGCTGATCGCCGAGGAGGGCGCCGACGCCGTCTACGAGGGCGAGATCGCCGAGTCCATCGCGGAGGAGGTACAGGCGGCGGGCGGCTTCATGACGGTCGAGGATCTGGCGGACTTCGAGGTGGAGTGGCCGGAGCCGGTCTCGACGACGTACAACGGCGCGGAGGTGTACGAGCTCCCGCCGAACAACCAGGGGCTCATCGCGTTGGAGGCGCTCAACGTCGCGGCCGAGGTGGGCGCCGGCGAGTACGACTACGACGCTCCCGAGCGCGTCCACTACTTCGCGGAGGCGCTGAAGGTCGCCTTCCACGACGGCCACCGTTACATCACCGATCCGGCGTACGAAGAGATCCCACCGCTTGCGTCCGCGTCGTGGGCGAAGCGGCGGGCCACTGAGGTCGGCGAGATGGCCAACCACGACGTGGGCTTCGGTATCCCAGACGCGAACGCGGAGGATGCCGACACCGTCCTGCTGACGGTTGCCGACGACGAGGGGAACGTCGTCTCGTACATCAACTCGCGGTTCGCCGGGTTCGGCTCCGGGCTCGTCGCGGGCGAGACGGGGATCGCTCTCCAGAATCGCGGCTCGTCGTTCTCGCTCGACCCGGACCACCCGAACCGCCTCGAACCGGGTAAGCGGCCGTTCCACACGCTGATTCCCGGACTCATTCGGTTCGACGAGGACGACTGGGCCGCTTTCGGCGTGATGGGTGGGTACATGCAGCCGCAGGGCCACGTGCAGGTGGTCTCGAATCTCGTCGACTACGGGATGCCGCTCCAGCAAGCGCTCGACGAGCCGCGGTGGCGCTACCGCGAGAGCGGGGAGCTAGCGCTCGAACCCCAAGCAGACGGGGCGATCGCTGCGAAGCTGGCCCGGAAGGGTCACGACGTGTTGACCCTCCCGCCGGCCATGTTCGGCGGCGCCCAGATCGCGCGGTCTCGAGACGGTGTTCTCTCGGCGGCGACCGAGCCGCGGAAGGACGGGAACGCACAAGGGTACTGAGTCTCGGCCAGACGGAATGCTGGCCTTTCATCCGTGCGAGACGGACTCCTGTCACGCCCGGCAGTAGAAAATGATAGATATTTATAATAAACGGCTGTTTTGCGCCGTTCGACGATCGGCGCAGACGCCGGTAGTCGGCAGTTAAAACGGGTTATACTCCCTGAAGTCGGAATCGATCGGTCCGCTGTGGTATTTGTGGGCGTGGATACACTTATAAACACACGTATGGTATGACGTAACAGAATGACGCGAAGAATACAGCGACGCGACGTACTCAGAGGCGCCGGCGCGGCCGGCATTGCGGCAATCGCCGGCTGCTCGACCGAGAGCGGTGACGGCGGCGACGGAAGCGACGGTTCCGACGGTTCCGACGGCTCCGACGGAAACGACAGCGGCGACGGAAGCGACGGAAGCGACGGAAGCGATGGCAGCAGCGCGCCCGACGCCGTGATGGTCGTCGGCTTCCCGGAATCCGGCATCCAGCTGTTCCGCGACTTCTACTCCGGCTTCGCCAGCGACGTGCCCGAACTCGACATCATCGTGCCCGACGGTCTCATCGACTCCGACCTCCCCGGTGAAGTCGACAACGACATGAACAACGTCATCGGGACTGCCCCGTCCGCGGGCGGTCCGGGAGCGGAGTTCTTCACCAGTGCGTACGAGGAGGAGTACGACACCGCGCCTGGCGTGTTCACCGCGCAGGCGTACGACGCGATGGCGGTCGAGATCCTCGCGGCGACCGCCGCGGGCGAGAACAACGGGGAAGCCATCCGCGACCGGGTCCGGACCGTCGCGAACCCCGGCGGCGAGGAGTTCGGTCCGGAAAACCTCCCCGAAGCGGTCGAGACTGTCGCCGCCGGCGACCCCGTCCACTACGTCGGAGCGTCGTCGAGCGTCAACTTCGACGCCAACGGCGACATCGCCACCGCGGCGTACGACGTGCAGGACTTCCAGGACGGAGAGATCGTCACGCTCGACACGCTGGAGTTCGGCAACGAACTCTCGGAGGAGGACCTGAACGCGACGGCGGCGGACCCCGTCGGAATCGACGGCGAGTTCGAGGCGCAGATCGGCGTGCTGATGCCCGAAACGGGTGACCTCGGCTCGCTCGGCGGTCCGATCCGCGACGGCGCGCTGCTCGCCGCGATACAGGTCAACGACGCCGACCTGAACGTCACGGTGAACACCCGCGTGGAGGACACTCAGACCGATCCGCAGGCGGGTATCTCGGGCGCGAATGCGCTCGTCGACGCCGGCTACGGCGCCGTCGTCGGACCGGCCGCCTCGAACGTGAACCTCCAGGTCGCGGACCAAGTGTCAGTACTTCACAAAGCCGCTTAGTTAGAACGTCTGCTTGCTGAAGGTGTGTCTAAAACCAAACAAGCAGACGGTGAGATCCACGAGGACCAGCTTCTTAACTTTCTCGTCAACCGCCTTGACGAGGAAGTTTCGCTCTCGTTAGCCAATAACGCTGAAATCACTGCTGAAGACATCTATGAGGTCCTCGTCGGCGCTTGCGCCGACGGGACCTCTGTCTCTACGCTCTGTGCGTCGAGCCAGAACTCACCCGCTGGGAACACGGTCCTCTACCATCTTCGGACGAAGTTCGAGCCGGAACGGCTCGAACGAGTCGCTAACACGCTCCTGCGAAAGGATCTCGATGAATTGCTCCCCGAACAGGTGGAGGTCTGCGCAGACCTCCACCTGCGGCCCTACTACGGTGACGAAGACGACACAGACGGCCTCTATCACTCGGTAGCGAAGCGTGGAACCACTGCGTTCCACGCCTATGCCACACTCTACGCGCGTGTGAAGAACAAACGCTACACGCTGGCGGTACGCCGTCTCAAAGACGGCGATACCGCAAGTAGTGTCCTCGCTGAGTTCTTCGGTGTCCTCGACGGCCTTGACGCCGGGGTCAAGGCCGTCTACCTTGATCGCGGATTCTACGACAGTAAGTGTCTCACGCTGCTTCAGGCGCACAATTACGCGTACGTGATCCCGATCATCCGGTGGGGTGAGGCGATTCAGCAAGAGCTCTCGGAAGGATGGAGTCGCGTCATTCAGCATGATCTGACGGGGAAACTCGACGGTCACAGCTGGACCGTCGATTTTCCCGTCTACATCGACTGTACGTACCTAAATGGGAAGTATGACGAGAACGGTGTGGCGCGTCACGGCTACGCCGCTGACGCGCCGTTCATCGACTCACCACGGGACGCTCGATACCACTACTCGAAACGCTTCGGTATCGAGTCAAGCTATCGCTTGTTTGAGCAAGCGATAGCGACAACGACAACACGAGATCCAACGGTACGGCTGCTGTACGTGGTGGTGAGTCTCCTCTTACAGAACGTCTGGCGGTACCTTCACTACGAGTATGTGGCGACGCCCCGCCGAGGCGGGCGTCGCCTCTGGTGGTGGCCGTACAAGGAGTTCGTCAATATGATTCGACGAGCTGCGTGGACGGCCCTCGCGGTGCGTCGGGCCGTCCCCGCGAATCGGCCACCTGACGACCGATTCCACCGCTAACCACCGACCGAGCAAGCCAGCGGAGTGAGTGGCGACGCTGTCGCGTCGGCGGCTGACCGCCGCCGACAGCGACAGCTCTCCGTCGATCCGTCCGTAATTCTCTCGTCGAGACCGTCAGTACAACCGCTTCGACACAGAACTCAGGCCGCAGAAACAGCTAGCCGAGGATGCTTTGTGAGGTACTGAGTGTTCATCCCCAACGGCGTCGTCGGCATCTCGCCGTCCTCAACGAGTCCGGACGTAACCGACTTAGACGACAACGGCTACATCTTCCGGACCGCGCCCTCCGACCTCCTGCAGGGCCCGGCGATGGCCGAGCTTGCGAGGGGCGATTTGGTTGGTGCCGAGTCCTCGGGAACGCTGTACCTCAACGACGCCTACGGCCAGTCGCTCGAAGAACAGTACGTGGCCTCCTTCGAGGAGAACGGCGGAACGATCGGGGAGCGCGTCTCCTTCGAGCCGGCGCAGGCGACGTATACCAGCCAGTGGTCGAGCGTGCTGAACCAGTAGTCGTCGCGTAGCCACGGTCGGTCGTCGAGAGTTCCGTTTCCGTTTTTTGAGCCTGTTGAAATCCGATTCTTCGGAGAGTGTCTCGTCCGAAATAGCGGGTCGCTGAGGATTGCGAACTGACCGCAGAGAGTTCTATCAGCAAAAGGTGAGGTGCGGTAGCTGTACAGTCGCTGGCCGAACCCAGCCAGCAAGAGTCATTCGGCAACAATGACATCCTCCTCGCCGTGAACGACGTAGGTATTGAGGAAGAATGTCAATAGTGAAGGCTGTTATCCCCCTAGAGGTCCAATAGAATCGTATGGTGGCCTCCCTGAGGGACCGTCACGGTTCGGTCGCATGGATCCTCGTCGGGGTCCTGATCACAGCGGTGGTGGCGTTCGTTCTCTACTCGTTCGTCGGTGCCATCGTGGTCGGCATCTTTCTCTACTATGCGACACGGCCGATCTACCGATGGATAGACCAATGGACCGAACATCCGGACCTCAGTGCGACGGTTACGCTCCTGACCGTCGGCCTGCCGATTCTCCTCATCCTCGCGTATGCCACATTCGTTGGGATCCGCGAGATTGACCAGTTTTTTGCAATCGCAAATCTCGAACAGCTCAGGACGGTGTTAGAACCCTATGTTGACCTCGTGTCGGGGTCTGAAGAACAAGGGCTATTCGGCATCCTTCGTGACAACGTCTCTAGGGCGCGGGGGTTCGCCAGTTCAGCCACGGTCTGGTTGTTACGTCTCTTCGTCAGCTTCACGCTTGCATTCTACCTCTTGCGGGACGATTACAAAATCGCACAGTGGTTCCGACGGAGCTTCGAGCATCAGCCCGCCGCCGTGACCTTCGTCGAACAGGTAGACGCCGACCTCACGACGATCTACACGGGGAACCTCATTACGATCGGAGCGAGTGGCCTCCTCGCCGTCAGTACCTACTACGTCTTGGACATCATCGCTCCGGCCGGGACGGGCGTCCAATTCCCGTTCCTCCTGGGACTCCTGACTGGAGTGGCCACACTCATTCCGGCCATCGGTATGAAACTCATCTACTACCCCTACACCGGCTACCTCGTCTGGCAAGTCGTGTCTAAAGGCGAGGGTTCACTCTGGTTCCCGGTCGTCTTTTTCCTCGTAACGGTTGTTGTCGTCGACGTCATTCCCGACTTCTTCATCCGGTCGTACGTCTCGAAGGGCGAACTCAACATGGGCCTGCTACTCCTGACGTACGTTCTCGGTGTGGTGGCATTCGGCTGGTACGGGGTATTCTTCGCACCGATTGTACTGGTCGTCTTCATCCACTTCGTGCGGGACATCCTCCCAGTGCTTCTCGGATCGGACGCGACGACACGGTGATGGAAAGCGGTCCATCGGACGACTCTGGTTTCGAACCGCCGTTTTGCGGAAGCTCTTCGAGAGTACCCGCTCCGCTCCCCGTAGTCGATCTGTTGATCGGTACGCCAACCCCCTGCATTGACCGCAGCCGGGTCAGAATGGGCTGAGAATTTCGACAACGTTGTTTTTTAACTTCACAGAGCGAGCGACTCTCCGAACGAACGTCCCGCGAGCCGAACTATCGGTGAGCCGATCACCCGCCGAGGAAGTCCTTCCGCACGTCCTCGTCGCCGAGCAGCACTTCTCCGCGGTCGGTGTAGCGGTTCTCGCCGTTGACGAGGACGTAGCCGCGGTCACAGCGCCGGAGCGCTTCCTTGGCGTTCTGCTCGACCATGAGTACCGCCGTTCCCGAGTCGTTGATCCGGTCGATCCGATCGAACATGTCGGCGACGAGGTCGGGCGCGAGCCCCGCGGAGGGCTCGTCGAGCAGCAGTAGATCCGGATCGAGCATGAGCGCCCGCCCCATCGCGACCATCTGCCGCTGGCCGCCCGAAAGCGTCCCTGCCTTCTGTCCCGACCGCTCTCGGAGGATCGGGAAGCGGTCGTAAATCTCTTCGATCTGGTCTTCGGGGACGCTGTCGAGAATGTACGCGCCCATTTCGAGATTCTCGCGCACGCTCAGACCCGGGAACACGTTGTCGGTCTGCGGGACGAACCCGATCCCCTCGCGGATGATCTGCTCGGGCGCGAGCCCGTGAATCGGCTCGCCCTCGAACTCGACGGTGCCGTCCATGTACGTCGTGAGCCCGAAGACGGTCTTCATCACGGTCGATTTGCCGGCGCCGTTGGGGCCGACGATGGTGACGTACTCCCCGTCGGCGACGTCGAGATCGACGTCAGAGAGGATCTGGAGGTCGCCGTAGCCAGCGTCGAGGTCGCGGAGCCGGAGGATCGCGTCGCCGTCGAGCGTGTGGGTCGTTCCCGCATCAGTGTCGTCCATGTCGGCGGCGACGGGTGTGTCGTCGGAGTCGACAGAGTCGTCGACGGGGTTTTCGTCGACGGAGTCGGCCTCCTCGACGCTCATATGTCCTCCCCCAGGTACGCCTCGATGACCTGTTCGTTGTTCCGTATCTCGTCGCCGGTCCCTTCGGCGAGAACGCTGCCCTGGTGCATGACGATGACGTGTTCGCAGTTGTTCATGATAACGTCCATATCGTGTTCGACGAGGAGGAACGTGTAGCCGTCCTCGCGCAGCTGGTGGATCCGATCGAGGAGCTTCTCCTCTAACGTGGGATTGACGCCCGCGAGCGGCTCGTCGAGGAGAACCACCTCCGGGTCGGTCATGAGCGCGCGCGCCATCTCCAGGAGCTTCCGCTGGCCTCCGGAGAGGTTGCCGGCGTGTTCGGTCGCGAGGTGGTCGATCTCGAAGAAGTCGAGGGTCTCCCAGGCGCGCTCGCGGATCTCCTCCTCCTGTGCGACGACCTCGCCCCGGAGCCCGGGCGTGACCGACCGGATCGCCGACTCGCCGATCTGCCCTTTCGGCGCGAGCATCAGGTTCTCCAGTACGGTCATCTCCGATAACTCGCGGGCGATCTGGAAGGTCCGCACGAGCCCCTTCCGCGCCATCCGGTACGGTTCGAGCCCGGTGACGTCCTCGCCCTTGAAGTAGACGGACCCCGCCGTCGGCTCGTGAACGCCGGTGATGCAGTTGAACGTGGTCGACTTGCCAGCGCCGTTGGGACCGATCAGCCCCGTCAGCGACCCCTGTTCGACCTCGAAGGAGGCGCCGTCGACGGCGGTGACGCCGCCGAAGCGCTTGACGAGTCCCTCGACTCGGAGCGGCGGCGCTCCGGACGGGACGTGCTTTGCCGCCTCCTCGACCGCGCTGTCGTTTGCCTCGGGTTCGTCGGTCGACGCCGCGGTCGCATCTGCTCCGTCAGCGACGTCGGACGCGTCCGGAATGTCGCTACTCATCGGTCTCACCCCCGCTGGGGCGCTCCGAGAGATCGACGGCCGCGGCCGTCTCGATCCGGTCGCCGAGTATCCCGTCAGGCCGTCGGTGCATGATGAACACTAAGATTAGTCCGAGGAAGACGAACTGGAGCGGCGCGATGTTGTCGGTCGCGTACGCGAGGAACGCGGTCGGGTCGAGCGTGACGATCGCGTCCGCGAACGACGAGGGTGTCTCGGCATCGATGACATCCCTGAGCGACGATCCGACACGGCGCGGTCCTTCAAAGAGCACCGTCGCGAAGACGATGCCCCCGAGGACGGCGCCGGCGTTCGAGCCGGACCCGCCGATGATGACGGCGATGAAGACGTAGAAGGTGAGCACGGGCATGAACTGCGGCGTCGGCGAGACGTTACCCTGACTGCCGAACCAGAGGATCCCGGCGAGCCCCATCAGCGCGCAGCCGATAACGAACACCTTGATCTTGATCAGGTCCACGTTCTTCCCGAGCGAGTCGGCGACGAGCTCGTCTTCGCGGATCGCCTTGAGCATCCGACCGAACGGCGACCGGCCGAGCCGTTCGAGCAGGACGTAAAAGGCGATCACGAAGGCGGCGAGAACGGCGATGTACGCCCAGTCGATGATGATCGTGTTGGCGATCCCGAGCCCGTCCTCGCCGAAGGTACCGAAGGCGAGGTCGCCGAGGGCCGTCGGCGTCCCGGCCTGCCCGTCGACGAGGAACAGCTCGCGGATCGGGTTCTGCGGTAGCCCCATGCCGCGGCCGCCGCCGGTGCCGACGCCGAGCGTGTCCCTGAGGAACGTGTCGAACGTGCTCGACTGGAGGAACAGACGGATGATCTCCGACATGCCGAGCGTGACGATCGCGAGGTAGTCGGCCTTAAGCCGGAGGGCCGGGAGCGCCGCGAGCAGCCCGACGACCGCGGCCACCAGCATCCCGGCGACGATACCGACCGGGAGCGGGAGCCCGAAGCCGGGCGGACCGAACGCCGGGTCGGGGGACCGGACGACGATCCCCATCGTGTAGACGCCGAGCGCCATGAACCCGGCCACACCGATGTTGAACAGTCCGGCGTAGCCCCACTGGAGGTTCAACGCAAGTGCGGCGAGCGCGTACACGAGCCCGAGGAACGTCAGCGTCCGCATCAGCCCGACGACGCTGTTGAGGCCGTCGGTGAAGGTGAGCAGGGTCGCGGCGAGGTAGACGAGAAGCAGCGTCCCGATCACGAGCCCGAGGTCGCTCTGCCGGGCGGCGTCGATCAGGGCGGCAGTCGCGCTCTCCGGCGGCTCGTCGGTCGACGGCGACGACGCGTCGCTCATGCGGTCGAAACACCTCCGAAGAGCCCCTCGGGGCGCAACAGGAGCATGGTGATCATCACGGCGAACGCGGCGGCCTGGTTGAAGTCGGACGGGATCCAGACCGTCGAGGTGGTGAAGACGATCCCGATGACGAGCCCGCCGGCGATCGCGCCGTACACCGAGCCGATCCCGCCGAGGATCACGGCCGCGAAGATTAAGAGGAGCAGCAGCCAGCCGAAGTCGAACTGGATCGTCCCGCGGAGCAGCACGTAGAGGTACCCCGAGGCGCCCGCCAGCCCGCCGCCGATGATCCACGTGGCAGTGACGACGCGCTCGGCCGGAATGCCGGTGACGAGGGCGAGGTCCTTGTTGTCGGCCATCGCCCGCATCGCGGTGCCGAGCTTCGTGCGCTGGAGCATGAAGTGCATCGCGAGCATGAGCCCGATCGCGGCGACGACGATGGTCAGCTCGTGAGCGTTGACGGAGAGCCCGAGCGGGTCGAACGCCAGGTTCGAGGCGTCGATGGCCGCCGTGACGCCGCGCCGGTCGGAGCCGTAGACGAACTGGATCACGTACCGGACGATCAGCGCAGCGCCGATCGACGCGATGAGGATCGAGATCCCGTCGCGGTCCCGCATCGGCTTGTAGAACGCGCGGTCGAGCGCCAGCGCGACGGCGGCGGTGGCCGCAAAGGCCACGAGCAGCCCGACGAGTATCGCGACCGGCGTCGAGAGGATGTGCGCCCCGATGTCGCCGGGGGTCGCGCTCCCGGCGTCCCCAACGGTCAGCAGCGCCCGAACCGGGATATCGCCGAATCCGGCGATCAGGAACGCGACGCCCCAGCCGGTGAACGCCCCGGTGCTAAGCAGGTCGCCGTGCGAGAAGTTCGCGAACGAGAGGATGCTGTACGTCATCGAGAGGCCGATTCCGGCGAGCCCGATTACGAGCCCGATCACGACCCCGTTCCAGAGGTTCGAGCCGAGCCGATCGATCGAGATCGCCTCGCCGATCGGGAGAATCGAGAAACCGGCGAGCTTCGCGGCGAGGTCGACGAGCAACAGGCCGCCGAGCAGAACGACGAGGAGAAGCCCCGGCCGGGCCCGCGCCGAGTCGACGATCGACGATTCAGTTGTTCCCATGTGTGCGTCTCACTGACGCAGCGTCAGATACCGAGAGGTAAATAACTCGCTGTTCCGACAAAAGTGGAGACCTCAAATGTCGTTGACAGCAAGGGGCGCGTTCGTGTGTTCGTCTGTTCGTGTCAGTCTCCGCCCGCGGCCCGCGCGTGACGCCGTGCGTCCTCGGGTGAGCGCCCCTCCCGGAGCAGCGCCTCGACGAACAGTTCACCGGCCTTGTACGAGGAGCGGACCATCGGTCCCGAAGCGCAGTAGAGGAAGTCGAACTCTCTCTCGGCGACCGCGCGCCACGTCTCGAAGACATCGGGGTGGACGTACTCGAACACGTCGAGGTGCGAGCGCGAGGGCTGGAGGTACTGCCCGAACGTGACCACGTCGACGCCCACCTCGCTGAGGTCGCCGAGGGTCCGGTACACCTCGTGGTCGTACTCGCCCACGCCGAGCATGAGGCTCGTCTTGGTGTGGATATCGGACTCGCGGCCGACCCGATCGAGGACCGCGAGCGACTGCTCGTAGTCGGCCCGCCGGTCCCGCACCGGCCACTGGAGGCGCTCGACCGTCTCGACGTTGTGGGCGATCACGTCCGGCCCCGCGTCGATGATCCGGTCGATCGCCTCGGGGTCGCCCTGAAAATCGGGGATCAGCGTCTCGACGAGGATCTCCGGGTCGCGCCGCTGGATCTCGCGGATCGTCTCGGCGAAGTGCTCGGAACCGCCGTCCGCGAGGTCGTCGCGGTCGACCGACGTGAGCACGACGTAGTCGAGCCCGATCTCGGCGACCGCGTCCGCGACGTTCTCGGGCTCGTCCGAGTCGAGCGACTTCATCCCGCCCGTCTCCACGTCACAGAAGTTACACCCGCGCGAGCAGCGGTCACCCATGAGCATGAACGTCGCGGTGCCGGGGCCGTCCCGGCCGGACCAGCACTCGCCCATGTTGGGGCAGTTTGCCTCCTCACACACCGTGTGGAGGTCGCGCTCGCGGAGGCGTTCCTTGATCTCCGTGAACCGGGACCCGGACGGGGGGCGCGACTTCAGCCAGTCCGGCTTCCGACGGCCGCGTTGCATACCGGAGCCACGGCGGCCGAGTGCAAAAACGTGAGGGTCCGATCGGCCGTCGGCGCTACAAGTAGTATGCTATCTAACATCAATACCCTTTTATTATCTCCATTAGATACGGAACTATTCGATGCTCGACGTCGACCGCGAGGCGATCACGGACGGGCCGGTGGGGCGAGTGCTCCTGCTACTCGCGGCCCCGCTCGTCGCGCAGAACCTCGTGTACGTCGCGAACGCCCTCGTCGACACGTTCTGGCTCGGCCGGGTGAGCGAGGACGCGGTCGCCGCGGTCGGGCTCAGCCTCCCGATCCAGTCGCTTTTGGGCGCGGCGGTGGTCATCGCCGCCGTCGGGACGCAGATCCTCGTCGCGCAGCGCGCCGGCGGCGAGGATGGTTCGGGCGCGCGACGGGTCGCGGTCAACGGCGCGCTCGTCGCGCTCGCGGTCACCGGAGCGATCGCGGTCCCCGTCGTCGCGTATCCGGAGGAGCTGGTTCGACTCCTCGGCGCGGACCCGGCGCTCGCCGGCACCACCGCGACGTACCTCGCGATTATCGTCGCCGTGCTCCCGGTCGGCGCGGTCGGCGACACGGTGGAGAACTGCTTCACCGCCTACGGCGACACGCGGGCCGTCCTCCACGTGAGCGTCGTCAGCGTCCTCGTCAACCTCGTTGCGGCGCCCGCGCTCATCTTCGGCGTCGGACCGGTCCCGGAACTCGGCGTCGCGGGCGCGGCCCTCGGTACCGTACTCTCCGGCATTGTCGGATTCGTTCACATACTCGCGTACGCCGCGGGGATCGGGCGGGACACGTTCCGGCTCACCCGCGACGCGTTCGCCGTCGATCTCTCTGTCGTGCGCGAGGTCGTGGCAGTCGGGCTCCCCCTCGGTGGCCAGCGCGGAGTGAGCGAACTGGTCCGCGTGCTCGTGGTGAGCCTCGTAGCGATCGCCGGCGGCGCGGCCGGGGTCGCGGCGTACACGGTCGGCGCGCGCGTCGCCACGCTCGCGGTCGTCCCCGCACTCGGGATGCAGCAGGCGGCCCAGTCGATGATCGGCCAGAACCTCGGCGCGGACGCCCCGCACCGCGCCCGGCGGACGACGATGGTCGGCACCAAACTGGTCGTCGTCGGCTTCCTCGCGCTCGGCGCCGTCCAGTTCCTGTTCGCCGGCGCGATCGCCGACCTCCTCGCGCCCGACCTCACCGCGACCGGCCGGTCGCTATCGGTGTTGTATCTACGGATTCTGGCGGTCACCTACTGGGCGCTCGGCGGGACCTACACCCTGCTCGCCGGCTTCAACGGCGCTTCGCGCACCCGAACCTCGTTCGTCGCGGATCTGATCAAGTACTGGGCGATTCGGTTCCCCATCGCCGTCGCCGCGGTGCCCGCCACCGCGACGTTCGGGGCGTTCGGGGCGTTCGGCGTCGCGGTCGCGCCCGGACTCGGCTGGGGAGTTGAGGCCGTCTTCTGGGCGGTCGCCGCCTCGAACGTCGTCGGCTTCCTCGGACTGGGCGCGTACTTCTGGTACACGACGCGGCGGGGGATGTTCGCGAACGCCGCCGAGCGCGCGAGCGGCGGGGACGGTGCGGGCGCGGACCCGGCGGACGACTGAGGGGCGACTCCGGAGCCGATCGATACGGGCCGCTACCGACGCTAGCGCAGATCGCCGCTCTCGACGACCGTCGCGAACTCGCCGTCGAGGTGCGCGAGCGCGACGCGGTGAGACGTGTCGGCGTCGATCGCCTCGCCGTCGTACCCCTCGCGAGCGTGGGTCGCAGTGGCGTCGGCGACGACGGCAACCTCGTATCCCCGATTCTCGGCCATCCGAACCGTCGTCGAGACGCAGTGGTCGGTGGTGAGTCCACAGACGACGAGGGTGTCGTGTCCCCGCTCATGGAGCCACTCGTCAAGTCCCGAGTCGAGGAGGGCGCCGTTGACCGACTTCTCGAAGGTCGGCTCTCCCGCTTCGGGGGCTGTCTCCGGCTTCCACGCGAACCCCGAGGCGTCGGGACGCAGCGGGGAGTCGGGCTCGGTCGAGGCGTGTCGCACGTGCGCGATCGGGCGGCCGGCCTCGCGCCACCGCGCGAGGAGCGCGGCCGCGACCGACTCCGCGTCGGGGTTGTTGCGCTCGCCCCAGCCCGGCTCGTCGAAGCCGGTCTGGAAGTCGATCAGGAGGAGGACGGCGTCGTCGGCAACGCCCGCAGTGCGCTCAGTCATCGCCGGTCCCCGCGATCACGGACCCGGCGTCGTCGTCGGGCGCGGGCGACTCGGCGAGTCGACGCCACGCGCCCGGCTCCAACAGCGCCGCGGGCGCCTTCGGGTGGTTGCGGGTCGGACTCAGGGGACAGATATCCGGGCTCGCGTCGTCGTCCTCGCGGAACAGGTACTGCGTCCACTCGCGGTCGCCCTCGACGCCCCAGTCGCCGAGATCGGCGTGGGGACAGACCCCGTCGTACTCGCCCATGCGCTCGCGGATCGTCTCGCGGGCGTGTTGACCCGCCTCGGTGTCGGCGGTGAGCCCGTCGAAGACGGCTCGCGGCTGGAAAGTGACCTCCAGGCCGACCGGCGAGTATCGGCTCTTTCGCTCGTCGTAGAACGGTGCGCGAGAGGTCGGGAACAGCGGCTCGCCGCCGAAACAGAACTCGAAGCGCGGGGTGTCCGGATCGGTCGGAATGTCGTCGGGCCACGGCTCGGGGTCGTGGACGTGGAGGAACTCGAGGACGTGCCACAGCCGCTCGTGGTAGTGCGACTCACCGGGATCGCCTTCGGGCGGCCGAAAGAAGACCGCCAACGGGGCGCGGTCGGCGTGGTCCGCGTAGGCGTCGAGATACTCGACGAGTACGTCCCGGAGTCGGAGCAGGGCCGCCGGATCGGTGGTCGATTCGCAGGCGGCGTACAGCAGGTCGCCCTCGCGCTCGACCTCGATACCGAAGTAGCAGGGGAACGGCGAGTCGTCGCGCTCGCCGAGCATCGACTCGCGGAAGGTGCGGTAGTGGTCCTGGAGCCACCCGGGCGCGTCGTCGAGCCGATCGTGGAGCGTCTTCTGGTCCAACAGCACGCCCTCGGTGCCGGGCTCGTTCATACGGTTCGTGGGGAACAGACGGGCTTTTGGCTTTCGCTGGTCGCCACCGGTCGGGAAGCGATCGCCGTCACCCCCCGCGCCAGCGGTTTTTTCACCGGGCAGAACCGTAAAACACACATGACCGATCCCGAAACCGACGCGCCCGCCGCGGACGACGGTCCCGTGGTCGTCCTGTTGGACGTGTTGCCCAACGGACGGCCGGACGACGACCGCCCGCAGTACCGGAAGTCGCCGGTCGCGTACGGGCTCGGCACGGACGCATTCCGGCTGTACGAGCTCACGCTCGACGAGGAGGCGGACGTCTCCGTGAGCCACCGGCTTGCGCTCGACGGACCGGCCGTCGGTCGGTACCGCGAGGTGTCGTTCGACGACCTCACCCGGAACGCGGCCGCCGAGATCGAGTACGCGGTCGAGGACATCGTCGAGGGCGATGAGAAGCGGTTCGTCGACTTCTACAACGAGGCCGGGCCGATCACGCTCCGGCTCCACCAGCTCAACCTCCTGCCGGGGATCGGCAAACAGCTCCGGAACAAGGTACTCGACGAGCGAAAGCGCGGCCCCTTCGAGAGCTTCGAAGAGGTCTCAGAGCGCGTCACCGGGCTCCACCACCCGCGGGAGGTGCTCGTCGAGCGGATCGTCGAGGAGATTCACGAGGAGGATCTCAAGTACCGGCGGTTCGTCGGTTACGAGGAGTGAGGCGCGCGGCCGATACCGGCCCGGGAGCCGCCGACGCCCCCGAAACGAGACTTTTACCCGGAACGGCGGAGTAACGCGGCCATGACTGACTTATCGACGGGCGCTGGCGCGGCGTACGGGGACCGCGACCCCGACGCGCTCGCCCGGCGGGCCGGGGAGCGCGCGAACCCCGACCGCGACCAGCACTTTCTCGTCGACGACCGCGTGCTCGATCGGATTCCCGGGTACCTCCCGGACGACGCCGACACGAGCCACCTCTTAGAGATCGGCGGGGGCGCGGGTGCGCTCACCGACCGGCTGCTGGCGGCGATCACGTCTTCCGCTGACACCGACACCGCTCCCGCGCCCGGCCACCTCTCCGTGATCGAGCGCGACGGCACCTTCGCAGACTTCCTCCGCGAGGAGTTCGCGACCGCGATCGACGACGGCCTCCTCGACGTGATCGAGGGCGACGCGCTCGACGTCGACCTTCCCGATTTTACCGCCTGCGTCGCGAACCTCCCGTACGGCGTCTCCTCGGAGATCGCCTTCCGCCTGCTCCCCGAGGGAAAGCCGCTCGTGTTGATGTTTCAGGCCGAGTTCGCCGAGCGCATGGTGGCGTCGGCCGGCGAGTCGGAGTACGGCCGGCTCTCCGTGTCCGCCCAGCACTACGCCGCCGTGGAAATCGTCGAACGCGTTCCGAAGGAGGCGTTCGACCCCCAGCCCGCGGTCGAGAGCGCCGTCGTCCGGTGTCTCCCCCGCGATCCCGACTACGAGGTGGGCGACGAGGCGTTCTTCCTCCGGTTCGTGAAGGCACTGTTCACCCAGCGGCGCAAGACGGTCCGGAACGCGATCCGGAACACCGGCCACATCTCCGGGCTCGACGACCCGGAAGCCGTCGTCGACGCCGCCGACGAGGACCTGCTCCGCCAGCGACCGGGCGATCTGGAGCCGTCGTCGTTCGCGGCGCTGGCCGAACTGGCCCGCGAGCACGGGTCGCCGACGGAGGTCTGATCCGATGACCTGGGCGGAGGATCCGGTCGCCGACGGAGAGGAACCGTGATCGCGGTCGTCCTCACGCAGTTCGCGACAGCTCTCCTCGGCCCCCTCGCGCAGTTCGCGACGGCTCTCCTCGGCCCCCTCGGTGACATCTACGGGGTGGTGACGGGGAACGCCCAGCGCGTCGCAGTCTCCGCACTGATCGTCGCCGCCGTGCTCGTCGTTCGACTGCTCACCGGGTGGCTAAAACGGCGGAACGGGGAGCTCTCCTCGGTGCGGCGGCTCCTGCTGTCGATAACGGTCGCCGGAGCCACCGCAGTCGGCGCGCTCTCCCTGCTCGTGGTGTGGGACCGCAGCGGGGCGCTCCTCGACGCGTACGAGTCGGCGGCGATCGCGGACCAGCTGTCGAACGTCGTGCTCGCGGTAGTGCTCTTGGCGAGCGCCTATGCGGTCACGGACTTCCTCGGGGGCGTCATCCGCGAGATCTCTGCCGAGAGCACGGTGCTCACCGATCACCAAGAAGAGGTGATCCGGCGGCTCGCCCAGATATCGGTGTACACCTTCGCGCTTTTGGTCGTCGTCGGACTGTTCACCGACAACGTCGGTGGCCTCCTCGTCGGTGCCGGGTTCCTCGGGATCGTGGTCGGCATGGCGGCCCGCCAGACGCTCGGCGCGATCCTCGCCGGCTTCGTGTTGATGTTCTCCCGCCCGTTCGAGGTGGGCGACTGGGTCGAGATCGGCGACCACGAAGGGACCGTTACGGAGATCTCGATCATGAGCACCCGCCTCCGGTCGTTCGACGGCGAGGTGATTACGCTCCCGAACGACGACGTGCGATCGGGATCAATAATCGACCGGTCACGCCGGAACCGCTACCGGATCGAGATCGAGGTCGGCCTCGACTACGACACCGACATCGAACGCGCGGCGACGGTGATCGAGGAGACCACCACCGAGGTCGAGGACGTGGCCGCGATGCCCGAACCGAACGCCGTGACGAAGCGGTTCGGCGACTCGGCGGTCGTGCTCGGACTCCGCTACTGGATCCGGAACCCCAGCATGCGCAAGCGCTGGCGCACGCAGACCGCCGCGATGAACGCGATCAAGCCGGCGCTCGACGAGGAGGGGATCGTGATCCCCTTCCCGCAGCAGACGCTCTCCGCGCGGGATGTGGACGCCTCCGGCCCACAACTGGACGCGTCAGTCGAGGGGCGCGCGGCGACGCGCGGCGGGTCCCACTCGGGCGAGGACGATGGCTCCGACGCCGAGAGCGACACCGAAGGATCGGGGGAGTCGGGCCGATGACCGGGGACGATCGCGACGCCGGCTCCGGTCTCGCAGAGCGACGCGGCCTCGACGAGGCCGTGGTGTACCAGCCGGCCGAGGACTCCGGGCTCCTCGCAGAGGCGGCCCTTGAGGAGGCGCACGGACGAGTGCTGGAGGTCGGCACGGGCTCGGGATGGGTCGCCCAGCAGATCGCCGAGGAGCGCGGGCTCGACACGGTCGGCAGCGACCTCAATCCGCACGCGGCGCGACAGGCTCGCGAGCGGGGCGTCGAAGGGGTTGTCGCCGACCTCCTCTCCCCGTACCGGGCGGACGCGTTCGACACGGTGTGTTTCAACCCCCCCTATCTCCCGACCGACCCGGACAACGAGTGGGGCGACTGGATGGAACACGCGCTCTCGGGCGGCGAGTCGGGCCGCGAACTCATCGAGCCGTTCCTCGACGACGTGGGGCGCGTCCTCGCGCCGGGCGGCGTCGTCCTGCTTCTAGTCTCGTCGCTGACGGGGTACGACGAGGTGCTCGCTCTCGTGGAGGACGCCGGGTTCGCGGCCGAGCCGGTCGTCGAGGAGTCGTTCCCGTTCGAGACGCTCACGGTGTTAGCGCTGCGTCGGGCGTGAAGTGGGCGCTCTCCCTCGGCGGCGCTGGCCGTTAGTTAATAACTAGAGAACATAAATTGTATTAGCAAATATTATACGACGGCATATCGAACCAACGGTAATGACTGAACGAGTCGCAGCCACACCGGGGCTGTACCCGCTTCCGGACTGGGCGAAGGAGACGCTCTCCGACCTGAAGGGTCACCAGAAGGGTGACCTGCTGAGCGGCGACGAGAGCGAGGCGATCGTCAAGGAGTACGACGAGGTGCGCACCGAGTACGTCAACGACCAGCTCGACGCCGGCCTCGACCGCGTGGTCGAGGGACAGGGGCGTTGGGACGACATGATCGCGCATCCGCTGACGGTGCACGACAGCGTCGAGACCGGCGGGATCGTCCGGTACTACGACAACAACAACTTCTACCGCGACCCACGGGTCGTCGACGACCTCGACTTCTCGGGCGACGTGGCGCGCGAGCTGGAGCGGGCCACCGACCTGATCGACGGTGAGGCACCTCTCGCGGCGACGCTTCCCGGCCCGTATTCGCTCGCCGACCTCGCGACCGACGAGCACTACGGCGACGAGGCCGCGTTCCAGGCCGCCATCGCCGAGTTCCTCGCCGGCGAGGTCGAGGCGTTTCCCGCCCACGAGACGCTGTTCCTCCTCGAACCGTCGCTGGTGACGAACCCGCCCGCCGAGGGCGAGGAGTCGACCGCGACCGACGCGATCGCAACGGTCGCCGACGCGACCGACGCCGACGTGGTCGTCCAGACCTCCTACGGCGCGCTCGACGAGAAGCTGTACGCCCACCTCGTCGACGAGGCGAGCGCGGACGCGCTCGGGCTCGATCTGGTCGCCGGCGACCGCGACGACACGGTGTACAACGTTCAGGAGTTCGGCGCCACCGACTCACTCGCGCTCGGGCTCGTCGACGGGCAGAACACGCTCGTTGAGGAGCCGGAGACGATCGCGGAGCGCGTCGAGTGGTTCGAGTCGCAGATCCCCGCTGAAGGGTTCGACCGGACCTACCTGACGCCGAACACCGAGCTGTTCTACCTGCCGGCCAACAAGTACCGCGCGAAGCTGAACACGCTGGCCGCCGCCGCGGAGGTGCTCGAATAATGGTCCGAAACCCGTCTGCCAACCGCGAACAGTTCCGCCCGCACGACCACCCGAACGACGCGTTCCTCCTGACGACCGTCGTCGGCTCGTACCCGAAGCCGAAGTGGCTCAACCGGGCCGACGAGCTCGTCGACGACCCCGACTCGAAGTTCGATGTGTCGGACCTCGAAGAGGCCCACGACGACGCCTGTCGACTGATCACCCACGAACACGAGCGCGCCGGGCTCGACACGGTGGTCGACGGCGAGATGCGCCGCAACGAGATGGTCGAGTTCTTCGCCGACCGCATCGACGGCTACGAGTTCAACGGCCCCGTGAAGGTGTGGGGTCACAACTACTTCGACAAGCCCTCGGTCGTCGAGGAGGTCGAGTACGACGAGCCGTGGCTCGTCGACGAGTTCGAGTTCACCTCGTCGGTCGCCGAGCATCCCGTCAAGGTCCCGATCACGGGGCCCTACACGCTCGGGTTCTGGGCGTTCAACGAGGCGTACCCCTCCACCGAGGAACTCGTGTACGATCTGGCCGACCTCGTCAACGAGGAGGTCGAGAAGCTCGTCGAGGCTGGCGCGCGCTACATCCAGATCGACGAGCCCGCGTTGGCGACGACGCCGGAGGACCACGCCATCGTCGGCGAGGCCCTCGAACGCATCGTCTCGGGCATCGACGAGGAGGTCCGGATCGGCCTCCACGTCTGTTACGGCGACTACTCGCGGATCTACCCCGAGATCAACGACTACCCGATCGACGAGTTCGACGTGGAGCTGTGTAACGGCGACTTCGAGCAGATTCCCACGTTCACCGACCCCGAGTTCGAGCCCGACCTCGCGCTCGGCGTCGTCGACGCCCACACGGCGGAGATCGAGTCAGTCGAGGAGATCAAAGCGAACATCCGGCAGGGCCTGCGCGTCGTCCCGCCGGAGAAGCTCACGATCTCGCCCGACTGCGGGCTGAAGCTGCTCCCGCGAGAGATCGCGTACGGGAAGACCGAGAACATGGTCACCGCGGCCCGCGAGGTCGAAGCCGAGATCGATTCCGGCGAGATCGACGTCGAGAACCCGCTCGACGACTGAATCGGCGCTGTTGACGTTTTATTTCGCTCCCGATAATTCTGAACCAGCCGTTAGGCTCCGACTGCGTATTGACCGCTCAAAATCCTACCAAGTCCAGTAGATGTTCTAAGCGGCGTGCAAGATACAACGCACGTATCTTGCATAGAATCATCTCCCGACTTGATCGGAGTGGATCGATCACCGTCCTCCTCACATAGCGCTTTATGACCAGTCTCGGAAAACGGTGTTTTACACGATATTATGTCTGAAAAGTAGAATCTCAAGAGATCCATCTGGACGCAACTGTTATTACCTTGTTGATAGATAATGACACACAATGGCTCAGATATTCAAATCACCGGCAGCGTACGTACAGGGCCGGGATGTTGCCGAGGAGATAGGATCGCACGCTGAGGAATTGGGCGAGGAGGCGGTGCTTATCGCCGACGAAATCGTCCTCGATATTCTTGAAGACCGTGTACTGACGAGTCTCGAAGACGCAGGACTGGGTACGATGTCGGTGGAGTTCAACGGCGAGGCGTCCGAGACGGAAATTGACCGAATCACCAGTCTGGCGGAAGAGCAAGGGATTGACCTCGTCATCGGTGCGGGCGGAGGCAAGGCACTTGACACTGCAAAAGCCGTCCGAACGAACATAGACGAATCGATGGTTTCGATGCCGACAGTCGCCTCGACTGACGCCCCAACAAGTGCGCTCTCGGTCATCTATAGCGAACACGGTGAGTTCCAAGAGTACCGGTTCTATGAGGACCATCCAGATCTCGTACTAGTGGATACAGCAATTATTGCGGACGCACCAACCCGCTTCTTCCGGTCAGGGATCGCTGACGGCCTCGCAACGTGGTTCGAAGCCGACGCAGCTAACCAGTCAGACGGCGACAACGTCGTCGGCGGGAAACCCACACGGGCTGGCCACCATCTGGCACGCCTTTGTTACGACACATTGTGCGACCACGGACTCGCCGCTGTCGATGCGGTCGAACGGGGCGCTGTCACCGAGAGCGTTGAAGCCGTCACCGAGGCGAATACGCTTCTCAGCGGACTGGGGTTCGAGAGTGGTGGCCTCGCAGCGGCCCACTCGATACACAACGGATTGACGCAGCTGGAGGCGACACACGATGCGACCCACGGAGAAAAGGTCAATATCGGGACGATATCACAGCTCGCGTTGGAAGGCCGTGACGATGCGTTCATTGAGGAGTACGTTGAGTTCTCGCTGGATCTTGGGCTTCCGGTCACGCTCTCGGATATCGGTCTCGACGACCCGTCGCACAACGACCTCACCGTCGTCGCTGAGGCAGCCTGTGACGAAGAAGAGACAATCCACAACCAGCCGTTTGCAGTCTCCTCATCGATGGTCCGCGACGCGCTGTTAACTGCTGACGAACTCTCCCGACGGGTCCGCGAGAACCGCTAATTCTCCGCAGCGTTCCGTGCGTTCGAACGAAGCTGTGGAGGTCTCGGATGCCATCGCGGTGCGGGGCTTTGTGAGTGGTCTCCGCGACAGCAACATTCTTGTACCGATCAACCTGAATTAATTCGTATCTCACTGGATCAGGAATCGGAGACGTTCCTGCGGCTGATTCAAGGAGTAACCGGAGCAAATAATGCAGTTCCTGTGCTGACTACACACTCTATATCTTGCACGCTGCTTCTGACAAAAGTCAGGTGTGTTCTGATTTTCCGTTGCTACGTCACTCGTGTGTACTGAGCGATCGAGGCGTCGAGAACGATCAACCGAATCGACGCAGAGCCACCAAGTCGACGGCACCATTTATAAGCATACGCCGCACCCACCTCCGGCATGGATATCGGGCTCACCGTCGGCGACGACCTCGACCGGCTCGCGGCGTCGCCGAAGCGGTTCGACTTCTGCGAGCTCGGGGTCGGCGAGCCGACGCTCGTGCCGGGCGATATCGACCCGGAACGTCTCGACGACGCGCTCGCCGGCCGCGATCTGCTCGTCCACCTCCCGTACAGCCAGCGGCTGGCCAGCTACGTCCCCGAGGTCAACGACGCCATCGTCGACTACCAGCGCCGACTCTTGGAGGCCGCCGGCGAGTTGGGCGCGGAAAAGGCCGTCCTCCACGCGACCTCCGCCGACCGCGACGACACCGAGTTCCGCGAGGTCGCCGCCGAGCAGCTCCGGCGGGTCGCCGACGCCGGCCGCGACGCGGGCGTCGAGGTCGTCGTCGAGAACGTCGGCCACCAGCACGCGGGGCTCCAGCTGTCCGTCCTCGGCGATATCGCTCGGGAGACCGACACCCGGATCTGCTTCGACCTCGGCCACGCGTATATGGAAGGCGACAACAAGGCGATCAAACGGTTCCTCCGGAGCCACGGGGGCCGGATCTCACACCTCCACTGTCACGACGCCCGCCGCCGGGGTGACACCCACCTTCCCGTGGGAGCCGGCGAGGTCGACTACGGCCACGTGGAGTCCGAACTCGGCGATTTCGACGGGACGGTCGCCCTTGAGGTGTTCACCGACGACGAGACGCTCCTCCTCGACTCGGCCCGACGGATCGCGGAGCGGCTCGGCGTCGACTTTTAAATAGCGAAACCGATTCCTTCTCGTCTTTAAAAATAGAGCGACGGTCGTCAGACCGAGTCGCGGTCGTCGTCGTCTCCGTCGGCCGGTTCGTCATCTCTCTCGTTCCCAGCAGAACTGCCGTTATCGGCCGAGTCGTGGTCAGCGTCAGTCGTTTCGCCTCCGGCGTCAGCCGCCGCGCCTTCGGTGTCTACCGTCTCGTCTCCCGCGTCGGCCGCTGTATCCGCCTCGCGGTCGTCGATCTGGCGCTTGATCGACTCCAGTTCCGACTCAACGTCGACCTCCGGTGCGGGGTCGTCGTCCGAGTCGTCCGCCTCCCCGTTCCCGTCGTTTTCGCCCTCACGGTCCGCGTCCGGGTCGGTCACGTCGATCCGGACGCCGCGGTCGTCGCGGTCGCCGTTTACCTCGTTGGTTGTCCGGGTCTCATCCCGCCCGTCGGTCCGATCACGTCGTCCGCGCCGGGCCGCGTCGGCCTCGCGGCGCCCCTCGTCTATCCGCGCTTCGATCTCCGCCGTGAGGTCGCGCGCATCTCCGATAATTGACCGAGAGGCGGCTTCCTCCGGGAGGTCGGCCTCAGAGAGCGCCGTCCGGAGCTCCGAGAGCGACCGCGACAGCCCGGCGCTCGCGCCGTCCCGCACGTCGCCGAGGCGGTCGGTCGCTGCTCCCGTCTCGTCGAGGCTCCGCCCGGGGTCGGCAAGCCGGAGCGTCCCCTGCACCAGTTCGAGCGACTTGATCGTCGTTTCGAGGAGCGCGATCACCGTCGGAATGGTGTACTGCTCGGTGAACCGAACGAGTTCGGAGAGCCGGGGTGGTCGAGGCGGACCACGGCGGTCCCGCTCGGTTTCGCGGAGATCGCGGCGGAGTTCGCTCAACACGTCCTCAAGCTCGTCGAGCCGCTCCTCGAGGTCGTCGTCGCGTCGGTCGTCGCGGGAACTCATGCCGCGTCGTAGGCGGTCCGCGGATAAAAAGCCCGGCCGGTGCTTTTGGCTGCGGGATCAGAACCCCTCGCGAAGGTGCGTCGTCCGCGGCGGGAACACCGCGCGAAGATCGTCGGCGAGCGCGGAACCGACTGCGAGCCCGTCGCTCCGGACCGCCTCGTCGACCGACGTGTAGCCGACGTACAGCTGCGAGAGAGTACCGATGTCGATCGCGGCGTCCGCGGCCTCGGCCCCATCGACTTCTGACTTGTCGACCTCGCCGTCCACCGTCGGCTCGACCGCCACCGTCCCGTCAGCGACGGCGACCCGGAACGTCTCGTCGTTCCAGTCGACGAGCGGGTCGGAAACCGAAAGCGAGAACGCGGTCTCGATCTCCGGATCGGGGTCGAGCGCTTCGAGCGCGGTGGCGGCATCGACGAGCCGGACCATCGGCCCGGTTCGGATCTCGCAGTCGACGGCGCGGGGGTCCTCAACGAGGTCGAGTAAGGGTGCGTCCGGCGGCGCTTGGATCCGGACCTCGGCGACCTGCGAGTCGTGGTTGCGGACAAAGCGCAGCAGCTGGAACCACGCCTCGTCGTCAGCGGCGGCGACGTCGGTGACGCGCATCACCGTTTCGTCCGCGTCGTCCGCGTCGTCGTCGAAGCTGTACGCGCAGATCCCGCGGAGGTCCCCGTCGCGCTCCCAGCCGTAGACGAACGGGTCGGTCTTCCATCCTTGGAGAGCGCGCTCGCGCCACCACTCCTCGGTCCAGTCCATCGTCAGGTCGTAGCGGTCGGCCATCGCCGCTATCACCGGCTTCACGGCCGCGTAGTCGTCCTCGTCGAGCGGCCGGAAGCTCCCGGCGTCGTCGCCCGCGGTCGCGATCAGGTCGTCGACGAACCCGAGCTGATCGGGGGGCGCGGTGAGGTAGCGATAGCGGCTCGCGGTCGCCCAGCCGTAGCTGGCGTAGAAGGGGTATTCGAAGGGCCACAGCGTCGAGACGAAGACGCCCCGGTCGCGGTACTCCGTCAGCGACTCCCGGAGCATGCGGCCGACGTTCCCCTGCCGGCGATGTTCCGGCGGGGACGCGACCGCGGAGAGCCCGGCGACCTCGCGGTCGGCGCCGCGGATCCGCAGCGAGAAAGAGTGGTGCGCGCAGACCGCGACCGGGTCGTCGTCAGTGTCGAACAGGCCCCGCGTGTCGGCGATGGTGTCGTGGTCGTCGGCCTCCTCGGGGTCGTACGGGCCCTCGGCAGGAGAGAACGCGTAGCGCATGAACGCGTCGAACTCATCGCTGCGTTCGTCGGGGAAGGGTCGGTACTCCATACGCGGTCGGCTCCCGGGAGCGAAATAAATCTTCCCGGAGCGTGCGAGGCGGTCGCAGTCGAACCGGCCTGATCCGAGCGCGTCGCCTTCGCCGGCACCGTGTCAGTCGAACTGACCGCGCCGGTACTGCACCGGCCACGCAACGTCGGCGCCGAGTTCGTGGGCGGCCTCAAGCGGCCAGTACGGGTGTCGGAGCATCTCGCGGCCAAGCGCGACGAGGTCGGCCCGCTCGTTTCGGACGAGGGCGTCGGCGTGGGTTGGCTCCGTGATCCCGCCAACTGCGGCGACGGGCACGTCGGTCCCCTCCCGAATCGCCTCGGCGTACGGCACCTGATAGCCCGGCCCTGCCCCCGGAAGCTGCTGATCCGGGTGGATCCCGCCCCCGGAGACGTCGATCAGGTCGGCGCCGGCCTCGGCGAGCAGGGGGGCCAGCCGCACGGAGTCGTCCACGTCCCACGAGTCGCGGTCGGGGAGCCAGTCGGTCGCGGAGATGCGGACGAAGACGGGCTGATCGTCGGGCCAGACCTCGCGAACGGCCTCAACGACCTCCCGGAGGAGGCGGGTGCGGTTCTCGAAGCTCCCGCCGTACGCGTCGTCGCGGTCGTTGGTGACCGGCGAGAGGAACTGGTGGAGCAGGTAGCCGTGGGCCGCGTGGACCTCCGCGACCTCGAAGCCAACGTCACGCGAGCGCTCCGCGGCGGCCGTGAACGCGTCGATCACGTCGTCGATACCCTCACCGTCCAATCGGCGGGTCGACGCCAGTTCGCCGTCGTCCGCGTCCGAGTTCGGGTCGGGGTCCGGGTACGGCGCGTCGGTCGCGGAAACCGTCTCCCAGCCCCGCTCGCGGTCCGCAGGAATCGGGTCGCCGCCCTCGGCCGGGGGTTGGTGCGAGGCCTTCCGACCGGCGTGGGCGAGCTGAATCCCGGGCGTCGCACCCTGCGACTTGACGAACTCGACGATCGGTTCGATCGCTTCGGCGTGCTCGTCGGACCAGATCCCCAGGCAGTCCGGCGTAATGCGGCCGCGCGGCTCGACGGCGGTCGCCTCGGTCATCACGACCCCGGCCCCGCCGGCGGCGCGGGAGCCGAGATGGACACGGTGCCAGTCGTTCGCGAACCCGTCGTCCGCGGAGTACTGGCACATCGGCGACAACATTACGCGGTTGCGGAACTCGGTGTCGCGGAGCGTGAACGGCGTGAAAAGCGAATCCGGCATCGTCTCGGCTGACGGCCGCCACGGGCTAATGGGATCCGATTCCCCGCACGCATCGCCGCCGCCGGAAGGCAGGGAACCGGATCCCGCGAGAGTTTAGGTCGACCGAAATCTATAACCCCACACACCCCTGACGAACCGGTAATGACCGCTGGGGACCGGATCGAACGCGAGATTGAGGAATCGTCGGACGCACGGCCAACGGTCGCGGCGAGCCGTTGCTCGCCCGACCGCACCGTCTTCACCGAGGAGGGGAACACGGACGCGTGGATCGCGACCGATCTAACCGTCGAGTTGGAGCGATAGCGAGCCGTCGTTCTCGTTCGTCTATCGCCGTTCTCGACCGTTCTCTCGCTGTATCGCCGCCATCGATCAGTCGAGCCGCGCTCTCAGCGCCCGCCACAGGCGACTGATCACCCCCGATTCGCTCGACCGTTCGGGCTCCGAGAGCGCCCATCCCGCCTTCTCGGCCGCCTCGTCGATCGGCAGGTACTCGAAGCCGACGTGGGTCGCGACGCGACGGTTCGCAGTCGACGCGCCGACGAACACCGCCCGGGGAGCGCCGCTCTCCTCGTGGATGTCGCCGAGCGTCCCCCACTTGTCCCAGTTCCGGAGCGTGTAGTCGTTCTCGACACCCGTCTCGCGGACGAATCGCTCGACTGCGTCTGCGTCGTTGGCGACGATCCCGACGTGGCGGCTCCACTTCCGCGCGTTCGCGATCGCTGCCTCTGGGTCCGAGAGCCGTCGGGCGGCGCCCAACGAGAACACGAGCGTCACATCGCCGGTGCGATCGCCGGGGTCGGGGTCGTCGATATCGATACCCATCTCGGACGTCCGTTCGCGCCCGATCGGCTAAACCGTGTGGTGAGACTTATCCGCCGAGGGGGCCTTCGGTCGATGTCATGGAGTTCGAGGCCACCTTCGGCACGGACGCGCCGGTGATCGGCATGGTACATCTCCCGCCCCTCCCGGGGGCGCCGAAGGCGCCGGCCGACGGCGTGGCCGCGATGCGGGACGCGCTCGACCGCGCCGCCGCCGACGCCCGCGCACTCGACCGGGGCGGCGTCGACGGGATCATGGTCGAGAACTTCGGCGACGCACCCTTCTACCCGGACGACGCACCGAAACACGTCGTCGCGAGCGTTACCCGGGCAGCGACGGCGATCACGACCGAGACCGACCTCCCGCTCGGGATCAACGTCCTCCGCAACGACGCGGAAGCGGCCCTGTCGGTCGCCGCTGCGGTCGACGCCGACTACGTCCGGGTAAACGTCCACACCGGTGCCCGGGTCACTGACCAGGGTGTCGTGCAGGGGAAGGCCCACGAGACGCTCCGACTCCGCGACCGACTCGGGGTCGATGTCGGCGTCTTCGCCGACACCGACGTGAAACACTCCGCGCCGCTCTCTGCCGAAGGGTACACCGCGGAGTCGTTCGCCGACACCGCCGAACGCGGGCTCGCAGACGCCGTGATCGCCTCCGGACGCGGGACCGGTGAGGCGATGGATCCGGAGGCCCTCGAATCGGTCGTCGCCGACCGCGACGCGCACGGACTCGACACCCCGGTCCTGGTCGGAAGCGGCGTCCGAGAAGACACGGTCGGCGACGTGCTCGCGGTCGCCGACGGCGCGATCGTCGGCACCGCGCTCAAGGAGGGCGGCGAGACGACCGCCCCCGTCGACGCCGACCGGGTGGCGGCGCTCGTCGCGCGGGCGGACGAGGTCCGGTAAGGCGTCGGTGAGGGTAAGGTAAGGCGTCGGTGAGTGAGGTAAGGCGTCGGTGAATGAAGTAAGGCGTCGGTGAAGGTGATCCGGTGAGACGGCGTGACGACCGCCCGCGACCCGCTCAGAATCCTCGCTCCGCGAGGAACGCCTCCACGTCGTCGCGAGTCGGAAGCCCCGTCTGGGCGAACCGGGACGTGCAGTTTATCGCGGCGACCGCGGCCGCGAACCGGACGCCGTCGGCGACGCCGGCGCGCTCGCGGCGTGGGTCGTCACCACTGTCGCTCCCGGCGATCCACCGGTCGATCAGCCCCGCGACGAACGAGTCCCCGGCCCCGGTCGCGTCGACCACGTCGACGTCGAACGCGTCGAACTCGGTGACCGCGCCGTCAGCGACGACCGTCATCCCGTCGGCGCCGTGGGTCAGGACGGCGCGGGGCCAGCCGTCGCCGGTCACCGGGGACCGACCGTTCGCCTCGCGCGCCTGCTGTGCGGCCGCGACGCGGTCCACCGCCGCGTCCGGGCCGCCGAAGTACGCCGCGGCCGCCACGTCGTCGGCGACGAACAGGTCCGCGGCGTGGAGGTACCGGTGGATCGTCTCCGACTCCGTCCCGCGACCGACGAGTTCCTCGACCGAACCCGAGAGGTCGAAGACGAGTGCGGGCGGATCGGCGGCCGACTCGATGGTATCGAGCACCGCCCGCGAGACCGCGTCGGGCGTGTACCCGGTGAGGAAGACGATATCGGCCGCCGCGAGCGCCTCACGGTCCGTCTCGTTCAGCCGGAGGCGTCGGAAGCTCTCGCCCGTAGTGACGATGGTGCGCTCGCCCGCGGGATCGCTGAGGATCACCGACCGCGTCGAGGGGTCGTTCCCGACAGAGACGCGCGAGGCGTCGACCCCGGTGTCCGCGAGGTACTCGAAGGCCCGCCGACCGTACTCGTCGTCGCCGACGCGGCTCACGAGTCCGACTTCGCGTCCGAGTCGATCGAGCGCGACGCAGACGTTGGCGCCGACGCCGCCGAACGCGGTCGTCACCTCGCTCGCGAACGCGCCGCCGTCCGGCTCGGGGAGGTTGCTGACGGCGTACCACTCGTCGATCGCTGCGGCGCCGACTGCGAGGACCGGAGGAGAGTCGGTCATGGACGCGGCGAGCTTCCCCGACTGCTCACGCTACGACTCACCGTACACCGATTCATGGAGTTCCATGGCGGCCGCCTCGGCGATCGGTCCCTCGACGGTCGTGTCGCCGCCGGCCCGGCGGATCACCTCCGCGCAGGGGATCGACACCGCGTCGCCGGTGAGCCCGTCGAGCGTCTCGCCCGCGACGCCGAAGACGACCCGACCGATCCCGGCGTAGTGGATCCCGGTCGCACACATCGGGCATGGCTCCGTGCTGGCGTACATCGTACAGCGGGCGCGCTCGTCGACGTCGAGCTCGCGGCCGGCCCACCGCGCGAGCGCCAGTTCCGGGTGGGCCGCCAGATCGTCCTCGGTCAGCGTCTCGTTGTGGGCCTCGGCGACGATCTCGCCGTCGAGGACGAGCAGCGCACCGAACGGCGTGTTCCCCATCTCGACGGCTTCCTCGGCGAGTTCGATCGCCCGGTCGACGTACTTGCGATCGCTCGGAGTGGAGTCGCCCGTCGCGTCGCTGTCGTTCCGGTCGTCCCCCGGACCGTCGGCGGTCGAATCGGTCATGTCTCCGTGTTTGTCCGCGGGTACCTAACCTTTCGTCTGGCACGGAGAGTCACTTGTCGGGGTCGATGTTCTCGGCATCTGCGCTCGCGTTGTCGGCGTCCACACCGCCATTCTCGGCGTCCTCTGCTTCCGGCGCCGACCCGTTCTGTCGAACGTCCCGGAGCGCGCCGACGGCGTCGGCGAGAAAGAGCGCGTCGTCAACGTGGCCTGTTCTTTGAGCGTCCGTTTCTCGGATGAATCTAGCAATATCGTCGCCACTCGAAACCTCGTTGGAGCGTAAACGGCAGTACGCCAAACGTCTGAGAATCTACCGATTGCTGTGTTCAAACATTGTTATTCCATACCGGTAGTCGTGCCGGCTGACTAGTGTTATTAAATATGATAAAACAAACGGAGGGCTCTTGTTGTTGCCAGAATTTTCAGATGTAAGACGATGGAAAAATTATCTGCAGAAAAAAGTGATAAAAAGGTAACATCAATATCGCGCCGATCGTGGCTCAAAACACTCGGAGTCGGCGCCTCTCTAATCAGCTTAGAGTCAGGGAGTGTTGCAGCGACGTCAGGCGGATACGGTATCGGTGGATATGGTGCGAGTGAATACGGTGACTCGGATACTGGAGTAACGGTCACGACCGACGGAGCGAGCGACGTCGGCGAAACGAATGTGACGCTCAACGGGTCACTGACTGATCTGGGCGGCACCTCCTTCGTGGACGTTTACTTTGAGTATCGGCACACCAACGTTACCACTTGGAGTGCCACCGCTACGCAAACCGCCTCGTCAGCTGGTGGTTTCAGTGCCGCTATTACGGGTCTCGGAGATGGCGTTGCTTACGAATTCAGGGCCGTTGCGTTGACGAGCGATGGGAATTCGGTTACCGGGTCACCGAGTAACTTCACTACCACCGAACACTCCGTGGTCGTTTCAACGGATGGTGCGACCGCTATCGGTGAAACGACTGCGACTCTCAACGGCTCTGTGACGGACCGCGGTAACGCAAATTCAGCTGATATCTACTTTGAGTACCGCGAAGCCGGGAGTAGCAGTTGGAACGCGACAAGCACACAGACACTTACCTCAGCGGAAAGTTTCACACAGAATCTGAACAACCTAAAGAGTGGTACGGACCACGAGTTCAGAGCAGTCGCACTGGCTAGCGACGGTGACACTGATACTGGAGGCTCGGTCACATTTGTGACGGTGACCGCCGAGAGCGATCCAGCTGTCGGTACGTTCAGTATTTCAGAGGCTGGCTCGCCGAATCCACACGCAGAAATCAACGTTGACTGGGCTGTTTTCGACGTGGACGGCGACCTCAGTCTGGTCACCGTCTCAGTTGCTGATTCAACTGGGGCAACTGTGAAATCCAGCACGACGTCCGTTAGTGGTAGCAGCGTCTCAGGATCTGATTCGCTCAAAATCAAACACGGGGGCGGCGAGGTTTACGAGGTCACGCTCCGTGTAGAGGACAACGCCGGCAACGTTGTCACTGAAACGGGGTCTGTGTCATCCTGAGAAACGGGGTCAGTGTCATCCTGAGAAGACGTCCGATCACAGGGTGAAGAGCCGCGTCGGATTCATCCCGTGCCGCCGCGTGCGACGTAGCCCAGCGATTCCCTTCGAAGGTACGGATCGAGTCCACGTTATCGAACGATGGACACGAGATACTTGTAACAGTCGCGTATCGCGTGTGAGGTCCGGCGGCGACGACGCGATCTGATATCGATCGATATACCCTGGCTCTCGATCCAGCGCCGCATCTCGTCGCTCCCGGCTTCCCGCTCGATATCGACTTGCCGGAGGTGTTTGATCGGGTGTCGCAGCCAGTTGTACTCCTCGTGAGCGAACACGTCGACGTAGTCCGGCGAGTGAGCGATGAGAATGGCGTGGATCTGTCTGTCGGCCAGTAGACTCCGTTGATACGTCCAGCTGCCGTCGGGCTCCGACCCAACCGGCGGCTGGTGATACCACGCCAGCGGATCCCACTCGAAACCGTGTTCTTGGAGCGTCTCCGTGAACTCGTCCAGCGGCCGTTGGACGGTACCGACGTATTCGGTGTCGCGAAGCCGGTACTCGGGCTGCCCGAACCGCCGCGCGAATCGGGTGACCAAGGGACCGAGTCGCTGTCTCACGCGGTAGGACACGTCCGGTTGGAGAGTCTCGGTGATGGTCCGCATTCGTGATCGTTGGGTTCCCACCGGGTCAAATGTGTCGTCGCTTAGCCGAAGGAAACGGAACCGAATACCCCTTGATCGTCCATCGCGCATTTATATACCTCCCACCGTCTAATCCGGGTGTGTCCTGCGTCACTGTCAGCATCGACCCTCACGTCCACTCGGACGACAGCTACGACGGCCACGAGCCGGTGGAACTCATCTTGGAACACGCTTCGGAGATCGGACTCGATGCAGTGGTGATAACCGACCACGACGTGATCGGCGAGTCGAAGCGCGCGGCGGAGATTGCCGACGAGTACGGGCTGATCGGCATCCCCGGCGTCGAGGTGTCGACCGCGCACGGCCACCTGCTCGCGGTCGGCGTCGAACGCATGCCGCCGCGACGACGCCCCTACGACGAGACGATCGCATGGATCCACGAGCACGGCGGCGTCGCGATCGTTCCCCATCCCTTCCAGCGATCGCGCCACGGCGTCCGCGAGCGGAACATTCCCGTTCCGGAGGCGAACGAGGGGAGAAGCGAGAGGAACGCCGAGAGCGACGGTGGCAGTGCGACTGTCGAGGTTGCTGACGCGAACAGCGCAGTCCCTGAAGTCCCCGCAGTCCCCGAGGTCGACGCGATCGAGGTGTTCAACGCGTGGCTGTTCACCGGGTACCGCAACCGCCGCGCGCGACGGTTTGCGGCCAAATACGACTATCCGGGAGTCGCGGCGAGCGACGCACACCACCTGAAGTACGTCGGGCGCGCGTTCACCGAAGTCGAGATCGCGGGGCGCGAGTCGGTCGACGCGGTCACCGCCGACGACGTGCTCGACGCGATCCGAAACGGCACGACGCGGGTGGACGGCCGTCGTGCGCCGATCCGAATGGCGGCGAAACACTACGTCGGCGCGGCCGGGCGTAGGACGGGATACTACGCACGGACGGGTGCGGTGCGGAGTGTAACCGCCACGCGCCGAGGCGTCGCCGAGATCGTCTCGACTCTCCGAGTCGCCGTCTCGCAGGGCGCGCATCGCGCGGCACGCGTCCTCTCGTGGGTGACCTGACCGCCCTGACGGGCGGCGATCCGATCAGCCTGCCGAAACCGATCGACCCACCGGAGACGGATTTTTGCCCGCGGGCGTGAAACGACCGTTCATGAGCCACGACAGACGCGAGGCCGGATTCAAGCGACGGACCCGCGTCGCGGACGCGCTGGCGACGCTACTCGACGCCGCCGAGCCCCACGGCCGGACCGAGTCGGCGCCGCTCGCCGACGCGGACGGACGGGTCGTCGCCGAGCCGATCGACGCGCCGGCGCCGGTCCCGAGCTATGACCGGGCAGCGATGGACGGGTACGCGGTCCGCGCCGAGGATACGTTCGGTGCGTCCGACCGGTCACCGGCGGTGCTGCGGGCGGTCGGCACCGAAGCCGACTCGATCGCGCCGGGCGAGGCCGCGCGGGTGCACACGGGCAGCGCGGTCCCGGAAGGGGCCGACGCAGTCGTGATGATCGAGCAGGTGGAAACGGTCGCGGACGAGGTCGAGGCGTTCGACGCGGTCGCCGAGGGAGAGAACGTCGGTGAGGCGGGCGAAGACGTGGCGGACGGACAGCGCCTCTTCGAGGCCGGCCACGTCCTCCGGCCCTCCGACCTCGGCCTCCTGAAGTCGGTCGGACTCGACGCGGCCCCCGTCTACGAGCGCTCGACCATCGCCGTGATCCCGACCGGCGAGGAGCTGGTGCAGTCCGATCCCGGCCCGGGCGAGGTGATCGAGACGAACGGGCTGACGGTCTCGCGGCTGGTCGAGCGGTGGGGCGGAGAGGCCCGCTACCGCGACGTGGTCACCGACGACGAGGACGCGCTCTCGGCCGCGATCGAGGCCGACCTCGACGCCGACGTTGTCGTCACCACCGGGGGGTCCTCGGTTGGCGAGCGCGACTTGCTCCCGGAGGTCATCGATTCTATCGGGGAGGTACTTGTCCACGGCGTCGCCCTGAAGCCGGGGCATCCGGTCTGTCTCGGCGTCGTCGACGACACCCCGATCGTCTCGCTTCCCGGCTACCCGGTCGCCTGTATCGTCAACGCCGCGCAGTTCCTCCGGCCGCTCCAGAAGCACGTCGGCGGAACGACCGCGAACCCGTTCCCGACGCGGCGCGCGACGCTTACCCGAAAGGTACCGAGCGAGCCCGGCACGCGAACGTTCGCGCGGGTGTCGGTGGAGGGAACCGGCGAAGGCGGCGACGGGGACGGAGACGACTCGGCCCTCCCCGCCGCCACGCCGACCCGCGCCAGCGGTTCTGGCATTCTGTCGAGCGTCGCGCTCGCTGACGGCTGGGTCGTCGTCCCCGAACCGCGAGAGGGGCTCGACGCGGGCGAGATCGTCGACGTGGAGCTGTGGGAGGCGAGCCAATGAGCGACCGCAAGGAGTTCCGCGACCTCGCGACGCCCGAGGCCGCCCGCGAGGCGATCGACGACCTCGATCTCTCGCCGGCGCCGGAGACAGTCCCCCTAGAGGACGCCCGCGGCCGCGTCCTCGCGGAGCGGATCGACGCCGCCATCGACGTGCCGGGGTTCGACCGCGCCTCGATGGACGGGTACGCGGTCCGCGCCCGCGACACCTTCGGCGCCGACGAGGCCGATCCGGCCGACCTCGACCTCGTCGGGGCGGTCCACGCTGGCGCGGCGCCCGAGGTCACCGTCGAGCCCGGCACCTGCGCCGAGATATCCACCGGGGCCGTGATGCCGGACGGCGCTGACGCCGTGGTGATGGTCGAGCGGACGGACGAGGTCGGCGGGGATCCGGACGCCGAGGGAGGCGGCCCCGACCGAATCGCGGTCCGGACCGCGGTCGCGCCGGGCGACCACGTGATGAGCGCGGGCGCCGACATCGCCGCCGGTGCCCGCGCGCTCGGTCCCGGAACTCGCCTAACGCCCCGCGAGATCGGCCTGCTCTCGGCGCTCGGCGTCGACGAGGTGCCGGTCGCGGGGAAACCGCGGGTCGGGATCGTCTCGACCGGCGACGAGCTGGTTCGCCCCGGAGAGGCGCTCGATCCCTCGCGCGGCGAGATCTACGACGTGAACTCGACGACGATCGCGGCCGGCGTCGAGGAGGCGGGGGGCGAGCCCGTTCTCTACCCGCACGCCGGCGACGACTACACGGAGATGGAGCGGTTGCTCCGGCGGGCGGCCGACGAGTGCGACCTCGTACTCTCGTCCGGATCGACCTCGGCGAGCGCGGTCGACGTGATCTACCGCGTGATCGAGGAGCGTGGCGACCTCCTGCTTCACGGCGTCGCGGTCAAGCCCGGCAAGCCGATGCTGATCGGGCGACTCGACCGCGGCGGGAGCGAGGCAGTGGGCGAGAGCGATGCCGACGGCGACACCGACCCTCGTACCGGCGAGTCCGCCTACGTCGGCCTCCCCGGCTACCCAGTCTCTGCGCTCACGATCTTCCGGACGTTCGTCGCGCCCGCGATCCGCGAGGCGGCTGGTCAGCCCGAACCCGCGACGGCAACTATCGAAGGCCGGATGGCCGTCGGCGAGCGCTACGGCGAGGGACGCATGCGGCTGATGCCGGTCGGACTGCTCGATCTGAACGACGGCGATCTGCCCCTCGTCTACCCGGTCGACAAGGGGTCTGGCGCGACGACGAGCCTCGTCGAGGCCGACGGCGTCGTCGCGGTCGACCCGGACACCGAGTACCTCGACCGGGACGAGCGCGTCACGGTGCAGCTGTTCTCGCCCGACGTGCGTCCGCCGACCCTGCTCGGCGTCGGCGAGGACGACCCGGCGCTCAACCGCCTGCTCGACCGGCTCGACGCTCCCCGGTACCTCCCGGTCGGCTCCCGTGAGGGGCTCCGCCGACTCCGCGACGGCGTGCCCGACGTGGCGGTCGTCGCGGGCCCGACAGACCGCGACGTCGACGCCGTCGATCTCGGCGGCTGGGCTCGCGAGTGGGGGTTAGTCGTCCCCGAGGGTAACCCGGCCGGCGTGACGGGGCTTGCAGACCTCGTCGACGGCGAGATGCGCTTCGTCAACCGGCCGACCGACTCGGGGCTCCGCCGGAGCCTCGACGACGCGCTCGCCGACCTCGCGACCGATCGCGACGCGTCGCGCGGTGACCTCGCCGACCGGATCGACGGCTACGAGCTGACAGTTCGCGCGTTCGAGAGCCCGGTCAGGAAGGTGCTCGCGGGCGACGCCGACGCCGGACTCGGGCTCCGAGAGACGGCCGACCGGCTCGACTGTGGGTTCGTCTCGCTCGGCGAGCAGTCCGTCACCGTCCGCGCCGCACCCGACCGGGTCGAGCGGGACGCAGTCGAGGAACTCGCGGACGCGCTGAATGATCCGACCGACCTCCTCGCCGATCTGGCGGGCTACTCGCGGAACAGTCGGAACGACCCCTGACCGACGACGACCTCGGCGGCGTCACCGTTCGTCGAGCTGGTGACCGTCATGTCGCTGACGCCGATCGAGCCGCCGGACCTGACGATCGTCGCCTCCGCCCGGAGGTCGCCGGTCGCCGGCCGGAGGTAGTTCGCGTTGAGGTTCACCGTCGCGACCCCGCCCGAGAGTGGCTCCTCGAAGGCGGTGCGCTGGACGATTCCGCCCGCGGTGTCGACGAGCGTCGCGGCCACGCCCCCGTGAATGGTACCGCCGTCGCTGTTCGTCAGCTTGTCGTCGAACGGGATCGAGAGGACGACCCGACCGCGCTCGACGACGTCGACCGACGTGTTCAGCCACGAGAGGTAGCCGTGCTCCTCCTCGATCCGCCGCTCGACGAGTTCGACCGCCGCCGCCGACAGCGGCTCCATCGCCTCGACCTCGCTCCGGTCCATACCCCACCCTCGGCGTCGTCCCGCTTGTAGTCCTCGAAACTCGCAACAACGGCTGGGAGGTTGGGGCGGTACGGTCGGAGAGAGGCCCTCCGCCTCCCGTCCGACGGCTTATCACCGATCCCGCGCCATCCGCCCCGTGACCTGACGCGTTGCCCCGCGGCGGCCGAGGCGGGAGCCCGGCGCACCGCCGCGGCGGATCGTTCGCGCCGGCTGTCCGCCACCCGTCTCGCCAGCCGCTGGTGATCCCAAACTCACCCTACACCGAGTCGGATCGGGTCGTCGCTCGGCGCGAGCGCGAGCGAGACGGTCTCGCCGAGGTCGAACCGTCTGTCCGGACAGACGATCTTCGCCCCGAATCCGTCGTCTCTGGCCGCGAACAGCGACAGCCCCACCACCCGCTCGCCGTTCGCGAGCACGTCGATCGGGTCCCACGCGACGCCTCGCCCTCGGGCGACGCCGACGCGGGTGCCCCACAGCGACACCGCCGCCCCGTCCACGAGTTCGTCGAACGCGCCGCCGCCCGCGTAGTGCGCCAGCCCGCCGTCGAGAGGTATCCCGTCGTCGCTCGCGAGCGCCGCGAACCGCTGACCGGGGGCCGGGTGGGTCGGCGCGTCGAGGACGACGTGCGTCGGGCCGCGCTCGACGACTGCGCCGGTCCCGTCCCACTGTATCGGCTCGACCGACACGTCGACATCGACCGGGAGCGACCCGCTCGCCCGGAGCGCGTTCGCACCCGGCGCTCTGAATCCGAGGTGGACGTGGTTGTCGACCCACTGACCGAAGAAACCGGACCGCGTCAGCGGGCCGAGAGCGTCGCCGACCGCGACGCGGTCACCCGCCGAGACCTCCGGAACAACGTGGAGAATCCGCGCGATCGTTCCGGGTGCCGCGCCGGCTCGTCGGCACCAGTCCTCATCGAGCTCGACGACGATCAGGTGGTCCTCGTCGGCGGCGTACGGCCGGTCCGGACAGCCGACGGTCCGCGTTTCGCGGACGACCCCGGCGACCGGCGAGATCCCCGCCTCGCTGTCCGGGTAGAGGTCGATCGCGCAGCCGTCATCGTGCGCCGGATACGGTGAGTTAAACCGCGAGAACCGTCGGTAGCGGTCGAGCACCGACGACGAGAGCGTGACAGCCATCGAGTCGTCACGAGGAGCCCGACGTGCAAGTGGCCGTCGAAGCCGGCCATCGCGGTCGGTCTATGAGACGACCGTCAACCACCGGATCAGTCGTCAGCGGGCTCGATCCCCGAGATCACGAAGCGCGCGCCGCCGGACGCTGACTCCTCGACAGAGAGCTCCCACCCGTGCGCCTCGGCGATGTCGCCGACGATGGCGAGCCCGAGTCCGGTCCCGCCGCCGAGGGAGACGCCGCGCTCGATTACCTGCGACCGCTGATCCGGCGGGACGCCGGGACCGTCGTCGGCGACCGTGAGCGCAATATCGTCCTCTCGTCGCTCGATTTCGACCCGCACCGTCACGTCGTCGCCGGCGTGTTCGATCGCGTTGCGGAACAGGTTCGAGAGGAGCTGTTCGAGCCGGTCGCCGTCGGCCAAGGCAGACACGTCCGGCCCGTTGACCGACAGCGTCGCGTCTGCGGTTTCAAGGCGTGACCAGACCCGTCTCGCGGTCCCGTCGAGCGAGACGCGGTCGACCTCGTCGACGGACTTCCCGGCGGTCGCCAGCGACAGCAGCCCCTCGATCAGGTCGTCCATCCGCTCGTGGGCGTTCGCGGCGCGGTCGAGTGCGTCCTCGTTGTTCCGGTCGCCGTGGCGAGCGAGCTCCACTGCCGCAGTCGCCGCCGCGAGCGGATTCCGGAGGTCGTGGGAGACGACGCCGGCGAAATCCTCCAACCGCTCGTTTTGCCGCTCTAACTCGACCTCGCGGCGCTCCAGTTCGGTCTGTCGACGCTCGCGTTCGGTCACGTCACGGAGCAGGAACACGTGCCCGCGATCGGTCCCGCGGGGGTCGGTGATCGGGTCCTCTTGGATGTCGAACTGCCGCCCGCCGATCGATATCGGGTGTTCCACCCCGACCTCCAAGAGCGGGAACACGTTCGACAGCGAAGAGCCGACCGCGTCGGACGGAAGGAGTTCCTCTGCCGCTGGGTTGAGGTCACGTATCCGACCGTCAGAGCCGGCGACGATCACGGGGTCCTGCATCACCTCGACGGCCGTGTCGCGCGCGACGACGGCGGCGTCGAGCGTCCCGAGCCAGAAGACGGTCCCGTACAGGAAGACGCCGTGGACCACGAGCCCCGCCGGGAACCACGCGAGGTGCGCGTAGCTCCCTACGTCGACGACCGTGACGATGCCGCCCAGAAACGGAAACAAGGTTCCGAGCAGGATCACGAACGTCTGAAGACGGTAGCGGTTTCCCGTCCGCCGGTACAGATCGACCACGACGAGGACACCGGCGATACACAGCCCGTAGGCGTACAGTACGAACGCCACATCCGCGATCCCGAGCCCGAACGAGAGCAGCGTGAACGGCCCCTCGACGACGGCTGCCAGCGAGCGTCGCGAGAGCCCGTGGGTCCCGCTCGACCAGGCGGTCAACACCCAGACGAACGGCGGGGCCGCGAGCGCGACAGTCCGGTTCTCCGTGCGCCACCGGTCGTGGCCGGAGAACGCCAGCACGAACGCCATCCAGATGCCGGGGACCGCGGCGACGAGCGGCGTTGAGAGGTTGAGTGCGACGATCATCGCTAGTTCGCTCGCGCTCGCGACTCTAACGGCGTACAGAAGCGAGACGGCACCGCCACAGAACAGGTAAAGCGAGACCTCGGTGCCGCCCGGTTCGTCACGGTCGACCCACGCGACGCGGCCGAGCCAGACTCCGATGACCCCGGCGAGGAGGCAGGCTGCGAGGTACGCCTGCACCGGCAGTGCGCCGAGATCGCTCATCGTTACCTGACACAGTCAGAGGGCCGGCAAAACCTTTGTGTCACGCGCTCGTCGCCCTCCCGAGCGGCGAACGACGCGCGTCGGACGCGCGCCGCAAGTCGCTTGTCTGATCGCCTCCTGAAGGCGGTATGCGCGTGCTCAGAGGTCGCGACCCTCGCCCCGCAGTGGACCGCGAGCACACGGCGGCGCTGCTCGCCGACGCGAGCGACGGGACGCCGGGAGTTCGGGTGTGGACGCCGCCCCGTCAGGTCGCCTTCGGACGCCGCGATGCACGAGAGCCGGGATTCGGGCGAGCGAAGCGGCTTGCCGCCGAGCGAGGGTTCGAGCCGATCGAACGCGACGTGGGGGGGCGAGCCGTCGCGTACCCGGGCGACACGCTCGCGTTCGCACACGCGCTCCCGCTCGTCGACGGCCGGGGTTTCGAGTCGATTCCGGACCGATACGAGCGCGCGATCGAGACGGTTATCAGAGCGTTGCGGAGCCTCGGCGCGGAGGTGTCGACCGGCGAGCCGCCGGAGTCGTTCTGTCCGGGCGATCACTCAATCCGCGTCGCGGGTGGCGGCAAAGTTGCGGGGATCGCCCAGCGCGTTCGGGGGGACGCCGCGCTCGTGGCGGGCTGTCTGGTCGTCACGCGGGCGGACGCGAGTGCCGTCGCCGATGCCACCGCGGCGGTGTACGACGCGCTCGGCGTTCCATTCGACCCCGAGACGGTCGGGAGCGTCGCGGAGGCGAACGGTCCCGAGGATCCGAAACCAGTCGCTCGGGCGCTGGAAGACGCGTTTGTCGACGGGCCGTGGGGCGACGGCGAACCGAAGATCGACCGGATCGACCGCAGCGGCTGAGCAGCGATCGGTGCTCGCGACGCGATTCGCGGGCGGGTTGCGGACGGATGGTGGGTGGATCCCAGGTGGATCGCGGTTTCGACGTGCTTTTTATTCGCGGGAGTCTCAGTTCGCCCATGGCCGAATTCAAAGTCGTCATCGCCGACCCCAACACCGGTGAGACGTTCCAGCGAGAGGTTGACGGACAGGACGCAAACCGGTTCCTCGGTCGCGATATCGGTGACGAGATCGGCGGCGACGCCGTCGGGCTCTCCGAGCACACGATCGCGATTACCGGCGGCTCGGACGAGACCGGGCGCCCGATGCGCGAGGACGTCTCCGGCACCCGCCTGAAGGAGCTCCTGCTCGAAGGCGGCGTCGGATTCGAGCCGTCTCGCGAGGGCGAGCGCAAGCGAATCACCGTCCGCGGCCGCGAGATCGACAACGACGTGGCCCAGATCAACGTCTCGGTGGTCGAGGGCGACGACGTCGCCGCCGCGCTCGGAGAGGGCGACGCCGACGCTGACGACGCCGACGAGGAGTAAGCGCCCGTTTTCGATGCCCCGCGTTCCCTCCGACGACGAGGGCGTCGCCTCGATCCGCGTCTCGCTCGCCCGGAGCGGCGGGACTCGCCGGCCCTGCGTCCGGATTCCGAACGACGACGAGCTCGACGGTCGCGTCGAATCCGGGACCTGTGAGTCGCTGTCGCTCGCCGCGGGCGACGTAATTCGTGTCGCCATCGACCGCGAGGAGTACCACGCGCCGGTACGGAGCGACAGCGAGGGACGGATCATCCGCGGCGCGTTCGACAACCGACGGCTCGCGCGCGAGCCCGGCGAAGGAGCGAACCGCCTCGCCGAGTGGCTCGACGAAAACGACCGCGAGCCGGGCGACGTAATTGTCCTCGATGTCGTCGTTCCCGGCGAGCTGTACGGACTCCGAATCCCCGGCGAGCGGACGGTGTACGAGGCGAACCGCGGCCCGCGGTCGTCGCTGTCGGACATCGCTCGCGACCTCGACGGGTGAACCTGAGCGGGTCGCTCCGACCCGATCGGCATCAGCGTCGACGAACGGGTCGGATCGCTTATTCTCGCGCGGACCCGATCCAGACGTATGCAAGAGGTCGACGCAGATCTGACGGCGCTCGACCGCGGGATCATCAACGCCTTTCAAGGCGGATTCCCGGTGACCGAGCGCCCCTTCGAACCGGCCGCGGCCGCGCTCCGCGAGCGCGGGATCGACGTGACCGGCCCGGAGCTGTGCGAGCGCGTGCGCGAACTCGACGAGGCGGGGACCCTCTCCCGGTTCGGGGCGCTCGTCAACGCCGAGGAGATCGGCGGAGCGGCCTCGCTCGTCGCGATGCACGCCCCCGAAGACCGGTACGAGGAGATCGCGGAGACGGTCAACGAGTTCACCGCGGTGGCGCACAACTACGAGCGCGAGCATCCCCACCTCAACATGTGGTTCGTCGTGAGCGTCGCCGACCACCCGGATCCCGACAAGGACGGGAGCGACCGGGTCGACGAGGTACTCGCGGAGATCGAGGCCGCGACCGGGCAGGAGACGTACAACCTCCCGAAGGTTCGCGAGTTCCACGTCGGCGCGAAGTTCCTCGTCGACGGCCCGGTTCCCGACGGCGAGATCGACCTCTCGGATCTGGGGCCCGCGGTTTCGGCCAGCGGCCGGTCGACGCTCACCCTCGACGAGCGCGACCTCGTCGTCGAGATTCAGGGCGGACTCCCGATCACGGAGATGCCGTACGCCGACGTGGCGGCCGCGATCGGCGCCGAGGTCGACTGGGTGATCGAGACGATCAAGCGGTTCAACGCGGAGGGGAAGGTGCGCCGCGTCGGCGTCATCCCGAACCACTACGCGCTCGGGTACACCGAGAACGGGATGACCGTCTGGGACGTGCCCGAGGACGCGCTCGACGAGGTCGGGCCGGTCGTCGCGAGGCTCGACTTCGTCACCCACTGTTACGAGCGACCCCGGCACGCGGGCGTCTGGGAGTACAACTTCTTCGCGATGACCCACGGGCGGACGGAGGCCGAAAGCGAGCGCCGGATCGCGGAGGTCAAAGAGCTGATGGACGAGTACTGGGAAGTCGGCGAGAGCGACTGGGACACGCTGTTCTCGACCCGAATCTTGAAGAAGACGGGGATCCGCATCGCTGACCGCGCCGACAGCAACACCGCGTGATCCCGCTGTACCACGACTTCACCGGCGAGACGGTGCTGGTGTTCGGCGGCGGCACCGTCGGGTCGCGGAAGGCGTCCCGGTTCGCCGACGAGGCGCGAGTCGTCGTCGTGAGCCCCGGCTTCGACGATCGGCTGGTCGACCTCGCCGAGGAAGATCGCGAGTCAGTAGAACTGGTCCGCGCCACACCTGACGCCGAGGCCATCCACGGGTGGATCGACCGCGTCGACCCCGCTCTCGTCGTCGCCGCCACGGACGACGCGGCCGTCAACGCGGCAGCCGAGGCGGCCGCGCTCGACACCGGCGCGCTCGTCAACCGGACCGACGTGTCGGCCGGGGACCGTTCGGGCGGCCGAGACGTGCGGAGCGTCGTCGTCCCGGCGACGATCGAGGACGACCCGGTCAGGGTGGCGCTCTCGACCGGGGGCGCGAGTCCGGCGCTCGCGAAGGCGCTCCGCGAGCGGATCGAAGCGGAGATCGACGGCGCCGGCGCGATGGCGGAGCTGTCAGGGACGCTCCGTGCGGAGCTCAAAGACCGAGATGTCCCCCCCGAGAAACGTCGGGAAGCGATCCGCCGCGTCGTGCGATCCGAGGGGGTTTGGAAGGCTTTACAAAAGGGGGATTCCTACGGCCGGCAAGAGGCAGATTCCGTGATCGAGGAGGTACTCAATAGATGAAGGAGACGGGCGCTATCACGGGCATAAGCGTCGCCTACTCCCGCGCGACGGTCGACGAGATCGAGGCTGCGGGCGGCGACGGCGTCCGAGCCACCGTCTCGGACCTGCTCGCGCGCGACGGGGTCGAGGAGGCGTTCGCGATCCAGACCTGCAACCGCTCGGAGGCGTATGTCGTCACCGACCGGACCATTGACGGCTCGGTCGCGCTGGAGTCGTTCGCCCCCGAGGTCCGCGGCGGCGCGGTCCGTCGACTCGACCACGAGGAGAGCTTAGAACACCTGATGCGGGTTGCCTCCGGGCTCGAATCGCTCGTGCTCGGCGAAGACCAGATCATCGGGCAGCTCCGCGAGGCGTACGAGGAGTCGAAGTCCGCGGGCGGCATCGGTCCCGTGTTGAAAGACGGGGTGACGAAGGCGCTCCACGTCGGGGAGCGGGCGCGCAACGAGACGTCGATCAACGAGGGGGTCGTCTCGCTCGGATCGGCCGCGGTACGGCTGGCCGCCGACGAGATCGACCTCACCGACGGCTCTGCTGTCGTGGTCGGCGCCGGAGAGATGGGGACGCTCGCGGCACGGACGCTCGACGACACCCCGGTCTCGGAGATCGTCGTGGCAAACCGAACGGTGCCGAACGCGGCGTTCGTCGCCGAGGAGGTTGAGACTCCTGCTGAGGCGGTGCCGCTCGCCGACCTCGCAACCGTGATCCCGGACGCCGATCTCGTGATCGCGGCGACTGGCAGCCCAGACCCGGTGATCCGGTCGGAACACGTGACGGGCGCCGACCGGCTCGTCTGTATCGACATCGCGCAGCCGCGAGACATCGAGCCCGCGCTCGCCGACCGCGACAAAGTCACGCTGTACGACATCGACGCCTTGGAGGACGTGACCCGCAAGACCCGCGAGAGCCGCGAGGAAGAGGCGCGAGAGGTCGAGGCGATTATCGACGAGGAACTCGACCGCATCCTGGAGGCGTACAAGCGCAAGCGCGCCGATAACGCCATCTCGGCGATGTATGCCGGCGCCGACCGCGTGAAGGCCCGCGAGGTCGACCGCGCCGTCTCGAAACTCGAAGCGCAGGGTGGACTCACCGACGAGCAGCGCGAGACCGTCGAGGATCTGGCGGACGCGTTGGTCGGTCAGTTGCTCGCCGCTCCGACTCGGTCGCTTCGCGACGCGGCCGGCGAGGACGACTGGGAGACGATCCGCACCGCGCTCCGGCTGTTCGACCCCGAATTCGACACGCTGCCGGAGGGTCCGGGAGCGAGCGGATCTGGGCACGACGCGGCACCCGGCGACATTGAGGTCCCGCCCGGCTCGGTCGCCGAGGAACTCGACGACTGAGCGCGGCTCACCGACCGCGCCGTGGCTTTCTAGATAACTCACCAAACCCGTGAGCGACCGCGACGCCGGCCTGCTCAGTCGCCGGCGACCGCGAACCGCGAGGCGTCGGCCTCGGCGGTCGGTACGGTGACGAGCGAGACGCCGACCGTGAGAACCGCCGAGAGGACCATCAGCCCGAGCGCCACGTCCCAGCCGCCGGCGACGGCGCGGGGCAGCGTCGGCACGGCGGCGACGACCGCCGACAGCACCACCGCGAGGTACACGATCTGCGGTACGAGCACGCCGACGATCATGCCGGAACGCGTCGTCCGATCCCAGTAGAGCGCACAGATCACCGGGAGCGCGAGCAGCGCGAACCCGGAGAAGGCGGTGTCACCGACCTCGATCAGCGTCCCGGGCCGGAAGAGGCTCGCGACGAACGCGAGGAGGGCGAAGACGGCGACGCCGATCCGGGCGATCCACGCCTCACGGCGCTCGGAGGCGTCAGCGTTGATCACGGGGCGGTACACGTCGCGAGTGAAGTACGAGGACCCCGACAGCAGCATCGAGTCCGAGGACGACATCATCGCGGCCATCGCGCCCGCGATCACGAGCGCCGCGAACCACGCTGGCGTGTACTCGTCCAAGACGACGGGGAGCACGTTGGCGTTCGCGGGCACCTCGACCGGCATTCCGGCCGCCCACGCGCCGAGCATGAACGCGGGGAGAAAGAGGAGGAGGACGAGCACCGGCCACAGCACGAACGACCGCTTCAGCGTCTCGCCCGACTTCGCGACGAAGAAGCGCTGGTTGATCTGCGGGAACATCGTCACGCCGAACGCGATGGTGATCGCGGTGGAGATGATGAACCCGGGCGAGTAGAGGCCGCCGCCGAAGCTCCCGAACTCGGGCCGGGCGTCGAGCATGGCGCCGGTGGCCGCGCCGACACCGCCGACCGCCGAGACCACCCACACGGCGGCGATCCAGACCACCGAGAGCATGAACAGCCCTTGTACCGTGTCGGTCCACGCGACGCCGCGCATCCCCGCGAGGACGACGTAGAGGATCATGAAAGCGGTGACCAGCGCTGCGCCGCCCCAGTAGGGGACGACGCCATCGGTAAGTCCCACGAGCGCCTCGCCTGCGCCCATCTGCTGAAGCATGACGTACGGGAACAGCCACAGGAGGCTCACCCCGGCGACGAGCGCGCGTAGCCCCACGGAGCCGAACCGGTCGCCGAGCATCTCGCCGAGCGTGACGTAGCCGTGCCGGTCGCCGATCAGCCACTGCCGATACCCGATTGCGTACCACAGCACCGCGAACAACACCCCGTCGAGCGTCCCCATCACGATCAGCCACTCCGGGCCGGCGGCGAACGCGAGGTTCGGCCCGCCGAAGAAGGTGAACGCTGAGAGCAGGGTCGCGAACGTGGTGAAAAGCAGCACGACCGTCCCGATCGAGCGGTTCGCGAGGTAGTAGTCCTCGGCGGTGGCCTCGGAGACGCGGTAGGCGACGAGCCCGACCGCGAGCGCGAACAGGAGATAGCCGACGACGATACCGAGCGAGAGCGAGAGCGTCACCGTCGGTCACCCCCGACTGTCGATCCGGGTTCCGACTCGGGGCGGAGACCCATGCCACGCTCCCACGCACCGCTCCGGACGAACCGCCAGAACAGGACGGTACACAGTCCGAGCCACGCCACGTGCCACCAGATCCACACCGGGAGCCCGGCGACGACCCGATCGACTCCCCACAGCGGCCACGGCACCGCGAAGGCGACGAGAACCGCGAACGTCGGTATCCAGACGAGATCTCTCCGCGATCGACTCATATGGAGCAGTATTAGAATGCGCCGAATAAATAGTGTTTGCCTAATTCGGTAGTAGCTATCGAAGATAAATTCTCTTCAAACGGGGTCGACGCAGGCGCGTGCGATAACTATTTTCGCTGACGGACACAACGACGCACGGGCGGCCAGCGCCGCCGATCATCACCATTCACCCATCATGAAAGACACCGAAAAATACCTCATCCACGCCAACATCGCGGCCGACGGCGTCGTCGAGCGGAGCGACGTCGTCGGCGCGGTGTTCGGCCAGACCGAGGGGCTCCTCGGGGATGAGCTGGACTTACGAGACCTCCAGGAGTCCTCGCGGGTCGGCCGGATAGACGTCGCCGTCGAGTCCGAGAACGGTCAGTCGTTCGGCGAGGTCACGGTCGCGTCGAGCCTCGACAAAGTCGAGACCGCGATCCTCGCCGCCGCGTTAGAGACGATCGACCGCATCGGCCCCTGCCACGCCTCGGTGGAGGTGACGAGCATCGAGGACGTGCGGGCGGCGAAGCGCCGCGAGGTCGTCGAGCGCGCCAAGGAGTTGGTCGCCGGCGGCTTCGAGGAGACGAGCCTCGCGAGCGACGATATCTTAGACGAGGTCCGCGAGGCCGCCCGTGTCGAAGGAATCGTCGACTATGAAGGGCTTCCCGCCGGCCCTCGCGTCGGCGACTCCGACGCCGTCATCGTCGTCGAAGGGCGCGCGGACGTGTTGACCTTGCTCGAATGTGGCATCAAGAACGCAGTCGCCGTCGAGGGGACCAACGTCCCCGACGCGGTCGCCGACCTCACCGCCGACCGCACCGTCACCGCGTTCCTCGACGGCGACCGCGGCGGCGAACTCATCCTCCGCGAGCTCGCGCAGGTAGGCGACGTGGACTACGTCGCGTTCGCGCCGCCGGGCGAGTCGGTCGAGGACCTCGACCGCAACACCGTCTTCGAGGCGCTTCGCGGCAAGGTACCGTACAGCAGCCTCGCCGACGAGCCGAACCTCCGCGAGGCGGCCACTGACGACTCCGGAAGTGCCCCCATCGACAACGAAGGAAGGGGCCGCTCGGGCGAGATGTCCGAGCCTTCCGAGAGCGAAACCGAGAGCGAGCGAGCGAGCGACGGCGGTGACGACGGTGACGCCGGTGTCGTTGCCGGCGGAGCCCGGAGCGCGACGGATCGCGGGCTCGTGGACGCGGTCGAGGATACGCCGGCGCCCGCGGCGACCGACGCGGGCGAGGTCGACGAGGTCGGCGAGGATCGCGAGGGGGACATGGAAAGCGACTCCGACACCGCAGATATCAACGACGCAGAATTTGACGATCGAGCGGCCGACGATCCGAATCTCGACGAAGCGGCGGATGCCGAGAGCGTTGAAGAGACCGACGCCCCCCTCGACAACGAGCCGCGCTCGATCGAAGAGCACGTACAGGAGATCGTCGACGCCGGCAGCGACCGCGCCCGACTGCTCGGCGACGATCGCGGCGTCCTCGCGGAGATCGACGCCGTCGACGCCTTCGACGCGATCGAGGACGCCGAGACGGCCCCGCACACGGTCGTCGTCGACGGGCTGATCGACCAGCGCCTCCTCGACGTCGCCGCCCAGCGCGGGGTCAGCGAGCTGCTCGGCCGCGAGGTCGGCGAGTTCGTCAAGCGACCTGTGGGAACGCGAGTGCTCACGGTCGGCGACCTCCGCACCGGGAGCTGACGGCGGGCGCGGAGCACCTTCAGCGCGCACGATACCTGTTCTCAAACCACCCCGACTGCTCAGACGAGGCCGACCGCGCCGAGTACCGCGAACAGCGCGTCGCCGAACGTCAGCGAGACGACCAGCCCGATCGCCATCGGGACGACGAACGGCATCCCCGGCGACACCAGCACACGGTCCTTCCGGGCGACGACCGCCAGTCCGCCGCGAAGCGTCTCGGCGTCGGTGCCGTACGCGCCGTGATCGATCTCCTCCAAGAATCGCTCGGCGGCCCAGGGGTCGTCGCCGGGACGATCGGCGCCCCCCTCGCCGTCGACTCCGGTCACGGTCCCCCCGTCCGTCCGCGGTCCGACGTGCGTGCCGCCGTCGGTCGGGTCGTGCGTCTCGCCGACGCTGTCGGGGTCGCGGAAGCGGTCTGGATTCTCGCGCAGGTCCGCGAGCGTCGCCCCACGCCAGCGCAGGTACATCCGGAGCGCGTCCAGATCGAGCCCGTTCCGGGTCGTCCCCGCGTCGTCCTCGAACAGGCGCCCGTGGCGGTCCGGCAGCGAGTCGGTCGCCACCGGCCGCGCGAAGAACATCGTCGCCGAGCGCTCCCCGCGGAGGAGGTTGCTTACGGCGAGCCCCAGCGGGTACGCCAGCGCGAGCAGGACCGTGTTCGTGAGCACCGTCAGCGAGAACACGCCGAGCTGGGTGTCGACGAGCGGGAGGATCAGCCCGGCGACGGCGTACTCCGGAAAGGTGGGAAAGAGGATCGCGATCGCGATCAGCGCCTTCGCGTCGGCCCCGCCGAACGCCCCGAGGTACCAGAACGCGTAGCCCAGCGGGGCGACAAACAGTAGGCTGATAGCGGCCCGCACCGCGAATCGCACCTCCTCGAATCCCGCGAGGGGCCATATCGCCGCAAGCTCCCAGATCAGCAGTAGCGCCCCGAACGCGTACAGCGGCGGCCACAGCCGGTTCGGGAGGCGTCGGGTCCGGACGTCTTGCAGGGCCGCCCACGCGAAGACGGGGACGACGAACAGGCGGAGAGCGTCCGGCAGCGTCGCGAACATGTCACCACGGCCGGCGCGGGCGTAATTAGGCGTTCGGGTTCGCGTATCGCGATCGATAGCGCGGACCGAACCGCCGGTGCTTTGTGGGCTCACCCACGACCGGCGAGCGATGCGCCGCCGCCTCGGAACCAGTCTGTACGCCGGGCTCCTCTTCACCGTCCTCGGTGCGATCGCGTGGGCCACCGGCCAGCCGTTCGTCTTCCCGAGCCTCGGGCCGTCGGCGTTCCTGCTCGCGTTCGACCGACGGAGCGAGCGCGGGCGCGCCGCCCGGATCGTCGGAAGCCACCTCATCGGCGGCGTCGCCGGGCTCACAGCGTGGTGGCTGATCGCGCCCGGCGCGAGCCTCACCGCGACCGCGCCTGCGTTCTCGCCGGCGGGGTTCCGGCTGGCCGCGAGCGCGACCGTCTCGCTCGTGGCGACGAGCTGGGCGATGATCGCGACCGACGCGGTCCACGCGCCCGCCTGCGCGACGACGCTGATCGTGTCGCTCGGGCTCCTCTCGACCCCGACCGAAGTGGCGATCATCGTCGCGAGCGTGAGCGTTCTCGTCGGCTTTCACGCCGGCGTCATTCGGGTGTTCAAGCGGATCGTCGGCGACGCACACCCTCTCTATCGGGTAGAAAAAGGCTGATCGTCGCGATCAGCGGTCCGGTCGCTCCGACCGCGCCGGCCCCGCGTCGCGGTGGAGGTACAGGTACGCGAGCACCGGAACGATCGTGAACAGGAGCGTCGCGAGCGCCCAAACAATCGCGTAGCGGCTGCCGCGCGCCTTCGCGTCGCGGTAGATCCACACCGCGGCGGCGACGACGACGCCGTATATCACCAGCGTGAGCGGGAGCGACCACGGGAGCGCGACGCCGAAGAGGCTCATGGTTCGCCCGTGAGGTCCGCACTCATTACGAAATCGGGCTCGGCGGCCACCGGGATCCGGTTTGCGCCCGTGTCGCTGACGTGCTCGACCGTTTCGGGGATCAGCACTCGGGCCGCGTCGGCGTCGACCGCGGCGGCGTCGCCGGCAATCGCGTCGTACAGCGCCCCCGCCGCGTCGACATCGCGCCACGCGGCGGTGCCGTAGGTCGCGGTCCGGATCGTCTCGTTGTCCGTCTCCCGCTCCGTCACGCGAGTCCGGACCGCGAAGCCGGCGAGCGCGTCGGCGTCGGCGACCGCGAGCAGTCGATCCTCGTCGGCCGCGGTCGCCAGTCGCCCGCGGGTGAGCGCCGAGCAGGCCCACGACTCGTCGGAGTCGAGCGCGAGCCCGCGCAGGTGGTCGCGGGCGTCGCTGTCGCTCCAGAACGCCCACGCGGCGTTCGGGTCGGGATCGGTGACGGTCTCGAGGGGTGTGGCCTCAGAGCCCCCCATCGAGGCGGACGCGTCCGGCTCCGGCTCCGCGAACCGGAACTCCGTCGCGGGCTCGAAGCCGACCGCCCGCGACTGCCCGAGCCCCATGATGTTCCACGAGAACACCATGTTTCGACACACCCGCGCGCCGCGGTCGCGGGCCCAGTCGAGCGCGGCGGTCGAGAGCGCGGTCCCGACGCCGAACCCGCGGGCCGCGGGGTCGACGCGGATCCCCTGCCCCCACGCCTCCCACTCGGAGAGCAGAACGCCTTGGATACAGCCGACCACGGCCTCCGGCTCGCCCGCCGCGACCGCGCCCGCGCCGTCGCCCTCGACGAGGGTGTCGCCCTCGGCGCGGTCGTCGCGCTCCGCGACCGCGTCGCTCTCGGCCACTGCTTCCGGCGGCAGCGTCGCGACGAAGGTGCCGCTGTCGGGGTCGTCGGACGCGGCCCACTCGGGAAACACGCGCGGGATGTAATCCTCGTGGCGCTCGCCCCACGTGTCGTGCGTGAACGCGGCGATCGCGTCGGCGTCGGCGGGGCGGGCCTCGCGGACGACGACGGCGGAAGACGATTCCGCGTCGGGGGTCGTCATCGCCAGGGCTGTGACTCCTCGGTCAGCTCGCCGGCGAGGTCGCGCCCCATCGCCTCGGCGGGGTCGGACAGGTTCGCGAGCGCCCACATCAGCTTCACCTTCGCGGTGCCGGGGAGGGTGTCGCCCGCCTCGACGACGCCGGCGTCGAGCAGATCGCGGCCGGTGTCGTACACCCGGTCGCAGACGCGGCCGGCGAGACACTGGCTCGTCATCGCGACGACGGTCCCGTTCTCGATCAGCGCCTCGATCCGCGGGATGAGGTCGGTGTGAACGTGGCCGAGTCCGGTTCCCTCGATCACGACGCCGTCCTTGCTGTCGAGATAGTCCCACGCGGCCGGGTCCATGCCGGGCGTGAACTTCACCAGTTCCACGTCGCCGTCGAGGTCGGGTTCGAGGTCGACGCTGGCGCCGTCTTCGCCCGCGTCCTCCCCCCGCGGGAGCGGATCGCGGGTCCACTCGATGGCGGCGTCGGCCGCGTCGCCGTCGGCGCCCGCCTCGGCCGCGGCCTCGTAGTCGATGCGGCCGAGTGGTGCGCCGCCGACCGTCTCGAAGGCGTCGCGCCGGGAGGTGTGGTTCTTCCGGACGCGGGTGCCGCGGTGGAGCGCGCAGGCGTCGTCAGACTGGCTCGCGTGCATGCAGACGAGCGTCTCGGCGTGGTCGGCCTTCGCGGCCTCGACGGCACAGACCGCGTTCATCACGTTGTCGGAGGAGGGCCGATCCGCCGAGCGTTGGCTCCCGGTGAACACGATCGGAACCGGCGAGTCGAGCATGAACGAGAGCGCGGACGCGGAGTACTGCATCGTGTCGGTGCCGTGCATCACGACGACGCCGTCGGCGCCGGCGGCGATCTCCTCGCGGACGGCCTCGGCGAGCTCCTGCCAGATCGGCGGCTCCATGTTCTCGGAGAGGATGTTGGCGACGACGCGCCCGCGGTAGTTCGCGCGCCCGGCCAGATCGGGGACGGCTCGCAGCACGTCCTCGGCGTCGAACTGGGCGGTGACCGCGCCGGTCCGGTAGTCGACGGTGGAGGCGATGGTGCCGCCGGTAGAGATGAGCGAGATCGTCGGCAGGTCGCCGTCGAAGGTGATCTCGGAGGCCTCGCCACCGCCCGCGTCAGCGCCCTCGTCGACGTCGCGGGCGCCGGATTCGAGCACTTCCACGTCGGCTTCGTCGCGGTCGATACCGACGTTGTACCCCCCGTCGAGCTTGACGACGAGGTGGTCGTGAGTCGTCGAGGGGAGTAGTACGCCCTCGTTCGTGACGTCCCCGCGGTCGACGCGGACGCGATCTCCCGGTTGCATACCACCGGGTTCCCCTCCGGCGGACTTGAATCCAACCGTTCGGCGATCCGGGGCGGACCGGCGTTCGACCGGACTCACGCCGGGACCGGACCCAGTACGTCTTTTACCCGCGCCCCCGACCGAGAGCGCATGGACCGCGACGAGTTCGCCGCCAGCATCGACCACACCGTACTCGGCCCGGAGACGACGTGGGGAGACGTCGAGACCATCCTCAACGAGGCCGCCGACCACGGGATGAACGCCTGTATTCCGCCCTGTTACCTCCCCGAGGCGGCCGACTACGAGAACGCCCCGAAGACGATCGCGACCGTGGTCGGGTTCCCGCACGGCCAGCACGCCCCCGGGGTGAAACGCGACGAGGCGGTCACCGCGTGGGACGACGGCGCCGACGAGATCGATCTGGTGATCAACGTCGGTCGGCTGAAGGCTGGCGAGGACGACGCGGTCGCGGCCGAGATTTCGGACGTGGTCGCCGCGGTGCCGGTTCCGGTGAAGGTGATCATTGAGACCGCGCTCCTGAGCGACGACGAGAAGCGCCGCGCCTGCGAGGCCGCCGTCGAGGCCGACGCCGACATGGTGAAGACCTCCACGGGGTTCGCCGACGGCGGCGCGACTATCCGAGATGTGGAGCTGATGAGCGAATACCTCCCGGTGAAGGCCTCCGGCGGCGTCGGCTCCTACGAGGAAGCGACCGCCATGCTCGACGCCGGCGCAGTCCGAATCGGCGCCTCTTCCGGCGTCGCCATCGTTGAGGGACACCCCGGGGACGGGGACTAACGCCCGTCAGGCGACGAATCTCGGCCGTGGCCGTCGGCGACGAGACCGTCTCCGTGCGTCGAATCGTCGCTGTCGGCGTCTATCTCCCCGTTCTCGGCGTTCTCTCCGTTCTCCGCGCGCTCTCCGCCCCCGTCGCCGTCAATCTCGTCGCTGTCGACGTCGACCTCGAAGGCCGCGGACACCTGTTCGGAGCCAGTTGCGACTTCCCCGCTCACCGCTGCGACATCCTCGACGCCCTCGACCGCGCGCTGGGTCGACCGCGCTTGGTCCTCGGCGGCCTCGCTTATCTCTTGGACGCCGTGGTTCGTTTCCTCGACCGCGTCGACGACGGCCTCGAGCGACGACGACGGCCTCGAGCGACGACGACGCCTCGCGAACGATGCCGGCCCCCTCGTCGATCCGCGCGTTCGTCTCGCGGACGGTCGCGATCTGCGACTCGATCTCGGCGGCGGCCGCCTGCGTTTCCTCCGCGAGATCCTTGACTTCGTTCGCGACGACCGCGAACCCCTCGCCGGCCTCGCCCGCGCGGGCGGCCTCGATGGAGGATCTGCGCTCGACGGATCGGGGATAAAACCGCTATGCAGAGATTCTCAATAATAATAACAAGGATACTACTCGCCTCTGAATGCGACACCGTGTGTCGTGGAGCACGATGTAAATGGCTCTGGACACCCCTCATCGCGTTCTCTCGTCGTGAGAATGCCGTCGTATCCATTTATATACAGAACCCCTACAGCAAGGCATGAGTCACCCGACCGGACCAGAATCGCGGGGACAGAACCTCGACGCGGCGTTCAAAGCGTTCGGCGCGGTGGGCATCCTCATTTCCGTCGCGCTCATCGTCGGCGTGCTTGTACTCACCGACCCGTTCGGCGAGCTCGTCAGGACCTCGCCGGCGGTGTTCGGGAGTCTGCTGTCGGCGGGCCTACTCGTCGCCGTCGGCTACGCGACCTACGCGCTGCGGCGTCGCTGACGAGACGAGCCCGGCGATCGGCGAAGAACAGCGACACGGAACTGACCACAAACGCGGAATCGGCGCAACGAGCGGCGAGCGACCGTCCGATCAGCTGGACACGGTCGCGGACTCGGTCTCCGACCGGTCGTACTTCTCTTCGAACTCTTGAATGAGCTGTCCCATCTTCGCGTACCAGTCGTTGAGCATGCGCTGCATCTCGTCGGTGATCTTCTCGGGGTCGGTCGGCGAGTAGACGTGGTAGTAGCCGCCCTGATCGTAGTTGATCTGCTCTTTGGTAATGAAACCGGTCTGGAGCAGCCGTTGAACCGACCGGTAGGCGGTCGAGCGCTCACGATCGACCGCCTCGGCGACCGCGTCGATGGTCATGGGTTCGTCGCTCTCGACGAGCACCCTGAAACACTCGCGATCGAGCGGCTTGAGTCCGTGGAAACACTCGAGTAGCCCCTCACACTGCATGTCGCTCTGGAGCTGTTCGGACAAGGAATCCGGCATAGTATTATCCCAGCGTACGACACGTACCCGTAAAAGGCTTGTGTGTGGATAATACAATCTTGCGACATCCTGCTAACGAAGGCGAGCGCGGTCGATCATTGCCGTCGGCGGCACCGAAGAGGACGTGACCACGTTCGCCGTCGTCGCCACCGCCACCGTCGCCGCCACCACCACCGATCGCCGACGCGAGAGACCCGCTCTTACGCCGTGCGCGGCGGCGGCACGAGAAAGACGTTCCCGGTCGCGCGGGCAACGACCTCCTCGGAGACGCTCCCCAACAGGAGCCGTCGGAGCCGGCTGCGCCCGCGAGAGCCGACGAGCAGGGTACTCGGGTCGTACTCCGTCTCAGCAGCGAGGATCTCCTTGGCGGGATCGCCGCGCCGCACCTCGGTGCGAGCGTCGAGCCCCCAGTCGCCGAGTCGGTCGGCGAGGTCGGCGAGGCGCTCGTCGGGGTCGGCTTCGCCGCCCGCGTCGTCTTTCGGCGACTCGACGTGGACGAGCGTCACCTCCTCGGTCGCGTGTCGCAGGTACTCGAACGCCTGAAAGGCGCGCTCGGCGTTCTCCGAGAAGTCCGTCGCGAACAGCGTCCGTTTAAATAGGTGGCGTCGGATCGGGTCCGGGTCGTCGACGCCGCGCTCGATGCGGTCGACGAGCAGCGGGACGACGGTCGTGCGGGCGAGATTACGCGCAGTCGACCCGATCACGCGATTTTCGAGCGGACTCTTCCCGCGGGAGCCGACCAAGATGAGGTCGGCAGCGATCGACTCGGCGATCCCGTTGATCCGGCGGTGGGGCGTCCCGCGGACGACGTGGGTTTCGACCTCGAACCCGGCGTTCTCGATCGTCGATCGATACGCTCGAAGCGCCTCTTTCCGGCGTTTCTGGAAGTTCATTCCCGGCATCCCCGAGTGGACGTTCGAGGGGACGACCGTCACGAGGTGAATCCGATCGACGCCGATCCGGTCGAGACAGGAGAGCCCCGTCTCGGACTCGATCATCGTCTTGCTCGCCGCGGAAAGGTCCGTCGCGATCACCGCGGACTTCGCGCTCGGGGGCGATTCACCGAGCGGCGTAGAGCCGCCGGTCATCGTCGTCCTCCGACCGCAATGGGTCGTCGGGTGGGGTCGCCACCCCAATTGATATTTCTCATACTGCACAATACTCACGTAGAAGCGATAAATCTCCCGGTCAGATCGCGGCGTGACGACGACAGCAAGGGCTATAACCCGGCGGCGGTCGAACCAGTGACTATGAGCGATGAGACGATCGAGGCTGCGGTCGAACACTTCCTTGACGAGACTGAGTCCTCGCTGGACAGCTACGAACAGGGGTACGCGGACGCCGACGCGACGCTCACGGTGCTCCGGACGCACATCGACGAGTTAGCCGCCGCCGTCGACGACGAGAGGTCGGAGTAGACGGGTCGGTGCCCGACTGACCGCGATCGCCGAGGCCGTCTTAGGGCCCCGCGCCGATCAGCTCCCGCACGCGGGCGACATGCTCGCCGAAAGCGGGGTCGCCGCGCTCGCGCGGTCGCGGCACGTCGACATCGACGAGCTCGGCGACGCGACCGGGTTCGGCCGCCATCACGACGATCCGGTCTGCGAGCGTCACCGCCTCGGCCACGTCGTGCGTGACGAACAGGACGGTCTTGCCGGTCGACCCCCACACGTCGAGCAGCTCGCGCTGCAGCATCTCCCGGGTCTGGGCGTCGACCGCGCCAAACGGCTCGTCCATTAAGAGTAGTTCGGGGTCGACCGCGAGCGACCGCGCGATGGCGACGCGCTGTTTCATCCCGCCCGAGAGCGACTTCGGGTGCGAGTCGCGGAACTCGGTGAGCCCGACGAGGTCGAGCATCTCGTCGACCCGCTCTGCCTGCTCCGCCTCGGAGCGGTCGCTCCGTTCGAGCCCGAAGCCGACGTTCTCCTCGACCGTGAGCCACGGGAACAGGTGGTACTCCTGGAAGACGACGCCCATGTCCGTCGTCGGCCCGGTGACCGGGGTGCCGGCGAGGCGGACCTCGCCGTCGGTGGCCTCCGCGAGTCCGGCGATGATCCGGAACAGCGTCGTCTTCCCGCAGCCGGAGGGGCCGACGAGACAGACGAACTCCCCCTCGTCGACCGCGAAGGAGACGTCGTCGAGCGCGCGGACGGGATTACCGTCGCCGTTGCCCTCGTACGTCTTCCCGATGCGGTCGACGGCGACGCCGGACTCCTCGACGGCGCGCTCGGCGTCTCCGTCCGTATCGGTCTCGGCCATCGACCCGTCGTTCACGCCCGCCACACTAACACCCTCCGTTGGACCGCGCGGAACGCCACGTCGACGAGGAGGAACATCAGGCTCAACACGAGGATGTACGCGATCACCTTGTCGACGAGGAGGTTGTTGCTCGCGCGCAGGATCTCGCGGCCGACGCCGGGCACGCCGAATATCTCGGAGGCGACGACGAGCATCCAGCAGCGTCCGAGCCCGGTGCGGATCCCGGTCGTGATCCCCGGCATCGACGCCGGGAGGACGATCGATCGGACCATGTCGAGGTCGCCGCGCACGCCGAGCGTCCGGCCCACGTCGAGTAAGTCCTCGGAGACCCCTTCGACGGCGCCGTACGACGCGTAGAAGTTGATCCAGAACGCGCCGACGGCGATGATAAAGGCCGCGCCGGCGTGGTTGATACCGAACCACGCGATAGCGAACCCGATCAGCGCGAGCGGCGGCACCGGTCGGAGCGTCCGGACGAGCGGGGCGGTCACGTCGTCGAGGAGGCCGCTCCACGAGAAGGCGACCCCGGCGGCGACGCCGAGCCCGGTGCCGACGACGGTTCCGGGTATCCAGTGGCGGATGCTCGACCACAGCGCGGTCGTCATCGTCCCGGAGGCGAACTCCTCGGCGAACGCGTCCCCGACCGCCACCGGCGACGGCAACACGTACGCCGCCTGCGTGAGCGATATCAGGTGCCACACGACCACGAACCCGACGACGCCGGCGAGTCCGCGGAGGAGCCGCCGGGGATCGTCGAGGCCGAGGCCGCTGCGCAGTTCGTCCCCGTCGAACTCCCGTCCGGTGTCGGTGGCCATCAGAGCGAGTCGTACACCTCGAAGTCGAAGATCGCCTCGTTCGACAGCTGTTCGTCGATCTGTCCGTTGTTCGCCGCGAACTCCGAGAAGACCGGGGTCGCCTCGGTGATCTCGCGGGGGTCAGTGACGAAGTTCGACAGCGGCGAGTCGAGCGCCCGGCGGGCGCGGTCAGCCGGCATCCCGATCCCCGACTCGACGTGCCCGGCGGTCGCGTCCGGGTTCTCGTCGATGAAGTCGGTGGCACGGACGTGCTGCTCGACGAACTGCACGGCGAGCGGAGAGTCGCGGACCGCGTCGCTCATCAGGGTGACCGCCGCGGGCTGGCCGGGGAGGATCTGCGCGGCCGTCCGGAGCATCGTGACGGACGAGCCCTCCTCTTGGGCGATCGTTGGCACCGGCTCCATGATCGAGGTGCCGTCGATCTCGTCGTTGGCGATCGCCTGCCAGACGGCGCTCGCGCCGTTGATCTCGATTATCTCGACGTTCTCGTTCGACTCGGGGTCGACGCCGATCTCCTGGAGCCAGTAGCGGAGCAGCACGTCCGGGACGCTGCCCTGCGGGAAGGTGCCGAACCGGAAGGGCCCGCCGTTCTCCTCGGCCCACGTCGCGAACGCGTCGCCGCCCTCCGCCTCGAAGGTCTCGTGGAACGACTCCTCGGCCATGATCCCCATCGGTTCGCGGATGTTCGCCGCGGTCACCTGCGCGGGGATGTCGCGGTCGATGACGATCATCGCCGGCACGATCCCGAACATGGCGACGTCGATGTCGCCGCCGCCGATCGCCTGCACGATCGACGGGCCGTCGGTGAACTCTCGGCCGGTGATCTCGGCGTCGATCTCGGAGAAGTAGCCCTCGCCCTCCATCACGTACCACTGGAGGTCGGGGTAGATCGGCATGTGTGCGACCGTCAGTTCGTTGAGTCCGCCGTCGTCGCCGCCGAGACAGCCGGCGAGACCGACCGTGGCCGCTCCGCCCGCGGCCGCAAGAAAGGACCGTCGCGAGGCTCCCGCGTTTCGCTCGTACATACCGATCACAGGGGTCGTGCGTGCAATACCCCCTCGCCACCAGCAACTGGAGCGGATACCGGTGACGGCGCATATCGGACAGAAGCGTCGGTACTCGTGGATCCGGTCGCCACGTCCGGTGATACTCCGTTGAAACTGCGTCCGTGGTCGACGCAATACTTGCGAGGGCGATCGGCGTGATCGCTGCCGGCCTCGGCCGCCGCCGCCGATTCGCCACCGATCCGCCGGCGACCTGCCGCCGATCCGCCGTCGGCCTGCCGCCGATCCGCCAACAATCCGCCGCCGCCAACCTGCGCCGACCCGCCACCGACCTCCGCATCCGCCGCCGACCCGCCGCCGACCCGCCGTCGTTTATGAGGCCGCCCGCCAACACGCGCGTATGGTCTCGGATATCTTCGACCCCGATGCGTGGGAGCCGGTCACCGACGAGTTCGACGACATCACCTATCACCGCGGCGTCGACGTGCCGGTCGTCCGGATTGCGTTCGACCGCCCGGAGGTCCGGAACGCGTTCCGCCCGGGCACCGTCGACGAGCTGTACGCCGCGCTCGACCACGCGCGCAAGCAGGCCGACGTTGGCTGCGTGCTGCTCACCGGCAACGGCCCCTCGGAGAAGGACGGCGGCTGGGCATTCTGCTCCGGCGGCGACCAGTCGGTGCGCGGCGGCTCCGGCTACGAGTACCGTGACGACGACGAGGCGGGCGACGAGGACGACCCGCTCGTCAAGGAAGCCCGGGCGGGTCGACTCCACGTCCTCGAAGTCCAACGGCTGATCCGGTTCATGCCCAAGCCCGTCGTCGCGGTCGTCCCCGGCTGGGCGGTCGGCGGCGGCCACTCGCTGCACGTGATCTGTGACCTCACGCTCGCCAGCGAGGAGCACGCGAAGTTCCTCCAGACCGATCCCGACGTGGCCTCCTTCGACGGCGGGTTCGGCTCCGCGTACCTCGCGAAGCAGATCGGCCAGAAGAAGGCCCGCGAGGTGTTCTTCCGCGGGAAGACCTACTCAGCCGAAGAGGCCGCAGACATGGGGATGGTCAACGAGGCGATTCCCCACGAGGAACTGGAGGAGGTCGCGATCGAGTGGGCCGACGAAATGACGAAGAAGTCGCCGACCGCGATGCGGATGCTGAAGTACGCGTTCAACATGACCGACGACGGGATGGTCGGCCAACAGGTATTCGCGGGCGAGGCCACCCGCTTGGCGTACATGACCGACGAGGCGCAGGAAGGCCGCGACGCGTTCTTGGAGAAGCGGGACCCCGAATTTCGCGACTACCCGTGGCACTACTGAGGGGCCCACCGTCCGCCGTCCGCGTCTTACCCGTGCGTGTACCCACGGTCGGGAAGCGGGTCGCCGTCGGCGGTCACCCCGTCCGCGGCGTCGACGACTCTCCCCACGCGGGTCAGCCCGCCCGGACACGTCTCGCTGACGGGCTCGACCGCGTCGTCGGGGAGGGTACAGACGAGCTCGAAGTCCTCACCGAAGTGTGCGGCCAGTTCGAACCGCTCGGCCGGATCGTCGGCGACCGCGTCGACGGCGGGGTGAACGGGAACGCGGTCGGGATCGAGTTCGAACCCGACCCCGCTCGCCTCCGCGAGCTGGTGGAGTGAGCGCGCGAGCCCGTCCGAGGAGTCCATCATCGCGGTCGCCCGATCCGCGAGCGCCAGCCCGTCGGCGACGCGTGGCGTGAACCGGAACAGGTCGTTGGCGCGCTCGACCGCCTCGTCGTCGCCCCTTTTAAACAGCCGGAGCGCGGCCGCGGAGCGCCCCCACTCGCCGGTGACGCAGAGCGCGTCGCCGGGGCGCGCGCCCGACCGCGTGACGACGCCCGCGTCGGTCACGTCGCCGATCGCGGTCGAGGCCGTGGTGAACTCGTCGTGGGTGTCGAGGTCGCCGCCGACGTACTCGGCGTCGACCGCCTCGCAGACATCGATCGCGCCGGCGACGAATCGGTCGAGGTCCCCCTCGTCGAAGGCGGCATCGGCGTAGACCGCGACCGCGGCGGTCGCCGCCGCGCCCATCGCCGCCACGTCCGAGAGCGACGCGCCGACCACGCGCCACCCGGCGGTGTACCGCGTCGTCCCGGGCGGGAAGTCGGTCCGCTCGTGGAGCATGTCGGTCGTGATCACGGTGTCGTCCACGACGGCGGCGTCGTCGCCAGCGTGCGGGAGATCGGCCGTGAGCGCCCGAAGCGCATCTCGCTCGTTCACGATACCGACGGATCGGGACGGAACGGATTATAAGGGATCGATCCGGGCGGCGCGGGCTCGCTTCCCGATCGCTCATCCACGATTTGCTGATTGTTACCAAGACCCATTTAAACGAGTAATACACATTAACGAATATTATCATTATCAATCATTATGTTTATTACTCACCACTCTGACGTACCGAGTGCAATGACAGTATCCGTACACGGACACGCAGCAGCCCGAGCCGCCGACAGCACGATCACCAGACGACCACCGCAACCACCCACACGACCCGATGACGACACCTAACGACACCACGCCCACCGACGACCCGACGAATCAGACGGCCCGAACGACCGATCAAACGTCGACCGATCGACGCAACGCCGACACTTCTCCCCGGACGATCCCCGGGCGCACGCCGATCACCGAAGAAGCGGGCGCCCCGATCGTCCCGACGACACGTCCGACGACAGCGGGGTCGACCGCGACCGACACTCCCCGACGCCCGAGCCCGCCGCCGACCGACGACGAGCGGGACGCCCCGCTGGTCCCGGACCTGCGACCGACGCGTCGCCCGCGGACCGACGGGAGGTCGCGATGAGCGCCGTTCCCATGGCGGGGACCGGGCGCGGACCGCGACCGGACCCGACGACGTTCACGCGGTGTGCGACCGACCAGTTCACCGACGACGCGACCACGCGGATCGACGACACGAGCGACCAGTTCACCGACGACGCGACCACGGAGTGACACCAATGTATCCCAACGAACTCGACGACGACGTCTTCACGAAAGATATCGATAACCCCGCCGGCCGCCGGCTCCGCGAGCTGTTCGAGGAGCAGGACTACACGTTCGCGCCCGGGATCTACCACGCGCTCGACGCCCGCCTCGCGGAGATGGCCGGGCTCGACGCCGCCTACATGAGCGGCTACTCGACCGTCCTCGGCCAGTTCGGCTTCCCAGACCTGGAGATGGTCACGATGTCGGAGATGGTCGAGAACGCGAAGCGCATGGTCGAGGCGACGAACCTCCCGGTTATCGCCGACTGCGACACCGGCTACGGCGGCACCCACAACGTCCGCCGGGCAGTTCGCGAGTACGAGAAGGCCGGTGTCGCCGCGATCCACATCGAGGACCAGACGACGCCCAAGCGCTGCGGCCACATCGCCGGGAAGGAGGTCGTCTCCCAGGAGCAGGCGCGCTCGCGCTTCGAGGCCGCCGTCGACGCCAAGCAGAGCGAAGACACCGTCATCATCGCTCGCATCGACTCGTACGGCTCCGCCAACGGCGACTGGGAGGACCACCTCGAACGCGGCCGGATCTACGCCGACGCCGGCGTCGACCTCGTCTGGCCGGAGATGCCCGACCCGTCGCGCGAGGACGCGATCGAGTACGCCGAGACGATCCACGAGACCCACCCCGATCTGGATCTCGCCTTCAACTACTCCTCCTCGTTCGAGTGGGGCGCACAGGAGGACCCGCTCACCTTCGAGGAGCTGGGCGATCTGGGCTACCAGTACATCTTCATCACGCTGTACGGGCTCCACTCGGGCGCGCACGCCGCCTACGAGGACTTCGCGAACATCGCCGAAAACGACGAGGAGGCGCAGTTCGACCTCGAAGAGCGGTACATCGGCCACGAGACCGAGAGCCACCACGAGCTCTCCTTCGTCCCGCGGTACCAGGACATCGAGGCCCAGTTCGACCCCGACGCCAGCCGGCGCCACGAGGAGTCGGCCGGCTTCACCGACGAGGAGAGCGACCCGATCACCACCGAGAGCAACGACGACGACTGATCGCGTCGACGGACAACTGATCGCGTCGACAGACGATCGACCGCCAATCGCGGTGCCCGGCCGTCACCGGTTCGGGATCGCGCCCCGTTTTTTCAGCTCGTTGAGATCGCCGTCGCCGTAGCCGTACTCTCTGAGGACCGCCTCCGTGTGCTCGCCGAGCGACGGCGGATGCTGTCGGACCGTCGTCGGCGTCCGCGAGAAGTGCATCGGCGACCCCGGCACCCGCATCGGTCCGGCGGTCGGGTGATCGAACTCGGCGATCATGTTCCGCGCGGCCAGTTGCGGGTCGTCGAACACCTCCGCCATGTCGCGGACGGGACTCGCGGGGACGCCGTGCTCATCGAGCCGATCGAGGGCGTCCTGCGTCGTCAGATCGGCGAACGCGGCGTCGAGTTCGGGGTCGAGCGCGTCCCGGTTGCGCACGCGCTTCTCGTTGGTCCCGAACCGGTCGTCGGCCAGCAGGTCGGGGCGGTCGAGCGCCTCACAGAGCCGCGGCCAGAACGCGTCGGACGCGCAGGCGACGACGACGTACCCGTCGCGCGTCTCGAACGCCTGATACGGAGCGATGTTCGGGTGTTTGCTCCCCATCCGTCCCGGCGGCTCGCCGCTCGCGAAGTAGTTCGCCGCCATGTAGCTGGTCCATGCAGCCTGCCCGTCGAGCAGGCTCACGTCGATCTTCTGGCCCGTCCCGTCGCCGAGTTCGCGTTCTAAGAGGGCCGCGAGGATCGCCTGCGTCGCGTACATCCCGGCGCCGATGTCGGCGAGCGCGACGCCGATCCTGACCGGGGGGCCGCCATCGACACCCGTGATCGACATGAACCCGCCGCGCGCCTGCATCATGATGTCGTAGGCGGGCTTGTCGCGGTCCGGACCCCACTCGCCGTACCCGGAGATGCCACAGTAGATCAGCTCGGGGTTCTCCGCGGCGAGGTCGGGGTAGTCGAGGTCCCACTCGGCCATCTTCCCGACCCGGAAATTCTCGACGACCACGTCCGCCTCGCGCGCAAGGTCGCGGAACACCGCTCGCCCGGCCTCGCCCGCGAGGTTCAGCTCGACGGAGCGCTTGTTGCGGTTGACGCTGGCGTAGTAGGCGCTCTGGGCGCCGTCGCCCTCGCCGAAGGCGGGCGGACGCCACGTCCGCGTCTGGTCGCCCTCGCCCGGGCGCTCGATCTTTATCACCTCGGCACCGAGGTCGCCGAGCTGCATGGTGCAGAACGGCCCCACGAGCACCCGCGAGGCGTCGAGCACGGTGAGTCCGTCGAGCGGTCCCGTGTCGCCGTCGGGGTCGCGCGCCTCACCGACCACGCCGGGTCACCCCCGTAGCCGGCCGCCGTGTCACGTTCATGCCACCGACTCGGGCGGGCGGGTAATGAGCCTCTCGGCATCCGCCCGGAGCAGCCCCATCGCCAGCGCGGACACCGGGTTCGCCTCGCTGAACGTATTCGTCACGACGGTCGCGTCGGTCGCGTCTCTGACCCTGCTGGTCGAGTTGATCGGCGTCGTGGTGTGAGGCGGAGCGAGCGGCGGCCCAGCTCCCGGTTCTGGCGAGTCGACAGCGAGTGACGGAATGTGGAGAACGGAGGCGTTGCGGCGGGTGGTTACGGTGAGTCGACGTTGTGGTTGGGTCGGACGGGTGTCAGGCCGGCAGCGTGTCGATCCCGTTGATCTCGACGTAGCCGTACCCGCACTCGGGGCAGCGCCACTTCGTCTTCTCGCCGAGGTGGAGCGTCATCGCCGCGGTCCGGTAGAACGACTGCGTCTCTCCGCACGAGGGACAGTCAACGTCCTTTTCGAGCGCCATGTGCGCGGATCCGTTCGGCGCAGTTTTGAAGCTACTGATCCGGTGTTCCTCGCATCTCACGTGACCCCGCTCAGCCACGCCTGCCTGAGGGTCGCGGCGACGAACTTCTGTTCGGCGGCCCGATGATCTGATGGAAGGTTGGCGAGGAGATGTCGAACCGCTCGGCGAGCGACTGCTCGGGATGCCCCGTCGAGCGCGGGAAAGCGGAGTTGCGGATCGGAGAGAAACGGGGTGTGTCAGATGTGTGCCTCTGACAGTAACGTAGAGTGCCTCCTTCGGGATAGTCGCATTCCCTATTGAATTAGGTGGGGGGGGAGTCGGCGACGGTAGTCGCTACGTCTCGTCGACGTGCCGGACCTCGCTGGCGACGCCGCGCGTCGACTCGACCATCTCCGGGCCGGACATCTCGGCGCGACCGATCGCGAACGCCTTCGGTCCCTCGATGACGACCTCGTCGCCGACGCGAATATCGTCGTCCGCGTCGACGACGCCGGGCGCCAAGACGGAGCCGTGCGGGACGAACGGGTCGATCTCGACCCGCTTGGTGGGAGCGTCGCTCTCGGCCCAGCGGCGCGCGCCGGCGAGAGTAAAGGAGAGGGTGCCATACTGCGGCACCATCGTCGCGAGCTGTTCGCCCGGCTCGCCCTCGCGGCCGGCGTCGGGGTCGTCGCCCCACACCTGCAGTTTGGGGTAGCGTCCGGTGGTGCGGATGTCGGCCTCGCCGGGGCCGCCGAACAGGTCGTCGCCCGCGCCGTCGCCGAGGAGGTAGTCGGCGAGCGCCCGGACCGTGTTGTGCTCGCGCTCCCGCTTGCTGTAGGCGGGCTCGCCCTGTAAGGCGGCGTTCAGCTCCCCGAGCGACTCGTCGCTCGTCGGGTGGCCGACGCAGGTGTACTCGAAGGACACGTCGATCGCGGGGTCGCTCTCGACGCGCTCGCAGATCTCGCGGTAGCCGTCCTCGGGGACGTGCGCGACGACCCGGGAGTAGTCGTTCCGCTCCAGATACCGCCGCAGCACCTCGGCGACGAACCCGATCTCGTCTTCGCTCCAGTCGCCCGTGACGACGGCGTCGTAGTGCTGGGCGGGGTAGGTCGTCTCCAGTTCCTGGGGCACCACGCCGATCGGCGAGGTCATCGAAACGGTGTGACCGCGCCACTGGATCGCGTCGTGGAACTGCCCGTGGCTCTGAGAGTCGCTGTACGGTTTGGTGGCCGAACAGGGGACGAGGACGAGCGGCTGGTCGGTGAACCGATTCTGGTACCGGCTCGTGACGCGGTCGGCGAACCGCCGGATCTCGACGCGGTCCAGCGTCTCCGCGGTCGCCGCGGTCACCTCGGCGTCACGCATGAGCGGGGTCCGCTCCTCGACGTACCCCCACTGGTCGTCGAACTCGCGGAACGCCGCCGTGAGCCACTGCTCGTGACGGGTCTGGCCCTCGATGTAGTCTCGCAGACGACCCGCCCGGATCCGCTCGCGGACCCGTCGGAGCTCGGCGCGGAGCGCGTTGACGTTGTGCTCGGCGCAGTCCGCGCGCGTGAACTCCTCTCGAGGCCCCGCGCAGGCCGGACAGGCGCACGGGAGCTCGTCGAGGTCCTCGAGGAAGTGCTCGGCGTCGGCGGTGCAGTACATCCCCTGCGCCCCCTTCGTTCGCGCGAGCGTCTCGTCAACGAGGTCGACGCCGGCGTACGCGAGGAGCGCGACGTTCCGGGGCGTGGCGACGCCCGACAGCATCAAGGCGGTGTCGGCGGGGAGCGACTCCTTCGCGGAGACGATCGCGTCGCGGAACGCCTCGCCGTGGCCGACGAACCCGGAGGCGTCCGCAAGGACGTACGCGTCAGCGCCCACGTGGCGGGCGCTCTCGCTGTCGACGACCGCCGCGGCGGGGAAGTCGACCTCGGGGTGATCGACCGCGAACGACTCGCGGACCTCTCCGCGGGTTCCCGCGGGGAACGCGCGATGCGGCAGAACGGTGAGCGAGGCCTCGTCGCCGTCGGGGACCGTCCGCTCGGCGGCCCAGAGGCTGCCCGCGTCCGCTAAGAACGGGTCCGCGAGCGCCGGCGTCGTCACCGGGTCGGCGAGCCGGAGCTCCCCGAGCCGGGCGGCGCCGTCGCGCTCGTGGATCTCGAAGTAGTCAGTCATACCTCCTCTCGCGGGGGGACGGTCAATTCTCTTGTGTTCCGCGGCCGCGAGGCGGGCCGGAGGGTGTACCTGGTGGGAAGGAAAGAGGCCCCGGTTCGGCCCCTCCAATCTCACGACCGATACCCGCGTGCGAAACGTTTTATTTTGGACTATCGTCGCCGGAGGCGGATGACTGGACGGTACGACACGCGGGACACGAGGGAGGGCCGACTGACGGAACTGCTCGTGACGCTCGGGGTCACCGAGCCGGACCACGTCTCCGTGGAGCCGGAGGGCGGGATCGCCCGCGTGGCCGCCGCGCTGTTCGTCTCGGTTTCGGGATTCGCCCTGCTGATCCCGAACGTGACCCCGCTGGTCTCGGGAGGCGAACCCCCGATCGGGATCGCCCTCTCGGTGCTGGGGACCGTGCTTTCGGTCGCGCTGGTGCTCGTCGGCGGGCTCTTATACAGGAGCACGTTCACAACGCGCAACGCGGTCCGCATCGCCGTCTGGAGCCTCTTCGGGATCGTCGTGCTCGGCGGGATCATGCTCGGGATCATCCGGTATCAGGCGCAGCTCGGGACGCCGATGGTCGCGCCCACCTTCACGGTCGCGAAGGTGCTCTCGATCGGCGCAGTCGCACACGTGATCATCGGGGTCTACGACGCCCGACGGGTCCGCGCCCAGCAGCTCGCCAATGAGCAGCGCCGAGTCTCCGTGCTGAACCGGATGATCAGGCACAACCTCCGAAACGAGACGACGGTGCTCGGCGGGCACGCGTCGCTGATCGCCGAGCGCGTCGACGATCCGGAACTCCGCGACTCGGCTGAGGCGGTGGCGAAGAGTGCCGCAGTGATCGGCGGGCTCGCTAAGGATGCGAACCGGCTACAGGCTGCCTTCGAACGTCGCCCCGACGCGCGTGGGGCGGTCCCGGTCGAGCCGCTGATCGAGGACGCCGCCGAGGCCGCCCGCGAGGCCGGCGCCGAGACCGTCGCGGTCGATGTCGAGCCCTGCGCGGCGCTGGCCGACGACCGGCTCGCGACCGCGGTCGAGGAGCTCGCGACGAACGCGCCCGAACACGGCGCGACCGCGGTCGAGCTATCGGCTCGCGCGGTCGACGGCGGCGTCGAAATCGCCGTCACCGACGACGGTCCCGGGATCCACGAGTCCGAGAGCCGCGTGATCACCGGTCGCGACCCGGAGACGCAACTGGAGCACGCGAGCGGGCTCGGGCTTTGGATCGTCCGGGCGACCGCCGACGCGTTCGACGGGTGGCTGTCGATCGAGACGAGGCGCGCGGGCGACGAGGGCGCGAGCGACGACGAGACCGGCACGACGGTGACGATCGGGGTTCCGGCACCGTAGCCGGAGTTGCTGTCAGACCGCCGCTCCCGGCCGAACCGTTAGGTCCCCCGCGTTCTTACGGCACACATGGAGATCACCGGCCCGTGGGACCGCGAGCGCGTCGACGAGTTCCTCGACGAGGCGCGGGTCCCGGTCCGTCTCGGCTGTCGCACCCCGCGCGACGCGCCGTGGATCGTCTCGCTGTGGTTCGCGTGGGACGGCGCGATCAACTGCGCGACGAGCGCGAGCGCCGACCTCGCCGACTTCCTCGCGCACGACGATCACGTTTCCTTCGAGGTGTCGACGAACGAACCCCCTTATAAAGGCGTCAGGGGACGAGGGCACGCGACGGTAACACCGGACGCGGACAAAGAGCTGTTGCGCTCGCTGTTGGAGCGGTACCTCGACGGCGTCGATAACCCGACCGGCGACCGGCTCCTTCGGCCGGAACGCGAGGAGATACGGGTGCGGATCGAGCCGGAGCGGCTGCACTCGTGGGACTACAGCGGGCGGATGGGGCCGGCCGAGCGCTGATTCTACTTCCGCAGCTCAGCGACCGAGGTGCCGCAGATTTTCCGTCTCGACGCGGTCCGGAACCGCGTCGACCGCGCGCGGCACCCAGTCGTCGTGGCCGAGCGTGAGTTCGGTGTCGGGGTTGGACTCGGCGAGACTCGCGACGCCCTCGGCGGCCGCGACCTGCGCCGCACCGTCGATCCGCTCCGGGACCTCTGCGGTGAGCGGGTACGTCTCGGAGAGCGCGCGAGGGAAGGGACCGAACGGGGGTTTCACGCGCCACACCGCGTCGTAATCGTGGTTCGACGGCGCGTCCGACTCGGTGAGGAGAAGGCGGTCGGGGACCGCGAGCCGCGAGAGCCGGTCGTGGTGTCGACTGACCTCGGGGCGGCGGGCCGACTCGTGGGAGGTGTAGAAGAACGCGTCCTTCGAGACCGGGTCCGTCCGCTCCAGTTCGTCGGCGTGATCGAGGAGGACCCGGAACCCGTCGAGCATCGCGGGGTGGCCGCGGGCGCGGCGGTCGACGAGCTGAAGGAGGTTTCCGGACCGGATCGCGGCCTTCACGCGCCGTAGCTCTTCGAAGGTGACGTGGAGGTTGTGCTCGGCGAGGAGCTGCTCCGCGGACTGGTCGGCGCTGTCCCCGCCGCTCCCGTCCATCTCTCGGAGCTCCGCGGGCGTGTACTCGGCGCAGACGGGACACGAGCAGGGGAAGTACTCCATGTCTTCGAGGTGTTCGGTCCCCGAGACCGTCAGGTACCGGCCGTCACGGGCCATCAGCGCGTAGGCGGCCGAGTCGAACAGGTCACAGCCGGCCGCGACCGCCAGCGCGAGCATCATCGGGTGGCCGGCGCCGAACAGGTGGACCGGCGCGTCCGGGTCGAGCCCGCGTTTGGCCGCCCGCACCGCCTCAACGACCTCGGCGTAGCGGTAGGAGTTCAGCAGGGGAACCATCGCGCCGACCGGGAACACGTCCAGATCGGTCGCGCTCGCGTGGCGTCCCGCCTCCTCGCGGAGGTCCGGGAACGTCGACCCCTGCACGGGGGCGTTGACCAGCATGTCGCCCGTCTCAGCGGCCTCGGCGTCGGCGAGCGCCTGCTTCGTCGTCTCCAGTTCCCGCTCGGCGCGCTCGCGGTCGACATCGGGCGGCGTGGGCACGTCCACCGGGGTGGCCACGTCGCTGCCGATCTGCCGCTGGAACTCGATTATCTCCTCGGTGGTCACGTCGATGTCGCCGTACTCGGCGAGCTGGAAGGAGCCGGAGTCGGTCATGATCGCGCCGTCGAACCCGAGGAAGTCGTGGAGCCCCTGATCGAGGACGCGGTCGCGGATCCGGTCGGTGCTCCGGATGATGTAGGAGTTGGTGATCAGCATCTCCGCGCCGAACTCCTCGGCGAGCCGCCGCGGCTCGATCGTGAGGACGTTGGGGTTGACGACCGGCAGGAGCGCCGGCGTCTCGACGGTCACCCCGGCGCGGGGGACCTCCAGCCGCCCGATCCGCCCGGCGGCGTCGTGGTCCCGGATTTCGAAGTGATCGCGCATACCCGGAGTCCGGGGACGCGGGCGGTAAGGGTTGCGTTCGGGGGCGACGAGTCGATACTCCTCAGAGCCCGGTCGGGTGGCTCACGTACGTCGTCTCCAGTCCCCACTCCTCGGTCAGCGCCTGTAGCGACCGAACGCCGAACGTCTCGGTCGCGTAGTGGCCCGCGAGGAAGACGGTGAGTCCGGCCTCGCGCGCGTCGTGGTACACTTGCCCTTTCCCCTCGCCCGTGACCAGCGCGTCGGCGCCCGCGTCGACCGCCTCGTCGAGCCAGTCGGTCCCGGAGCCAGTGACGACCGCGATGCGCTGGATCTCGTCGGGCCCGAAGTCGATGACCTGCGTTGGCGACTCCTCATCCTCGCCGTCCGGCTGGCCCTCGAACCCGTCGAGCGTCTCACGGAGCGACGCGGCCGACCGCGGCGCGTCCGCCTCGCCGATCGTTCCGATCGTGACCGGTCCGATATCGCCGAACGGCTCCCGGTCGTCGAGACCGAGTTCCGCCGCGACGCCGGCGGCGTTGCCGAGGTCGGGATGGCCATCGAGCGGGAGGTGCGAGACGTACAGGGCGAGGTCGTGGTCTGCGAGCGCCGCGACCCGGTCGTACGTCCGGTCCGTGACGCGGTCGATCCCGCCCCACGAGATCCCGTGGTGGACGACGAGGACATCAGCGTCCGCGTCGGCCGCGGCTTCGATCGTCGCGTCCGCGGCGTCGACCGCGAACGCGACGCGCTCGATCTCCCCTCGGTCCGACCCCACCTGTAACCCGTTCGCGCTGGCGTCGACGTCGGCGTACGCGGCCGTGTCGAGCCGATCGTCGAGCCGCCGCACGTACTCGGAGCGCTCCATACCGACGCGTGCGTCGGGCGGGAGATAAAGCGCGCGGCTCCGGCGAGTCGGTATCTCGTCGACTGCTACGCTCTCTCCGCGACGAACGCCTCGACGGCCTCGCGGTCGGGGAGCGCCGTCATCCCTCCGTGGTCCCGCACCGAGAGCGCGGCCGTCGCGTTGGCGAACGCGAGCGCGTCGGCGAGGTCCGGCGGGTCACCGGCGTCGTCCGCCCCCGCCGCCAACCGGTTTATCAGCCCGGACGTGAACGCGTCGCCGGCGCCGGTGGCGTCGACCGCATCGACGGTGAATCCCCCGTGACGCGCGGTCGTCTCGCCCCACGGCGCCGCGTCCATGCTCGCTGCGACCGCGCCCGCTGAGCCGAGAGTGACGACCGCCGTGTGCGGGCCGAACTCCAGTACGTCCCGGGCCAGACCCTCGCCCTCGCGCGAGGAGATACCGGTCGCCGCCACGTCCTCGTCGCTGGCGAACGCCACGTCGGTGTCCGCGAGGATGTCGCGAATCGCCTCGACCACCGCGTCCCGCTCACCCTCCGGAACCAGATCCGGGCGGTAGTTCACATCGAACGAGACCGTACAGCCGCGCTCGTCGGCGACGGCCGCCAGCTCGCGCATCGCCGTCCGACCCACCGGGTGCGTCAGGGCGACGCCGCCGAGGTGGACCCACGAGGCGGACGCCAGCGCGTCGGTCGGGACCGTGTCGGGCTCGAACCCGAACGTCACGTCCCGCGAGCCGTAAAAACGGAACCGCCGACCGTCGACGCCGGGCGGCGATACCACCGCGAGAGTGGTGTTGCCGGCGACGCGCTGAGAGAGCGCGTCCGGGACGCCCTCCTCATCGAGCGTCTCCCGCAGGAAGTCGCCGAAGGGGTCGTCGCCGAGCCGGGTCCAGAACGCCGGCGGCGAGCCGAGCCGCGTGAGCCCGACCGCGACGTTGGCCGGAGCGCCGCCCGGTCGGTGCGTGAAGCCGTCCACGTCGTGCAGCGTCTCGCCCGCCCCGGGAAGCAGGTCGACGAGCGTCTCTCCGGCCACGAGAATGTCCGTCATGAGTGGAAGGAGGGGTGCCGGCCGGTATGAAAGTTCGCGGTTCGTCGACGGGGTCGGCAGCTCGCGGACGACCCTACTCGTCGGTTTCGGTCTCGTCCGACTCGTCCGCCGCCGCGACCTCTTCCGCGACCGCCTCGAACGCCGCGAGGATGACCCGCTTGCAGGCCTGCCCCTCGGTCGTCCAGTGCTGTGCGTAGTCGAGCATGTCGTCGTAGATGTCGGGCTTGCAGCCGGCCGCCTGCGGGTGGCCGCCCCCGTTCACCTTCCCGGCGACCTCGTGGGCGTGCTGGAAGTCCTCGGAGCCGCGGATCGACGCGGAGCCGGCGGGCTTGACGATCACGGCGCCGTCGGCACCCTGCTCGCGAAGGGCCTCGGCGACCTCGTTCTGCGAGCAGCGGCCGTACGTCACCGCGACGGTCCACTCGCCGATGTCGTGGGTGACCGCGCGGTCGACGGCGGCGTCGATCCGAGCGTCCTTCTCGACGCGCCGATCGGCGACGAACTCTCGGACCGTTTCGGGGAGATCGGCGCCGTACGCGCCCACGATCGTCGTGTACTCCTCGCTGCCGGCCCAGTAGGAGTAGTCGGCCAAGTCGTCGGAGCGCGAGTCCTCCTTGATCCAGAGGTCGTGGTCTCGCGTCACGACCGCCAGCTCGGCCCACCGGTCGTCGAAGTCGTGATCGAGCGAGCGGAGCGCCACGTCGGCGGTACACTCCTCGTCGGACTCGCCGACGACGAGGTCGACGCCGAGGTCGCGGACGGCGGCGGCCGTCGACTCGTCCCACTGGTGGTGGTCGAACCACCGGATCGAGGCGGTCGACTCGGCGAGCGCCTCCAGCGGCTCGGCGATCCACTTGTAGTCGTCGGGACAGAGGTCACAGACGAACAGGTCCACGTCGTCGTCGGCGTACGCGAGCACGCGTTCGAGCGACGTGTCGATGGAGTACGGCCCGGCGGCGATCAGCCCGACCGACGACTGCGTGTGGGCGTTCTCGGTGGGGTCGTCCTCGCTATCACCGTCGTCGGCCTCGCTCTCACCGTCGCCGAGCCGCGCCGTGATGGCCGCCTCGAAGTCCGCGGCGTCGAGCGCGGCGTCGTACGCCTCTCGGACCATCGCCGCGCAGGCGAGCCCGTCGGCGTCGCCGTCGGCGATCACGATCGCCTCGCTCCCCTCGATGACCTCTTTCGCTCGCGTCTCGGCGCGCTCGTCGTCCAGCGAGTCCGGGTAGAAAAAGCCCTTTCCCGGCAGTCGCGTGTACCGCGAACGGGGGATATCCGCCTCGTCGATGAGTTCGTCGTCCATACCGTCGAACCGAGCGGGAACGGGAAAACTCCGCCGTTCTCGGGCGATCAAAGCACGTAAATCCGTGCCGCAGGCCCTCAGATTGTCGTCCGCCGCGGGCCCTCAGATTGTCGTCCGCCGCGGGCCCTCAGATTGTCGTCCGCCGCGGGTCCTCGTCGGTGAGCTGTCGGACGGTGAGCACGGGAATCGGACACGTCCGGACGACGCGCTCGGCGACCGAGCCGATGAGGAACCGATTCTCCCCGTGTCGCCCGCGCGTCCCCATCGCGACCACGTCGGCGTCGATCTCGCGCGCGTACTTGGAGATCTCGGCCGCCGGCCGTCCCTCGCGTGCCTCGATCGTGATGTCGAGGTCGGCGTCGCGCGCGGTCGCGGCGTCGGTCACCTGGTCGAGCGCGGCCTCACCGTGATCGTCGAGCGCATCGCGGAGGTCGTCGCGGACCTCGTCCGGCGTGGACTCGACCTCGCCGCTGTCGACGACGTAGACGGCGTGGACCTCCGCGTCGAACCGCGCGGCGACGTCGACCGCGACGTCGACGGCCCGGCGGACGCTGTCGGAACCGTCGGTCGCGATCACGATCGTGTCGAACATACGCACCCGTTCGCCGAGGTGATAGTTAAAAACAGGCGGTCGGGTTCGGTAGGGCATATAAAACTGCGACCACGGCAGCGGCGGTTGCTTATAAATAGACGGCTGAGTCCGTTGAGATCCTCAGGAAGTGAGATGTTCTGACTCAGCCACGGTCAATACAGGGGTGTATGTAGCAAAAGAAATGCGTTCATTACCAGCGGCTCCCTCGAACCGTGTCGCGGATATTGTCGGCTTATTTTCGGAGTAATTTGAAGGAGCAGCATAACTTTCAGATTCGTTTGCGAGGTAGACTCATGACGCAGTCAGTGCCGGCTCCTCGATCGCTGCGGGAACGACTGGCTCGAGGCTACAATCGGGTGAGCGGCATCGTGTCCTCAACGAACAAGCAGATCACGGTGAATTATCGGATACCATGAGACTCACGCTATCGGCATCCATGACCCGTGTACTGCTCGTCAGTCTGTGCATTGGACTGATTGTTCTATCTGTGCCAACCGCTGTGGTTCAGTCGATGCCCGACGACCAAGTAACGGCATCGCCGAATCAATCAGTTCAGTCAGCAACGCCAGTTGAGTTAACAAACAGTACAACTGAGGGTCCTCCAGGGACATCAGATACCGGGATAGATAACGTGACGCGCCTCATTGAGGCCCATCAATCGACATTGAATAACAGCATCTACGAGGAGCAGATGGAGTGGGACCAGGTTGCTGCTGTGTCGAGCCAGGGTATTGATTTTGTGCCGATATCGCTAACAAGTACTAATGGTGCAAACGTTTCCCGCACCAAGATTGCCAGCGAGGGCGTTGTGAATGAGTATTGGGTCACCGAGAATTCGACTGCAGGTAAGACAACCACGGACTACCTAGGCACACAATCCGCAAATTATGATTATCACAATCGTCCACTGTCGTTTCAGGATGCAGGAAGTGAAACGGTACACGATTGGTTGAACACCTCCACGTACGATTTCACGGGGACAATCACCCGAAGCAACGGGACACTATACGAGTTCTGGGCCGATGGACTCCGGGGAGATACCACCCCAATTGAGGACGCTCACGCCCGCGTATTGATCGACCAAGAGGGGGTTATTCACGAAGCCGTCGTCACACGGATCTACAGCCAAGGGAACGAAACGGTGACCGCGAGGCTGGCCTACGCGGTCCGGCGGACTGGAACGACCCCACCAACACGGCCCGACTGGGTCACTGCTGAACTCCCCCATTTGGACGCGTCGGTAATCGGGAACGGAACGGTCATTGCGTTAGAACACACCGGCGGCACGAACGTCTCGACGGCAACGATCTCTACGTACTTTCCGGATGGCCCGCAGCCCGAGACGGAGATTGAGACCTTTGAGCGCGGCGAGACCTTGTACCTCTACCGAACCGAAGCCGATCCTGACCGGGTTTTGGTGAGCGAGAATGAGGCTCCCGCGGTGAACGACTCATTCATACCCGTCGGCGAGGATCAGGTCTTTGTTAGCGTCTTCAAGTGGCCGGCGGCATTTTCCGAGGGGAACGGAAGTCTGCACATCGAACTAGAACCCAGCAATAGGTGAGCTTCGAGGCGCGAAGCGTTGATCGGTTATTTATAAGTAATCGAGTGGTGTTGCTGGCGGCTGTTTATAACTGACCGACAATTCCGCGGTGAACACTTCCAAAGCCTCGGTCGCCCGCAACCGTACCGTGCCTCACACCTCCCAAGCCTCGTCGGCACGCAGGGCGAGAGCGACGCTCTCGCTTGCAGACGGCGGCAAAGCCGCCGCCGACGCCACCGCCGAGTTTATTTATAAGCGATCGCCGCTGTCGCTCACGACTATTTAAATACGGTATCGATGCCACCGATCTGCGTCACACCCTCGATATCGATCGAGAGATTCGTCTACCGAGCGGTCGGTTCACGACGATAGATGTCTGGAAACGAGGATTTTGACAGAACACTCACTTTTAGTTGGCCCCGTACGTTCGGTCGGTAAACCCGTCTCTCCGGCGACTGCGCCGGGGTGCCCGATCCCACCATGCAACAATATCTCGATCTCGTCGACGACACCCTGTCGACGGGCACGTACAAGCCGAACCGAACGGGCGTCGACACGATCGCGACGTTCAGCGGGCAGTACACCGTCGACCTCTCGGAGGGGTTCCCGCTCCTCACGACCAAGAAGATGGACGGCTACCGCTGGAACTCGCTGATCCACGAGGTGCTCTGGTACCTCTCCGGCGAGGAGCACATCCGGGACCTCCGCGAGGAGACGAAGATCTGGGACGCGTGGGCCGACGACGAGGGCCGCCTCGACACCGCGTACGGTCGGTTCTGGCGCCGGTTCCCCGTGCCGGACGGCGTCGACGCGCTCCCCGGCGAGACGTGGCCGAAGGATGCGCACCGCTGGGTCACCGTCGAGGAGGGGCCGGAGGGCGTCGAGCGCCGGACCTTCGACCAGATCCAGTACGTGCTCGACACCCTCGACGAGAACCCCCGGTCGCGCCGGATGGTCGTGAACGCGTGGCACCCCGCCAACGCCGCTGTCTCGACGCTGCCGCCGTGTCACTACACCTTCGTGGTGAACGTCCAGGACGGGCGGCTCAACCTCCACCTCACGCAGCGCTCGGGCGACATCGCGCTCGGGGTGCCCTTCAACATCGCCGCGTACGCGCTGCTCGCGAACGCGCTCGCACAGCGAACGGGGTTCGAGATCGGCGAGTTCGGCCACACCGTCGTCGACGCCCACATCTACTGCGGGCGCGGCGATCGCGGGCAGTGGTACGCGAACAACCTCCGGTACGTGCAAGACCGGCTCGCGACCGTCGAGAGCAAGGCCGACTACCTCGACGTGAAGAGCTGGGTCGAGCGGACCGCCCCCGACGAGGCGGACGGCGAGGAGAGGTACGACCACGTCCCCGGGCTGCTCGAACAGCTCTCGCGGGAGCCGCGCGAGCGACCCCGGATCGAGATCGCCGACAAGCCGCTCGACGAACTCACGTACGAGGACATCGAGGTCGTCGACTACGACTCCGCGGACGGCATCTCGTTCGCGGTCGCGGAGTGATGGCCGGCGACGCGTCCGCCGGCGGCGACGCTGATGCGGCCGACGGCACCGACATCGACCTCGTCCTCGTCGCCGCCGTCGCCGAGAACCGCGTCATCGGCGACGACGGAGGGATGCCGTGGCACTATCCGGCCGATCTGGCGCGCTTCAAGCGGCTCACGACCGGTCACCCCGTGATCGTCGGCCGCGCGACCTACGAGAGCATCGCCGACCGGATCGGCGGCCCGCTCCCCGACCGAACCAGCGTCGTGTTGACGACCCGCGACCTCGATCTCCCCGAGGGCGCCGTCGTCGCGAACGACCTCGACGAGGCGGTCGATCTCGCGGGCGCCGACGCCGCCGACCGCGGTGTCGACGACGTGTACGTCATCGGCGGTGCGACCGTCTACGAGCAGTTCCTCGACCGCGCCGACCGGATGGTGCTGACGGAGGTCCCCGAGCAGCCCGACGGCGACACGCGCTTCCCGGACTGGGACGACGAGGAGTGGGTCGAGACGGAGCGCGAGGTGGTCGGAGCTGACGGCGAACGCGGCGGCGAGGCCGACGCGCTCGCGTTCGTCACCTACGAACGGGTCGACGGGTGAAGACGAGAGACCGAGCCCGCTATCGGTTCACCGATCATAGTCTGCTACTGTGGAATCAGAACAGGAATTTTTCTTTATATTCATACAGTATTCAGTAGAGGCTCAACGAATATCCCACACTGTATCCGCGTAGTAGCGATCGACCAAACATTTTTGAGCCCATGGTGTGTTAGGAGTTCACATGGCACTATCAGAAACCTCGATCGAGCCCAGCCAGTGTCCGTTCTGCGGGACGGAAATCGCGTCACCCGGTGCGGGGTTCATGCGCCACGTCGAGAACGAGCCCGAGTGTCGCGACGCGTTCGACACGTGGCGCGACCGCGTCACCGACGACATGCGGGGCGGCTGGGCGGGGTGACGGCGACGCCGGCGCGCGTCGCGTTGTCTGGCGCTGACTCAGCTCCGCAGCGCCTCCACGGGTCGCTCGTTCGCCGCCTTCCACGCGGGGTACGCCCCGCTGACGATCCCCACACCGACGCCGAACACGAGCGCCAACAGGAGGTAGTAGCCGTTCGTCGGGTCGAGCACGAGTGCAGCGTCGACCGCGGGCGTCGTGGCCACCAGCCCGGCGACGAGCAGCACGGTCAGTAGGGTCCCCGCCGCCGCCCCCGCTGCGCCGATGAGCCCGGCCTCCGCCAACAGCACGCGCAACACGTCCCGACGCGTCACGCCGACCGCGCGCATCACGCCGATCTCCTGTCTGCGCTCGACCGTACTCATCAGCATGACGTTGAGGATCGAGACGCCGGCGACGACGAGCGAGATGGCACCGAGCCCGAGCAGGAAGGTGCTCAAGAGATCGAAGAAGTCGTTGATCTCGTCGACGACCGCGGCCAGCTCGAACAGGTCGACGCGCTCTTCGCGGACGTTCACCGTCTCGCGGATCGCGTCCGCGGCGGCTCGCGCCGTCGCCCCCGACTCCGCGACGACCAGCGCCTGTGCGTAGCCGTCGGCGGCGAACGCCGACTCCGGGAGGAAGACGGCGTTGTCGGGCGCGACCGGGCTGAACGTCTGGCTCTCGGCGAGCACGGCGACGACGCGGACCTGCGACCCCGCGATCCCGACGGTGTCGCCCGCACTAACCTCAAGATCCTCGGCGATCCCCGCGCCGACGATCGCGCCCCGCCGGTGGCGGTCCGGGAGCCTGCCTTCGGCGGCCTCGAACGCGAGGCCCGGCTCCTCGACGCCGTAGACCGTCACGAAGGTCTGTGTGCCCGCGCCTTCGACGACCGCGCTGTCCGAGTACAACGGGATGACGGCCGCGTCCCCGACCGCCGGGTCGTCAACGGCGCGCCGGATCGCCGCCACGTCGGCCGCCGAGAGCGACTCCACGCCGGCGTCGGCGTTCGGCGAGACCACCACCTGCGTGCCGATGTCGCCGATGGCGTCGTTGGCGCCGAGCGCGAGCACGTTTCCGAAGATCCCCAGCGCCGCGACCGCGAGCACACCGATGCAGACGCCGAGCACCGCCAGCACCGTCCGCACCCTGTTTCGCCGGAGGTTCCGCGCGGCCATCGAGACGACGGGGCGCCAGCCGCGAAACCAGCCGCCGACCCCTTCGCGGAGTCGACCGCTACCCCGCCCCTCCGACTCTCCGCTCCCCTCCGACTCTCCGCCCCCCTCCGACTCTCCGCTCCCCTCCGACTCTCCGCCCCCCTCCGACTCTCCGCCCCCCTCCGACTCTCCGCCCCCCTCCGCCTCCGCCCCCGGATCCCACGGCGGCCCCCTCTCGCCGCCGGTCATCGTTCCTCCGGTGCGGGTGCCGAGTCGGCGTCACGGGCCGACGAGAAGCCGTCCGCCGAGGACGCCCCGTCCGGGATTCCGCCGACCAGTACCCCGTCCGTGAGTTCGACGACGCGGTCCGCATACTCCTCGACCAGCGGATCGTGTGTGACGGCGATGACGGCGACCCCTTCCTCCTTCACGCGTTCGAACTCGGCGAGGATCGACTTGCCGGTCTCCGTGTCGAGGTTCCCCGTCGGCTCGTCGGCGAGCAGCACCGCCGGCTCGTTGATGAGCGCTCTGGCGATGGCGACCCGTTGTTTCTGCCCGCCGGACAGCTCCGCGGGTTTGTGATCGAGCCGGTCGCCGAGCCCGAACCGCTTGAGCAGGTCGGCGGCGCGGTCGCTCTCGTCGCCCGGATCGAACGCGGTCGGGAGCGCGACGTTCTCGACCGCGGTCAGCGTCGGCAACAGGTGGAAGTCCTGGAAGACGAACCCGATCGATTCCTTTCGAGCCGCGGTGCGCTCGGCGACCGTGAGCTCGGTCACGTCGGTACCGTCCAGCAGGCGCTGCCCCTCGGTGGGGTCATCGAGGAGCCCGAGCACGTTGAGGAGCGTCGACTTCCCGGAGCCGCTGGGGCCGACGACCGCGACGAACTCTCCCGGCTCGACCGCGAAGTCAACAGTGTCGAGCGCCACCACCGGCTCGCCGCCTCCGCCCGGGTACCGCTTGGTCACGCCGCGGAGCTCGACGCTATACATCGCGACGACGGATCACGCTCCCGGCGACCGCGACCCCCGCGCCGCCGACGAGCCCGACGATGCCGATCGCTCCGAGCGTCCCGACGGCGCCGGATCCCCCTCCACCACCGTCGCCCGAATCGGGAAGCGCCACCGTCTCGGTCTCGGTGTATCGGACGCCGCGCTCGGTGTACGCGATCCGGATCGGGACCTCGTCCGCCACGGAAGCGTTCACCGCGGTCCGCAGGTCGAAGGCGACGAAGTCGCCCGCGCCCACGCTGCCGACGAAGTACTCTCGGCCGGCCGGAGTCGGCTCGACCCCCTCGGCGCCGGCGACCGAGACGACGACGCCCTCTAGCTCGCCGGTGCCCGCGTTGCCGAGGTTGGCGTCCACGACCACTTCGCCGTCGGCGGTCGTCTCGACGGTCGCGTCGGTGACGGTCGGGCTCCCCTCCCGCGGCGGATACCGGAGCGTCGACGTCGCCGTCCGGTTCGCACCGGTGCCCGCTCGCGCGTCGAGTTCGGACCGGAACGCCGCCGTGACCGTCACGTCCGAGCGCTCGTCGAGGGGACCGAGGTCGACGACCACCTGCCGCTCTTCGCCGGGCGCGACATCCTCCACGACGAAGGGGCCGACCTCGACGGTCGGATCCGTTTCGTTACCGTCGCCGGAGCCCTCGCCGTCGCTCGTCCCGACCGGTGTTGTGACAGCGGTCAGGCTCACGCGGTCGGCCGTCGATGTCCCGGTGTTGACGACGGTCACCGCGACCGGGGAGTCGGCCGACTGGACCGACTCGGTCTCGTCGTCTTCGGCGGTCTGGAGCCCGCCGCCACCGCCGAAGACGCCCTCGATGCCGCCGAGGCTGATCCCGCCGGCGTTCTGGTCCTCGTCGTCGCTCCGGAGGTCCGCCGGCGAGAGCGCTCGGGTGCGCACGTCGAGCGCGATCTCGGCCGGCTGGACGTCGACGACCACGTCGCGGGTCACGGTGACGGTCCCGCCGTCGTCGTCGTCGCCCGTCGCCTCTTGCTCGGCGACGACCTCGACCGTGAGCCGGTGCTCGCCCGGCTCGCCGAACCGGGTCCAGAGGACCACGTCCGTCGCGTCGCCCGCCGAGAGCGCCCCGACCGCGGTCGCCTCGTCGCGGGGGTCGCCGTCTCCGTCGTTCCCTCCGTCACCGTCCCCACCGCTTGCGTCGAGGAGGCGGACGCTCGTCACGTCGGCCGCCGCGGGGCTTCCGCCGGAGTTCGAGACGGTCACGTTCAGGGCCGTCCGCTCGCCGACGGCGGGATCGCTCGAACTCACGTCGACCCCGTCGATCGCGATCCGGGCGTCGGGCACCGCCGTGACCGCGCCGACGGCCCCCAGTAGCGCCAGCAGGGCCAGCAGCGCGGCTGTGGTTCTCGTGGGTGTCAATGTCACCCCTGTTAGGGGGCCGCGCGGCATATATCCGTCGTAGGTGGGGATTGCTGACCGACGCGGACGCATATATGATGCGGGGTCTCGGACCGGATGTACCGGTTAAGGAGGGTTTTTCAACCGTCCGACGCAAGGGACGGTAATGAGCCAACGCGACACCGCGAGAGCGGGTGATCGGCGATGATGGGCGGCAACGACCAGCAGGCGTACGACCGCGGCACGTCACTATTCTCGCCCGACGGCCGGATCTACCAGGTCGAGTACGCCCGCGAGGCGGTCTCGCGCGGCGCGCCGAGCGTCGGCGTCCGGACGGCCGACGGCGTCGTCTTCGTCGCGATGTCCCGCCCCTCCTCGACGCTGATGGAGGCCGAGAGCATCGAGAAGCTCCACAAGCTTGACGACCACCTCGGCACCGCGAGCGCCGGCCACGTCGCCGACGCCCGCCAGCTGATCGACCTCGCGCGCCGCCAGTCGCAGGGGAACCGCCTGCGCTACGGCGAGCCCGTCGGCGTCGAGACGCTGACGAAGTTCGTCACCGACCACATTCAGGAGAACACCCAGCGCGGCGGCACCCGGCCGTACGGCGCCGCGCTACTCATCGGCGGCATCGACAACGGCGAGCCGCGTCTGTTCGCCGCCGACCCCTCTGGGACCCCCAACGAGTGGAAGGCGACCGTCATCGGCGGCGGCCGCTCCGACATCCAGGGCCACCTCGAAGAGAACTGGACCGAGGAGCTCTCGCTCGACGCTGGCGTCGAACTCGCCATCGCCGCGCTCGCTGCCCACGACGACGAGTTCGAGCCGACGGATCTGGCCGTCGCCACGGTCACCGAGGCCGACGGCTACCGGACCGTCCCCGTCGAGGAGGTCACCGAGGCGTTCGAGGCGGCCGGGCTGACGGTCGAAGAGGACGACGAGGGTGACGAGGAAGAGGGCGCAGACGCGGACGCCGACGACGAAGCCACCGACGCCGACAACGAAGAGTAAGCCGCTTCGCTCTTACCCTACCCCCTTCCGGACCCTTTTCTCGTCGCCCCCCGAACCGCGGGTATGGCACGCATCGCGGCGCTCGTCGCGTACCCGCTGAAGTCGAACGACGGCGCCGCAGTCGACCGCGCCGAACTCGGGCCGAACGGCGCCCTCCGCGGCGACCGTTCGTACGCACTCGTCGAAGCGGGCGTCGACCCGCACACGACCTCAGTCGGCGGCGACGGTGGCTACGTCAACGGGAAACGCGAGCCGGCGGTCCACGGCCTCTTGGCGCGCTACGAACGTGTCGGCTCGGCCGACGCGACGCCGACCGCGGTCACCCTCTCGCGGCCGGCGCGTCCCGAGACTGGGGCCGCCGCGGGCGAGCGCACCTTCGCGCTCCCCGAGGACAGCAAGGCGCTGGCGACGTGGGTCGGCGAGTACCTCGGCTACGGCGTCGACCTTGTCCGCGAGCCGAACGGGGGGCTCCCAGACGACCGGGCGGCGCCGGGGCCGACGGTCGTCTCGCGGGCGACGCTGGAGACGGTCGCCTCGTGGTTCGACGAGATTGCTGACGCAACGGAGATGCGGCGGCGGCTCCGGCCGAACCTCGTGCTCGACGACTGCCCGGCGTTCTGGGAGGACCGGCTGTTCGCCGACCACGGAGAGGCCGTGCGCGTCTCGATCGGAGCGACCGAGCTATTCGGGGTCAATCCGTGTCAGCGGTGCGTCGTCCCCTCGCGTGACCCGGACACAGGCGACGAGATCGACGGGTTCCGCGAGACGTTCCTGCGGAAGCGCCGCGAGACGCTCCCGGCGTGGACCGAGAGCGACCGGTTCGACCACGACTTCCGGCTCATGGTCAACACGGTCGTCCCGGATGAGGAGTGGGGCTCGACGCTCGCGGTCGGCGACGCGGTCGCCATCGAGGGTGTCGAACCGGAGCCGGACAGCGAAACCTGAAAAAGGGATAAACAGCCGACTACCGTCCACCGTCGGTCATCGCGACCGGGTCGTTGTCCGCGATGTCGCCGTCCGAGGCGTCGGCGTCGACCGCGCCGCGCCCCTCGGCCGCCGGGTCCGCGGCGCCGAAGTGGGTCCAGAGGGTGGCGCCGACGACCGCGTAGGCGACGAGGTCGTAGTGGACAACCCCGTCGAAGCCGGTGAACGCGGCGGCGGTGCTGTACGCGAACAGCGCGGTGACGCTCGCCACGAACACGCTCTCGTTCGTCACTCGCCCCGCGGCCGCCGCGGCGAGAGACCGCTTGATCATCGGGCCGCAGGCGACGAGGAACGCGATCCCGGAGAGCGCGCCGAGGTTGACGAAGAAGTGTGTCGCCATCTGCGAGTCGAGGAGCGACTGCAGGTACGCGACCGTGAGGGGGTCGTAGAACAGCCACTCGAGCCGGGTCGGGTACAACACCGCGATGTACGGCGTCGCGACCATCAGCCCGAACAGCACGGCGACGGCGACGCGGGCCGACGCGAACTGCGAGGCTCGGCGGATCTCGAACGCTCGGTCCGCCGGATCGACGACGAGGCCGCACGCCTCCAGCATCTCCTGAAGGTCACCACGGGACACCGACGGGTCGTGGTGGACGCCGACGGTGTCGTTCCGCGCTGTCGCCGACGCGGCGCTCACACCGTCGCAATCGCGGAGGACAGCCTCCAACAGCCCCTCCCGGCGCTTCGTGTCGATCCCCTCAACGGAGAAGGTGTCGTGGACGTGCGGCTTGGGCACATGCGCGACCCGCGGCCCGGCGCCGGAATCGGACACGCTAGCCGGGGATTCTCCGGCCGGCGCGTCGATTCCCTGCTCGCGGACCACGGCGTCGAGCCGCGTCGACCGCCCGTGGTGGTCGTCTGTCATGTGAACTACCTACACGCGCACGGGGATGAAACTTCCCCCGTTCGGGGCCGAATACGGTCTAACTTCCCCCATTCGGGGCCAAATACGGATCTAACCGGAATACGGGGAGAGAGTCAGCTAGGAGTTGACCGACTCCATGTACGAGGTGACGATCATCTGTCCCTTCCGCGTGAGCGCGGCGCCCGCGTCGCCGTCGACGACGAGGCTCTCCTCGCGGAGCGTGTCGAGGATCATCTCCGTTTGGGTGACGTCGCCGGTGACTACGTCGGCGATGTTCGCCTCGCCGCCGGCGGAGTAGATCGACACGAGAATCTCCAGCTGTTCCTCCGTCGGGTCGAACGCCTCGACGTCTTCCATCACCTCGTCGTATTCCAGCTTGATGTACCGGCCGAGCACGTTGAGGGTTCGCTTGTCGGGAACGGTCGCGATCGACGTCACGGTCTGGGTATCCGGGACGTGGCGGAATACGAGCGCGGGGCGCTTGGTGCCGGCGATCGTGCGGTTGGTCCGCTCGTAGTCGATGACGGAGGACAGCTCGACCGTGAACGGGTCGGGGCAGTCGGCAAAGCCGATCGCGCCCGGCGAGAGGCTGATCGACGCGGTGTGGTCGGCCGCGTCCGTGACGCGCCCGCCGAGCTTCGCCGGGTGACGAACTGTGACCGTCACGCCGCGCAACAGGGCCTTGAACAGCAGTCGGGTGAACCGCTCCATGTCGTCCGGCTCACCCTCTACGAGGGCCGTACACCTGTCGCCGCCTTGCTCGTAGGCGACGGTGACGCTGTCGCTGAAAAACGACTGGAGGTCGCCGGGGACGGTGCCGACGACGATGTCGAACACCTTCGAGAGGGGGACAGTCGTCTTCATGTCGTCGGTGGCAAGCACGAGCCGGCGCTGGCTCAGGAGGACGCGGCCCGTCACGGGTTCGCCGCTTCCCAGACCGGAGGTGTGGACGCGGCCGACAAAGTCGGCGACGACGGACTCTTCCATCGAATCCTGCTTGCGCCTCTCGGCTATTTACTGTTACTCACGATGTATCAGTGGTGATAACATACCGATGTGTGGAAAACGAACGTGTTCTGACGCTTAGGGCGGTCGGATCTCCAGAGAAAAGCGCGGAACAGCAAAGCCTAATGAGGTGGGCATCAAACCGGCAGGTGATGCCCACAGTAGAATACCTCAACTACGAAGTGCTCGACGACCACGGCTGGTCGATGGACGACGACGACCTGTTCGAAGAGGCCGCTGACGCGGACCTCGACGCCGAGGATTACGGTAGCCTCGACGTGAATCAGGGCGAATACATCCTCGAATCCGCCGAGGCACAGGGCTACGACTGGCCCTTCTCGTGTCGCGCCGGCGCCTGTGCGAACTGCGCCTCCATCGTCATGGAGGGCGACATCGAGATGGACATGCAGCAGATCCTCTCCGACGAGGAAGTCGAAGAGAAGAACGTCCGCCTGACCTGCATCGGCAGTCCGGCGACGGACGAGGTCAAGATCGTCTACAACGCGAAACACCTCGACTACCTGCAGAACCGCGTCATCTAACGCCGCTTCGACCACGCCGCGGTCGAACTGACAGACGGTGTTCGATGTGGGTCACCCCCATCGGTGCCACCGTTTTTTCGAAGAAACTGTCTCGACGAGCGACCGCTCGACCCGAACCCGCTTCCCGCCTACCAGGCCGACCACGCCGTCAGACTCTCGTCGCGGGCGTACACCCGCTTGCAGTCCTTGGCGTACGCGAAGTCGCCGTCGTGGTCCAGCTTCTCGTGGCGGTACTCGGGGGCGTCCTCGCGGATCTGGACGCCCTCGACGACGAACTCCTCGTCGCCGAACTCGACGGTCTCGCCGACGGTGAACTCGTAGTCGCCGGGGACGTTCACTCGCAGCGAGCGCGTCTGGTCAGCGTTGCCGTCCTTCGGGTGGAGCGTCACCGGGACGGTGACGTTGTCGACCGCGCGGGTCCACAGCGTCTCGACGTCCTCGATGTCGGCCTCCTCGACGCGCTGTTCGGGCCCGACCTCGATCCCGGTCACCCGGACCTGCATCAGGGCGTCGGGGGAGTCGACGACGAACTCCTCGCCCGTGGAGACGTAGGTGTCCGCGGGCACGTCCATCTCGGTCGAGAAGGACTCGCCGTCCTGCGAGACGATGACGGTCAGCCCGACGGTCTCCTCCTCCGGGATCTCGGTTTTGTACGTGTGATCGCAGTCGGTACAGCGGACGGTGGCCTGCCCGCCGGGACGCAACACTTCGTGAACGGTCTCCTCGCCCGGCGAACACGACGGGCAGGCGAGACCGACTCGGTCTCCTGTTTCGGTCATTACGGCGTCGTATCCGCCGCTCGCGTAAATATCCGCCCCTGTGACCGCGGTGCGTCACACGCTCGCGTGGGGCTCGGTCGGCGGCCGCTCCGCGAGGCGGGCGAGTAAGGAAACTGGTTTACCGGTGTCTGGGGTACGAACGCCCATGATCGTACCCGGATCCAGCTCACAGCTACTCGCGGCCACGCTCGCCGAGGAGACGGGTCGGCCGCTGGCGACGCCGACCTACGACCGGTTCCCGGACGGCGAGGGGCTCGCCGCAGTGCCCGACTTCGACGACGATGAGGCGACGATCGTCGCCGCGACCGACTCCGACGCGGCGTGGGTCGAACTGCTCCAGCTACAAGACGCCGTCCGCGAGGCCGGCGCCGAGCGTGTGACGACGGTGATTCCCTACATGGGGTACGCCCGACAGGACGAGTCGTTCGGCGATGGCCAGCCCGTCTCGGCGCGAGCAATGGCGCGGGCGGTCTCGACCGGCACCGACCGGGTCGTCCTCGTCAACCCTCACGAGGCCGGCGTCGCCGACTTCTACGACGTGCCGGTCGAGACGGTCGACGCCGCCAGTGTGCTCGCGGAGCCGCTCCCGACCGACCTCGCGGACCCGCTGTTCCTCGCGCCCGACGAGGGCGCGATCCGCATCGCCGAGACGGTCCGGGACGCGTACGGCACCGGCGAGACCGACTATTTCGAGAAGCACCGCGACCGCGACACGGGCGAGATCGAGGTGTCGCCGTCGGACGCCCACGTCGAGGGACGGGACGTGGTCGTCGTCGACGACATCGTCGCCACCGGGTCAACGATGAGCGAGTCCGTCGCCGTGCTGAACGACCGCGGCGCGGCGCGGGTGCTCGCGGCCTGCGTCCACCCCATGCTCGCGGCCAACGCCGTGACGAAGCTCCGCGGCGCCGGCGTCGACCGTATCGTCGGCAGCGACACGCTCGAACGCGGCTGCAGCGTCGTCAGCGTCGCGCCCGTTCTCGCCGACGCGCTCGACTGACTCTATTCGATTCTACTCGATCTCTCGAATCACCCGCGCCGGGTTCCCGCCGACGACGACGCGGTCCGGCACGTCGTCCGTGACGACCGCGCCAGAGCCGATCACCGCGCCGTCGCCGACCGTCACGCCCGGGGTGAGCACGGCGCGACCGCCGATCCAGACGTCGTCGCCGACGGTCACCGGCTCGGCGCGCTCGCGGCCGGTCGCGCGCTCCTCGGGATCGATCGGATGCGTCGGCGTGTAGACGTGAACGCCCGGCCCGAGCAGACATCGATCGCCGAACGCGATCGGGTTGCTGTCGAGGAACACGCAGCCGTAGTTCGCGAAGAAGCCGTCGCCGACCGCGACGTTGTAGCCGTAGTCGCACCGGAACGAGGGGTGGACGACCGGGTCGTCGCCGACCGCGTCGAACAACTCCCGTAAGAGCGCCTCGCGTCCCTCCGCCTCGCTCGTCGCGTTGTATCGCCGAGCGAGGTCGCGGGCGCGCTCCCGGTCGGCGACCAGTTCCGGCGCGCTCGGGTCGTAGGGCTCCCCCGCGAGCATCCGCTCCGTCTCGGTGGGCATACCCGACCGAACGCGCGCGGTCGGATAGCCGTTTCCGTCGGGGGCGATCTCTACTCCCTTTTAAATCGCCGTCACCCACGCCCGGTAGTCGTCGTCGAGTCCGTAAACCTCGCGGAACGCGCGCTCGACGAACCCTGCCACGCGGTTCGCGTCCGACCGGGCGGTGACGACGGCGTTCGTCCCCTCGGCCTCCTCCGGGCTCACCAGTTCGTCGATCCGGAACTCCGGGAACTCGCCGAGCAGGTCCTTCAACAGGTCTAGCTCCGCGTCGGTACAGTCGAGGATGAGTTCCGTGCCCGCGAGCTGGATCCACGGCGGCACCTCGCCGCCGCCGGTGGTGTCGCTGTCGGGGTCGACGTCGACAGTCATCACCTCGCTCGATCGGGCGCGGTGAGCGGTCGCCGCGTCCGCGAACAGCTTCAGCCGCTCTCCCTCGGTCGCGGCGTCGAATCTCGTCATGTCCGCACGTCTGCGCCGCCGGTTCTTAAAAAGCCGCACCGCGCGCTGGTTCGGCTCCTCCTGCTCCGCCGCAGCTTAAAAGGGCTACTCCCGTTTCGTCTCCGCCAGCACGTCCTCGGCGATCGAGACGGTTCGCTCCGCCTCGCGAACCCGGTCGTCGATAACGCCCCGTTTTAAAAGGCCTCGCTCGGGCTCGTCGAGCGCGTCGCGCACCACGGCCGCCCGGCGGAGCCGGTCGTACTCCTCGTCGCGCGCGAGGTCGCGGACTGACCGGAGCGTCGCCACCGTCTCGTCGTCGGCGACCCGCGAGACGAGGGGGATCAGCTCGTCGATCTCGTAGGCCAGCTCGTCGCCGCCCGCCGGCGGCCAGTCGAGCGTCAGCGGCTCGGCGTCGAGCCGCTCGACGTAGGTGCGGTGGACCGCGACCGCGGTCCGGAGCGCGCCGGGATCGTCGACGTAGTGCTCCAGCTTCGAGTTCGAGTAGTCGGCGTACTCCAACAGCGTCGGAAGGGGCTCCTCGCCTGCGTCGTAGTCGGTGACGTACTCGCGCAGGTCAGTCGGCGGCACGTCCGCGTCGACGAACGGGGTGCCGTCGGCGCGGTCGAGGAAGGAGAACACGTCTCGGGCCGACGCCGATTTATAAAAGGAGTCGAACGCCTCGCGGACCGCGTCGTTGTACGACTCGATCGGCTCTCGGAGCCGGTCCACGTCGGCGTCGAGGTCCGCGTCGGCCATCCCGGCGACCTCGCGCAGGTCGTCGAGCCGGGCGTCGAGCGCCTTCCGGGCCTCTCTCGCGGCCTTGCGCGCGGCCCGGTAGTCGTCGAGGGCCTCGTCGCGGTCGGCGAGCAGGTCGACGTAGTTGCCAGCCGGCTCCAACGCGTCGCGGGCGGCGGCGAAGTCGGTCTCCGAGAGCCGGCGTTTGTCGACCGCATCGTCCGCAGCGGCGAACGCGTCGGCCGCGAGCGCGTCGTCGGCGGCGTCGACCGCCTCTCCGAACTCCCCCCGGAACTGGACGTACGAACCGAAGTCGCCGGTGCCGACCGCGTCCTCCTCGTACTGATCAAGCACGCGGTGCGCCCGGCGGTACGCGTCGGCGGCGGTCTCGATCCGATCCCGACCGAGGTCGGCTATCCGGGCCTCGATCCGGGCGAGTTCGTCGTACCGCTCGCGCAGCGTCGCGGCCGCCTCGCCGGCTTCGCGGACGGGGTCGGAGGCGTCCCCACCCGGCATCAGTACACCTCGTCCGGGTCGAAGACGCGCTCGCCGACGTGTTCACCGTCGACTGTCCGGTAGAAACACGAGCGGTGCCCCGTGTGACACGCCCCCACGTTCTGGTCGACGAGGTACAGCAGGGTGTCGGCGTCGCAGTCGACTCGCACCTCGCGGACTTCCTGGGTGTGCCCCGAGGAACCGCCCTTGTGCCACAGTTCGTCGCGCGACCGCGAGTAGTAGTGCGCCTCGCCCGTCTCGCGGGTGCGTTCGAGTGCCTCCGGCGAGACGTACGCGAGCATGAGCACCTCGCCCGAATCGGCGTCCTGCGCGACCGCCGGGACGAGGCCGTCGTCGCCGAAGTCAACCTCGATAGCCCCCTGATCCGCGTCGGCGTCGGTCATGTCTCGCCGGACGCGTGGGGCTCGAATAGGCCTTTTGTCTGTCCCCACGCGGCGAGGGCGTCGGACGCCTGACGAGAGCGCGCCTCCGCCCTCATTCCCGGCGCAACACCAGCGCGTCGCCGTCGGCGTACGCGTCGGCGCGCCGGTCGACGACCTCGAACCCCAGTTCTTCGTACAGCGACAGCGCGGCGTCGTTATCGGGGTGCGCCTGTAGCGTCACGGGACCGGTCGCGTCGGCGAGGACGGCCGAGAGCAACCCGCGAGCGCGCCCCTTCCGGCGATAGTCGGGAGCGACGGCAAGCTCGGCGAGATGGACGCCGGGGCGGTTCGGCGCGTCGACCGGGAGCAGGTAGCCGACCGCCCGGCCGTCGGCGACGCTGACGAGTGCCGACCCGACCGCGAGCCCGTACTCCAGCAGGTCCGGATTGGGCTGTCGGAGGTGGCCTTGTAGCCCCCGGATCTGGTTGGCGTCGGCTGGGCGGGCGGCGCGGACTCTGGGGTCGGGGGCGTGGCGGTCCCCAGGTGACTCCCCCGTCATCTCACAGCCCCACCCCGAGCGCGACGGCAGCGGCGACGCCGACGATCGCCCCCGACAGCGTTGCGAGGAAGTTCACCGCTTGGTTCCCGATCCGCTCACCCTCGATCAGCGCGCCGAGGAGGCTGTCGACGGTCATCCCCGCGACGCCCGCGAGGACGACGATCCCCCCGCCGGCGATCGCGTCGCCAATCGGCATCCCGAACGCAGCAAGGCCGGCGACAAGGAGCGCGCCCGCGAGCCCGGCCAGTTCGCCCTGCCACGTCACCGCGCCGTCGGTGCCCGGCTCGACTCGGCTCAGGGTCGTCACCAGCCGAGGACCGTCGTAGAGCCCGCCGATCTCCGAGGAGAGCGTGTCCGCCATCGCGGTCGCGGTCGCGCCGGCGAACGCGAAGCCGAAGAGCGCACCCGGTACGCCGACGTGGGCGGTCGCCGCGTAGCCGACGACGGCGACGAGCGCGACCGCGGAGTTCGCCAGCACGTTCCCGGTGCCCCGGGCGCCCTCGTTCTCCTGTGCGACGCCTCGGTCCGCCTTCTCGTCGAAGCGGTACTTCGACGCCAACCCGCCGATCGCGTAAAACGACATGAGCGTGGCGAACCAGCCGACGCCGCCGAGGACGACGGCCAGCAGCGCGGACAACACGCCCGTCAGCATACCGGGGACAGAGGCCGTGCCGAGCGCGAACGAGACGTAGCCGAGCGCGCCGGTCACCGCCAGCCCGAAGGCGACGAGGGAGGCGGTGACCGCCGGGTCCAGCGCGACGAATCCCCAGACGGCGAACGCAACGAGGATGACCGTGATGTGGGCGTCTCGGTCGAACACGAGCGATCTGACGAGCGCCGCCGTGAGCGCAGCCACGGCCGCAAGGAAGACGAGTTCGGGAAGGCCGTCGACGAGGCCCGCCCTGTCGGTCTGGAGCAGCACGCCGACCTGTCCCGCGAGAGCGCCGAGCGTCCCGCCGGCGACGTATCCCGCCACGAGGGGGAACTCGTCGGTGGCGCGTCCGGCGACGACTGTACGACCGAGGCGACCGCCGCCGACCGCGAGCGTTGCCGCGGCGAAGGCCTCGTACGGGAGCGGGGCGCGGGGGAGGGAGGCGAACAGCGCGAGACCGGCAGCGGCGAGCGCGAACGCGACAAATCCGTAGAGGCGCTCTTCCTCGCGGTCACCGCGCAAAGCAAGCGTTTCAAACCATCTGCCGTCGCGGACCCCGAAGAAGGCGAGGCCGGCGGCGGCGAGGAACGGCACGGCGGCGGCGTCGCCGAGTGCCGGCGCGAGGACGGCGACCGCGGCCACCGCGGCAAAGATACTCGCCCGTCGAAGCCTCCGTATCACACCCTCGGATACCTGGGACGCGCACTTAACGGTCCCGACACTGCCCCGTCGCCGTCGGGGAACGCTCGCCGCGGTCGCGCAGCCGTTCGGTAACTCGACGAATCAGTAGCGGTACTCGTTGAACTGCACTGCGTGTCCCTCGATCACGCGAACGGCCTGCTCCGGGTCCTCCTCGTCGTCTCCCGTCTCGTTCTCGTGTGAGGTAACCTCTCTCATACTTTGATGGAAGCAACTATTCAATATAAATGTTACCCGTGAGGCGGAAGTGGTCGACGCCGCGATCAACACCTGAGGGGTCGGCCGTGTCGATGTGCCCACTCTCAGCCGATGACGCGGTCGATATCCCCGAGATCGTCGAGCACGTAGTCCGGCGAGACGCTCGCGTCCGCGACGGCCGCCTCGTTCGTGACGCCGGACAGCACCAGTGCGGTGGTCATCCCGGCGCGTTCGCCGAGCGCGATGTCGGTGTTGAGCCGATCCCCGACGACGAGACACTCTTCGGGGGGGTACGGCAGTCGCTCGCGGACCATCTCGATCGCTGTTTCCGAGGGCTTCCCGAGGACCGCGTCCGGCTCGCGCTCGGCGACGCCCGCGATCGCGTTGATCACGGCCCCGGAACCCGGCACGTCGCGCTCGGGAGCCGGGATGACCACGTCGGGGTCGGTGCCGATGAAGGGGATGTCACGGTCGAGTGCCCACAGCGCCGTACAGAGGTCGTCGTAATCGAACTCTCGATCGATCGAGGCCACGAGCGCGTCCGCGGCGTCGACGTCGTCGGTCGTCGCGAGCCCGGCCGCCTCGAACTGGTCGAGCAGCCCCGAGCTGCCGATACACAGCAGCTCGTCGTCCGCGTGGCGCTCGCGCAGGTACCGCGTCGTCACGGTTCCGGCCGTGAACACCTGGTCCGGATTGATCTCGTAGCCCGCGGTTCCGAGCCGGTCGACGTACGCCGGCGGGGTCTTCGTCGGGTTGTTCGAGACAAACAGCGTCTCGACCCCGGCCTCGCGGAGCCGCCGGTAACCCGCCGGCGCGCCGGGGATCGGATCGTTGCCTCGTACGACCGTACCGTCCACGTCGAGGACGGCGCCGCTGAACTTCATGCGACGGCTCAGGGCGCCACAATGGTAGGGGTTGCGCCGCTTCCTCTTCCGCATCGCTCTCGCCCTATCCGCATCGCGCTCGCCCTTCCGCCTCACCCCCACCCTTTCGACTCGATCACCGTTATTTCACATCCGGTACCCGTTCCATCTTCGGGATAACGGAAGCGTAAAGCGGGGTCGTTCCCAATCGGGAATCACTGTGACGACGACTCAGGTGACGCTGATCCAGATCGACAACTACGGGCCGTGGACGGTGACGCCGGAGCCGCGCCGGGAAATGGATCTCCAATCCCTCCAGTCGCGGCTCTTCGCCGACATCGCCCAGTTCATGGGTCCGCGGGACGCCTACGTCTTCTCCACCCGCTACGACAACATGATCGCCGTGACGAACGGGCTCGACGGCGCGGCCCACGCGGCGCTCCAGGAGTCGATCGGGAACCGCTACCCGGTGAGCGTCAGCCTCGGGACCGGGGTCTCAGAGCGTCCGATCGACGCCCTGGAGGCGGCGAACCGCCTGCTCCAAACCGAAGGGAGCGCGCAAGACGAGAGCCGAACCGAGGTGCTCGCCGGCGACTACCTCACCGAGACGGCTCCGTCGGACCTCCAGATTGCCCACTTCGACGTGGTGAACGTGACCGGGAAGTACACCGACCGCCTCAACGAGTTCGACACGTTCCTCAACATCGAGCGTGCCTACGGCTCGCTGACGCGATACCTCCGAGAATCCCACGGCGCCCTCTCGTTTTTCGTCGGCGGCGACAACGTCGTCGCCGTCTGTCCGGACCTCCCCGAGGGGGCGTTCGCCGACACGGTCGCGCACGTGGCCGACGACGTCGACATCGAACTGCAGGTCGGCGTCGGTCGCGGTGCCTCCGCCCACGAGGCAGGATTCGCGGCCAAACACGCGCTCGAAGCGTGCCGAAACGACGGAACGAGCGTCGAACTGTCAGTCGCTCCGGCACTCAGCGACTGAGCGTCGGGTCTGCGGAAGTCGTCTTTTCGACGCTCCCGAAGGATTATCACTCCAGATAATTTGGTTGTGACGTTTTTATAGGCCCGGTCGGAACACTCGGTCAACATGTCCGATGACATAGTGTTCGTCTGCACGGCGGACAACTGCGACGAGGGGCCGTGGGAGGGGTCTCACGACGCGATGGCCCACTGCGCCGAACACCCGGACCACGGTTACACCGGGCGTCCGCTCGATGAGGTCGACAAAGTCATTCCCGCGACGGCAACGCGAAAGCGCGATAATCGAAATCTCCAGCACAAGGGGCATCCAAAGGGTGCGCTCGCGCAGGACGACTGACCGCGCCCGCGAACGGACCGCCCGCGGGACTCGCGTTTGCGGCCGGGGGCGGCTCCCGGCGATCCGCGTCTCGCGGCCCCGCGACGATTGACGAGCGCTCCGCGACACCTCCCATCTCTGATGGGTCGTTCTCGCGGTTTTCGCCGTTTCTGCGTTTCTCGTCTCCGCGTTCCCCGTCAGGCTTCGTCGAAGAGTCCGAGGTCCTCTGCAACGAGGTCTGCGAGCTGGTCTTTCAGCGCGGGGTCGACCTCCGCAATCTCCTCTCCGTCGTGTTTCCCGTCGTTGTGTTTGGCGAGCGCGTCCGCCACGTCGGACAGCGGCACGCTGGTTTCCGTCTCGCAGTCGGTACACACGATTGGGACGGACGGTTCGTCGGTGGACATTGTCCGGATAGACACGGGTGACCCGTATAGACTTTCGGGACGGGGGCGGCCGGCGGGGTCCGTTCCGGGGGAGGGGGCGCGTGCTCCGTTAGTCCACCGCTCCGGACGACGCGGACTCGGGGTCCTCAGAATCGTCCGTGTTCGACTCCTCGCCGTCCGCAGCGCCGCCTTCGGCTCCCTCGGTCGCTTCGTCACTCGCTTCCTCTCGCTCGTCGCGTTCCGCTGCCGCGGAGAACTCCTCCGGCGTGGCGTCGATCCGCTCAAACGCCCCGAAATCGCGCTCGTGATGGCGGATTATCTGCTCGACGATCCACGCGCTGTAGCGCTCGGAGTACGCCCACTCGCCCTCGGCGTCGTCCACCTCGAACCGGTCGTCGGTGGCGAGCGCGGCGTACAGGTGGTAGAAGCCGAGCACCACGTCGCCGAACTCCTTCGCCTCGGCACCGATCTCGCGGCGTTTCTCGACGAGTTCCTCGCGGCCCGCGTCGGTGAGCGCGAAGTACTTGCGGTCGGGCTCGTCGGCGCGCTCGACGCGCTCGGCGACGCCCTCCTCCTCGAACTTGTAGAGGATCGGGTACACCGACCCGTACGAAGGCTCCCAGTGGCCGCCGCTGATTTCGGTGATATCGCCCAGCAGCTCGTATCCGTATCGGGGTCGCTCGGCGAGTAGCTCCAACACGAGATACGAGATCAGTCCTTTCGGCGGCCCGCTTTTCCGCATCGTCCCTACGTTTCTGAGTCGTCGTGAAAGGGTTTCGGTCGCGGCGATCGGTAGTCGAACTGCGAGGTCGAACCGCGAGCGTGTTCACCTGTGAGTATCGCTTCGAGACGCGTCGTCCGACTCGGCCGAGAGCGTCCGGATGGTCTCGTGAATGCCGAGGACAAGTGCCGGCACGACGATCATGAAGAGGTGCTCCTCGATCGGGATCCCGAACAGGTCGTATCCGGTGCGCATCGTGATCTCGAAGACGCCGATCTCCAGCGTGTACCAGTCCCAGAGGTACGCGATCGGATACAGGGCGGCGATCGTCCGGGCCGACTGACGGAGCGCGCCGGCGTAGCGGAGCAGGCCGAACGCGAGCGCGCCGAAGACGATCTCGGTGGCGAGGTACGTGTACGACCCGAGAACGGTGATGTCCGGAAGCGGGGTGCCGGACAGCGGTCGAAACCAGACGGCCACGATCAGGACGGCCAGGAAGACGTAGGCGCCACGGATCAGTAGCATCGTCGCGATCGTCGGGCGGGCCCGTCTGGCCACCAGTGCTATCGGGGCGAACGCGAGCGCCGCGGCCGGCGCCGACGGGGGAAACAGTCCGTCGACTGTCCCCCAGAGAACGCCGACGAGCCCGGCCATCAGCAGAGAGAACGCCAGCGTCCGGGCTCGGGGTCGGCCGAGCAGTACCGAGACGGTCCGTTTGTCGATCGATCTGTCGTACGCGTAGTCCTGTTCGTCGTCGATGATCTTCACCCCGGCGAGTGTCACGAGGAAGACGAGCGCGAATCCGAGTATCGCCGCGGTCATCTCGGTCGTCTGGACGTAGAACCCGCCGAGCAGCGCGAGCGCGATGCCGCTCGGGTACCCCAGCGTCGTGGTGAGCGGATTCGTATCGAGCTGTGGCGCGTGGAGATACCCGATGAACCAGGTCGGAAGGGTGACGAGCGCGGCGCCCGGGCCGACGAATACTCCGAGCGTGAGCGTACAGACGGCGAAGCCGACGCCGGCGGCGAGAAGGGAGAGGCGACAGCCGCGGATCGTCATCGGATGGTCGTCGTCCTCGCCGCGCCGATGGAAGTCGACGTAGCCGTCCTTCACGTGTGCCGTATACACCGCGAAGAAGATCGCGGTCATGTGAATCGCGCCCACCGAGAGCGCGAACTCGCCGGCGACGGCCGCACCGAACCACGAGGCCGCAAGCGGCGGCAACATGAACACCGGGTGGACCTGCGAGAGCAACGCCCGCAGGTCAGCCTGTAGTCCGTGTTCGTGCCGAGCGATGGCCATGCGTCACCAACGCGCTAATCATGATTAATCTTGTTGGCGGTTTCACACGTGTGGCTACTCGACTCACCGAGACGACTTCGGTCCCGGAGACGCGACGGCGACGACTCGCAAACCCCTAAGTCCCGGCGACCCAAGTCGGCGTATGGTCGAGGCACCACAGACCGAGGAGGGGTGGTTCGCGCTGCACGACTTCCGCTCTATCGACTGGGACGCGTGGCGAGACGCCCCCGAGCGAGAGCGGAAACGGGCGATCGAGGAGGGCAAGGCCTTCCTGAAACACCGGGAGCTGGTCGCCGACGCCGACGAGGGCGACTCCGGGCTGTTCTCCGTTCTCGGGCACAAGGCCGACCTGCTGTTCGTCCACTTCCGCCCCACGCTCGACGACCTCTCGTCGATCGAGCGCCGGTTCGAGGACACTGCGCTCGCGAACTTCACCGAGCGGACGACCTCCTACGTCTCCGTCACCGAGGTCTCCGGCTACGTCTCCGACGAGTTCTTCGAGGACCCCGAATCGGTCGATACGGGGCTCAAACGCTACATCGAGGGGAAAATGACGCCGGAGATCCCCGACGACGAGTACGTCTGCTTCTACCCGATGAGCAAGCGCCGCGGCGAGGAGTACAACTGGTACGACCTCTCCTTTGAGGACCGCGCCGACCTCATGGCCGACCACGGCGAGGTCGGCAAGGAGTACGCCGGCAAGATCAAGCAGGTGATCGCCTCCTCCGTCGGCTTCGACAGCCACGAGTGGGGCGTTACCCTGTTCGGCTCGGACCCGACCGACATCAAGGACATCGTCTACGAGATGCGCTTCGACCCCGCCTCCTCGCGATACGGCGAGTTCGGCGAGTTCTACATCGGTCGCCGGTTCCCGCCCGAGGATCTGGGCGCGTACTTCGCGGGCGAGACGGTGCCGACGCCAGCGGGCGACGGCGATACCGGAGATACCGAGGACGGGCACGGACACGCTCACGGCGAGGGCCACGACCATGCCGGTTCCGGCGGCGGATCCGCACACGGCGACCACCCCCACGGCGAGGAGGAGACGAGCGGCGAGGGCGACCACCCGCATTCGGGTGAGGAGGGCGGACACGGCGGCGAGGATGGTGACGACCCCTCCGACGCCGATATCCGCGGCGAGCTCGCGGATCTCAACATCTACGCCGGTAAACCCAGCGGCGAGGACGTGTACGCGACTGTGCTCTACAGCGAGGCCGACGTCGACGAGTTGTTCGACGAGGTCGAGGGGCTCCGCGGCAACTTCGACCACTACGGCACCCACGTGAAGACGGCGGTGTACGAGGGTCGCGTGACCGATCGCGCCGCGGTCGTCTCCATCTGGGACACGGCCTCCGCCGCCGAGACCGCGGCCGGCTTCCTCTCGGAGCTACCGGAGGTCGTCGCCCGCGCCGGCGAGGAGTCCGGATTCGGCACGATGGGGATGTTCTACACCGTCAAGCCGGAACATCAGGAGGACTTCACCGACACCTTCGACGACGTCGGGGAGATACTCGCGGAGATGGACGGCCACGTCGAGACCGACCTGATGATGAACGTCGAAGACGAGAACGACATGTTCATCGCGAGCCAGTGGCACGCCAAGGAGGACGCGATGGCGTTCTTCGGCTCCGACGAGTTCCGCGAGACGGTCCAGTGGGGCCGAGAGGTGCTGGCCGACCGGCCGCGTCACGTCTTCCTGGCGTAAGTCGGGGCATACGCGGAGCGGTATTTATAAGCGGTTTTCCGCGCGGTTAATCGCTTATAAGCGACTTTATAATCGATCAACAGCGCCGACAGCAGCAGTACAGCCACGGAAGAGTTACTCGAGAAAGCCGAGACTACTCGGCTAGACCAGTTAGAAACCGCACCGGCCGAGACTCCCCGCGAGCAGAGAGGGACCGATGGTCCCTCTTGCAGCCGGCGCGTAGCGCCGGCGACGAAGCGAACGAGGAGTCTGGGCGGTGCACGACCGAAGGGAGTTACTGAACGAAGTGAGACAAACGTCGACTGACGCAGTTACTCGGTGATTTCTCTCACTATGTTCGAGAAATGCACCGGCCGAGATTTGAACTCGGGTTGCAACCATGGCAAGGTTGCGTGATACCACTACACTACCGGTGCGTGCTTCGCATCCACTGATTGGATGGAGGGTTACTTAAATCTGTCACATCCGACCGACTCGACTCACCTCCGGCGCTCTGCCGCGATGTCGTCGGCGTATGTACGCACGAGGTCGGCGAACGCGGTCGCCTCCGCGCGCTCCTGCGTCTCGTCCTCGCGCCGGTCACGTATCCGGCGTTTGATCACGTGGAGCGCGTCCGGCTCGCCGCTCGCGATCGCGTCCGCGACCGATCGCGGGTCGTCGACGACCCGAGAGACGAGCCCGGTCCGAAGCGCCTCGTCGGCGTCGAGCACGCGCCCCGACAGTGCGAAGTCGAGCGCGTCTCCCTCGCGCATCACCCGCGGGAGGCGGACGGTTCCGCCCCACGCGCCGAACAGCCCGAACTCGACGCCCGGCTCCGCGAACGTCGCGGCGGGCGTGGCCACCCGGAGGTCCGCCGCGAGCGCAAGCTCGACGCCGCCGCCGCGAGCCGCGCCGTCAATCCCGCAGACCACGACCGTCTCCGCGTCCGCGATCGCCGCGGCCGTCCGCTGGCCCGCGCGGGCGAACAATGCCGGATCGTCGAGGTTGGCGACGACATCGAGGTCGGCGCCGGCACAGAACGCCTCGCCGGCACCGCAGAGGTACGTCACCGGCGCGTCGGTATCGGTGACAGCCGTGCGAAGCGCGGTCAGGTCCTCGGGCCGGAGGGCGTTCCGGTGCGCCGGTCGGTCGATCGTCACCACGCGGACCGCGTCGTCGTCTCGGGTGCGGATCACGTCCGCGTATCCCGTTCGTTTCCAAAGGTCTTTGCCCCTCGATCGACTACCAATACATAATGGACGATGCCGCGCGAGCGCGTGACGCCGCGTGTGAGGCGCTCGCCGACGTCGAGCCCGATCAGCTGCGTGAGGCCCTCGAAGACCGGATCGCGAACGCCGCCGTGACCCCCGGCGTGCTGGTACTAGTCACCGCTCGGGCGGTCGACCCCACGGTCGATCCTGACACGGTGGTCGATCGGGCAGCCGGCGTGCAGCTCATCTACGAAGGGCTCCGGCTTACCCGGTCGGTGGCCCACGAGGAGCCGTGGGTGACCGCGGCCACGCAGGAGTCGGACATCGACGCCGACATGGACGTGCTCACTGCTGACGTGCTCGTCGCGCGTGGATTCGCCCTACTTGCATGCACCGACGCCGCCGCAGCCGCGGTCGAGGTCGTGCGCGCGTTCGGCCGCGACCAGACGCTCCGAGAGCGCGAGGGGACCGACCCCGCCGCGGCGACCGCGCTCGACCGGAACCTGGAGATCGACGCTCTCGAACTCGCCGTCGTCGCCGGCACCACCGCGGTCGGCGGCGACCCGCCCGAAGAGCTGTTGACGTACGCCCGCGATCTGGCGGCCGACTACGACGGCGAGTTTCCGCCGCCGGGCCGCGCGCTCCCCGAGACGACCGCCGACCGGATCGCCGACATCTCCGATCGCGCCGTGAGTGCGACCGATCGGTGAGGTCGCCCGACGGCAGTGGAGTGGTGTGTGTCTCTGTGTCGGGACGCCCCCGAATCGAAACCCATAAAGTCGAATCCGGTCAACGATTGATTGCGCCTGGGTAGCTTAGCGGTAAAGCGCGTCCTTGGTAAGGACGAGACCCCGAGTTCAAATCTCGGCCTAGGCTTCCTTTGCGATACAACGCTTCGAGAGCGACCTATCTCCAAATCCACCATCGGTGAGAATCGTCTCAAGAACGGCCGGTATCGCCAACTCTCGGATTCGGGGCGTCTACGGCGTCTCACCTCGTGTGGCTCACTCGACACCGAGTGCGGCCGCGACGTCGAGGCGGCCGTAGCCCTGTTCGTCCTCGCGCAGGCCCACGTCGGCCGCGGTCTCCCGGAGACGCTCGCGGGCCTCAACGTTCGAGAGGCCGACATCGCTCATTAACAGTGCGCCCGCGCCGGCGACGTGTGGGGCCGCGAAAGAGGTCCCAGACAGTTCGATGTAGCGGTTGAACGGCTCCTCCACGTTCGAGTAGATGTTGATCGGCAGGGCCGTGGACAGCACGTCCGTGCCGGGGGCGGCGAGTTCGACCTCCGGACCGACCGAGGAGAACGCCGCGAGGTCGTCGTTCCGGTCGGTCGCGCCAACGGCGATGACTTCCTCGAAGGCCGCCGGGTAGGAAACCGCCGATTCTCCGTCACTCGCGGGCGGGTCGTTTTCGAGGAGGCCATCGTTTCCGGCCGCCGCCACGAGGAGGACTCCGCGCTCGTAGGCGTCCGCTACCGCGTCCGCGAGCACGTCGACCCGTCCGGTCTCCCCTAAGCTGAGGTTTGCGACATCCCATCCCTGATCAGCCACGAACTCCACGCCCGCCGCGATGCCGGCCGCCGAGCCGCCGCCGAGCACGCCGATAAGGACTTTCACGGCGTGGAGAGTCGCCGCGGGACTGACACCGACGATACCGGTGTCGTTGTCGTTCGCGCCGACCACGCCGGCGACGTGCGTGCCGTGCGAGACGAGGATGTCGTCGTCCTGGCCGGCCGGGAAGTCGAACTCCTCGATGTCGCTGACGCTCGGGACGAACGCGGCCCCTCTCCCCCGGTTCGTCGCGAGGTCGGGGTGCGTGCTGTCGATACCGGTGTCGAGTACCGCGACGTTCGCTCCGCTACCGGTGTAGCCGTGTTCCGCGGCCACGTCGGCCCCCGTCACGGCGACGCCGTACGGGACGCGCTGTCCGTCGACCTGACGGCGGGGTTGCCTCCGCGGCGTAACGATACCGCCGAGAGCGCGGTCCTCCTCGACGTACCGGATCTCGCGTTGGGCCGCCAGCGCGTCGGTCTCCGACTCGGGCATCTGGGCTGTGAGCGCGTCGAAGCCGAACTCGTGGTCCACCGCCGACGCGCGAGACAGCGCGGCGCTCCGGCCGCTCTCCGACGCGTATCCAACGTTGACGGTCACGGTTTCGTCGGCGGTTCGCGTCGCCGCGCCCGTTCCGGTCCCGAGCGTCGCGAGCGATCCGACCGCGGATCCACTCCCGATCGTTCGGAGCACGCCACGACGGGTGTAGGCTGGCTCTGTCATGGGAGAGCGACACCACGAGAGCGCTTTGCTATGCGCAGCCTACGGAAGCGTAACCCCAGGCAACCGCACGCTCGGAGAGCGTGGTCGGCGCCACTCACGGCGAGAGAGCGATGCGCCGCCACCGCATTCTCGCTCCTCGTGCACACCGATCTCGGCCAAACACTATCCCGGCACGGACCGTACCCGCGCTCATGCGCTCCGAAGACGAGGTTCGCGAGCAGTACGAGTTCCTCCGCGAGCAGTTGGACGACGAAGAGATGCACCACCGCGGTGTCGAGGAACTGTTCACCCACTACAAGCGCGCGCTCGGCTGGGTGTTAGAAGAAGAACACATGTAGCGCGCGCTCGTTAGGTTTATCAGTCGGTACCCTCTACAAACAGGTGACGCTTCGTCTGGAGGGCCGAAGCGTCAGCGGGGACCAACGGCAGGCCCGACGCGGCTTTTTTCCGCGTCGGGCGTGCCTCTTTCCGACCTGATGACAACATCGAAGAGCGACAGCGTCGTCGCCGTCGGCGCGTTCGACAAGATCGAGTCGCTCGGAGATCGTCGAAGGGCGCTTCAGGCGTTTGATCGACGCTCTTGACGCCGTCCGTTGGCCGCTCGATCCGCTGCACGTATCAGAGGGCCGGAATGAGTTTGCTGCGGCTCGACGACGACGGGATCCGAGAGATAGTTGATCCGCTGACACAACTGATCCCGTGATATCCACGGATTACGCGGGGTGACAGAAGGATAGGCGTCTCTTATAACGGTATATTTATTTATTCAGGATGGGTATGTACGAACCGTTGCATGTACGACCTCACAGGTTTCCAGCGTGACCTGCTCTACGTGATCGCCGGCTTAGACGAGCCCCACGGACTCGCCATCAAGGAGGAGCTCGAAGACTACTACGAAAAGGAGATCCACCACGGCCGACTCTATCCCAACCTCGACACGCTCGTCGAGAAGGGGCTCGTCGAGAAGGGCCAACGCGACCGGCGTACGAACTACTACACGCTGACCCGTCGCGGTCGACGCGAGATCGACGCGCGGACCGAGTGGGAAGCGCAGTACGTCGACCACTGATCGATCGATCCCGCCGACGGATCGACGGTCCATAGCGATTGGTCCTCGCCTCTACCACTTTTCCGTCTCCGGTTCTCTTCTCCGCTGGAGTCGCGCGCCTTTTTCAACTCTTCCCCTCGTTCGGCCAGCCCGTTTCGTCCGTCTTTTGTCCGCGTCTGGGCGCTCCGCATCGAGAGTTGGACGTTTCTCCAACTCGATCGAGGACGCCTGTACTTTATTCTCTCGGGGTGCCACACGACCGCATGGATCGCGATACCGCCGCGCCCGACGTGACTGACCTCCCGGGCGACCGCGCACGAGAGTGGGTGGAGTACCACCACGAGTCGGCCGCGCCGAGCACGTACGTCTACGAGTTCGTCTGGGACCGCACCGCGCCCGCCGAAGGACCGTTCTGCACCGACGTCGACGGCAACGTCCTCATGGACTTCACGAGCCACGTCGCCGCCGCGCCGCTGGGGTACAACAACCCGAAGATTATGGAGCCGCTCGCGGAGTTCGACCTCGTCGACCCGCTGAAGATCGCGGGCCAGGACTTCTACGTCGCCGGCGGCGAGTCGCCCGGCGACGGGCTTCCGGGTTCGTCCGGGTTGATGGAACGGCTCACTGAGATCACCGCCCACTACGACATGGACACCGTCTTCCTCTCGAACTCGGGGGCAGAGGCGGTCGAGAACGCGATCAAGATCGCGTACGACGACTCCGGCGGCGCCAAACACGCGATCACGTTCGACGGCGCGTTCCACGGGCGGACGCTCGGCGCGCTCTCGCTCAACCGCTCGAAATCCGTGTATCGCCGCGATTTCCCGGAGATCAGCGGGATTCACGACGCACCCTTCTGCGACGACCGGAACTGCACCGCCGAGACCTGCTCGTGCGGCTTCTTCGTCGACGGCGCGTCGCAACTCCGACGCAAGCTCGACCCCGAGCGCGGTCACATCGACCCCGACGACGTAGCGTACCTCATCTTAGAGCCGATCCAAGGGGAAGGGGGATACCGGTTCCCCTCCGACGCGTTCACCGACGAGATCGCCGCCTTGGTCGACGAACACGACATCACGCTGATCGCCGACGAGATCCAGTCGGGCGTCGGTCGCACCGGCGAGATGTGGGGCTCGGACCACTACGCGCTCGAACCCGACGTGATCACCAGCGCGAAGGGACTCCGTGTCGGCGCCACGATCTCCCGCTCGGACGTGTTTCCCGAGGAAAAGAGCCGGCTCTCCTCGACGTGGGGGGCGGGCGACATCATCGCTTCCGCGCAGGGCGCGCTCACGCTCGACGCGATCCGTGAGCACGACCTGATGGACAACGCCACGGTTCGAGGGCGACAGTTCAAAGAGACGATGCGCGACGCCGACCTCCCGGGCGTCGACGACGTGCGCGGGAAGGGGCTGCTGCTCGCGGTCGAGTTCGACTCGAAGGAGCGCCGCGACGCGGTCCAGAAAGGCGCGTTCTCCCGGGGCCTGCTCACGCTGGCGTGCGGCCACGACGTACTCCGCGTCCTCCCGCCGCTCGACGTCACCGAACGCGAGATCGAGCTCGGCTGCGACCTCCTCACGAGCGCGATCGCCGACGCGGCGTAGTGGAACAGTCGCGCGCGCGACGACCTAGCGGTCCGTGTACCACTCAGCGAACTTACCGGTCCGCGTACCACTCAGCGAACTTCTCTAACGCGCGACCGCGGTGCGACACGGCGTTTTTCCGGTCGGTGTCCATCTCGGCAAACGTCTCGCCGTCGTGTTCGAAGATCGGGTCGTAGCCGAACCCGCCCTCCCCGCGCGGCGCGACGATCCGGCCGGGGACGTACCCCTCGAACAGTTTGACCGGGAGTGTCTCGACATCGCCGCGCTCGACTCCACCGTCTTCACCGTCCCGTCCACCCTCACCGTCCGGCCCCGCCGCCGCGGCCGCGTCGCGGTCCCCGCGGTCGACCGGGTCCGGACTCGCGGCGAACCCGTCGCCGTCGCAGTAGCCGAGCACGCACCGGAACGCGGCGCGGCGGTCGGCGAGGTCGGCGGCGATGTCGTGAACGCGCTCGATCCCCAGCGTCTCCTCGACGTACGAGGAGTAGGGACCGGGGAACCCGTCGAGCCCCTCGACGAACATTCCCGCGTCGTCGACGAGAACCGGCTCGCCGGCGTGACGGTACGCCTCGCGAGCGCCCTGCGCGGCGATCGGTCCGAGTTCCGCCGCCTGAATCTCCGGATAATCGAAGTCGAGACGCTCCACCGAGCCGTCCGGGAGGTAGCGCTCCGCCTCGCGCACCTTCCCGGGGTTCGTCGTCACGTATCTGAGCACGGATCCAGATGCGGGTGGGCGGAACGAATAGCCGTCGGTCGCGGGCGACACACCGCTCTCGGAAGCCCGCCTTGAACGAACACCCTCTTAAGAGCCGACCGTCAGGAACGGACGGACATGCTGATCGCCGGAACCGTCATCGCCGACCCCGAGACCGTGATCCCCGACGGCGCCGTCGTCGTCGAGGGCGAGACGATCGCCGCGGTCGGCGACGCCGAGATCCTCCGCGAGGCGTACCCCGACCACGAGCGACGCGATATCGACATCGTCGCCCCCGGGCTGGTCGGCGGCCACGTGCACTCGGTGCAGTCGCTCGGCCGCGGGATCGCCGACGACGCCGCCCTCCTCGACTGGCTGTTCGACGCCGTGCTCCCGATGGAGGCCGCGATGGACGCCGGCGCGACCCGGGCCGCCGCCGAACTCGGATACCTCGAATGCCTCGAATCGGGAACGACGACGGTCGTCGACCACCTCTCCGTCAACCACGCAGAGGAGGCGTTCGAGGCCGCGATCGAGACGGGGATCCGCGCACGACTCGGAAAGGTGCTGATGGACCGCGACTCGCCCGAGGGGCTGCTGGAGGACACCGACGCCGCGCTCGCCGAGAGCGAGGCGCTGATCGAGGAGTATCACGGCGCCGCCGACGGCCGGGTGCGGTACGCGGTGACACCCCGGTTTGCCGTCACCTGCTCGGAGGCGTGTTTGCGGGGCTGTCGCGACCTCGTCGACCGCCACGACGGGGTGACGATCCACACCCACGCCAGCGAGAACGAGGACGAGATCGAAACGGTGGAGGCCGACACCGGGAAGCGGAACGTCCTCTGGCTCGACGAGGTCGGGCTGACGGGGCCGGACGTGACGCTCGCGCACTGCGTCCACACCGACGAGCGCGAGCGCGAGGTGCTCGCCGAGACCGACACGGTCGTCACCCACTGCCCCTCGTCGAACATGAAGCTCGCGTCCGGGATCGCTCCGGTTCAGGACTACCTCGACCGCGGAATCACCGTCGCGCTCGGCAACGACGGACCGCCCTGCAACAACACGCTCGACCCGTTCACCGAGATGCGGCAGGCGAGCCTCCTGGGGAAGGTCGACGCCCGCGACCCGACTCGACTCCCGGCCTCGACGGTGTTGGAGATGGCGACGACGAACGGGGCGCACGCCGCCGGCTTCGACCGTCTCGGCACCCTTCGGGAGGGTCAGCGCGCCGACGTGATCGGGATCACCACCGACCGCACCCGCGCCACCCCGCTTCACGACCCGCTCTCGCATCTGGTGTACGCCGCCCACGGCGACGATGTGGTGTTCACCATGGTCGACGGCCGGATCCGGTACGACGACGGCGAGCACGTCGGGATCGACGCCGACGCGGTCCGCGAGCGCGCCACGCGCCACGCGAAGCGGGTCGTCGAGGAAGCGGGTATCGACACGGCCGAGTCGTAATCGTCGACGGAGCAATCGCCCGCCCACTTATAAAGAACCGAGAAGAACCCCCGCAAAACGGGCTTGATTCACACTAATTCGGATAGAGGATCTTCCTTATATACCCGTGCAGAGCGCGTTCGGTGAATCACCATGACGGACCGATCGCGGACGACAGACGACGACCGCTCACAGGACACTTCCACCGACGGCTTCCGGCGACGGGAGTTCGTGGCGCTCGGCGCGGGCGTGAGCGCGACGATGCTCGCGGGCTGCGCCGGAGACGGGGGGGCCACCTCGTCCGACGGGTCCGACGGGTCGGACGGATCGGAGACGCTTACCGGCAACTTCAGACTGCTCATTAGCGACGCGCCGGCCGACATCGGCGACTTCGACCAACTGAACGTCACTCTCGACGAGGCTCGGATCTTCGAGGCGAATGAGGGAGGAGACGACGACGAAGAGGCGGACGACGACGAAGAGGCGGACGACGAGGAGGAGACCGATGAAGAGGAGGAAGACGACGCGGATGCGGACGACGAAGACGACGAGAGCAATCAGACCGGCAACGAGACCGAAGAGGATGACCCCACGAACGGAACCGCGGACGAAGAAGACGATGCGGACGTGGAGGACGAGGACGACGCTGGCGACGACGACGAGGAAGCGGACGACGACGACGAGGAAGCGGACGACGACGACGAGTCCGACCGCGGCTTCACCGTCGTCGAACTCGACGGTGCGACGGTCGATCTCACACAGGTGATCGAGGACGACGCGATCGCCGTGTTCGACGGCGAGATCTCGGCGGGAAGCTACGAGAAGATCGAGCTCTCCGTCACCGACATCGAGGGGATCGTCGACGGCGAGGAGGTCGACGTGAAGCTCCCGAGCGAGAAGCTCCAGATCACGAACGACTTCGAGGTCACGCCCGACGAGCCCGTCAGCTTCGTCTTCGACATCAACGTCGTCAAGCGTGGTCCGAACAACGGCTACATCCTCCAGCCCGTGATCTCCGGGAGCGGGGTTGCCGGTCGAGATATCGATGTGAACGAAATCGACGAGGACGGTGACGACGGAGATGATGAAGATGGCGACGAGGGCGACGACGACAACGAAGACGACGACGACAGCGAAGACGACGACGACAGCGACGACAGCGACGACGACAGCGACGACAGCGACGACGACAGCGGCGAGAGCGACGGATCGACCACCGGCGGAAGCGAGACCGACGACGGGTCGAGCGGCACCGAAAACGAAACGGCCACTGGGAACGTAAGCGAGAGCTGATCGAGACTGACAGCGGGAGCGTGAGCGGGGGCCGAACGCGGCACAGCACACCGATCATGCGGTCGATTTTTGACGAGGCGGACCCGACAGAGCGTATGACCATCGATCCGGCGGAGATCGCAGACCTCATCGAGGACGGAATTCCGGATGCCGTCGCCCGGGTGACGACCCCGCGCGTCCACGACGACGAGGACGAGGACGCCCACTTCGCGGCGTGGGTCGTCTCGCCCGCCTTCGAGGGGGAGTCGCTCGTCGACCAGCACCAGCGCGTGTACGACGCCGTCGGCGACCACATGACTCGGTCGGTCCACGCCTTAGAGATCAAGACGTACACCCCCGAAGACTACGCGGAACACGGCGACGGGGCCCTCAACGACGACCTCCGGGAAGCAGGGTTGTTCCCGATCGAGGGAGAGTGAGGCCGGACCGGTGAACCACGTCGTCGGACTCGCGCTGATCGGCGCGGTCGCGTAGGGGTTCTGGGCGGTGTTGGCGGACGTGGCGACGCGCTCGATGGCGCCGGAGGCGGCGATGATCGTCTCCTACACGGTCGGGATCGGCGTCGCCGGACTGTACGTTCTCCACCGGGGGACGACGGTCCTCGGGAACGACCCGACCGCGATCGGGATCGCGGCGCTCGCGGGCGTCGCCTCCGGGATCGGCGCAGTCGCGTACTACGGGGCGCTGCAGGCCGGCGCGGCGGGGATCGCGACGACGATCACGGCGATGTACTTCGTCGTGGCCGCGGCGCTCGGCGTCGTCGTGCTCGGCGACTCGCTCGCCGCCACCGACATCGCCGGTATCGGTGCCGCGGTCGTCGCGGTCGTGCTGATCGCGTACTGAGCGATCGGCGGAGCCGACGGCGCTCGCACCCGTTCGGATCTCCCTCCCGGCCCGCTTCCAGTAGCTTTTACCCGGTCTCGCGGGAACGCGCACGTATGAGTGAGGACTACCGCACGGAGGAGGACAGCCTCGGAGAGATGCAGGTACCGGCGGACGCCTACTGGGGCGCACAGACCCAGCGCGCCGTCGAGAACTTCCCCATCTCTGGGATCCCGATGAGCCGCCGGTTCATCCGCGCGCTCGGCGTCGTCAAGAAGGCCGCCGCGCAGGCCAACCGCGATCTGGGCCTCATCGATGACGACACCGCCGACGCGATCGTCGCTGCCGCCGACGAAGTCATCGCCGGCGACCACGACGACCAGTTCCCGGTCGACGTGTTCCAGACAGGCTCCGGCACCTCTTCGAACATGAACGCAAACGAGGTCATCGCCAACCGCGCCGCCGAGATCGCGGGCGCGGAGATCGGCGACCGCGTCGTCCACCCGAACGACCACGTCAACTACGGCCAGTCGAGCAACGACGTGATCCCGACCGCGATGCACGTCGCGGCGCTCGAAGCCGTCGAGAAGGACCTGGTCCCTGCCCTTGAGACCCTTCACACCGAACTCGAAGCCAAGGAGACCGAGTTCGACGGCGTCGTCAAAACCGGTCGCACCCACCTCCAGGACGCCACCCCGATCCGACTCGGCCAGGAATTCAGCGGCTACCGCACCCAGACCGCCAAGGGGATCGAGCGCGCCGAAACCGTCCAGTCGAACCTCCGCGAACTCGCCTTGGGCGGCACCGCCGTCGGCACCGGGCTCAACACGCACCCCGACTTCCCCGAGCTCGCCGCCGAGTACATCTCCGACGAGACAGGCACCGAGTTCCGCGAGGCCGACAACCACTTCGAGGCGCAAGCCGCCCACGACGCCATGGCCGAAGCGCACGGCGCGCTCCGCACCATCGCGGGCAGCCTCAACAAGATGGCCAACGACCTGCGTCTGCTCGCCTCGGGCCCGCGAAACGGCCTCGGCGAGATCGAACAGCCCGAGAACCAGCCCGGCTCCTCGATCATGCCCGGCAAAATCAACCCGGTCGTCGCCGAGTCGGTCAATCAGGTCCACAAGCAGGTCGTCGGCAACGACGCCGCGATCTCCGCCGGCGCCGCGCGCGGCGAGATCGACTTGAACCTCTACAAGCCCGTCATCGCGCACAACTTCCTCGAGTCCGCCGAGCTGCTCTCGAACGCCGCGGCGACGTTCGGCGAGCGCTTCGTCGCGAAACTCGAAGCCAACGAGGAGCACTGCGAGACGCGCGTCGAGCAGTCGATGGCGCTGGCGACCGCACTCAACCCCGCGATCGGCTACGACAAGGCCTCGAAGGTCGCGAAGACGGCTCTCAAAGAGGGCAAGAGCGTCCGCGAGGCCGCGGTCGACGCCGGCTACCTCACCGAGGAGGAGGCCGACGAGGTGCTCGACCCCGAAGCGATGACGCACCGAGTCATCCTCGGCGACGACGACTGAGGACGCCGAGAGGGAGACGGCAAGAGGGGACCAGCGACCGAGGTCGGCAGAACACTTTTTGTGAACGCGAGTGAGTGCCACACATGGCTGAGAGTGACTTGCAAGACGATCAGGAACCGCTGAAGAGAGAGTACGACGAGAACCCCGAGGCGGCCCAGATAACGCTGTCAGCGACCGGAGAAGAGCAAGACGACGCTCGGTCGTGTAGCGTGGACATCGGTCGGGCGATCTACGAGGCGGAGTTACACGAGGGCGCCGGCGGCCCCGGCGGGGGCGCCTGCTCGGGCGACCTCCTGCTGGGCGCGCTGGCCGCTTGCTCCCAGTTGACCGCACAGGCCGTCGCCGAGAGCTTCGGCGTCGACGCCGACATCAGCGTCGACGCCAGCGGCGACCTCGATCTCCGCGGGACGATGGGCGTCGACGACGAGGCTCCGGTCGGGTTCGAGGACCTCCGTCTCGACGTCACCGTCGACGGCGACATCGACGAGGACACCCGCTCGGCGCTTCGGAAGTACACCGAGAAGTACTGCGTCGTCTACCAGACGCTGGCGGATCCCCCGGACGTCGAGACGAACTGGACGTTCGACTGAGGGAACACGCCCCGCACTCGGCGGCGTCCGTCGAGCGACGCCAGCCAGCCGTGCGAGCCGAATCGGCACCATTTAAGCCGCAGTCGACCCGGGTTGAAAACGGATGAAACTACACGAACATCAAGCGAAGACTATCTTCGCCGACGCCGGGATCCCGGTACCGGACTCCCGGCTCGCGACGACCGTCGACGAGGCGCTCGACGCGGTCGACGAGATCGGCTACCCGGCCGCGATCAAGGCGCAGGTCCACGTTGGCGGCCGCGGCAAGGCCGGCGGGATCAAGATCGCGACCGACCGCGACGAGGCCGAGCAGTACGCCGAGGAGATCCTCGGGATGGATCTGAAGGGGTACACCGTCGATCAGATCCTCGTCGAACAGGGCGTCGACTTCGTCGACGAACTGTACGTCGGCGTCACGATGGACCGGGGCGAGGGACAGCCGGTTCTGATGGTCTCGACCGAGGGCGGCGTGAACATCGAGGAGGTCGCCGAGGAGAACCCCGACGCGATCGCGCGCGAGCACGTCGACCCCGCGTTCGGGCTCCACCCGTATCAGGCCCGCAAGGTCGTCTACGAGGCCGGCGTCGACGCCGACGTGGCGCTGGACGTGGCCTCGATCCTCACGACGCTGTACGACCTCTACGAGGAGAACGACGCCTCGGAGATTGAGGTCAACCCCGTGATGATCACGAGCGACCGCGACGTGATCGCCGCGGACGCCGTGATGAACATCGACGAGGACGCGCTGTTCCGCCACCCCGACCTCGCCGAGATGGCCGAGGAGTCCTACGAGGACGACTTAGAGCGGAAGGCCGGCGAGTACGGCTTCGACTACGTCCGCCTCTCCGGGAACGTCGGCATCATCGGCAACGGCGCCGGGCTCGTGATGACGACCCTCGATCTGGTCGACTACTACGGCGGCAAGCCCGCCAACTTCCTCGACATCGGCGGCGGCGCGAAGGCCGAGCGCGTCACGAAGGCGCTCGACATGGTCTTCTCCGACGAGAACGTCGATGCCGTCGTGTTCAACATCTTCGGCGGGATCACTCGCGGCGACGAGGTCGCCAAGGGGATCAACGAGGCCCTAGAGCAGTTCGACGAGATTCCCAAGAAGGTGGTCGTCCGGCTCGCCGGCACGAACGCCGAGGAGGGGATGGAGATCCTGAACACGGATCTCGTGGAAGTCGAGGAGACGCTTGAGGACGCGGTCCAGCGCGCGGTGAAGAACGCAGAGGAGGTGACCCAATGAGCATTTTCGTCGACGACGACACGCGCGTCGTGGTACAGGGGATCACCGGCGGGGAAGGCAAGTTCCACGCCGGCCAGATGATCGAGTACGGCACCAACGTCGTCGCCGGCGCGGTGCCCGGCAAGGGCGGTCAGGAGGTCGAAGGCGTCCCCGTCTACGACACCGTCGACGAGGCCGTCGAGGCGGAGAACGCGGACGCCTCCGTCATCTTCGTGCCGCCGGCGTTCGCCGCCGACGCGATCTTCGAGTCGCTCGACACGGACCTCGATCTGGCGGTCGCGATCACCGAGGGGATCCCGACGCAGGACATGGCGAAGGTAAACAAGCGCCTGAGCGAGGTTGACACCCGCCTCATCGGCCCCAACTGTCCCGGGATCATCACCCCCGGCGAGGCGAAGCTCGGCATCCTCCCCGGCAACATCTTCTCGGACGGGAACGTCGGGCTCGTCTCCCGCTCCGGTACCCTGACGTACCAGGTCGTCGACAACCTCACCGAGCGCGGGCTCGGCCAGTCGACCGCCATCGGTATCGGCGGCGACCCGATCATCGGCACCTCCTTCATCGACGCCCTCGACGCGTTCGAGGCCGACGACGACACCGATGCCGTCGTGATGTGCGGCGAGATCGGCGGCGAGGACGAAGAGCAGGCCGCCCGCTTCATCGGCGAGCACATGGACACGCCGGTCGCCGGCTTCATCGCCGGTCGCACGGCCCCGCCGGGCAAGCGCATGGGCCACGCGGGCGCCATCGTCTCCGGCTCCGGCACGGGCACGGCGCAGTCGAAGATCGACGCGCTCAACGACGCGGGCGTCCCCGTCGGCGACACCCCCGAGGAAGTCGCCGACCACGTCGAAGACTTCCTGTAGAACGGCCGGGCGGTTCACCCCGCCGCTTCCGCCTCGCTTTCAGTGCCACCGTTCAGATTTCTAGGTTCAGTTTCGGACATCTGTGTGAAAAGTGAAATTACCCGTAGTCAGGTGTGGCGATGAATACCGGTCCCACTGGCGATCGGGACGGACCGGCGGTCGACGCCTTTCGGGATCGAAGCCGGCCGGAGGGGTATCGCGGCGGGTGCTCGTCGTCGACGGCGCGTGGTTCGAGTTCTGGACCGACCGTTGACGGGGTGCCACCGCGGTGCGGAACGGTATATATAAAACGGTCGTGGACGTGCGGCGGCGGCGCACACCCGGGCCACGGTTATGGTCGACTCGACCGTGTGTACCGGGTATGGACGAAGGTACCCGCGAGCTGCTCGAGCCGCTCCCGCCGAGCGCCAAACTGGTCTACTACGTCCTCGACGAGGAGGGCCGGTTCGACCAGACCGGGCTCGCCGAGGAGACCCGGCTCTCGACCCGAACCGTCCGGTTCGCGGTCGAGAAACTCACCGAGGTCGGGCTCGTCGAGGAGGGGCTCTGCCCCAAGGACGCGCGCCGGTCAGTGTACACTCCCGTCCCCGAGTCGGAGCGGTCGACCGGCTCCGAGCCAGAGGCCGCCTCCGAGCCTGACGCGGAGGCGCCGACGGCGACCGCGGTCGCCGAGGACTGAAGCCACCAGAATTTCTCCCTCCCCGATCCGTCGCGTTTTTGCCCGCGCGACCGGTAGTGAGCCCACTCGATGGCGACGTATCACATCGAAACGTACGGCTGTAGTTCCAACCGGGGCGAGAGCCGGGAGATAGAGCGGGCGCTACGCGACGGCGGCCACCGCCCGGCCGACGGTCCCGAAGACGCGGATGTCGCCATCCTCAACACCTGTACGGTCGTCGAGAAAACGGAGCGGAACATGCTCCGGCGCGCCGAGGAGCTGGAAGACGTAACCGCAGAGCTCGTCGTCACCGGCTGCATGGCGCTCGCGCAGGGCGACGCTTTCCGCGAGGCCGGCGTCGACGCCGAGATCCTCCACTGGGACGAGGTGCCCTCGCACGTGCTCAACGGCGAGTGCCCGACGGTCACCCCAGACGCCGAGCCCGTCTTAGACGGCGTCGTCGGTATCCTCCCCATCGCGCGCGGCTGCATGAGCAACTGCTCGTACTGTATCACGAAGTTCGCGACCGGTCGGGTCGATTCTCCCACTGTCGAAGAGAACGTCGAGAAGGCCCGCGCGCTGGTCCACGCCGGCGCCAAGGAGATTCGGGTGACCGGACAGGACACCGGGGTCTACGGCTGGGACAACGGCGATCGGAAGCTGCCGGAGCTGCTCGACCGGATCTGCGACATCGACGGTGACTTCCGAGTTCGACTCGGGATGGCCAACCCCGGCGGTATCCACGGCATCCACGAGGAGCTGGCCGAGGTGTTCGCCGACAACGAGGAGCTGTACGACTTCATCCACGCACCGGTCCAGTCCGGCTCCGACGACGTACTCGAAGACATGCGCCGCCAGCACCGCGTCGAGAAGTTCCGCGAGGTCGTGGAGACCTTCGACGACCGGCTCGACCACTGGACACTGTCGACCGACTTCATCGTCGGCTTCCCGACCGAGACCGAGGCCGACCACGAGCGCTCGATGGACCTGCTCGCCGAGGTCCGCCCGGAGAAGATCAACGTCACCCGCTTCTCGAAGCGCCCCGGTACCGACGCCGCCGACATGAAGGGGCTCGGCGGGACGATCAAGAAGGAGCGCTCGAAGGCGATGTCCGAGCTGAAGATGGAGGTCGTCGGCGACGCCTACGAGTCGATGGTCGGCGAGACCTTCGAGGTCCTCGTCGTCGAGGAGGGCACCGGCGACTCCGTGAAGTGTCGCGACGGCGCTTACCGGCAAATTATCGTCCAGAACGCGGCGGAGCGCGGCGTCGCAGTGGGTGACTTCCTGGAGGTGGAGGTGACCGGTCACAACACCGTCTACGCGTTCGGCGAGCCGACTGATGGCGGTCGACCCGTCGACGAGGACCCCGCCGAGTCGACCCCGTCGTCGGCGTAAGCTGTCGCCGCGCACGCCGGAATGCACCTCCGATCGGTGGCTGGAATGTCAATTCGACGGAATCTATTTATATCTCACACGAGTGTTAGAAATGTGAAACCAAAGGCCGAACGGCGGTGTCACCTGCTGCTGGCCGTCTCGTTAGTTCTCCTGACCGTCGGCATCGGGTACGATCTGGTCTTCGGCACCAAGTTGGCCGATTTCATGGTCATCATCGCGGGGCTGCTTTTCGGCTGGATCGCGTTCCTCTACTGTTTGGGGAGCACCGAGCTGTGGAGGGAATAAGTCGGCCGCCGCCGTCGGTTTTCGGCTACGCGTCCTCGTAAATGATCTCGATCTCGTCGCCGAACCGATCCAAGATGTTACGCCGCTTCTTTTTCATCGTCGGGGTGAGAAGGTCGTTCTCCTCGGTGAACTCCTCCTTGACGAGCCGGAACCGCTTGATCTGCTCGTACGACTCGAACTCCTCGTTGACGCGGTCGACCTCCACTTGGATCCGCTCGCGGACCCGGTCGTCGCGACAGATCCCCGTGGGGTCCTCGGGGATATCGATCCCGCGGGTGTCGGCCCACGCCGCCAGCTTCTCGAAGTTCGGGACGATCAGCGCGGAGACGAACTTCCGGCCGTCGCCGAGCACGACGCACTGTTCGACGAACTCGTTGGCGGCAAACCGGTCTTCGATCGGACCGGGCGCGACGTTCTTCCCGGTCGAGAGCACGAGCAGCTGCTTGGCGCGCTCGCGGAACGCGATGTACCCGTCCGGTCGGAGCTGGACGATGTCGCCGGTGCGGAACCAGGGGTCGTCCGGGTCGCCGCCGCGCTCCTCGGGCGGGTCGCCCGCCACGACCGCGTCCTCCGGGAGCCGGTCCGGGTCGGTGAACGCCTCGGCGGTCGCGTCCGGGCGGTTCCAGTAGCCGTCGGTCACCTGTGGACCGCGAACCAGCAGTTCGCCGACGTCGCCGGGCAGATCGGCGACCTCCTCGCCGACGACCGCGCCGTCGATCGCGACCTCGGTGTCGACCACCGGCGGACCGATGGTGCCGACCTTCGGCTCCTCGGGCGGGTTGACGCTGATGACGGGGGAGGTCTCCGTCAGCCCGTACCCCTCCAGGATCGGCAGATCCATCGCGTGGTACAGCGCGCACAGCTCCGCCGACAGCGACCCGCCGCCGGAGATGAAGAAGTCGATGTTACCGCCGATCGCCTCGCGAACCGACGAGAAGACGAGCCGGTCGGCGACCGCGCACTTGGCGTTGAGTACGGCGCCCGGTTCGTCGGCCTCGTGGTGGGCCTTCCCCACGCCGACTGCCCACTCGAAGATCCGCTCTTTCACGGGAGACTCGCCTGCCTGCTCGCGGATCGCGTCGTACAGCTTCTCGTAGACGCGCGGGACGCTCGTGGTCGTCGTCGGGCGTACCAGCCCGAAGTCCTCCCGAAGGGTGTCGGGGCTCTCGGCGTAGCCGACGGTCGCGCCCGCCGCGAACATCATGTAGTGGCCCGCCATCCGCTCGAAGACGTGCGCGAGGGGGAGAAACGAGAGCGTCGTCGACTCGGCGCTGATCCCCGGTACGTCGCTGTCGCGGTCCGGGCGATCCGCGAAGCGCCGGTAACACTGCGAGACGTTCTCCCTGAAGTTGGCGTGAGTGAGCCGGACGCCCTTGGGCTGGCCCGTGGTCCCGGAGGTGTAGATGAGGCTCGCAAGATCTCCGACGTCGACCGCGTCGATCCACGACTGGTAGGCGTCCTCGTCGAACGCCTCGTCGCCGAGGGCGTGGACCTCACCGAGGGTGTACACGTCGTCGGTGGACAGGTTCTCTGAATCGGTACCGATCTCCGCGTCGAGGTCGGTCGTGTCCACGTCGTCGAACGTCACGATCGCGTCGAGTTCGTGTTCGAGGTCGTCGACAACCGCGAACACCTCGTCGAGCAACTCGCGATTCTCCGCGACCACGACGGTCGCCTCCGGGTCCTCGATCAGGTAGCGGACCTGGTTCGGCGAGGAGGAGGCGTACACGGTCGTGACCGTCGCGCCCGCGGCCAGCACGGCGAAGTCGGTCTGGGCCCACTCCATCCGAGTCTGCGCGTATAGGGCGACGCGGGTGTCGTCGTCGACGCCGAGTTCGCGGAACCCGGCGGCGAGCCGCCGGACGATTGCGCGCATCTCGGCGTAGGTCACGTCGGCGTATTCGCCCTCCGAGGCGGGCGGGAGCACCCCGCTAGAGACCAGCGAGCGGTCGTAGATACCGCCTTTGTACCGCTGGGCAAGCCGGTCCGCGTTGCGCTCGGCGGACCGCTCGAACATGCGCGGGAGCGTCTCCCGGACGACCACGTCGTCCGCGAACTCCCGCTCCGCCTCTTGCCAGTTCATACCACGACCTTCCGCCGAACCCTCATAAACGATACGGTAGTTCTCTGTTTACTTCGCGGCGCGGTCGCCGGTTCGGCCGGCAGCCGACCGCCATCAAGCGAGGGTTTAATTCCGCGAGCGCGCCAGTGGCAGTCGTGGACCCCGATCGGATCCCCGCCGAGTTCCCCGCCCCGAGCTTTCGAGGGGCACAGGAGCAGGCGCTCGCGGACATCCGCGACGCGTTCGCCGCCGACAACGATGTGGTGTTGGTGCGTGCGCCGACCGGCAGCGGCAAGTCCCTGCTCGCGCGGGCCATCATGGGCGCGTCGGCCACCGTCGACGAGACGGCCCCGAGCGAGGCGACCGGCGCCTACTACACGACCCCGCAGGTGTCGCAGATCGACGACGTAGAGGCGGATGACCTGCTCGACGACTTGGCGGTCATTCGGGGAAAATCGAACTACGACTGCATCCTCCCCGGCGAGCACGACACGCCGGTCAACCGCGCCCCCTGCGTCCGTCAGCAGGGGTTCGACTGCTCCGTGAAACACCGGTGTCCGTACTTCTCCGACCGCGCCATCGCCTCCGGGAACCGCTACGCCGCCATGACCCTCGCGTACTTCATGCGGACCGCCGGCTCGGAGGTGTTCCGCAAGCGCGACGTGGTCGTGATCGACGAGGCCCACGGGCTCGCGGAGTGGGCGGAGATGTACGCGACGATCGAGCTCTCGCCCGGCCGCGTGCCGGTGTGGGACGAGGTTGGCGTCCCCGACGTGGCGGCCGACGCCGGCCCCGAGGAGGATGCGCTCGACCGCACCGCCCGATTCGCCGCGTCGCTTCGCGACACCGCCAAGCGGGCGAAAGACGAGCTGACCGGCCGGCCAGAGCTCGACCGCGAGGAGGTCGCACGCCGGGACCGCCTGCAGGAGCTTATCTCGGAGCTCGGCTGGTTCTTAGAGGACTACCGCGACTCGCAGTCGCCGACGACGTGGGTCGTCGACCAGCCCGACGGCGAGGGATCTGCGCTCGCGATCAAGCCGCTGGACCCGGCCCGCTACCTCCAACACACCGTGTGGGACCGTGGGAACAAATTCGCGCTGCTGTCCGCCACCATCCTCTCGAAGGAGGCGTTCTGCCGCGGAGTCGGTCTCAACCCCGCGAACGTCGCCCTCGTCGACGTCGAGCACACGTTCCCGCTCTCGCACCGGCCACTGTACGACGTGACGCAGGGATCGATGACCTACGAACACCGCGACGAGACGGTCCCGAAGATCGCCCGCCTGATCGTCCGATTGATGGCAGAACACCCGGACGAGAAGGGGTTGATCCACGCGCACTCGTACGACATCGCCGGTCGGCTCACCGAGTTGCTCGGCGAGTTCGGCGTCGCCGCGCGAGTCCGGCGGCACGACCGAGCGAACCGGGACGCGGAGCTGGCGGCGTGGAAGGCGAGCGACGATCCGGAGGTGTTCGTCTCGGTGAAGATGGAGGAGGCGCTCGATCTGAAAGGCGACCTCTGTCGCTGGCAAGTGGTGTGTAAGGCGCCGTACCGCAACACCAACGACTCTCGGGTCGCTCGACGACTCGCCGACGACCAGTGGGCGTGGTACCACCGGACCGCGCTCCGGACCGTCATTCAGGCGTGCGGGCGGGTCGTCCGCGCGCCCGACGACTACGGCGCGACGTACCTCGCGGACGACTCACTGTTAGACCTCTTCGACCGCGCGAAGGCCGACACCCCGCCCTGGTTCCGCGACCAGATCGACGCGATGACGACGCCGACGCTGCCCGACTTCGATCCCACCGCCGCGCTCGCCGGGATCGACGCCGAGCCGAGCGGTCCGTCACGGGCGGCCCGTCGTGGAGGAACGGCCCTCGGTGGAGGGTCGGCCGGGAGCGGCTTGGGCGGAAGCGGGAGCCTCAAGGGCGGCGGCTCGCATGCGGGCGACTCGACCGCGTCCGGCGAGGCGGAGACGGCCGACGGGACGAACGACGGGGGCGGAACGACGCGTACGCGCTCGGAGGCGGACGCCGAGCGCCGGGAGAACCACCCGCTCTCCGATATCTGGGGCGACGGCTAGGGACCGTCGGCGAGGAGAGTCGAAAGCGGTACCGGCCCTCGATCTGGACCGCGACCGTCTGACCGGTTCCGTTCGGTGCTTACAGGAACGCGAACGAGACGCCCCATACCACCATGGAGCTGACCATGAGGAAGGCGAAGAACAGCGCGAACAGCTGTGATCTGTCCATGCATCGCGTACGACCGCAGAGCGTGATAACTCCTGCGGGCGCGAGTCGATATCGGTCGACGCTGACCGGCGCCGCTCACCGATCGAGAGACCACCCGAAACACATTATATTCTCGCGGACTGATCAACTGTCAATATATATCGTATAAGGTGTATCAGGAACCTCAATCAATTAGTAACCTTCATAAACCATCACGTTGGTACTGTAGGTATGGCTACGAACGGGCTGTCGACCGCGCTGACGCTGTACGGTGCGCGAACGCTGACACTCTCTCAGGCCGCCGCGCAGGCCGGCCTCAGCGAGGCGGAGTTCGTCGAGCAGTTGGAGCGCCGCGGCATCGAGGTGACCGATTCGGAGCGCGCCGCCGCGCTCGGGAACGAACAGCCCGCCCGCGCCGACTGATCGACGGCGACACGCGGTGGTGCGGATTTTTGATCGTTCGGCGCTGTCGAAGTCTACTCTTCAGACATCGTTTCGTTCGAAACGGCTGGCCGCTGAACGGTTCTTCGGGATCGATAGCGGGAGTACGTGACGCAGATCGGCGGAGTGGTTGTTTATCCGTGATCGAGTGGGTTACTGGCGGACATTTATAAGCGATCGACGACTTCGCGGCTGCCCCTTTGAGTCCCTCCCCGCACAGCACCATCCCACACCTCACGCCTCTCCAGCCTCGCGGTTCGCGCTCTCCGAGCGCTCACCGCGTCCAGCGAGAATCGAAGATTCTCTGGCAGCCGGTGCGTAGCGCCGGCGACGCCATCGCCCAGTTCTTTATAAGCGAGCGTCGCAGTCGCTCACTGGCTTTTAAATACCGCATCGCTCCCGACGGACTACTCTTCGGGGACGAGGTGGACCTTTCCGCCGTGTTCGAACGCGAGCACCGAGTCGGCGTCGCCGTCGACGAAGTCCGGGTTCGGGACCGTCTTCGCCTCGTAGGTGACCGGGTCGAGCACCTGGATCGCGTTCTCGTCTTCCACCGTCACCACGGTCGTCTCCGCGGCGTCGTCCCGGCGCCCGAGCCGGGTCGCGTCGGGGGCCGCTGCGTCCTCGAACTCGGAGGTGTACTCCGCACCCGTGACGAGGCGGACGCCCCGAAGCCGGCCGGAGACGCTCGTGACGAGCACGGGGCCGTCGCCGTCCTCGGGGTCGATGACCTCGCCCGCGGCGTAGCGCGGGAGCCGGACCGCAAAGGTCACCCGGTACACCTCGTTGCCGTCGCCGTCCTCGGTGACGAGCGTCGGGTACGACTCGAAGCTCCCGCCGAGCGCCTCCGTGATCCGCGTCGCGACGTTCTGCGCGAGCCGGTTCGAGGAGAGCTTGATGTCCGGCCCGTCGTCGGTCTCTTTGACCTCCGTGATGAACGCCTCGCGGTCGCCGTCGGCCTCCTGGTCGGCGACGTACGTCTCGGCGATGTCGAGTGCCTCGGCGCGCTCCGCGGGCGTCAGATCACGTTCGTCCGCGCGCACCTGCACGATCCCGGCGTAGTAGCCGCCGGCGATCCGACCGCAGCGGTCGCAGGTCCCTCGTGAGATCTTCACGGGGACCGTCACCTCCGCGGAGCGGAGCGTCCCGCGGACGATCCCCGAGAAGCGGCAGTGCATCCGGACGTTGTTCTCGTCGACCTGCTCGGGCTCGACGCCCCACTCGACGTCTTCGGCGTCGACGTGGACCCCGAGCGCCTCCGCGACCTCGTCGACGGCGACGTCGGTGTAGTCGCGTGCACCCACGTCCCGCCACGACTCGCCGCGGCGGACCGCGCCGCAGCCGGAACAGACCAGCACCTCGATCCGGTCGGGCGCGTCGACCAGCTCGAAGTCCTCGAAGTAGCAGTCGTCACACAGCAGCGCGTCCCGTCCGCCGGGGTCGCCGGGAAGCGGCTCGCGCCGCTCCGGGACGGTGTCGCCACACCGGGGACAGAACTCTCGCGACTCGCTCATTACCGGCGGCTACGCCGAGGAGGCGTTTAAGCGGCGCGGACCGGCCCTCGTTCGGCACTGCTTGGGCCCCCTCAACACAGATCCCTCCGAAATCGTTTTTCGCGCGGACCGAGAACGGGTGCATATGAGTGAGAACCCCGACGACGAACGGCTCGAAGAGCTGCGAGAGAAGAAGATGCAGGAGCTTCGCGAGCGCGAACAGGGCGGCGGCGCCGACGCCGAGGCGCAACAGGAGGCCCAACAGCGCGCCGAGGCGCAACAGGAGGCCGTGCTCAAACAGTACCTCACCGACGGCGCGCGCCAGCGGCTCAACGCGGTCGCGATGTCGAAGCCGGAGTTCGGTGATAAGGTGAAACAGCAGGTCGCGGCACTCGCACAGAGCGGCCGGATCCAGGGACAGATCGACGAAGACCAGATGCGCGACCTCCTGAAGGAACTCCAACCCGACCAGCAGAGCTTCGACATTCGGCGGCGATAGATGGAGCTCGCGCTGCTGTACAGCGGGGGGAAAGACTCCTCGCTCGCCGCCCACCTGCTCGACCGGTTCTACGACGTGCGCTGCGTCACCGGCAGCTTCGGGCTCACGGACGACTGGAAGCACGCCGAGCGCGCGGCCGCGGAGCTGGGCTTCCCCTTCGAGCGCGTCGAGCTCGACCGCGGCGTCGCCGAGGAGGCGATCCAGACGATGATCGACGACGGCTACCCCCGAAACGGGATCCAGCGCGTCCACGAGCACGCCTTAGAGACGATCGCGAGCCGCGACGCTGACGCGATTGCCGACGGCACGCGCCGCGACGACCGGGTCCCCACGGTGTCGCGCGCGCAAGCGCAGAGCCTGGAGGATCGCCACGCCGTCGACTACATCTCCCCGCTTTCGGGGTTCGGTCGCCACGCCGTCGACCGCCTCGTCGAGGAGACGTTCGACGTCCAGCAGGGGCCGAGCGAGGAGGTTCCCAAGGCCGACTACGAGGACGAGCTCCGGACGCTCATCGCCGACGAACACGGTGAGGAGACCGTCAGCGAGGTGTTCCCGGACCACAACCAGACGTACGTACACGGCCGGAACGACTGATCGATCCGCGCGTCGATCCGGCACGCGACCGACAAGTTCTCGTGACCTCGGGACCGCCGGAACGACTTTTGGCCCCGCGCTCGTAGGGTCGAGTATGTCATCTGAACGAGTCGTCGAGCTGCTCAAAACGGCGTACGCCGATGAGATCGAGACCGTGATGAACTACCAGACAAACGCCATCGTCCTCGACGGCGTCCGCGCCGAGGAGATCAAAGAGAGTCTGAAACAGGATGTCCAAGAGGAGCTCGGACACGCCGAACAGCTGGGGCAGCGGCTCAAACAGCTCGATGCGCGGCCCCCGGGATCGGCCGAGTTCACGGCCAAGCAGGACTCGCTACAGCCGCCCGAGGACTCGACCGACGTACTGGCGGTTATCAACGGCGTGCTCGACGCCGAGGAGGGCGCGATCGCGACGTACCACGATCTGATCGACGCCGCCGAGGACGCGGACGATCCGGTCTCCGAGGACCTCGCCGTGACGCTCCTCTCCGACGAGGAGGCCCATCGGACCGAGTTCCGCGGATTCCAGAAGGAGTACCAACAGGACTAGACGAGGGAGCCGCGTCTCGTCGAGCGCGATCCGCGCATCAGCGACCGCGGCCCCCGCCCCGAAAGGATGCTTTCAAGCGGGCGCTCGCCGAACCGACGTGCATGTACGACGGCCTCAAGGGATTCCGCGATTTCTACCCCGGCGAGCAGTCGGCCCGCCGCGAGGTGACGGACGCGATCGAGGACGCCGCGAGTCGGTACGGCTTCCGAGAGATCGCCACCCCCGCGCTCGAACGGACAGAAATGTACGTCGACAAGTCCGGCGAGGAGATCGTCGAGGAGCTGTACGCCTTCGAGGATAAGGGCGGCCGCGGCGTCTCGATGACCCCGGAGCTCACGCCGACCGTCGCCCGGATGGTGGTCGCGAAGGGCCAAGAGCTCTCGAAGCCCATCAAGTGGATGTCCACCCGCCCGTTCTGGCGCTACGAACAGGTCCAACAGGGTCGGTTCCGCGAGTTCTACCAGACGAACATCGACGTGTTCGGCTCGTCGGCGCCCGAGGCCGACGCCGAGGTGCTGGCGGTGGCTGCCGATGCGCTCACGGATCTGGGGCTCACCAATGACGACTTCGAGTTCCGCGTCTCCCACCGCGACATCCTCGGTGGGCTGGTTCGGGCGCTCGCGGCCGACCCCGACGCGGTCGACACGAAGGCCGCGATCCGCGCGGTCGACAAGCGCGCGAAGGTCGACGACGGCGAGTACCTCGGGCTCCTCTCAGATGCCGGGCTGGACCGCGCGACCGCCCAGGAGTTCGACGACCTCATCTCGGACGTGGAGACCGTCGACGACCTTGACGCGGTCGCCGAGGCCGGCGGCGAGGATGTCGAGGCGGCAGTCGAGAACCTCCGGAACGTGCTCGCCGCCGCCGACGACTTCGGCGCCGGAGCGTTCTGTGAGGTCTCGCTGACGACCGCCCGCGGGCTCGACTACTACACCGGCGTCGTCTTCGAATGCTTCGACTCCACCGGCGAGGTGTCCCGCTCCGTCTTCGGCGGCGGGCGCTACGACGACCTCATCGAGAGCTTCGGCGGCCAACCCACCCCCGCGGTCGGGGTCGCGCCCGGTCACGCCCCCCTCTCGTTGCTCTGTCAGCGCGCCGGCGTGTGGCCCGACGAGGAGCTGACGACCGACTACTACGTGCTCAGCGTGGGCGACACGCGCTCGGAGGCGACCGCGCTCGCACGCGATCTCCGCGCGCTCGGCGACGACGTGGTCGTCGAACAGGACGTCTCCGGCCGGTCGTTCGGCGCGCAGCTCGGTTACGCCGACTCGATCAACGCGGAGACGGTGGTCGTCGTCGGTGAGCGCGACTTGGAGAACGGCGAGTACACCGTGAAGGACATGGCGAGCGGCGACGAGACGACCGTTCCGGTCGAGGAGTTCCCGCCCGAAGGGGGAGAGGAGCTCCCGACCTACGAGGACTACGAGTAGCGCTCCGGCGCGCCAGTCCGCCTCCCCGACCGCCGGTCGGCCGGCCTCAACAATTTTTAACCACACAGTGGGACCGTGGAGACGATGGTCCCGCCCGTGACAGCGATTCCTCCCGGCGAGATCGCCCTCCGCGTCGCCGCCGGCGTCGCCCTCATCCTGATCAACGCGTACTTCGTGGCGATCGAGTTCGGGCTGACGCGGCTCCGTCAGTATCCCGAGTCGGAGATGGACACGCCCGGACTGCGGCGCGCCTGGGAGATGACGGACGACCTGGAGTTCTACCTGACGACCTGTCAGGTGTGGATCTCCGGGACCAGCATCGCGCTCGGTATCGTCGCGGAGCCGGGGATCGCGGCGCTGTTCGCCCCGCTCGTCGAGAATACGACGTTCGCGTCCGCCGGCGCGGGCTCGCTGTTGGCGTTCCTGCTCATCAACATGGCCCACCTCACGCACGGCGAGCAGACGCCGACGTACCTCGGCGTCGAACGCTCGAAGCAGGTGGCCCAGTACGGCGCCCGGCCGCTGTACTGGTTCGCGTGGCTCATCTCGCCGGTGATCAAGTTCGGCGACTGGGTCGCGAAGGCGACGCTCCGGCTGTTCGGCGTCGAGATGACCGGCTCGTGGACCGAGACCGAAGGCGAGGTGTTGGAGACCCGCACCCAGCTTCGCGCCCGCCTCGGGTCGATGATGAAAGAGGTCGATCTTCCCGAGGAGCGCCGCGAGGAAGTCCTCAACGCGCTCGACGTCGACGAGCTCGCCGTGCGGGAGGTGCTGACGCCGGCCGACGAGATCGTCTCGCTGTCGACGGCGGCGTCAGTCGAAGAGAATCTCGACCGGATCCGCGACACCCCGCACAGTCGCTTCCCGCTCGTGGGCGACGAGATGACCGACTTCGAGGGGATCGTCTACGCTCCCTCGATCATCTCCAACTTCGAGGCGCTCCGGCGAGAAGAGACGACCTTCGCCGAACTCGCCGCCCCACCGATGGCGATTTCGGCGATGACGAGCGTTAGCGACGCCTTCGACCAGTTCCAGGCGGAGTCGCAGGAGCTCGCACTCGTCATCGAGGACGGCGAGGTGGTCGGGCTGATCACCGCGACCGACGCCATGGAGGCGGTGATGGGACAGCTCGAAGACCCGCTGGACGCGGACAATTTATAAGTAGTCCGGCGGCCGGCGGGTCGACGCCCTCACTTGAACGCCTCCCGGAGGAACACGAGCGCACCGCCTAACATCGCGAGGTTGCCGAAGAAGGCGAGCCGCTCGCCGCTTTTGTCGTCCTCGTCGGCGTTCCAGAAGTCGTGCATCGTCGCCGTCACCACCGTTAGGAAGGCGACGGCCGCACCGGTCGCGACTCGCGGGAGCCGCCAGAGGGCGATACCGACGCCCGCGGCCACCATCATCCCGGATGCGAACGGGGCCGCGAGGTCGGGCTCCGGCACCCCCGCCGACTCCGCGTACTCGATCGTGTCCTCCATGTCGCGGAAGTCCTCCGAGGCCTGCGCGGCGAGGCCGACTCCGAGCAGGACGCGGCCGATCCGCGAGGGCGCGCCGCGGTCGATCCGCTCCGTCTCCTCCGTGGTTTCGTCGTCGCTCATGGGTCGATCAACGGTAGCATGCACCATAAAAAGCGGTGCGGCCGGCGGCGACGGATGACTGCCACCGGAGAATCGGTCAGTCCGCGGTCGCGGCGGGCGCGTCATGCTCAATCTCGGTGCCGAGAAGGTCGAGGAACTGCGCGATCCACTCGGGGTGGTCGGGCCACGCCTGCCCGGTGACGAGGTTCCCGTCGGTGGTCACGCCGTCGACCCACGAGCAGCCCGCGGCCTCGACCTCGGGCCTGACCGCGGGGTACGCCGTCATCTCGTAGCCGTCGAGCACGCCGGCCGCCGCGAGGATCTGCGGACCGTGACAGATCGACGCGACCGGCTTATCGGCCTCGAAGAAGTGCCGCACTGTGTCGAGCACCTCGTCGTAGCCGCGGAGGTACTCGGGGGCGCGTCCGCCGGGAACGACGAGCGCGTCGTAGTCGGCCGGGTCGATCTCGTCGAACCCGTGCGTGAGCGCGAAGTCGTGGCCGCGAGTCTCCAGATACGTCTGGTCGCCCCGAAAGTCGTGGATCGCGGTCTTGACCGTCTCTCCGTCCTCCTTCTCCGGGCAGACCGCGTGGACCTCGTGGCCGACCGCCTGCAGCGCCTGAAACGGGACCATGATCTCGTAGTCCTCGCCGAAGTCGCCGACGATCATCAGTATCTGTTGTCCTGTCATGTATACAACACCACAGGAACGTACGCTTCGCGGACAGATAACGATACTGGCGAGCGGTACCACACGTCACGAACATCGGCGGAACGCGCGCGAGGAGGACGCGATCGCCTTCGTCGATCCGCTTATAAACCCATATTTAAACGCCGCGGCCCTGCAGCTTCTCCTCGTCGGGCAGGTCCTCGTTCGACTGGCCCTTCATCCCCTTGCCGATGCCGGAGGCGATGTCGGCGAGCTCGTCGGGGTCGTCCCAGTTGTTGACGGCCTCGACGATCGCCGTGCCCATCGCCTCGGGGTCCTCCGCGCCGAAAATGCCGGACCCGACGAAGATGCCGTCACAGCCGTGGTACATCATCAGCGCGGCGTCGGCGGGCGTCGCGATGCCGCCGGCCGCGAAGTTGACGACCGGGAGGCGACCGGCCTCGGCGGTCTCGTGGACCAGGTCACGGGGGGCGCCGTGTTCGCGGGCCCACTTCTCGCGCTCCTCGTGGTTGAGGCCGGTGAGCGTCCGGATCTGAGTTTTGATGGTGCGCTGGTGTTTGACGGCCTGATTCACGTCGCCGGTGCCGGCCTCGCCCTTCGTCCGGATCATCGCCGCGCCCTCGCGGATGCGCCGGAGCGCCTCGGGGAGGTCGCGTGCGCCGCAGACGAACGGGGACGCGAAGTCGCGTTTGTCGGTGTGGTACTCGTCGTCGGCGGGCGTGAGCACCTCCGACTCGTCGATCATGTCGACGCCGAGCGACTCCAGGATCTCCGCCTCCTTTCGGTGGCCGATCCGGGATTTCCCCATCACCGGGATCGACACTTCGTCGATGATCTCGGTGACGTTCTCGGGGTCGGGCATCCGCGCGACGCCGCCGCGCTTGCGGATATCGGCCGGGACGGCCTCGAGCGCCATCACCGCGACCGCACCGGTATCCTCCGCGATTCGGGCCTGCTCGCGCGTGACGACGTCCATGATGACCCCACCTTTTTGCATCCGCGCGAAGCCGCGCTTGACCAGGTCGGTTCCCCGCTTCAGCTCCTCCAGATCCGTGGCCTCTGGCATGTCCGATCGGTGGACCGCCGACCACTTAACGGGTCGCTTTACCGGAGGTTACGGCGCTACGGGGATCGAAAACGGGGCGCTTCGCTCGCGGTTTCCATCCCGGTCGCTGTCTCGACGACCACTCTGCTTGACCGACCGCAACCGCGAAGTCCCTCGGCACCGAGAGACGACCCGTGACCACCGGAGCCATCCTCGCCGGGGGGCGCTCGACGCGCTTCGGCGACCGAGACAAGGCCGTCGCCCCGCTTGCGGGGGTTCCGATGATCCGCCGCGTCGCAGACCGACTGGCCGGCGACGACGATCCCGTCCCGCCGGGCGCCGAGCGCGCCGCCGGCGGCGACCCGGTCGTCGACGAATTCGTGATAAATTGTCGGCCCGATCAGCGAGAAGCGATCGGAGACGCGCTCGACGGCCTCCCGCTTCCGCTCCGCTGGGCGGTCGACGACGAGCCCGACCTCGGACCGGTCGCGGGCATTCGGAACGCCTGTCGAGCCGCCTCGGGCGAGTACGTCGCCGTCGTCGCCTGCGACATGCCGTTCGTCGACCCGAGTTTTCTGGCGGGGCTCGCCGCCGACGCCGCGGGCCACGAGGCGGCGATCGCCCGGCTCGACGACCGCTGGCTCCAGACGACACAGGCGGTCTACCGCGCAGAGCCGATGGCGGCCGCCTGCGATCGGGCCCTCGCCCGCGGCGACCGGAAGGTGCTGGCGCCGCTCGACGACCTCGACTGCGTCGTCGTCGGCGACGCGGAGATCCGCGAGCGCACCACGGCACACACGTTCACGAACGTCAACACGCAAGCGGAGCTTGCGGAGGCGGAGACCGCGATCGGGGAGGCGCTCGACGATGCCGACGCCCGGTGATCGAAGGCCGGAGAAGTGAACTCGCGGAGGGCCGCGATCAGTTCGTCAACAGCTCGTACGCCTCGTTCAGCTCCTTGAACGCCGTCTCGTCGCCGTCCTCCCCGTCTGGATGGAGCCGCTTCGCCCGCTCTCGGTAGGTGGACCGGATCGTCTCTCGATCGGCGGTCCGGTTGAGCCCGAGCGTCTCGTAGGCCTCGCGTTCGGACATCCCGCTCGTCGGCGGGGCGCGATCGCGGGGGTCGCCGGCACCGCCGCCGGCTCCTCCGGCCCCAGCCGCCGACCGAGCCCTGCGACCACGGGCATTTCCCGCCGCCCCGCGGCCGAATCTATCGCCCGTCGCACCGGCCGACCGGTACGCCGACCGGCGGTGTTCGGCGGCTCTCGCCCGCTGGCGGGCCCGAGCGCGCTCTCCGGGTCCCGCTCGCGCGGCCTCGCGTTGAACGCGATCACGGAGCCGGCCGCTGGCGTGATACCACAGGAAGTACGCGACGATACCGAACGGAACGGCGACCGCCAACAGGACGGGGGAGACGACGACTCCGGCGACCAGCAACAGGGCCGTCAGCCCGATGAACGTCGCTGCCATGCCGACGACGATCGCGCGATTTGTCACGGGTTCTCTCGGGGTTCCAGCGTTGTAAGCGCTCGGGCGCGGCGGGTGGTTCGGCGCGGGAACCGACCGCCTCCGCACCGTTTATCCCCACGGGCGACCGGACTCGTGGTATGCCGACTGCGGACCACGAGACGGTGACCGGGCTCCCGCCGGGGATCGCCGCCGCCCGCGAGGAGCTGACACCGATGCTCTCGCAGTACGCCGACCTGTGTGCAGCCCACGAGGACGCCCTCGTGTTGTTCCAGGTCGGCGACTTCTACGAGGCGTTCTGCGAGGCGGCCGAGGCGGTCGCCGGCGTCTGCGAGGTGACGCTGACGGAGCGCTCCGACTCCACCGGCGACTACCCGATGGCCGGGATCCCCATCGACAACGCCGCGCCCTACCTCGGATCGCTCCTCGATGCCGGCTACCGCGTCGCCCTCGGCGATCAGGTCGAAGACGCCGAGCAGGCGTCCGGGCTCGTCGACCGCGCCGTCACCGAGGTGATCACTCCCGGGACCGTCGTCGAAGACGAGCTGCTGGAGGCGGGGACGACGAACTACGTGGCGGCGGTGGCGGGCGGAGGCGAGGACGGCGAGAGCGACGACGCCCCCGAGCCGGCCCCCGTCGGCCTCGCCGCCGTCGACGTCTCGACCGGCGAGTGTCTCGTCACCGCGGGCGACCGCGACACGGTCGCGGAGGAGCTCGACCGGATCGCACCCGCCGAGCTGATCGCGGGACCGGACACCCCCGACTTCAAGCCGGCCGACGCCGAGCGCGGCTGGACGGTCCACGAGTACGATTCCGGCGTTTTCGAGCGGCGAGCCGCGATCGAACGACTGGAGCCGTACCTCCCCGCGCCCGACCGCCGGTTTGACGGCGACGCCGAGCTACGTGCGGCTGGCGCCGTGCTCGCGTACGCCGAGTACACGCAGGGCGACGACGGCCCGCTCTCGTACGTTACCCGGATCCGGCGGTACGACCCGCGCGACCGGCTCCGGCTCGACGCGGCGGCCCAGCGCAGCCTCGAACTGTTCGAGAACCGCGGACTGGGCGCGAGCGACACCCTGTTCGACGCGCTCGACGAGACGAGGTGCGCGCTCGGCCGGCGGTGTTTAGAACGGTGGCTCCGTCGCCCGCTCGTCGACGCCGACGCGATCCGGAGCCGCCACGACGCGGTCGGCGAGCTGGCCGATCGCACCCTCGTCCGTGAGGGAGTCGCCGACGCGCTCGCGGCCGCCTACGACCTCGAACGCCTCGTCGGACGGATCTCCCGCGGACGGGCCGACGCTCGCGACCTGCGCTCGCTGCACGCGACGCTCGCGGTCGTGCCGGATCTGAAGGCGACGCTGGCGGGGGGGAACGGTGGGGACGATAGAGAGGGCGGAACCGACGCCGACCGCCCCCGCACCGACCACCTCCGCGACCTCCGCGACCGCCTCGACGAGCTGACCGAGGTCCGCGAGCTGATCGACGACGCTATCGCCGCAAACCCCCCGCCGGAGATCACCGAGGGCGGCGTGATCGGCGAGGGGTTCGACGACGACCTCGACGCCCTCCGCGCCACCGAGCGCGAGGGGCGCGAGTGGGTCGCAGACTTGGAGGCGAGCGAGCGCGAGCGCACCGGGATCGACTCGCTGTCGGTCGGCCACAATCAGGTCCACGGCTACTACATCGAGGTGACCGACGCCAACCTCGACCGCGTCCCCGACGACTACCGCCGCCGACAGACGCTGAAGAACAGCGAGCGCTACTACACGCCCGAACTGAAGGAGCGCGAAGAGGAGATCGTCGGCGCCGCGGAGCGCGCGGACGCCTTGGAGTACGAGCTGTTCGTCGACGTGCGCGAGCGCGTCGGGAGCGAGACGGAACGGATACAGGGGCTCGCGGACGCGATCGCCGAGATCGACGCGCTCCGCTCGCTGGCGACCGTCGCCGTCGAGTACGACTACGTCCGCCCGGAGATCGTCGACGAACCCGCTTCCGATACGAACGCCGGCGTCGAGATCGAAGGGGGCCGCCACCCGGTCGTCGAGCGCGCCGAGGAGTCGTTCGTCCCGAACGACGCGGACCTCCCGCGCGGGTCGATCGCGGTTATCACGGGGCCGAACATGAGCGGGAAGTCAACGTACATGCGGTCGGTCGCGCTCGCGGTCGTGTTAGCGCAGACCGGCTCGTTCGTCCCCGCGCAGGCGGCCTCGCTCCCCGTCTTCGACCGGCTGTTCACCCGCGTCGGCGCCTCCGACGACATCGCCGGCGGCCAGTCGACGTTCATGCGCGAGATGAGCGAGCTGACCGAGATCCTCCACGACGCCGGCCCGGACTCCCTCGTCCTCCTCGACGAGGTGGGCCGCGGTACCGCCACGACCGACGGGCGGGCCATCGCCCGCGCGGCCGCCGAGTTCATCCACGACGAGCTCGGCGCGACCGCCATCTTTGCCACCCACTACCACGACCTGACCGACCTCGCGGCTGAGCGCGAGCGCGTCTTCAACCTCCACTTCACGGCGACCCGCGAGGACGGCGACGTGACGTTCCTCCACCGGATCGTCCCCGGCGCCTCCTCTTCCTCGTACGGCGTCGAGGTCGCCGAACTCGCCGGCGTGCCGGCGCCCGTCGTCGAGCGGTCCCGTTCGCTGGTGACCGCCGACACTGCGGGTGGCTCCCCTGACAGCGAAGCCGCGTCGGAGGACGACGAGTCGGATGGGCGGGACGCACCGGCCGAGGAGGAGAAGCCGGACAGCGTTTCGCTCCGCGAGTTCCTCGCCGAGGAGAGCGCGGGCGACGACGCCGACGACACCCCGAGCGCGAGCGACGACGTTCCAAACGCGAGCGACACGGACGGCAATATCGACACCCCGACCGCAGACGATCGGGCCGGAGTCGACGCCGAAAGCGACCTGACCGCCGATCTCCGCGATCTCGACCTCGCCCGGATGACGCCAATAGAGGCGCTGAACGCCCTCCACGACCTCCAGTCGCGAGCCGACGATGACGGGTGAGGAGCGCACTGCCGGCGGGGGAGCGGGAACCCCGGACCGCGTCCGCCGGCTCGATCCCGCCACCGTCGACCGGATCGCCGCCGGCGAGGTAGTCACTCGTCCCGCCCGAGTCGTCGGCGAACTGATCGACAACGCGCTCGACGCCGGCGCCTCGCGGGTCGAGGTCGCGGTCGAGGGCGACGGCACCGACCGGATCCGGGTCGACGACGACGGCCGCGGAATGAGTCGCGAGGACGCCCGACTCGCCGTCGAGCGCCACGCGACGAGCAAGCTCGCACCCGACGGCGACCCGGTCGGCGTCGGCTCGCTCGGCTTCCGCGGCGAGGCGCTGGCGGCGATCGCCGAGGCCGCGCGGCTCGAACTCGTCACCAGCGACGGCGACCCGGTCGGGACGCGGGTGGTCGTCGGCGGGGCGGCGAGCGACCTCGATTCGGACGGTCCCGCCGTCACCGACGCCGGACGCGCCCGCGGCACCACCGTCGTCGTCGAGGATCTGTTCGCGACCCGACCCGCGCGTCGGGAGTCGCTGGCGGGGTCGGCGGCCGAGTTCGCGCGGGTCTCCTCGCTGGTCGCTGACTACGCGCTCGCGAACCCCGGAGTGGCGTTCACGCTGGATCACGACGGGTCGCGGACGCTGTCGACGCCCGGGTCCGGGATCACGGAGGCGCTGCTCGGCGTGTACGACCGCGAGACCGCGAGCCGCTCGACGGAGATCGCGGCGAGCGTCGAGATCGAGAGAGAGGGGGGAGGCGTCGGAGGAGACGGGGCCGCGTCGACCGCGGTCGAGGTCGCCGGCGCCCTCGCGTATCCCTCGGTAACGCGTTCTTCTCGGGACCACGTTCGAGTCTCGGTGAACGGGCGCCCGGTCCGGAACGACCGGCTCGCGGCCGCGGTCCGAGCGGGATACGGCCGCCTGCTCCCTGACGGCCGCGAGCCGGTGGCAACCATCGACGTGTCGCTGCAGCCCGCCCGCGTGGACCCGAACGTTCACCCGGCGAAGCGGGAGGTCGGGCTCCGCGACGCCGACGCGGTCGCGGACGCTGTCGAGTCGGTCGTCGCCGACGCGCTCACGGGTGCCGACCTCCGGCGGAAAGCCGAGGTCGAGACGGGACTCGACGGGGCGTTAGAGCCGGTCGGTGGCGAGGAGGGCGAGCGCCTGGCGACGTTTGCGGACGCGGACCCGATCGGGACGTTCTGCGACCTCTACCTCCTCGTCGAGGCCGGCGACGAGCTGCTCGTGGTCGACGGCCACGCCGCCCACGAGCGCGTGAACTACGAGTGGCTCGCCCGGGCGTTCGATGGCGAGGCGGTGCCGACCGCCGACCTCGACCCGCCGGTGGCCGTCTCGCTGTCGGCCGACGAGGCGGCGGCCGCGGAGGCGCACGCCGACGCCCTCGCCGCACTCGGGTTCGAGACGGAGCCGTTCGGCGGGGGGACCGTCAGGCTCCGGACCGTCCCGGCGCCGTTCGGGCACGCGGTCGACGCGACCGCGTTCCGCGATGCGCTCGCGACCCTCTCAGGCGGGGCGTCGCCGCGGGACGCCCGCGAAACGCTGCTCGCCGATCTGGCGTGTCACCCGTCGCTGAAGCGCGGCGAGATCGGGGATCTTGATGCGGAGGAGCTGCGATCGCTGCTCGATCGGCTCGGCGAGTGCGACCGCCCGTACGCGTGTCCGCACGGTCGGCCGACCGTTCTTTCGGTGGACGAAGCGACGTTCGCAGCCGGGTTCGGGCGAGACCGATAGCGGAACCGGCTTGGTTCGGGGACGACGTCGCACTCGGTCGATTCGGAATTGTCGACCGGTATCTATTAACACGACCGGAGCAGGAGTGTTCGCATGGACGAGCCGATCGAGCCGACCCGAGGGTCGCTGCCGCGCGAGCGGTCCGGCGGTCGGTTCGCGGCGCCGGACGGCCTCCGTGACCTCGTCAAGCGACTCCTCGACTGGCTCCGGAGTCGAGCGGGGTCGGACTTGGAGGCCGTCTCGACGGCTACGACGATGCGAAACGTCGTCGACACGGACGCGCTCGACGACCGGACGCCGCCGAAGTGGGACGTGCAACACGACATGGTCACCTACGGGAGCGACACGCTCACCGACGTGCTCGTCTTCCGGCACGGCCCCACCAGACAGGAGTTAGTGGTGATGCCGGAGCGGAACACCGATCCGGAAGGAGAGATCAGCTTCTATCACACCGACCGCAACCGAGGCGCCCGCCACCTGCTGTCGATCGGCGCGGACTCGCTCACCGCGGCGCTCGGCTACATCCTCCAACGCATTGACCGGTTCGAGCAGCTGTTCGCCGGGCGAGGCGTCGAACTGCCGAGCGGCTACACCGACTCCTCAGAGCTGTAGCCCTCCGAAGGGCCGGTTCCGGGCGGCACTGCCCTCAGGCGGGACGGTTGTCCACCCGCCCCTTGCCGTTCGCCGAGCGCTCGACACGCTCGACGGTCTCGTCTGTCTCCGCCGTCTCCGGCGGGTACGAGACGGTCCGCTGCGGGTACGGGATGGAGATGTCCGCGTCCGCGAAGCGGCGCTGGATCGCCTCAACGGCGGTCGCCTTCGAGCGCCACCGCGCCTGCGGGGTCGGCGGGTCGATCCAGAAACGGAGGTCGAGCAAGATTGCGGAGTCGCCGAAGCCGGAGGGGATCACGTACGGCTTCGGGTTGTTGGCGATGGTGTCGATCTCGTCTAACACTTCCTTGGCGATCTCGCTCGCCTCTTCGGGGTCGTCGTCGTAGCCGATTCCGACCTCCATGTGGATCCGAAGCCGACCCTCGCGGCTCCGGTTCGTGATCGCCTGGTTGGTGACTAGGTCGTTGGGCACCACGACGTACTCGCCGTCGAAGTTCCGCATGTGGGTGTTCATGATCGTGATCTCGGTGACGAGCCCCTCCTGATCGCCGATCTCCACCCAGTCGCCGATCTCGAACGGGCGTGCGAACATCAGCACGAAGCCGGCGATCAGCGATCCGAGCGTCTGGCGGGCCGCCATCCCGAGCACGATCCCGAGGAACCCGGCGCCGACGAGGAGGCCGCCGAGGTTCACGCCCCAGATCCCGAGAACGGTTATCCCTGCGATCACCAGCACCCCCACCTGCATGATTCGACTGAGCAGTTGCTCTTGGTGGGCGGTGATGCGGTCGCTGTCGGCCGAGAGGTCCTCGACGTACTCCTCTAACACGTCGCTCCCGACGTAGGCGGCGCCGAGAAGCACCGCGGAGAGGAGCGCCTGTGCGCCGATAGTGAGCGCGTTCTCCGCGACCGGAAGCACCGCGACCACGACCGCGAACTGCCCCCACAACGCCAAGATTGCAACGGCCGCAATCGCGAACAGCACAAGCTGGAGGAGCCCGACGAACAGCCGCAGCCCGAACGAGACCGGGACGGCCTCCTGTAGCGTCTCGATCGAACTCTCGGCCCGTCCGTCGAGGAACCGTTCCAGCCAGTGCGTCACGACCCGCTCTGCGGCCCGGACGCCCCGCGGGAGGAGCAGCCAGCCGACGGCGAGCGTCACGAGCAAGATTCCGGCGGTCACCGCGAGGCGGGCCTCCGTGGTCGCGACGCTCCCCAACAGCGCGTCGAGTCGCATTCCGAGTTGTGCGGTCACTGTCCGACGGTTCTCCCTCGCGTTTAAAAATGGTCCCCTGCGGCTATCGCCCAAGAGAACGGGGCGCAAAGCCCGGAGTCACCGATCCCGGAGTCACCGATCCCGGTCAGCGACCGCGCCGGAGCTCCTCGATCAGCTGTTCGATGAGCGCGGACTGTCTGTCGAGGCGTTCAGACTGCTGTTCGACAGTGTGACGCAGTTCGGCTACCTCCGTCGCGAGGTCCTCACCCTCAACGCCGGCGCTCTCGAACGGCGAGCCGTCGAAGGCGTCTGCGTCGACCGGATCGGCGTGGTCGACGTGGTCGGCCGGCGCGGTCGTGTCTTGGGATTCGGTCGCGTCGGTCGGAGCGATCTCCTCCCCCGTCGCCTCGCCCGTGGCGTCGCTCGCGAAGTCGGTCTCGGACCGCGCCGTCGGATCGGCGTCGACGGCCCGACCCGAAGCCGGATCCGCGTTCTGGTCGTCTGAGAGCGGATCGTCGGCGAGCGGATCGTCTGAGAGCGGATCGTTGGCGTCGACCGCGTGGCCGTCGACGGGCTCCTTGACGGACTCCGCGTTCGGAGCGGTCTCGGTGTCTTCCGCGACCGACGAGGCTGACCCTCCGCCGCGCGTCAGCCGCTCGTTGGCCATCGTCTCGCCTCCCGACTCCGCGTTCGGCGCCGACTCGCCCTCGGTCCCCGCCTCCGCTTCGGCTTCCGCGTCAGCGACCGGCGAGGCCGACAGCGGGTCGGGCCCTTCACCGAAGTCGGTGGTGCTCCCGCCGTCGTCTCCGGCGGCTACACCCCCGCTATCGTCGTCGCCCTGATCGGCGACGGTCACGCGGAACTCTTCGAGGCTGTCGACGCCGTGGTACGCGCAGACGGCGTCGACGAGCGTCTCCCGGACGGCCCGGGCGGACTCGTTGGGGGCTTTAAACCGCTCGGAGCGCCCGCCGTGGGTCAACACGACCGCGGTTGCAACGGTCCCCTCCTCGAAGTCGAGGTCGGTGATGTCGGCGTAGGCGAACTCCTCGAACTCCTCGTCCCAGACCGCGGAGCCGACGTGTTTGACGAGCCGCTCGCTGGTGACGACGAGCGTGAGCTCGGAGAAGCGGAAGGTTTGGATGACGGACTCGCCGGGATCGGTGACGCCCGTCGCGGAGAGGACGCCCGCGAGGACCGGGTGGAGCACGTCGTCGGCGCGTTTGGTCGGTACCGAGATTGTCTCGTCGCCGTTGAGGCCGTAGCCGAGGGTGAGTTTCGCCTTGCGGCGACCCGTCGAGACCGCGATGCGCTCGACGTCGTGGGAGTACTCCGCGACCGACTCGTCCGACAGCAGGCCGTCGCCGCGATAGACGAGCGTCCGCGTCGGCGTGACCGCGAGTCGGTCGGCTCCCCCGAGCGGGACCTCGGCCACGACCTCCTCGTCGCCGACGGTCCCCGCGAGCAGTTCGGGAAGGCTCATATCGCGGATATCCGACCCGTCGGCCATAAATCCGCAGGGTCCGCGTCGGCGACTACAGCGACCGAGCCGGAACCGATCGCCCGCGAGACTCTGTCACGGGTTCGCAACCCTCCGGCGGATGGGAAGGTTAAAGGGTTTCATCGCGGTACGGAAGAGTGAGGCCGGGTGGCTTAGCTGGACATAGCGCCGCACTCATAGGGTTCGGAGATTCGGTGCGGTGACGCCTTGGAAGCGTCCGCGTCCTTCCCGTGGCTCCGCCGAGCCTCGGACCTGGGACATGCGGAGATCGTGGGTTCGGAGCCCACCCCGGCCATCTTCTTTCCGTCGCGACCGAAATAATTGGACAGCGGCAGCGGTGCAAACCGCGGTTTGCACAGCCGTCGACGAACGCGCACAGTATCCCGATCACCGCAGTCTGACCGCCGACAGCGCCGCCAGAATGACCGGAAACACGACGAAAAAGGCGATGACGCCGGCGAACGTGCGTAGGGCGATAAACGCCGCGTCGCGCCAGTCGAGGGCGGCGAGACGACCATCGGAGAAGAGGATGACTGCGGTCACGGAGAGAAACGCGAGCGTCCACAGCACCGCCCCGAGTCTGCGGAGGTGCGCCTCGTCGACGCTTGCGGCGGGACCGGTGATCGGGTCACCACCGTGGAACTGCGCATCGTCCATACCGGATAATCATTTCGAACTGACATATACTGATCCGTTTGTTAACAGGATTATCGTCCGGATTCATCTCCGATCGCCGCGTGCCGGGTCGAAACGCCTACGGATCCCGGCCGCGACGGCGACCGTATGCAAGCGCGTGAGCTGATGGAATCCGACGTGAAGACGGTCGCCCCCGACGACGACGTGGCGGACGCGTTCAAGAAGTTCGCTCGCTACCCGTTCAGCGGGTTCCCCGTCGTCGACGAGGAGGATCGCGTGGTCGGCGTCGTCACCGAGTCCGACCTCGTGGACCTGTTCGAGCCGGACGACGAGACGCTGTGGATCCCGATCGGACTCCCGCCGTTCGTCGACACGCTCACTTATCAGGTGAAGGCCCCGTGGGCCGACCTCGATCTGGGCGTCGACATGGTCCGGAACGCCGACCGCTTGATCTCGGACGTGATGAGCACCGACGTGGCGACGGTGACGCCCGACACCGATGTCGACGAGGTACTCGATCTACTCTCCGGCGACGATCCGAACATCAACCGTGTGCCGGTCGTCGACGACGATGGACGGCTCGTCGGCATCATCGCCCGTCAGGACGTTATTCGGGCGTTCCGAGACAAGCGGCTGGCGTGAGTATCGGTGGTGCAGTCGAACCGCGGTGGAGTCTAAGCGGCTCGTTTATAAGTGATAGACTTCTCCGCGGTGAGCACCTCCAAAGTCCCAGTCGTCGGCGGCGAAGCCGCCGGCGACGCCGCTCCTCGTTCACTTATAAATAGTCGTCGCTATCGCGGTTCGAATCGCTCACGTACTGAGAGTCGATCGATCGCCCGCCCCGTTCAGGGGTCGACTCGAACCAGCCACATGTCGGGATCCTCAAGCTCGGCGCTCGTCGGAAGGTTCTCGGGACGTTCCCAGACGGCGCCGGCCGCCTCGATCCCCCGGGCGTCGGCGACGTGTCGGAAGAAGGTGGCGCCGCGCTCGTACTGCCGGCGCTTCAGTCCGAGCCCGAGCAGCCGGCGCGCGAGCCGCTGGACCGGGCCGCCTCCGCCCCGACGCTCGTCAAGCTTCCGGCGGAGGTCGGCGTACTCGCCGTCGAAAGCACGGTCCATCAGCACCTCGGCGTACCCCTCGACCGCCGTCATCGCCGCCTGCAGCTCCGCAAACGGCTCGGTATCGAGCGCGTCGACCGGCAGCCCGCCCGCGGTCAGTCTGTCGCCGCCGGTGAGCCCCTTGATCCCGCGCTCAACCCGCGATTCGAGGTACTCGGGGAGCCACGGCGCCGCGCCGAACTCCGCCGCGTGCGTCACCTCGTGGAAAGCGATCCAGCGCCTGAACCGAGGGTACTCGACGTCGAGCGACGCCGCGACCGCGACGATGTTCGGGTGGACGAAGTAGAGCCCGTGGTCGGCGTCGGGCTCGTCGGCCAACAGGAGCGGGTCATACTGGCCGAGTACGTTGCGCGCTAAGAACCCGAGCGTGAACGCCATCGAGCCAGTGTTAGCGATCCGCGAGAGGTCCTGCGCGAACCCTCGCGTCAGGTCGCCGGTCGGGAAGCCCACGGGCCCGCCGGTCGGCTCGACGATCCCGCCGATCGGCTCCTCGCCGCCCCCGATCACCGCCCCCTCGTTGTCGGAATCGGTCGTCGCCGCCTCGATCGGCGCCATCACGTTCCGGAACGTGTCGACGCTGGCGTCGATCCAGTGGTGCCGGTTCTGCACCTCGATGCGGTCGGGCACGTCGAACTCGATACCGGCGACCTCGCGGAGACGGGAGCGCGCGTCGCGCACGTCGGCCGCGTACCCGGCTCGCTCCGCCTCGGTGAGGGCGATCGATCCGGAGTCGGTACTCGCCTTCGCGGCCGCCGCGGCCCGGTCCCAGTCGACGACGCCCGGCCCGCTGGCCTCGGAGACGGTCCGGAGGCTTCGGAGGATGTCCATGCGGACCGGAAGGGAGCACGCCTCAAGTCCCTTGTGTCAGTGGCGATAGCGGTATCGGAGCGACCCTCCGCCCCGCCACCGTCCCGCCGTCGCCTCGCTGCCGTCCCGGTATCGGCGACTTCTTGCCGCTCGCCGGACAGCTACTGGTATGCGTGACTCACAGCGAGCGTTCCTCAACGACCTACTCGCCACCGCTAGCCCCTCCGGCTTCGAGACGCCGAGCCAGCGAGTCTGGACCGACTACGTTCGCGGCTTCGCCGACGAGGTCTCCGTCGACGCCTACGGCAACGCCGTCGCCGTTCACGAGGGCGACCCCGACGCGCCCACCATCGCCCTGACCGGCCACGCCGACGAGATCGGATTCATCGTCCGCGACGTGCTCGACGACGGTTTCCTGCGGATCTCCCGGATCGGCGGCTCCGACCGCACCGTCTCGAAGGGCCAGCACGTCACCGTCCACGCCGACGAGCCGGTGCAGGGCGTGATCGGTCAGACCGCGATCCACCTGCGGGACCGCTCGGAAGACGAGTACGAGAAGATCGCCGAGCAGTTCGTCGACATCGGCGCGGCTGACGCCGAAGAGGCGCGCGAGTGCGTCGAGATCGGCGATCCCGTCACATTCTCGACCGAGGTGGAAGAGCTGGTTGGCGACCGGATCGCCGCCCGCGGTATCGACAACCGGACCGGCACGTGGGCAGCCGCGGAAGGGCTCCGCCGCGCGACCGAGCGTGACATCGACGCCACCGTCTACGCCATTTCCACGGTACAGGAGGAGGTCGGGCTCCAGGGCGCCCAGATGGTCGGCGTCGACCTCGAGACGGTGGACGCGTTCGTCGCCGTCGACGTCACTCACGCCACCGATAACCCCGATGTCGACGGAGAACACCGAGGCCCGGTCGAGCTCGGCTCCGGACCCGTGATCGCCCGTGGCAGCGCGAACCACCCCGTCCTCGTCGACCTCGCGCGCGACGCCGCGGCCGCTGCCGACATCGACGTACAGCTACAGGCGGCCGGCACGCGAACTGGTACCGACGCCGACGCCTTCTACACCGTTCAGGGCGGTGTCCCGTCGCTCAACGTCTCGATCCCGAACCGCTACATGCACACCCCGGTCGAAGTGGTCGACATCGCCGACCTCGATGCCGTCGCCGATCTCCTCGCCGCGATCGCCGACGGCGCGGGCGACGCCACGCCCTTCGCCGTCGACGTGTGAGCGACGCGTTACGCCGGTGAGAGCGCAACGGCTGGCCACGGTAAACCGAGGCATGGCGGGGGCAAAACGGAACTGTTTTACAATATCCATCCATACCCGTAATTGCGTCAAAGAGACGTGCGCTCTGGTGGTGTAGTCCGGCCAATCATATCACCCTCTCACGGTGATGACCTGGGTTCGAATCCCAGCCGGAGCATTTCTGCGACGAACTGACCGTTGAGCGACAGCGTCTGCGACAGTCGTATTCTACCGCGACAGCGACGAGTGATCTCGCCGCGTCGATCAGATATCGGGTTCGGACGGCACGATAGCGAGCAATTACTAATCCCACATATATACAAGAATAGTGGTATGTTGGGCACAGAAAGTACTCCGTGGCTCAAATTGAGTGTCACGACACCGGTAGAGATCGTCTATCAGCGCGATTTCGACTCTCGCCATAGTTGAAAAGGCGTGATTCGGATCAGTTTAAAATCGAGTGAGTAAGTGTAGTACTAGTTATGAATAGAGTGTGAAATAGAGAGTATAAACACAGCACTTGCTTGTGCGGATATTCGTTCTTCGAACCGCAAGCCTGCGGTTGATCTACAAAAAATACCAGATCTCAATGATAAATAGTATTCTGATAGCTTGGCAGATAGACGATGCGTCGGGCGAGCTGTGGCGGTCATGTCGTGAATCACCATTTCACCCACTCACTCGTCGTCGGTCTCGGCCTCGCTCGTGCAGCCGCAGCCGCCCCGCCGGATCAGTTCCCCGACCGGCGCGTCGGTCCCGCAGTTCGGGCAGACAGCGCGCACGTCGACGAGCACGTCGTAATCGCCCCGATCCAGTTCTCCCGCGTTCGCGAGCGACGAGATGGCCGACTCGGCGACCGCCGAGACCCGTCCCTGAAGCTTCTCGATGGTCTCGACCTTTCGGTCGGCCATGTCGTCGTCCGCCGCTGGGAGGCTCGCCTCGCGCTCCTGCGTGAGATACGTGTGGATCGCCTGATGAGTGACGAAGTCCCCGGTCAGCTCGTCGACGTCGACGCCTTCGCGTTCGAGACGGCGACGCGCCCGTGTCGCCGCCGACCCGGATTCGCCTCGCAGGGCCTCGTACGTGGTCGACACGTCGACGCTGAGCGACGAGATCCCGGACTCGCGGAGGGCCGCCTCCAGCACTGCCTCGTTGAACTCGTCGGCGAGGTCCCGCAGGCTCGTCCGCTCGCCCGCCTCGCCGGTCCACGCCGCCTCCAAGTTCGCGCCCATGCCGTCGAGGTCGTACTCCCGAATCACCCGTGCAACCTTTGTGTTCATGTTCGTGCCACTCGCTTCGGTGGTCATGCTCGGACTTCGACCCCGAGCGTGACAAAAACATCGGTGTGGCGACCCACCGAGCCGGCGTATCGATCCGTCGAATACCCGGAGCGCGATCGAGCTGGAACAGCCCTCGGAGAGGGCCGGCCGCCGCTGGTGGGATCCGAGATTCACGGCACCGAGTAGGAACGATTAATCGGCCGTTTGAATATATTAAATAGAATAGACAGTTCGAGATAACCATACGATATATTATATTCTTTGAGTGGGGGGGGGTTGAGCATCCGTCGGCTATCTCCAACACGGTGACTGCCGCGCGGGTCCGGGTGGAACAGGGACGCCGCCCGCTCATATGTGCCGTCACACTGAGGGACGCCGCCCGCTCATGTGTGCCGTCACACTGCGGCGGATCCAATCTCACCACCCGAGTGAATACCGGCGACGGGAGGCCAATTTCTGGACAGTGTTCCACCGTTCAGTACGCTTATTATACTCTCGCTCGGAATGCCGTACATGGCTTCTCATACGGTGGTTCCGGAACCCGCAGAATACCCGGATCCGGCGACAACGGACCACATCACGTACAACCCCTCGTTCGTGGAGTTACGCGAGCTATCGGCAGACGACGAAGTGACGACGGAGTACGGGTCACCGTCGTACGTGAGCGAGTATCGGTCGCGGAGTGCCGACGCGACGGCGAACGCCGTCGACGACGACTTCGGCGACGCGGATTACGACGTGTTCGATCGCGGGGTCGAGTGGGTCAACGATCCGAACAATGACGTCGTCTGCGTCGACCGGGTCGTCGGTCGGCACGCGGAGACTTCGTACGTGTGCCGGCTGTACCTCCCTGCCGAATACGGACGGATCGCGCTCTCGTGGGCGAAGCTCCTTGAGCCGGCCCACGGCCAACCGCCGGAGTTCGTCACGGTACAGTTGCCCGATGCGACAGCCGATCCGCAGATCCGCGTTCATCCGGAACACGGCGTCACGACGGTCCTCGGCAGCGATTACACCGGTGAAGCGAAGAAGTCGTTCCTCCGGCTGTTCATGCACCGCGCGAAGCGACAGGGCGGGTTGGGCCTTCACGCGGGAAGCAAGCGCGTCACGCTCGCCGACGGAGACGACACCCGTGACGTGGGACAACTGTTCCTCGGCCTTTCTGGTACTGGAAAGTCGACGTTGACCAGCCACGGCCTTTGGCTCGACGATCCAGAGGGCGTCGAGATGATCCAAGACGACGTCTGCGCGCTCCTCCCCTCGGGGACGGTCACCGGGAGCGAGGGCGGCGGCCTCTACGTGAAGACGATCGGACTCGACGCGTCGGAACAGCCGGAGCTACACCGCGCTGCGACGAACGAAAGCGCCGTCTTAGAGAACGTCGCCGTTGATGACGACGGCACCGTCCACTTCGATGAGCCCCGCTACGGACGCAACGCGCGGGCGACCATCCGGCGGGACCAGCTGGAGAGTTCGGCGGATGACATCGACCTGGACCGCGTGGATCAGGTGTTTTTCATCACCCGGAACCCACTCATGCCCCCGATCGCGCGCCTCAGCACCGAACAGGCCGCGATCGCGTTTATGCTCGGGGAGTCCGTCGAGACGAGCGCGGGCGACCCCTCGCGGGTGGGAGAGTCGATCCGGGTCGTGGGTACCAATCCGTTCATCGTCGGCTCCGAGGGCGAGGAGGGGAACCGGTTCCGCGACCTCATCGCTGACCTCGACATCGAGTGCTACGTCATCAACACGGGCGCGGTGGGGACCGACGATCCGATCGACGTCGGCGTCGAAGAGACCGTCGCCGTGCTGGAGGGAGCCGCCCGGAACCGTATTGAGTGGGGGTACAACGACGATCTGGGGTTGACCGTCCCGAGCAGTGTCCCGGGCATCGACATCGGGCAGTTCTCCGTTGCCGATCGCGTCGACGACTTCGAGGCGGCCCGGGACGCGCTCCGTGACGACCGTCGCGACTACCTCGACCGCTTCGCCGACCTCGACGACGAGATCCGCAACGCGATGTACTAGCGGGGCGCTTCGGGCGGCATCGGACGCGACGACGAAAGAGATCAGAGCATCAGTCGGCGCCGTGTCGCAGCGTGCGGCCGCAGTTACGGCAGACGAGCGAGCCGTGGTCTCTCGCGACTGTATCGCTACACCGGGAGCATGTCCATCGCATACCCAAACAGAGGTTCGGTAGACAGATAACTATTACCCGGCGATCGTCACGTTATGTCACGCTTACCACGACCGATCACGAATTACCACGGTGATAACTCGAAGATACCCTTCTACCTCACCGCCGACGACGCTCCCTTGGCGATCCTCGACGGACAGCTCGACGTGTGGCGGCCCGCGACGTGCCAGGCGGCCGTGCAATCCCGGTGCCTTTCTATCATTCAGAACATTTATGTTTGTTGTCTATATTGATCAATCAGGATGGACACCAAACATCCGGTGCGAACGACCGAGAAGACCCTCGCGCTGGTGGAGGAGCTGATGGACCGTGGGCCGTGTGGGGTGACGGAGTTGGCAGAGGGCTTAGAGATGGGGAAAAGCGCGGTCCACAACCATCTCACGACGCTCCAGAAGCACGGGTACGTGTTGAAGACCGGCGATACGTATCAGCTCGGGCTGAAGTTCCTCGAAGTCGGCGGCTCCACCCGAAAGTCGATGGAGTTCTATCAGGTGGCCGAGCCGGAGGTGAAATCGCTCGCAAACGAGACCGGCGAGCTCGCGAATCTCCTCGTCGAGGAGCAGGGAATGGGCGTGTACCTAATGCGATCGAAAGGCGAAGTCGCCGTCGACCTCGACACCTACGCCGGGCTCAGGACCCACCTCCACGCCACCGCACTCGGGAAATCCATCCTCGCGCACCTGCCCGGATCCCGCGTCGAGGAGATCATCGAGCGGCGCGGTCTGGAACGGAAGACTCCACGCAGCGTCGGCTCTCGGGAGGAGCTGTTCGAGGCGTTGGAGTGCGTTCGCGACCGAGGATACGCGATCGACGATGGGGAGCGGCTCGAAGGACTACGCTGTATCGCGGCCCCGGTCAAGAATTCCTCGGATGAGGTGCTGGGAGCGATCAGCGTGTCGGCGCCCGCCAGCCGCGTCAGCGACGACGACCTCCACGGCCGACTTCCCGAACGGGTGCTCAGCGCAGCCAACGTCGTCGAACTAAACATCAACTACTGAATCGGCGTTCTGTAACACAGAACGCACCCCGGGCAGAATTTGAACACCGATACGAGGATTTTAAAGGCTCAGACGCCTGTTTCTGGCCGATCGCGATCGGTCTTGTGGACATGATTACATACTTATAGACGTAATGTAACTAGACAGACCTTCGGACAGTACGTTCTGTAAAACAGAACAATGAGGGTGCCATCCGGAACACAGACGCGATCGGCGTTCCATTCGATCGTCGCTCGACGAGGCGTGCAGTTCGCGACCCGAGCGCGAGTGTATCGTCGAGGCAGTGTCGGGATGATCGAGACCGCCACTGGTCGCCCGCACCCCAGCCGTACGCCTGCCAGTCGCCGTCGGCGTACCGGTGCCGCCGTCGTCCTCGATGGAGTCGGCGGCCTCGTCGTCGCGCTCCTGAAAGCGCGACCGTAATAGCTCGGACCGCGGCTACTCGTCGGTCTGTTCCAGCAAGCCCGTCATATACCCGATCGCGAACAGCCGACCCATGTCGGTGTAGCCCGCCTGCGCCTCGTCGCGGTGGTCTTCGTCGAGCATCCGCGGGACGTGATCGGGGCGGATCGGCCCGTCGAAACCGGCCTCGCGGTACGCCTCTATCGCGGCGAGCATGTCTGTGGGCCCGTCGTCCTGCCACGTCTCGACGAACGACTCGGGTGTTCCGTCGACATCCCGGAAGTGTACGAAGTGGATCCGATCGCCGAACCGCCGGATCGTCTCGGGAATATCGGCGCCCATCGCGGCGTAGTTGCCCTGACAGAACGTCAGCCCGTGGTTCGGGCTGTCGTGGAGATCGAGGATGCGCTGGACGTTCTCCACGGAGTTGACCAGCCGCGGAACGCCCCGCACGGAGTCGACGGGCGGGTCGTCGGGATGAAGCGCGAGGTCGACGCCGGCCTCCTCGGCCACGGGGACGACCTCGTCGAGGAAGTATTCGAGGTTCTCCCAGAGCTCCGCTTCCGTCACGTCGACGGGGTAATCCGACGCGCGTTCCGATTGCTCGTGGTTGTAGGCCGTCGTTCGGGAGTCGCCGCGCAGCGGGACCTCGTCGGCGGTGCGCAGGACGCCGACCGGGTTCTCCGTCCAGACCCAACAGTAGACACCGATACCTGCTCGTCCCATGTTCCGGATGAGCCGCTTGACCGTCTCGATCTCCTCGTCGCGACCGTCTCGTCCGAGCACGACATTCGTCATTGGGGGACGGTCTTCCACCACGTCCAGCGAGAGCCCGTGGTCCGCGAACCGGTTTTTGGTCCGGAGAAGCGAGTCGTACGTCCACCACTCGTCTTCCCCCCAGAACCTGACGACGGCGGTCGAGACGCCGAGCTGACGCGCGAGGGTCCACCGACGGTCGGGACGCGGCGGCAGCATTATTGTCGTGTCCATACGTCGCCTTCGCGGCCTATCGCAATAGCGGTTGCGCGAGCTCATCGAGGACCCGCCCCGTATGAAACTCGTCTCTTACCGAGAGAAGTCGGACGGTCGCCCGTGGGACAGACGGGACAGCGACCGGTTCAGTAGTTGTCGTAGACGGTCTTCTCGATCGTGTAGAACTCCATCCCTGCGTCGCCCTGCTCGCGCCAAGTCTCCGACGAGGAGCGCTTAAACCCGCCGAACGGCACGTGGAGTTCGAGCCCGGTCGTCTTCTCGTTGACCTTCACGACGCCGGCCTCTGCCTCGTCGATAAACCGGTTGGCCTCGGTGTGGTCGTCGGTGACCACACTGGCCGAGAGTCCGTACTCCACGTCGTTGGCGACGTTGAGTCCCTCGTCGAAGTCGCTGACCTCGATGACGGCGACCACCGGGCCGAACACTTCCTCACACGCGATCGTGTCGTCGTTGTCCACGTCGGTAAAGACGGTCGGCTCGACGAAGTGCCCGCTCTCGACCGCGTCGCCGGTGGGCTTCTCGCCGCCCGCCGCGACCGTCGCGCCCTCCTCGCGGGCTACGTCGATGTATTCGAGCGTCGACTCCAGTTCGTCGGCGCTGACCTGCGGCCCCATCTCGTGGTCGAGCCCGGGGCCGATGTCGATGGCCTCGGCCCGGTCGACGAGCTCGTCGACGAACTCGTCGTACACGTCCTCGTGAACGACGGCGCGGGAACACGCCGTACACGACTGGCCGGTCGTCCCGAAGCCGCCGGTCGCGACGATCTCGGCGGCTTCCGCGGGGTCGGCCGAATCGGTGACCAGCGTGGGGTTCTTCCCGCCCATCTCGGTCTGCACCCGCTTGCCGGCGTCCGTGGCCTGATCGTAGACCATCTCGCCGACCTGTCCGCTGCCGGTGAAGGAGACGGCGTCGGTGCCCTCGTTCGTGATGAACTCGTTGCCGACCGAACTCCCCGGCCCGGTCACGACGTTGAGCACGCCGTCGGGGAGCCCCGCCTCGTCTAAGGCCTCCGTGACAGCGAACACGACGCCCGGCGCAGCGCTCGCGGGCTTGATGACCACGGAGTTGCCCGCCGCGAGCGCGGGGGCGAGCTTCCACACCGGGATGGCGATGGGGTAGTTCCACGGCGTGATCAGGGCCGCGACACCGACCGGCTCCTCGCGCGTGTAGAGGGTCGTATCGCGGCTGCTCGACCCTTTCATCGTTCCACCGAGGTCCGAGGCCTTGCCCGCGAAGTAGTGGAAGATGTCGATCGCGCGCTGTACCTCGCCGGCCGCCTCGGGACGGGCCTTCCCCTCCTCCTCGACGAGCATCGCGGTGAGCTCGTCCTTCCGATCGGCGAGGATCGTCCCCGCCTTCCGGAGGATCCGACCGCGCTCTGGACCGGGCGTGGTCGCCCACTCATCCTGTGCGTCGGCCGCCGCCTCGACCGCCTCGGCGGCGTCCGCCGCGCTGGACTGTTGATAGCTCGCCACCGTCTCGTCGGGAGCCGCGGGATTGTGAACCTCGAACGTTTCTCCCGTCTCCGAGGAGACCCACTCTCCGCCGACGTAGTTCTGATTAAGGTCAGCCACGTACCCGTCCTCGCGATCAACGTATACTATTCTTACGGTTTCAGCGATCCAAGAGATGTCGCCAGAATCCGTCGAGAGACATCGCCGGCACTCGTCGAGAGTATCGCGGGTGCGTGCTGAGGGGTGTCGTCCAATACACTTTTGCAGATAGCTGCGAACGTCGAGTCATGTCAGCCGCCGATTATCTCAAAACCGTCAGGGACCGGGACTGGGAGCAGTTGGAGTCGGGAACGCTCCGTATCGCGATTATCAGTCTCGGGTGGTGGACCCGCGAACAGGCGATCCCCGCGGTCGCCGACTCGAAGTTCTGTGAGACCACGGTCCTCGTTAGCAGCAGCCGTGAAAAGGCGTCCGCGGCCGCCGAGGAGATACCGACCGTCGAGGCCGCGCTCACCTACGAGGAGTTCACGGACGCGGAAGCGACCGACGAGTACGACGCGGCCTACATCTGCACGCCGAACGCGCTCCACCTGCCGTACGCGGAGGCCGCCGCCGAACACGGGAAGGCCATACTCTGTGAGAAGCCCGTCGAGGCGACCCGCGAGCGCGCTGAACAGCTCGTCGAGGCCACCGAGAACATTCCGCTGATGGTCGCCTACCGGATGCAGACCGACCCGCAGGTCCGCCGGATGCGCGAGTTGATCGCGGAGGGCGCCATCGGCGACCCCGTGGCCGTTCACGGGAGCATGAGCCAGCAGATGCTCGACACCGTCTCCGATGACACCGATCAGTGGCGCCTCGATCCCGACCTCGTCGGGTACGGCGCGAGCGTGATGGATCTGGGCATCTACCCGCTCAACACCGCGCGGTTCGTCCTCGATGCCGACCCCGTCAGCGTGACCGCCCAGATGCAGTCCGTCGACACCGCGTTCCGCAACGTGCCCGACCAACACACCGCCTTCACGATCCGGTTCGACGACGGGACGCAGGCGGCCTGCACGGCCAGCCAGCACGCCGCGTACACGGGCCACTTCCGCGTCATCGGCACCGACGGCGAGCTGGTCCTCGAACCCGCCTTCCTCGGACAGCCCGAGCAGACGCTGACGCTCCACAGCGACGGCCGGCGTCTGGAGGTCGCCGACGGCCGGCGGGACGTGATGCAAGACGAGATGATCGAGGAGTTCGACTACTTCGCCGACCGCGTGATCCGCGAGGCACCGATCCACCCCGACGGCGACCACGCCCTCGTCGACATGCGCGCGCTCGAAGCGATCTACGACGCCGCCGAAACCGGGACGACGGTGTCGGTGTAGGCTTCGCCGTCTCGATGGGCGGTCACACCGGCGCTACGCTGTCCAGCCCGCCCCGACTTTCTCTGCCCGTCGAGGATGTCCAGCACCTCGTTCGCGAACAGGACGATCGGAGCGACAGACCGTATCACCCCGCCCCCATGTCGTGCTCGCGAAGTTCCCCACAAACTTTACTATCGGGTTCAGGAATATGTAGACGCTAATGGTCGATCACGACAAGCTCCGCGACCCCAACGCGGAGTACACCATGCGGGACCTCTCGGCGGAGACGATGGACATCACGAACTCGCGGGGCGGTGTCCGTGACGCCGAGATTACGGACGTACAGACGACGATGGTCGACGGCAACTACCCGTGGATCCTCGTCCGCGTCTACACCGACGCGGGCGTCGTCGGCACCGGGGAGTCCTACTGGGGCGGCGGCGACACCGCCATCATCGAGCGCATGAAACCGTTCATCGTCGGGGAGAACCCGCTCGATATCGACCGGCTGTACGAGCACCTCGTCCAGAAGATGTCGGGTGAGGGCTCGATCTCGGGGAAGGTCATCTCCGCCATCTCCGGTATCGAGATCGCGCTCCACGACGCCGCCGGGAAGCTCCTCGACGTGCCCGCCTACCAGCTCGTCGGCGGGAAGTACCGCGACGAGGTCCGGGTCTACTGCGACCTCCACACCGAGAACGAGGCCGACCCGCAGGCGTGCGCCGCCGAGGCCGAGCGCGTCGTCGAGAACTTCGGCTACGACGCCATCAAGTTCGACCTCGATGTGCCGTCCGGCCACGAGAAAGACCGCGCCAACCGCCACCTCCGCAACCCCGAGATCGATCACAAGGTCGACATCGTGGAGGCGACCACCGAGGCCGTCGGCGACAAGGCCGACGTGGCCTTCGACTGCCACTGGTCGTTCACCGGCGGCTCCGCGAAGCGCCTCGCGGAGGCCCTCGAGGAGTACGACGTGTGGTGGCTCGAAGACCCCGTGCCGCCGGAGAACCACGACGTGCAAGAGGAAGTGACGAAGTCGACGACGACGCCCATCGCGGTCGGCGAGAACGTCTATCGGAAGCACGGCCAGCGGACCCTCCTCGAACCGCAGGCCGTCGACATCGTCGCGCCCGACCTGCCGCGCGTCGGCGGGATGCGCGAGACCCGCAAGATCGCGGATCTGGCGGACATGTACTACATCCCGGTGGCGATGCACAACGTCTCCTCGCCGATTGGCACGATGGCGTCCGCGCACGTCGGCGCCGCCATTCCGAACTCGCTCGCACTGGAGTACCACTCCTACGAGCTCGGCTGGTGGGAAGATCTGGTCGAAGAGGACAATCTCATCGAAGAGGGCCGTATGGAGATCCCGGAGGAACCCGGTCTCGGCCTGACGCTGAACCTTGACGCCGTCGGAGAGCACATGGTCGAAGGCGAGACGTTGTTCGACGAGGCGTGAGCCGGAGTCGAGCTCGATAGACGAGGGGAGCGAGTCTATCGGTGTTCGACGAGGCGTGAGCCGGAGTCGAGCTCGATAGACGAGGGGAGCGAGTCTATCGGTGTTCGACGAGGCGTGAGCCGGAGTCGAGCTCGATAGACGAGGGGAGCGAGTCTATCGGTGTTCGACGAGGCGTGAGCCCGATCGGGGACAGCCGGGCTCAACGGTCGCGTTGGCGGTACTCTTATAATGGCGTCTGCGCATCAACAGGGTATGCGGTATTACCGACTCCCCGGCGGAGAGCACAGCGAGGGGTCCGGCTCGCTCGTCGTCGTCGACGACGGCGACGCCTACGACCTGTCAACGGCATCAGACGATCTCGGGTCGTTCACCCAGCTCGCTCGCGCCGCGAACGCGTGCGACGAGTCCATCGATTCCATCGCTCGGGACCGGATCTCCGACTCGGAGTCGGTGGCGTTCGACGACGACGACGTACTCCTGCCGGTGACGGCCGACGAGGTGTGGGCCGCGGGGGTCACGTACCAGATCAGCGAACAGGCGCGCGAGGCCGAGAGCGGCAAGCCCGAGGTGTACATCGACGTCTACGACAGCGAGCGCCCGGAGCTGTTCTTGAAGGCGACGCCCTCGCGGACAGTCGGCCCCAACGAGGCCATCGGGATCCGCGGCGACTCCACGTGGGACGTGCCGGAGCCGGAGCTCGGCGTCGTGCTCCACCGCGAAGAGGTCGTTGGCTACACGATCGGCAACGACGTATCGAGCCGAGCCATCGAAGGCGAGAACCCGCTGTACCTCCCGCAGGCGAAGGTGTACGACCGATGCTGTTCGGTCGGCCCGTGCGTGGCGACAGCGGATGTCGTCGACGATCCCCACGACCTCGAGATGGCGCTCAGCATCGAGCGCGACGGCGAGGTCGTCTTCGAGGACTCGACGTCGACGAACGAGATGGCGACCACCTGCGAAAACCTCGTTTCGTACCTCCGGCGGCACAACAACCTCCCGGAGACCGTCGTCCTGCTGACCGGCACCGCACTCGTGCCGCCGGAGTCGTTCACGCTCACCGAGGGTGACCAGGTCACGATCGACATCGACAAGATCGGACAGCTCGTCAACGACACTATCGTCGTCTGACGGCCCTCTAAATCGAACCGGAAGTACGCGTCGCCAGCGACCGGCATCCGATCGAGGAGCTCGTCGTCGCGGACCCTCTCGGCGACGCCGATGACAGAGTCGTTCTCGATATCAGAACAGATGTTCCGCTCGTCGATTCTCGACGTTTTGATATATCTCGTGTAAACCGTCCGATCGGAATTTCTCAGGCGTGCATAGACATCTGTCCGAGTCGTAAAGATGGGACTTCTGTTCTGGAATAGAGAACACATGGTCTCGGCAGTGACGCGGCTCAGAGGGAGCGCCCCACACAGAGACTCGCCGTATCAGCCGAAAGCAGCCGCCGCAGTACGTCTAAACAGCGCCGACTCTCTACCCGCCCCCCGATCGACATCACTCGTTCTGACATTGCGAACGGAAATCGTGTTACAAACGTATTGCTGTAATTCTACTATCTCCTCGGATGCTCCGGAAGGACGAGAAACAGAGAACGGGGAGCGTCGACCGCGGGTCCGAGACCGCGGCCGACAGTCGATCGGTCGTCAGTCGATGTTCTCGACGTAGGCGTACTCCTCGGGGAGGGCGTCGGCGTCCTCCGGCAGCAGCGCAGCGACGAGGTAGTCGGCGTGCGTCCGGAAGTAGTCGACGACGCGCGCGATTCGATCCGAGTCGATAGCCTCCAGTGAGTCGAGCAGGATGAATGGGACCGTCTCGTGAACGTCGTGGACGAGATATCCTGCGAGCGCGAACACGAGCCCCGTCACCTCCCGTTCGCTCTCCGAGAGGTGGTCCACGGTGTCCTCGTAGGCCGTTCCGTCCGGCGACGAGCGAACGATGTGGAGGTCGAATCGAGTCCGCATGACCTTGCGACGGCCCTCGCGGACCTCCGTCTCCCGGCGCTCGATCCAGATCCGGTCGAGGTTCTCGTACTCCAGAATGTCGAGGACGGTCCCCATGTGCTCGTTGAACTCTTCGACGGCGTTCTCCTCGATGCGGTCGACACGCGTCCGCAGCTCTGTCAGCCGGTCGGCGAGCTCCTCGCGCTCCGCCTTCAGGTCCTCGCGGCGTTCGATCGCGGCCTCCCGCTCATCGATCTCGTCGTCGATCTCGTCGATCTTGTCTTCGATCCGCTCGATCCGGAGCTCGATCCCGTTCGCCTCGCGGTGGAGCTCCAGCGCCTCGTCGTAGCCGTCGACGTCGATCGACTCGGCGTCCGCCTCCAGCTCCTCGATCTCCTCGCGCTTCGATGCGATCCGGTCTTCCAGATCCGCGATCCGCGACTCGGTCGATTCGATCTCGGTTTCGACCGCGTCGAGCCGCTCCTTAGCGCGCTCGATCTCGCGTTGGGCCTCGCGGATCGCCGACTGCTCGTCGGTGAGCTCCTGTATCTCAGCGCGGATCTCGTTGCGCTCGTCGAGCTTGTCGGAGCGGAGTTCCCGGAGTCGATCGAGGGTCGCCTCGATTTGATCGGTCTCGACCTCGGATCCGCAGGTCCAACAGACCGTCTGGTCGCCCGCGGTCAGCGCGTCGGTCGGTTCGTCAGTAGTCGGTTCCCCGTCGATGTCGATCCCCGAGCCGTCCACCATGTCCTCGTTGAAGCCGATGACGCTCCCGAGTTCGTTGACGTCGTCGTCGAGGGAGCGCTTCCGGCGGCGCAGCTCGTCTATGCGCCCGGCGAGGCGGTCCGGGTTCTCGTCGGGGTCTTCGGCCTCCTCGACCGTCTCCCGAAGCTCTTCGCGCTCCGACTTCAGCTCGGCGAGCGTCGAGCGCTCCGTTTCGAGGTCGAACTCGAGGTCGTCGAGGGCGGAACGGGCGTCGCGGACCCGCTGGAACGCCTCCTCCATCTCCTGTTTGCGCGTCCGGCTCTCCTCCACCCCGGTGTCGAGATCGTCGAGCTTCTCGCGTACCGACTGGAGGTCTTCTTCCGCCGCCTCCAGCTCCTCGACCTTCTCGCGGCGATCCGCTTCGAGGTTGGGCAGGTCGCGTTCGAGGCTGTCGAGTTTCTCGATCTCGGTCTCCAGATCGTCGCGCTCGCGCTTGCACTCGCGGATCTCCGCGTCGATCGAGTCGGTGTCGATCGGACGCATGATGATCTCGCGGAGGTCGTCACCGCGCGCAACAGCTTGGCGCGCCTCGTTGTTCTCCAGCAGGAACGCGAACAGGTCGGCCAGTTCCGGATCGTCGAGATAGGGATCGCCGCCGAACGCGACGGAGTCACCGCGGCGTTGCAGCGTCCGTGTGTACGTCTCGTCGCCGAGTTCGAGCGCCACCTCGCCCTCCTCGGCGTCGCCCTTCAGCGAGCTCTGCCGGCTCCCCAGTCCGGCCATCAGCGCCTGCAGGAAGGAAGTCCGATTCGTCGCGTTTCGCCCGGTCAAAATCGATACGCCGTCGGGGAGCGTCACCGATGCCTCGTCGATCCCACCGATGTTCCGGACATCGACGCGAACGACAGGTTTGGAGATATGATCCATCGATATGATCAAAAAAACGGTACTAGCGGTGTTAAATCTATCCTTCGCCGTCGAACGCCGAGACACCGAACCGCCCCGTCGACGTCGACGCGTCGGATGGCTACCGAGAGACTGGGAGCGGCGCTGGTCTCGATCGGCTGGTGCCGCCACGACATGTATGTCGATTATCGTAGTATTCAAAAGAACCATAAGAGAATAGAAAGATCTACGGACTCCAAATTTTGATATCGTTTTAATTGGGTTATCAAGATATTTTAGTCGAATACGGTCAGTTTTCTCCGAATATAGTGGCAGAACGGAGAATATGTGCAAGACATACACTCCATTTTCAGCGTTCTGTAAACATAATTAAGACATATTTAAACAAGCGGGGGAGAATTGGTGTGCCGATTGTGTACCTCTAAACCCGACACACATCCGTTTTAAACGACGATTTCCGTCCTCCTATCGTTTCCCTGCGATCCGGTTGGAACTCTCTGTGACTTCGGTTCCGTGGACGAAATCGGACACCACCATACCGGTTTAATACCAATTTACGTGTTAGTATTTGAAATTGGTGTGTTGGCGATAATCGGTGGCCGATCGGAACCAGTTGGAGTCGCTCGGAGACCGTCGAATACACCCGGAGACTGCGATCCCAATCGCTAACTCGCGCTGTGTCCCACACCCGGACATGGACCGCTTCCGGAACACGGGACAGCCGGACTGGGACTGGTGGGGACGGGTGTGGCCGACGCCGGGCGCCACCCTCCGCCAGCTCGGGCTCGTGCCTGGGGACCGCGTCGTCGAGATTGGCAGCGGAAACGGCTACTTCGCACTGCCCGCGGCGCGGATTGCCGACCCGGCGACCGTGTACGCCGTCGACGTCGATAGGTCGCTGCTCGCCGAACTCGACGCGCTCGCGACGGAGCAGGGGATCGACAACATCACCGCCATCAAGGGGGACGCTCGGGCGCTCTCGGAGCTGCTCCCCGAGCCCGTGGATTTCGCGCTGCTCGCGAACGCGTTTCATGGTATCGAGGACCGTACCGCGTTCGTCGAGGCCGTCGCCGCTGCGCTCGCCGTCGACGGCCGGTTCGCCGTGGTGAACTGGCGCGACCGGCCGCGCGAGGAGACGATGATCGGCGGCGAGCCTAGAGGGCCGCCCACCGATCTGCGCCTCTCGCCGGAGGCGACGCGCCGGGCCGTCGAGGAGGCGAGTGACCTACGCCTCGCGCAGGAGGTCGACCTCCCGCCGTACCACTACGGGCTCGTCTTCGAGCGCTGAGAGCGAGGTCGCGTCAGTCCAGCGCCGCCAGCGCCTCCGCCGCCTCGCGCGCCGCCTGCAGGTGGTCGCGAGCGCGTCGCGGGTCGTCCGTCTCCTCGGCCGCGCGGGCGAACCGCGCCAGCGTCCGCGTCAGCGACGCGCGGGCGTCGGCGACGGTCTCCGATCCGGCGGACTCGGCTGGCGGGGTCGTCGTCGGATCGTCACGCGATTTCTCGGTGGTCGGCTGGGGTGAGACCGCGTTCGAGGTGGCGGAGTTCTGACTCGCGCTCGCGGGAGCCGACTGATCCGCAGCCGGGGACTCCGACGCGTCTCGCTCTTTCTGCGGCGGGCTCTCATCGCTGTCCCCGGTCTTCACGACTGTTCGGGGCGCGTTCCCCGCCTCTTCCAGCGCCGCGGTCTGCGCACTCTCCTGCGACTCGCCCCGCGCGCCGTCGCCCGAGCCGATCGCCTGACACGACGGGCAGAACTCCTGCCCGTCGTGGCGGAAGATGGGATCGCCGCAGTCGTCGCAGTGGCGGTTCGTCATCGTCGCTCCCTGCAACAGTAGCTCGGACATCCGCTGGGTGTGTTCGCGCTTCTCGTCGTCGTCCGCGAGCTTCTCGCGGAGCTTCTCGCGTTCGGCCTCCTTGTCAAACCCGTCGCTCATGCGCGGACGAACGTGACTCACGAGCAAAAGTCCGGTGGGCTCGGGACGGTCGGAATCGGTTGGCAGAGAAGACGACCTATTCCTCGGTCTTCGTGCGGTCGTCGGGGTCGAGCTCGTCGCGGTGGATCTTCGAGCCGTCCTGCGCGACCTGCCGGCCCAGCACCGCGCACTTTACGCGCATCGGAGAGATGTCGACGCCGAGCATCTCGGTGATGTCGTCGGTGTCGAGCGCGTCGAGCTCCTCGATGGACATCCCGTGGAGCCGCTCGGAGAGCATACTCGCGGAGGCCATGGAGATGGCGCAGCCGTCGCCGGTGAACCGCACCGCCTTGATCGTCTCGCCCGCGTCGTCGAGGGCGACCTGCATCTGGATCGTGTCGCCGCAGGAGGGGTTCTCGCCGACGTGAGTGAAGTCGGGGTCCTCGAGTTCCCCGTAGTTGCGCGGGTTCTTGTAGTGGTCGAGGATCTGCTGCCGGTACATGTCCGAGCCCAGTCCCATATTGGTCACGAATAGACCCGTGTGAGTCAAAAGGGTTCCGTCGATCCGCGGACACGAGCGCCCCGCCGGCCTACGCGAACAGGTCGCGCGCCTCACCGACAGCCTCGACCAAGGCGTCGATCTCCTCGACGGTGTTGTAGAGGTAGAAGGAGGCGCGCGCGGAGGCGGCGACGCCAAGCTCGTCGTGGAGTGGCTGGGTGCAGTGGTCGCCGGCACGGATCGCGACGCCGTAGTCGTTGAGGATGCTGGACAGATCGTGGGCGTGGACGCCCTCGACGTTGAACGCGACGAGACCGCCGCGGTCGTTGCCCGGCGGCCCGTAGATCTCCACGCCGCCGAGGTCAGTCAGCTCGTCGTACGCGTACTCCGCCAGCAGATCCTCGTGGGCCTGCACGTTCTGCATGCCGATCTCTTCCAGATACTCGATCGCGGCCGCGAAGGCGATCCCCTGCGCGATCGAAGGCGTGCCGGCCTCGAACTTCCACGGGAGGTCTTCCCACGTGGAGTCCGTAAAGGAGACGCGTCGGATCATGTCACCGCCGTAGAGGTACGGCTGCACCTCGTCGAGGATCTCCTCGCGGCCGTACAGCGCCCCGATACCGGTCGGGCCGCACATCTTGTGCCCGGAAAAGGCGAGGAAGTCCACGCCGAGGTCGTCGACGTCGACCGGCCGAGTCGGCACCGACTGCGCGCCGTCGGCGAAGACGTACGCGTCGTGGTCGTGCGCGAGGTCGGCCAGCTCCGAGATCGGATTGATCGTGCCCAGCGTGTTCGAGACGTGGACGACCGACACCATCTGCGTGTCGTCGTCGATGAGCTCCGCGGCGTGTTCCATGTCGAGCCGGCCCTCGTCGGTCACCTCGATGAACCGCACGTCGGCGCCGGTTCGCTTCCCGATCTGCTGCCACGTCACCAGCGACGCGTGGTGTTCCATCTGCGAGAGGACGACGTTGTCGCCCGGCCCGAGTTCTTCGAGCCCCCACGCGTATGCGACGAGGTTCATCGCCTCCGTGGTGTTTTTCGTGAAGACGATCTCCTCGCGGCCCGACGCGCCGATGAAGTCCGCGACGGTGTCGTGGGCCTCCTCGTAGGCGACGGAGGCCTCCTGACTCAGCTGATGGATCCCGCGGTGGACGTTGGCGTTGTAGCCGCGGTAGTAGTCCACAATCGTGTCGACGACCGGATCCGGCGTTTGCGAGGTCGCCGCGCTGTCGAGATAGACGAGCGGCGTGTCGTCGCCGGGACCCTCGCCGGGCGACTCCGGATCGCCGCCGACCAGCCGATCGAGGATCGGGAAGTCGGCGCGGACGGCCTCGACGTCGAACGGGTACTGTTCCTGAACTCCCATTACCCGGATCTGGGTCCCGAGCACTAACACACCTTCGGTCCGGTACGTGTTGCCAGTATCTGGGAGGCGAATCCGTATATAAATCGTCGTCCGGACGGTGAGACGGTTGGACAGCCTCGTCGGTCGATTGTAGTATTTGCGGCCGCTGGTGACGCGGTGGATTTTTCCAGCCATTCGGTCGGTCGTTTATAAATATGCGTCAGCGGATCGACGCCGATCCAGTCGCCGTCGCTGAGCGTGACGATACCCGGACGTCTTTCATAGCGGTAGCTTCCCGTGACAGGTGAAGACGATACCGCACTTACTGTGGAGAACTCTCTGCGCCGGGTGTTGTCGCCCACAGAAACTCCGTGTTACCTCGCTCTTTCAGTGTCGTTACGTCGAAACCGGCGTCGGTCAATCGTGAGATGACCTCGTCGACGTCGACGTGGTCAGTGTGGACCTCGATGAACAGTTCTCGGCACGAGTAGAGCGTTTCTTCACCCCCATCGAGTACCTGCAGTTCGGCACCTTCCACGTCGATTTTAGCGACGGTGGGCTGTGGGAGGTCTTCCTGTTGGACAATTGTGTCCACCCGCGTTACGGGGATTTCGGCGACATCGGTCGCGTCGTCCATGGGTACGACCGAGAACTCGCCGGTTCCAAGTTCTTGGTCGTGTCGCAAAGTCCTCTAGAGTTCAGTAGTAACTGACTCCCGTGAAGGCGGGGTTGCCTCTGGTGTCCAAACCGAGGTACCCCATGCACGCCACAATCGACGTGCGGTTCGAACTGAGTATCGACGACGACAAAACGCTACCGCTCGCCACGCTTGCCGAGGCCGTCACTGACCAGAACCTCGAAGCAGTCCTTCTCGAATCGCTGGTCGAGAGCCTCGACGCCGCCAGCGTCGAGGCGCTCTGTGGTGAGAAACACGCACATGGCAACGGTGACCAGCGCTTCCAACGCGCCGGCACCGACACCCGCACAGCTGTCACAACTGCCGGAGAACACGAGTTCTCTCTCCACTACGTCGAAGATACAGCCGCTTCCCCAGACGAATCCAGCTACTTCCGGCCCGTCGAAGACGTTCTCGACTTCGACGGGCAGAACCGCTATCAGCAGGACATCGCCGCCAAAAGCGTCGATCTCGCTACCTCGCTCAGCTATCGAGACGCTGCCAATCACGGCGACAGCTTCGTCTCGATGCCGTCGCCGACCACCATCAACCGCCATGCCAAGAAATACGGCCACAAGCTCAAACAGTTCCTTCCAGACTGTGTCGCTGGCACAGACGCTGACGCCGTCATTCCTGACGGGACAAAGTGCCACAGCCAAGACGACGACCGCTCGTCCCACTCCGTCCAAGCAACGCTCGGCGAAGACACCGCCGAAGAGTCACGCTCCCTGCTGGATCTGTCGGTCAACGCTGACTGGGACGAAACTGCCGCCGAACTCGATGATATCGGCGCAGTCACTGACGACGCGACGGTCGTCAGTGACGCTGATAGCGGCATCGTCACAGCCTTTACCGACGAAAACCGTGACCACCAGCTCGATCTCGTCCACGTCGGCCGAACGCTGGGTTACACCCTCTGGGACGATGGCGTCTTCTCCTTGGACCGTCGGAAGGAGATCGTTTCGGAGGTGATCGACGAGGTGTTCCATCTGAAGAACTCTGTGGCGAAGCATCGTCCAGCGGAGGAGTTCGCGGCGATCCGCTCGCGGATCGCGCGAACGAGAGAGCGATTAGAGAAGACAGCGTGGCAACTGGAGCAGTTCGGGTCAGCAAAGGCTGCAGGGTATCTTCGGCGGTGGCTGCCGTCGATTGTGACGTTCGCCGAGCACGCTGTCGAGGGGTTCGAGGTTCCGTGGACCTCGAACCCCGTCGAACGACTGATGGGCGAGGTCAGCAAGCGGTGCAAGAACCAGTGGATGCGCTGGACAGCAGAGGGATTGGAAGCGATACTCCAACTTCGGTTGGTGAAGTACGCCGACCCCGAGTACTACCAAGCGTTCCTCGACGAACTGCTCCAACGTTCGACCAAAACAGCAATCAACTGTGACCTCTCAATTGAGAGTACCAGCGGCAAAGTCTAGACCGCTTTGCAACACGACCAAGTTCTTGAGGGGACCGTCGTGGGTGGGCCAGTGATGCGGTCCCCTCGTAGTCAGCAACCGCAGTCTGATACACCGTAACGTCGATATCGTTTAAATCGACGTTTTCGCGCAGTCGAGTTGCCGTCCCTTCGTGCGGTTCAAACGCAACAACGCGGTCTGCGTGCTGACCAGCGAAACAGGTGTAGACACCGACATTTGCTCCGATATCATAGTACATCGTCGTCGGCTATCGATTCCAAGACCGCCTTCAGGATATCCGTCTCGTACATCAGCGTCTGAATCCGTCGAGACTCTCGACTCGTCCCGATATGAAATACCGCTTCGGTATCGTTGACGGTCTGATCGAGTGTCTCCACTTTAAAGAGCCAGCCCAGGAGCTGTTTCTGTGCTTCCGTACTGGACTGTTGTTCGGGGGAGGACGTGTCCACAATACGAACAACAACCGTTTCCCGACGCTTTGTTAGAAAGGACGTATTCGGAGAAATAGTGGCTTACTCTCTGGGACGGTGTTGGTCTACAGTGTCTTTGCGGAGTGCACCTCGAGCGTTCAGACGTACAAGTACGTTACCGTGCTTAAACGATAACGTGCCACACAGTCACCGACGCAGACCGGCCCCAGTTATAAATGGTCGTGTCGGCGTTCCGCGCTCCGTTCGTATTTCGACGCGACGACCGAACTAGTGCGCTTTTGAACGCGGAGGACCTCAGTCCGGGTATGACCGATACACTCAGGCTCGCTACGCGCGGGTCGGATCTGGCCCTCCGACAGGCCGGAACCGTCCGCGACGCGCTGTCGAGCCGCCGACGCGACGTGGAACTCCGACGCGTCGAGACCCGCGGCGACCAGATCCCCGACGAGATGATCCACCGCCTCGGCAAGACGGGGGCGTTCGTGCGAGCACTCGACGAGGAGGTACTCGGCGGCGACGCCGACCTCGCTGTCCACTCGCTGAAGGACGTGCCCACCGAGGGGATGGACGACATGGTGATCGCCGGCGTTCCCGAGCGCGCGCCCTCCGGCGACGTGCTCGTCCACCCCGACGGCCTCGGCATCGAGGACCTCCCGTCCGGCTCCGTCGTCGGGACCGGATCGCTCCGACGAACCGCACAGATCAAGGCCGCGCGACCGGACCTCGTCGTCGAGCCGCTGCGGGGCAACGTCGACACCCGGGTCGAGAAGCTGCTCGCGCCCGACCTGCAGGCGGAACACGAGCGGCGGTTGATCGCGTCCGGCGAGGCGAGCGCGGCGACGGCGGAAGGAAGCGACGATGACGACGCGGACGACGAGAGCGCCGACGCCGACGAGATCGACGAGGAGTTCGATCGCACCGTCGAGGAGTGGTTCGACTCGCTCTCGGACCTCGAGCGCTCGGCGATGGAGCGGAAGGTCGAGACGGAGTACGACGCCATCGTCCTCGCGGAGGCGGGGCTCCGGCGTTCGGAGCTGTTCTACGAGGTGCCGACGACCAGACTCCCCCGCGAGGAGTTCGTCCCCGCGGCCGGACAGGGCGCCATCGCCGTCACCGCGACCGACCCGGACGTGATCGAGGACGTGCGCTCCGCGGTCGACCACCCGCGGACCCGGGTAGCCGTCACCGTCGAGCGCACGATTCTCGGCGAACTCAACGGCGGCTGCGTCGCTCCGATCGGCGTCTCGGCGCTCGTACAGGGCGAGCACGTCCACACCCGCGTTCGCGTGCTCTCGACCGACGGCACCGAAGAGGTGGCCGACACCCGAGACCTCCCGATCCGGTCGCACGCGAAGGCCGCCGAGGAGTTCGCGGCGGACTTGGCCGACCGAGGAGCCGCCGAACTGATCGAGGCGGCGCGCGAGGAGACCCGCGCCGATGAAGAGGCCGACACCGATGAGTGAGGGAGACGGCGCCGCGGGCGACGGTGTCGGTACGGTCTACCTCGTCGGTTCCGGTCCGGGCGACCCGGACCTGCTGACGGTGCGGGCCGCCAAACTGATCGAGTTGGCCGACGTGGTCCTCCACGACAAGCTCCCCGGCCCGGAGATCCTCGGACGGATTCCGGAGGCGAAGCGCGAAGACGTGGGGAAGCGCGCCGGCGGCGAGTGGACCCCGCAGGAGTACACGAACCGGCGGCTGGTCGAACTGGCGCGCGAGGGGAAGTCGGTCGTCCGCCTGAAAGGCGGCGACCCGTTCGTTTTCGGTCGCGGCGGCGAGGAGGCCGAACACCTCGCGGAGGCCGGGATCCCCTTCGAGATCGTTCCCGGCGTCACCTCCGCGATCGCGGGTCCCGCGGTCGCCGGAATTCCGGTGACGCACCGCGACCACGCCTCCTCCGTCTCCTTCGTCACGGGCCACGAAGACCCGACGAAGGAGGAGTCGGCGGTCGACTGGGACGCGCTCGCGGCCACCGGCGGCACCATCGTCGTGTTGATGGGCGTCGGCAAGCTCCCGGCGTACACAGCCGAACTCCGCGACGCCGGCCTCGACGGTGACACTCCGGTCGCGCTGATCGAACGCGCGACGTGGCCCGACATGCGCGTCGCGACGGGCACGCTGGACACCATCGTCGAGGTCCGCGACGAGGCGGGGATCGAGCCGCCAGCGATCACCGTGATCGGCGACGTGGCCGCGACGCGCGAGCGGGTCGTCGAGTTCCTCGAAAACGACGATACGCAGGGTGACGACGAGTGAGCGACGGCAACTCCAATACCCCCCGCGTCGCCGTCTTCCGCCCCGCCGACGAGCGGATCGAGGACGCGAAGGCGCTGTTGGCGTCGCTCGGTGCCGACCCGGTGGCCGACCCGATGCTCGCGGTCGAGCCAACGGACGCGACGCCCGAGGATGCGCCGTACGTCGTCCTCACGAGCAAGACGGGCGTCGAACTCGCCGCCGAGGCGGGCTGGGAGCCCGGCGACGCGACCCTCGTCGCCATCGGCCCTGCGACCGCCGAGGCGGCGCGGGCGGCGGGCTGGACCGTCGACCTCGTGCCGGACGAGTACACCTCCGCCGGGTTGGTGGCGGCGCTGGAGGATCGCGTCGACGGCGAACACGTCGAGGTAGCGCGCTCGGACCACGGGAGCGACGTGCTCTTAGCGGGGCTCCGTGAAGCCGGCGCGACCGTGACCGAGACGGTGCTGTACCGGCTGACGCGCCCCTCGGACGCCGGCGAATCCGCGGCGATGGCCGCCGCGGGCGACCTCGACGCCGCCGCGTTCACTTCGTCGCTCACGGTGACGCACTTCCTCGACGCCGCGGCGGAACGCGGGGTCCGCGAGGCGGCGATCGAAGGGTTGAACGACGCCGTCGTGGGCGTAATCGGGCCGCCGACGGCGGAGACCGCCGCAGACAGTGGGATCGACGTCGACGTGGTCCCCGACGACGCCGACTTCGAGGCGCTCGCGCGAGCCGTCGCCGACGCGGTCGTCGAACGCTCCTCGGCGAAGCGGTAGGTTTCAGTACCGATACCGAGCCGGTTATCGGAGATCGTGTCCCGGAGATGCCGGGAAGTTCGAGATGATGAGAGTGGTTTTCGTGCGACCTCGATCTCGCTTATTTCTGCTCTGAATATCATATCCGATATCTAGGTGCGTACGTTTATTAGCCGACAGGTGAGAACGGTTAGCATGGAACCGAGCGACCGATGGTCGATCCGAGTCGACGACGGGGTGCTCGTCGTCGAATTTCCACACGGGACGGGCCTCTCGCCGTCAGACAGCGAGGCGCTGCTCGACCGGTGGCGGACGCTCGCAGTCGAGCGGCGGATCGACGCCGTCGTGCTCGTCGTGCGGACGTCGCGCCCCTGCTCGGACGCCGGCCGACAGATGCTTCGGCTCGCAGCGCAGGCCGCCGCCGCCCGCGGCGTCGGGCGGTTCGCGGTGGTCGCGGAGCGTCCCAAGCGGCGATACCTCGAACGGACGATGGACGTCAAGGGGATCGACGCCGAGCCGTTCAACGACGCCGCGACCGCAGTTCGATGGGCGAAGTGCCCATCGGAGCCGACCGCGTCCGTCGTCACCGAGTGAATCGGCGTCGCTGACAGCGTTATAACCAACAGCCGTGAGCAGCAGCCGCGCTACCGTCCGCTCTCGACTGCGACGTACATGTCTGTCGCCAGCCGCTCGGCGCGGTCGGCGTCGGCGGACTCGGCGTAGATCCGGATCTTCGGTTCGGTGCCGGAGGGGCGCACGAGCACCCACGCGTCCCCGTAGTCGAGACGGTAGCCGTCGGTGGTGTTCGGCTCCGCGTCCGCGGTCTCAACGTAAGCTCGCGCGGCTGACAGCATCTCGTCGCGCTCGTCGTCGTCCGCGTACTCGACGTTGCGCCGCACGAAGTGGTAGTCGGCGTAGGGGGCAACCACCTCGCTGACCGGGTCGCTGGCGGCCGCGAGCAGCTCAAGGAAGCGCGCGCCGATGTACGCACCGTCGCGCGAGAGCCGATACGGCGGGAAGAACACCCCGCCGTTCCCTTCGCCGGCGATGGGGACGTTCGTCCCCTCGTCGTGGAGGTCGCGCGTTCGCGTGATGATGTTCGTCGCTCCGATGGGGGTCAGCTCCAAGTCAGCATCGTTGGCGTTGCAGACATCGACGAGCCGCTGGGAGACGTTCACCGCGCTGACGACGGCATCACCGGGTTCGAGGCAGGCGTCTGCCATCACTGCGAACGAGGTGTCACCGTCGACGAACTCCCCGTTCTCGTCGACGAACACCGCTCGGTCCGCGTCGCCGTCGTGGGCGATCCCCACGTCGGCGTCGGTGGTCGCGACGAGCCGTTGAAGGTCGTCGAGGTTCTCCGGGACCGGCTCCGAATCCCGGCCGGGGAAGTGACCGTCCGGTGTCGCGTTCACGGTCAGCACCTCACAGCCGAGCTCTCGGTAGATCCGCGGCGACGACACTGACGCCGCGCCGTGGCCGGGGTCGACCGCGACCGTGAGGTTCGCGTCGGCGATCGCCTCGCGGTCGACCGCGTCGAGCAGCTGGTCGACGTAGTCGTCGACGGCGCACTCGACGCGGGTTGTAGCGCCCGCGTTCCGCCAGTCGGCGTGGTCGTACTCGTCGTCGAGGACGCGACGTTCGACGCGTTCGAGCACGTCGACCGACAGCTCCACGCCGTCGTCGCCGACGAGCTTGATCCCGTTGAACTCCGGCGGGTTGTGCGAGGCCGTGACGAGGACACAGGGAATGCCGGCCGACTCGCAGTAGTTGCCGACCGCTGGCGTCGGGACGACGCCGAGCCGGTCGACGTCGCAGCCGACCGCGGCCAGCCCGCTCGCAGCGGCGTTGGCGAACAGCTCGCCGGTGGTACGGGTGTCGCGGGCGACGGCGACCCGGTCGGCGTCCCAGGTCGTGCCGGCGGCCTTCGCGATTCCGAGGACGAGTTCCGGCGTGAGATACCGGAGCGCGACCCCGCGAATGCCGCTAGATCCGAACAGCTCCATGAGCGATCATGCGCCGGCCGACGGGAAAGCGGTTCCGAACCGGGGCGGGCGGGATGCATGCTGACACGGGCGGAGCCGACGCGTGCGGTTCAAACCGGCCGCACCCCAACGGGTCGCATGGAGCGCACGCGACGTGATCTGTTGGCGACGAGCGCGGCGACCCTCACGGCCGCCGGCTCGGTCGGGGTCGCGGGGTGTCTCGACTTCGCCGCGGGCGACGGCCCGCAGGGCCCCGAGGGGGTCCCAGAGACCCTGACCTGCGAGGACGACTCGTTCGTCCGGCTGACAGCCCCCTTCGACGAACCGGTCGAGGGGACTATCGTCGACGCCGCCGGGACGCGGTTCGAACTGGCGACGGAGGGGAACGCCGAGACGTACGGCCAGTCGATGCGGCTCGTGTTCCGCAACACCGGCGACGAGCCGGCGACGGTCCTCGGCAAACACGCCTACTCGCTCCAGCGCGAGACGGGCGAGGGGTGGCTCGACATCCGCGGGTCGCCCGCGGGCGAGGCAGTCGAGCTTCCTCAAGCCGAGGAGACGTTCGACGCGGGCAGCGCGTACATCTGGTCGATCGACCTCGAAGAGGCGGCGATCGCGTCGGCGGTCCCCGATCGGGATCTGGCGGTGTGCCCGCCGCTCGGGGCCGGTACGTACCGGTTCGTCTACTGGGGGATCCCGGACGGCCCGCCGCTGGGTGCCAAGTTCAAGCTGGTCGGGTAATCCGATGAAAAAGCGACGAGCCTTCTAGAACGCGGTCCATTCGGAGGGCTTCCCGACCCGGCCGCGGACGCGGAACTCTCGGTCGTCTCCCTCGACGCGGGTCTCGACGACCACGTCGAACGGCTCGTGGAGGGTATTGACCACCTGCTCGTCGTGGGCGGCCGAGTTGACCACGCCGACGAACGGCCATCCCTCCCCGGACGTCTGGGAGGTCATGACGCGAGTGAACCGGTAGATCCGCTCCGGATCCCAGTACATCAATAGCTGGGACAGCGAGTAGACGCCGACGGCGCGGTCGCGGCCGGCCGAGGACTCGACGACGTCGGTGAACTTGATCCCGATATCGGTAAGGTTGCCAGCGCTGGCGACGTACTTCGTCGTCGGCGTGTCGTCGCGTTTATCGCCCTGCTCGTGGGTGATGCAGTCGATGACGATCACGTCGTCGCCGTCACGGCCGGTGATCGTCTCGTAATCCTGTCGGATCTTCTCCGCGGTACGGCCGGTAGAGATGACGACCGGCCCGGTCGACCACTCGGCGAGCAGTCGGTTGAACAGATCATACTTCCCGCTCATCGGCGGCCCGGTGACGAGCACGCTGTCGGCGTCGCGGACAGCGTCGGGAAGTACGGTCATGTGTCTGGCTTGAGAGGGTATCGGGTAAAACCCTTCCGAGGGGTCACTTCCGGAGCATCGACGGGAGGTCGAGCGACGACGGGGGGCCCTCGCGGGGGCGCCTCGTGAGTGTCAGTTCCGTTATCGCTCCGGGGAGGGCGGCCGATACGGGCGATCCTCGGGGAGAGCCAGCGCCGTCGACGAGTTGGTCCCAGACCGCCTCGGCGTCGGCGGCCTCGGTGGTGGCTTCGAGCGCCTTGGTCCGCCCCTCGTCGTACGCGAGTTCGATCAGGCTCCGGTCGTACGCGTTCCCGAAGGCGTCGAGGACGCGGTCGAGTTCTGCCGGCCGCTCGCTGCCGACGCCGTCGGCGACGCCGAGCGCGAACGCGCGCTCGACCGCCTCCTCGCGGGTAAGCTCGTCCCACTCCGTGCCGAAGGTCCGGTCGTACATCAGTGGCTCACCGTCGCGGCCGAGCCGACCCGAAGCCCGCCGTCGGTGAACTCGATACCCTGAATATCGGTGTCGACATCGGTTCCGCGCATCTTCAGCACCTGGATCCCGCGCTGCATCCCGCCGTCTTCGAGGTAGTTGTGCATGAAGACGACGCCGTGCGCGAGGTAGTGCTCCTCCGAGTAGGCGCTCGGGTCGGTCATCTCCGAGATGAGCAGGGTGGTCGCGTCGGTCCGCTTCAGGGAGGAGAGCAGCTGGATCATCGTGTCCTCGTCGTCGTCGAGCAGGAACCGCAACAGCATGGTGGAGTCGAAGACGACCCGGTCGATATCGCGGGAGTTGATGAAGCCGGTGAGCCGGTTCGTCACGCCGGAGTGGTCCCGCCGTTCGCCCGGCAAGCCGAAGAACCGCCGGCCGTCCGAGGAGAAGGAGTCGAGGAAGGTGATCCGGTCGCTGTCGAGCGCGCGGTCGAACCCGAAGTCGTACCCGCCCATGTCGCGACGGATCCCCTCCTTCGTCTCGTGCATGCTGACGTACAGCACGTCTTCACCGTTGCGGGCGCCCTGCGCGGCGAACTGCGAGCAGAACGTCGTTTTCCCGCTGCCGGGGGGGCCGCTGACAACGTACAGGCGATTCTCCGGGAAGCCGCCGTCGACGAGAGCGTCGAACCCGGGAACGCCGCTTGAGGCGCGCATACCGATCGACTTGTCGGTAATCAGATAAGGGTTGCCTCCCGGTTCTCACGGGTGAGAACGATCGCGAACGATTTCGAGACGGCACGCGAGCGACCGATGGCCGGCCGCCGGCGACCGACGCGCTACGCTTCGGCCTCTTCGCCCTCTGCGCCGAGCTCGGCGGCGTCGAGATCTCCGATCTCCTCGACATCGGGGGAGACCCAGACCACGAAGCGGTCGTCGGACTTGACGATCCCGTTTACCCCCTTGTCGTCGACGGTCGTCGCCTGATCGACGTCTTCCGGAGCCACATCGCGGACCTGGAACACCTCGTCGACCATCCAGCCGACGGTGCCGCCCTCGTCGATCTCGTCGTCGTCGAACACGACGATCCGCTCGCGGGGGCCCTCCTCATCGATCGCGAAGAGCGTCTTCGGGTCGACGATCGTCGTCGTGCGTCCTCGCAGGTCCATCACACCCTCGACGTGGTCGGGGGAGTTGGGAATGCGCGTGAGTTCGCCGGCGTCGACGATCTCGTCGATGACCCCAATATCCAGACAGTACGTCCCGTCGCCCAGCCCGAACTCCAGTACCTTCGTGGGTTCGGCGTCCGTCTCGATGGCTGCCATGAGAACCTCTGCGGCGAAGATACCAATAACCGTGTCCCCTGAATTATCAGGTGTGATTACCGGGTCCGTGGATTTATGCTGATTCTGGGCCCGCTTCCGCACATGAGTAGGACGACGGATCGGCGAGGCGGTCGCGACGACTCCTTGCGGGTAGTTGTCGTCGACGACTCGCCGTTCATGCGAGGGTTGATCTCCGATCTCTTGACCGACGCGGGGGTCGCGGTCGTCGGCGAGGCGGGCGACGGCGCCGAGGCGCTGTCGGTGGTCGCCGAGACGCGTCCGGATGTTGTGACGATGGACGTCGAGATGCCGGGGATGGGCGGGCTCGAAGCCGTGGAACGGCTGATGGACGAGACGCCGACGCCCGTGCTGATGCTCTCGGCGCACACTGCCGAGGGCGCCGAGGTGACGTTTGAGGCGCTCGAACGCGGCGCGGTCGACTTCTTCTCGAAGCCCGGCGGCGAGGTGTCGACCGGGGTCTCCCGCGAGTCGGATCGGCTCGTCGAGGCCGTCCGGTCGGTCGCGGACGCCGACCTCGACGCGGCGACCCGCGACCGACGCGAGCGCGAGGCCGCCGACAGCGACCAGAATGCGACGATCTCCAGAGTGTCGACCACCTCGACGCCGCCCGCGACCACTGAGATCGACGGCCCGCTGACGGTCGTGATCGGCGCATCGACCGGTGGACCGAACGCGGTCGAGCGCGTCATGTCGGCGCTGCCGATGGCCGACTGCCGGGTTGTCATCGTCCAGCATATGCCGGAGGCGTTTACCGCGCGGTTCGCCGACCGACTCGACGAGGCCTCGGCGTACGACGTGCGCGAGGCGAGCGACGGCGCTCGGATCGGCTCCGGTGAGGCGCTCGTCGCCCGCGGCGGAAGCCACACCCGGATCGACAGCTACCGGTCGGGCCGGCTCCGCGTCAAGCTCGACGAAGACGACTCGCAATCGGTCACGCCCGCCGCCGACGTGACGATGCGCTCTGCGGCCGCAGTCGTCGACGGCCCACTTGTGGGCGTCGTGTTGACCGGAATGGGTGCCGACGCCTCAGAAGGGATCCGAGCGATGGCCGACGCCGGCGCGCGGACGATCGCACAGAGCGAGGACACCTGCGTCATTTACGGGATGCCGAAGCGCGCGGTCGAGACGGGCGGCATCGGCGAGATACACGACCTCGACGACGTGGCCGGCGCGATCGTGGGGGGTGAGGCCTGATGGACTCGCACCGCGCCGCGTTCGTCGCCGAGGCGGAAGACGGGATCACCGACCTGAACAACGCTCTCCTCGCCTTGGAGGCCGACCCCGAGGACGCCGAGGCGATGGACGACGTGTTCCGCGTCGCCCACACGCTGAAGGGCAACGCCGCGGCGATGGGCTACGAAGGCGTCTCCGACTTCGGACACGCCCTCGAAGACCTGCTCGACGCGGTCCGGCAGGGCGACCGCGAGGTGACGCCCGAGCTGATGGACCTGCTCTTCGAGGGGGTCGACACCGTCGAGGCGATGGTGTCGGAGATCGCCGACACGGGCGACGTGTCGACCGACCCCTCCGATCTGGAGGGCCGCCTCCGCGAGATGGAGGAACACGGGACCGTCGGCGGCGAGGACGGAGACGGCGACGCCGACTCCGGTACCGACGCCAGCGATGCCGACGATGCTGACGCAGACGGCGGCGACGAGGACGGTGGCGTCAACGAGGCCTCCGCCGATGAGGACCCCGAGAGCAGCGAGGACGACGCGGAGGATATCTCTGTCCCCGAACTCCCCGACGCGGCGGCCGCCCTCGACGACCCGGTCGTGTACGCAGACGTGACGATCGGCGAGGCCGCGATGGCGGGCGTCGACGCGGCGCTCGTGTTGCAGGCGCTCGACGGTCAGTTCGGCGAGTACGTCACGGTTCCCGGCCCCGAAGCGCTGGAAGACGGAGAGTACGACGAGCGGTTCGACGTCTTCGTCGCCGACGCCGACCCCGGGGTCGTCGCCGAGGGGCTTGGCGCGCTCACGCAGGTCGAGTCGATCGCGACGGGCCTCGTCGAAGATGGCGAAGATGGCGAAGATGTCGAACATGGCGAACATGGCGAAGATGGCGAAGATGGCGAAGATGGCGACGCAGTCGACGACGGCTCCGAAGCGGCTGTAGGTGTCGGCGGTGCCGACGACGCAGACGATGCGAACGAGAGCGCCAAAGACGACTCCTCGTCCAACTCCAAATCCGACTCTAACTCCGGTGACGAGATCAAGTCCATCCGGGTCGACGTCGATCAGGTCGACGAGCTGTACGGGCTCGTCGAGCAGCTGGTGACGAGCCGGATCAAGCTCCGGCGGGAACTGGAGGCGACCGACGCTCAGTCGGACACCTTAGACGAGCTCGATAAGCTCGCGTCCAGCCTGCAGGACACGGCGATGGACATGCGCCTTATTCCGTTCTCGCAGGTGTCGGACTCGTTCCCGCGGCTCGTCCGCGACATCTCGCGAGACCTGGGCAAGCGGATCGACTTCGAGATCGAGGGTGACGACGTGGAACTCGACCGAACCATCCTCACGGAGATGCGCGACCCGCTCGTCCACGTCCTGCGGAACGCGGTCGACCACGGGATCGAGACCCCCGAGGAGCGCGAGGTCGCCGGGAAAGAGCCGACTGGACACGTCAGACTCACGGCCGAACGCGAGCGCGACCACGTCATCATCGAGGTGGCCGACGACGGCGGGGGGCTCGATCCCGACCAGCTCCGCGAGAAGGCGGTCGACGAGGGCGTCAAGAGCCGCGAGGCGGTCGAGGCGATGGAGAACGAGGAGGTGTACGACCTCGTCTTCCACCCCGGCTTCTCCACCGCGGAGGAGGTGACCGACGTCTCCGGGCGCGGCGTTGGGATGGACGTGGTCCGGACGACCGCCCGCGACCTCGACGGCTCCGTCTCAGTCGAGAGTGAACCGGGCGAGGGAACAACGGTCCAGTTCCGGCTCCCGGTCACCGTCGCCATCGTGAAGGTGATGTTCGTCGACGTGGGCGGCACGGAGTACGGGATCCCGATCAAGTCGATCGCCGAGGTCGCCCGCGCGGACGATGTAGAAGAGGTCCACGGCGACGAGATCGTCCGCCACGAGGACGATCTCTACCCCGTGATCCGACTGAACGAGCGGCTCGCGAACGGCGGCGCTACGGCGGCCGGGCCGGGAGACGACGATCCCACAGACGGCGACGCCGCCGGAGGTGACGCCGCGGCCGCGACGACCGACGGCGGCGTGACCGACGAGGGGATGCTCGTGCGGATCCGGGAGGAGACGCGGCAGGTTGCGCTCCACTGCGACGCCGTGCTCGATCAGGAGGAAGTGGTCGTGAAACCGCTCGATGGGCCGTTGTCGGGAACACCGGGGCTCAGCGGCACGGCGGTCCTCGGCGATGGCGATGTCGTGGCCGTCCTCGACGTGGTGAGCCTATGAGCGGCGAGAGCGAGACGCCCTTCGAGGGCGTCCTCAGGCAGATAAACGACACCGTGCCGTTCGAGCCCGGGTACTACAACGAGTCGTACCTTGACCGCCGGATCACCGCCCGGATGCGCCGGCGCGACACCGAGTCGCACACCGAGTACGAGCGGCTGCTCCGGGAGGACGACGGCGAGCGCGAGGCGCTGATGGACGCGCTCACGATCAACGTGACGGAGTTCTTCCGCAACCCGGAGATGTGGGACGCGCTCCGCGGCGTGCTCCGCGAGCGGACGAGCGAACAGCGCCGGGTCCGCGTCTGGTCGGCTCCCTCGGCGGACGGTCGGGAGCCGTACTCGGTCGCGATGTTGGCCTGCGACGACCCCGAGATCGACGAGTCACGCGTCGAGGTGCTCGGCTCCGATATCAGCGAGGAGGCGCTCGACAGCGCCCGCGAGGGCGTCTACCACACTACCCGCACGACCGACATCGCCGAGGAGCTGGAGCCGCTCTCGGACCCTGACCGCTACGTCGAGCGCGACGAGGACGCGTTTCGGGTGCGCTCGGAAGTCCAGCGGCTCGTCGACTTCGAGGCGCACGACCTGATCCGCGATGGCGCCCGCGATCCCTTCGACGTGGTGTTGTGCCGCAACCTGCTGATCTACATCGACGTCGACCACAAGGGGGCGCTGTTCGACACGCTCGAAGCGTCGCTCGCGGACGACGGTGTGCTCGTGCTCGGCATGACCGAGAGCGTCCCGCCGGACCGCTCGGACAGGTACGAGCCGATCGACAAGCGCCGACGGGTGTTTCGGAGGGTCTGATGTCGCTGTACCAGCACGCGCGAGATGGGAACGCCGAGCGGCTCAGAGACGCCATGGGCAGCGACAGCGCCGCGGTCCGGAAGCGTGCGGCCGAGTTCCTCGGCGAGGTCGCCGACCACGGCGACCAGCCGTCTATCGACGTACTCCTGCGCGCCGCGACCGGGGACGAGGACGCACAGGTCCGCGGGGGCGCTGTCGATGCGCTCGACGAGATCGGTGAGGCGGCGCTCGAACAGCTCCTCTCGGAGCTCACCGGCACCAAAGGGTCCGAGGCGGAGTGGGTCACCGCCCGGAAGTTCGCCCGCGCGCTGCAGGCCGACCGCCCGGAGCTACGGATGGCCGCCGCCAACGCGCTCGGCCGACTCGACGACGGGAGCGGTCTCCAGCACCTCGTCGAGGCGCTCGACGACGAGGACGCCCGCGTCAGGCTCCGGGCGTGTCAGGCCTGCGGGACCTTCGCCGATCCGCGTGCAATCCCCGGGCTGACCGAGCGGCTCGACGACGAGCCGCGAGTCCGGCGGGCCGCCGCCAACGCCCTCGGAAACATCGGTACCGATCGGGCGCTTTCTCCCCTCCTGGACCTGCTCGACGACGCCGACGAGTCACTCCGGCGCATCGCCGCCGGCGCGCTCGGGAAGGCGAACAACCCCGAGCCGGTCGAGCCGCTGGCGCGCGCGCTCGGCGACGAGAGCGCGGTAGTGCGCAACGCCGCGGTGTACTCGATCATCGAGCTGCTCTCGAACGTACCGACTCAGCAGAGCCACGCGGTCCGCGATCGAGTCGTCTCCGAGCTGAAGCAGGCCGACGACGAGACGGTCGTCGAGCCGCTGGTAGAGATCCTCACAGACGGCCAACAGAGCCGCCAGCGACGGAACGCGGCGTGGATCCTCGGCCGCGTCGCAGAACGGGAGTCGACGGTCGCAGTCGAGGCGCTCGCGGACGCGCTCGCGGACGACGACGCGCAGACCGCGCAGTTCGCGGCCACCAGCCTCAAGAGCCTCGGCGGGCCGATCGTCGAGGACCGCCTCCTCGACCGGCTCGGAACCGAACACCCCGAGGACGCCCGGGCGAAGGCGGTGTTCGTGCTCGGTCAGGTGGGTGGACAGGAGACGCTCAACCGGCTCGAAGAGTTCACTGACGACGAGAGCCCTGCGGTCCGGAAGCGGGTGTTCTCGGCAGTCTCGAAGCTCCGGGCCGGGGGTCCGTAAATGTCCGACAGCGACGGCGAGTACAAGGTGACAGACACCCAGGGACGGTTCGCGGTCGCCGTCCGCGAGGGACGGAAGGTGAGCGACGTCTCGTGGACGCCGGGCCGGGTGCTCCTCTCGAACCGGCGGCTGATCCTCGCGGGCAACGACGGAAAGCGCACGATCCCCCTCTCGAAGCTTCGGGGGCTGGGGGGGCGCCACGACGCCAACCAGTCGGTCGCGCGGGTCTCCAACTACGTCAGCTTCGACCTCGGCGATCAGGTGCTGATCGTCGCTGCCTCGGATCACGAGGCGTTCGAGCGCGACGTGTACCGAGCGCTGCTCGACCAGCGAACGGTAACCGCGAAACACCCCGCGATCGAGGGCGGCGTCGTTCAGGAGACCGAGTGGGAGCAGGCGCGGGTGAAGATCGACGAGAACGGGCTCAACGCGGCCTTGGAGAGCGGCGCGTTCGTGAAGTTCGACCTCGACGACATCAGCGGACTCGACGCCGCGAAACGCACCGTCAACGGCGAGAAGAAGCCCGTGATAGAGGTGTCACACACCGACGACGAGGGGACGAGCATCGAGACCCACATCGCCGGCGACCCCAACCGGATGCGGTTCGTCGAGGCGTGGCTCCAGAAAGGCGAAGAGCGCAGTTCGACGAACGTTGACCTCTCCAGCCGTGACCGGGAGGTGTTGATGGCGCTGTACTCCGGCGTCTCACCGTTCGAGATCCCGTCGTTCCTCGGAATGGAGGTTGACGGAGTCGAGGAGACGTTCGAGCGACTGATCGATCTCGAAGTGGTCGAAGAGGTGCGGGTGCGTCGCGAGGTGGCGTTGAACTCTCGCGGCCGCAACATCGCCAGTGAGGCGATGAACGAGCAGTAGACGGTCCGATATCTCACTGGCGGGCCGAATGGCGAACAGCCGGCGCAGCCGCTTCCCCGCGGCGGTGCGCCGGGCTCCCGCCTCGGCCGCCACGGACGACGACTCAGTTCACGGGCGCGATGGCCGCGTCATCGGTGATAAGCGGTAGGTTCGTCGGGAAAGTTCCGTGCCGTCGTCGAACCACTCTTAAGTCACAGCCCGACAGAGACGACCCATGAGCTACGAGGCGGTGTTCTTCGACCTCGATAACACCCTGTACCCGTACGCCCCCTGCAACGAGGCGGGCAAGCAGGCCGCCCTCGCGGCGTTCCGCGAGCGCGGGTACGAGATGGACCGCGAGACGTTCGACGAGCTGTACGCGGCCGGGCGTCGGGAGGCGAAACGCGAGACCCGCGGCACCGCGGCCTCCCACGACCGGCACATCTACTTTAAGCGCGCACTCCGGGAGTACGCCGGCGAACGCGACGCCGCTGACGCGCTCGCGATCGGCGACGCGTACTGGGAGGGGTACGCGAGCCAGATGGAGCTGTGTGACGGAGTCGAGCGCGTCTTCGACGCGCTCACCGAGGCGGGGACAGATGTCGCAATCGTGACCAACCTCACTACCCGCGTCCAGCTACAGAAGCTCTCGCGGCTCGCGATCGACGACCGGATCGACCGGCTGGTCACCTCCGAGGAGGTCGGCCGCGAGAAGCCGAGCGCGATCCCCTTCACGACCGCGCTCGCGGCGTTCGATCGCCGACCGAGCGAGGCGCTCATGGTCGGCGACAACGTCGACGCCGACGTGGCCGGCGCGAACGCGGTCGGGATGGACACGGCGCTGTTCGTCGCCGACGGCGACGCGCCCGCCGACGCGGAGCTCCCTGAGCAACGGCGCCCAGACTACCGGCCGGACACGTTCGGCGACCTGACGGAGGTGGCGGCATGAGCCGAGAGGATCCCGATTTTGACGCCAACGCCAATCCCGACCTCCTGCGCGACGCCCGCGGGGCGGTCGTGGAGTACGCACCGGCGCTCGCGGACCTGACGCCCGGGCGGACCGGGAACCTGAGCGTCCGCGAGGGCGACGCGGTCGCGGTGACGCCGACTGGAGTCCCGTACGACTCCTTCGACGCGACCGACGTGCCGGTGGTCTCGCTGGAGGGCGAGCGCCTGGCGGGCCGGATGGCCCCGTCGAGCGAGGTGCCGATGCACACGGGCATTTATAAGCACGACCGACCGGGCGCGATCGTTCACACCCACTCGCCGTGGGCGACGACGATGGCGACGCTCCACCGGAAGCTCCCGCCCGTTCACTACATGATCGCGGCCGTGGGGCGGGAGGTTCCGCTGGCCGACTACGCGCCATACGGCACCGAAGAGCTGGCCGCGAACGTGGTGGCTGCGATGGCCGAGGCCGACTCCGACGCCGCGATCCTCGCAAACCACGGGCTCGTCGTCACCGGGCCGGACATCGAGACGGCGGTCGAGAACACCCACCACGTCGAGGACCTCTGCCGGCTCTACCTCCGGGCGTCGGCGGTCGGCGAGCCGCACGTGCTCTCCGACGAGCAGATGGCGACCGTCGAGGAGCGGTTCGAGAGCTACGGCCAGCAGCCGAACGACGACTCGTAGCTGGGGACAAGGGGCGGACGCTGCCGGCCCGGTGTGCCGGTCACTTCCCGCCCGGTTTTATAAATACCGGGCCGGCTACTGGATCGGTATGACCGACACAGAGCCGGCGGCCCCGGTCCGGGAGACCGCCGAATCGATCGCGACGATGGAGATCCGCGGCGCGGCGACCATCGCGTCCGCGGCCGCGGAGGCGCTCGCCGAGCAGGCCGAGGCGGCGGCCGCGTCCGGCGAGACCGCGAGCGACCCCGCCGCCTTCCGCGCGTCGATGCGCGCCGCGGGCCGATCTCTCCGCGAAACCCGACCGACCGCCGTGTCGCTGCCGAACGCGCTCCGCTACGTCCTCCAGCGAATGGAGGGGGAGACGGTCGACGAGCTGCGCCGCAGCGTCGTCGACGCGACCGAGGCGTTCGTCCGCCAGCTCGACCGCGCGCAGGACGACCTCGGACAGGTCGGCGCGAACCGCCTCGCCGACGGCGACACGGTGATGACCCACTGTCACTCGACGGACGCGCTCGCGTGCATCGAGGCGGCCGTCGAGCAGGGGAAGTCGATCTCGGCGGTCGTCAAGGAGACCCGTCCGCGCCAGCAGGGCCACATCACCGCCGAACAGCTCCGCGACGCCGGCGTCCCCGTTACCCTGATCGTCGACTCCGCGGCGCGACGGTACCTCGACGAGGTCGACCACGTCGTCGTCGGCGCCGACTCGATCGCCGCGGACGGCGGCGTGATCAACAAGATCGGCACGTCGGGACTCGCGGTCAACGCCCGCGAGCGAGGGGTCCCGATCATGACCGCCGCTCAGACGATCAAGCTCCACCCGGAGACGCTAACGGGCCACACCGTCGAGATCGAGATGCGCGACGAAAGCGAGGTGATCGGTTCCGAGGCCCGCGAGGAGATCGGCGAGATCGCAGTCGAGAATCCGGCGTTCGACGTGACGCCGCCGCGGTACATGGATGCGATTGTCACCGAACACGGCCAGTTCCCGCCCGAGAGCATCGTGGCGCTGATGCGGGAGCTGTTCGGCGAGGGCGCCGCCGAGCCGTGGGCCGAACCATGAGCGGACGCGACGGTGACGGCCCCGGGACCGACGGCGACGACCGCAGGTCTGACGGCTGGGAGGAAGAGCTCGCGGAGTGGGACGAAGAGGTCTCCGAGTGGGAGGCCGGCGAGGGGGACGACGAGAGAGACGAGGCTCTCGACGGCGACTCAGACACCGACGACCCTGTCGACGACGATCCCGATCTGGAACCGGAGTCCGCCAGCCACGTTCCGAAGGTTGTCTCGGCCGGCCACATCAACTGGGATGTGACGATCCACGTCGACGAGCTGCCGGAGCCGGACGGAGAGACCCGGATCGACTTACTCGAACAGTCCGGCGGCGGCAGCGCCGCGAACGTCGCAGTCGGGCTCGTGGGACTCGGCGGCCAGTCGGTCGTCTACGGGAGCGTCGGCGGCGACGAGTCGGGCGCGCTGGCGCTCCGCGAACTCGCGAGCGCCGGCGTCGACCCCGGACAGGTCCTCGTCGACGCGGACGAGCCGACCTCGGTGAAGTACGCGATCGTCGACGGCAGCGGCGAGCTGTTGATGTTGGCGAACGACGGCGCTAACGAGTCGTTCACCGCGGCCGAGCTCGACCGCGACACGCTGGCGGCGGCCGACCACCTCCACCTCACCGGCCAGCAGCCGGGGACCGCGGCCGCGCTTGCGACCGCCGCCGGCGAGGCCGGAACGACGCGGAGCTTCGATCCGGGGCGTCGCGTGGGCGACCGCGAGTTCGAGGCCGCGCTCCACGCCACGGACGTGCTCTTCGTGAACGCCCCGGAGGCGGACGCGCTCGCCGACTCGACCGACATCGATCCATGGGAGCCCGACGACCGCGTCGTCGCGATCAAGCTCGGCGAGGAGGGCGCAACCGTTCGGACCCCTCACGGCGACGTGTCCCACCCCGGCTTCGACATCGACGCGGTCGATACCGTCGGGGCCGGCGACGCGTTCGCGGCCGGCTTCCTCGGCGCCGCCCTCCGCGATCCCGAGATCGCCGGTAACGGGTTCTCCCACGACCCCCGCGACTATCAGGTGCCGCTACTCGTCGGCAACGCCTGCGGCGCAATCGCGGCCGAGACGGTGACTGCCCGTGCGGAACTCTCGTGGGACCGCGTCCGCTCGATGATGGGCGAGTCACCCGAGTCGGACCTGCTGATCGAGATCCGGGCCTGAAGCAACCCGAACCCGGACCGCGCTAGCCGACGTAGTCGAACGCCACCGCGATGTCGGCGGCGCCGAAGAAGACGAACCGGTAGCGACCCGGCCGGAGGTCGGGACAGACCCGCAGCCCGTCGGGCTGGTTCTCCTCGGCGACGAGCCCCGACTCGGTCATCGTGAACTCCCACACGACGGTCTCGCCGGGTGGGTGGGCGATCGCCTCGTCGGTGTAGTCGAACTGGCCGTCGTCCCCGCCGCGGACATCGGTCCACCCCTCCTCAGTCAACACCTCGACGTTGTATTTCCCGTGATTGCCGACGGACACCTCTCGGTTCGAGACGTTGGTCAGCTCGATCCGCACGTCGTCGCCGCGCTCGAACGTCAGCGCCTCCGCGGGGTCGTCGCCGTCGTAGGCGGGGTTCACGACGCGGAGTTCGAGTGCTCCGTCGCCGTTATCGCCGACGCGGCCGCCGGATTCCCACGATACGCCCTCGGAGTAGGCGGCGGGATGGCGCTCGAAGGAGTCGTCCTCGCAGTCGAGCGCCGCGGGCACGGTCCGGGGGTCGCCGTCGGGCCTACCGAACCCGTCGAGCGCGTCAGGGTCGCGGATGCCTTCGTCGCCGGTCAGCTCCGCGGTCTCGCCCCAACCGTTCGTTACCGACAGCCGGAGCGAATCCGGCAGCGGGTCGGCGGTAACCCGGAGCAGCGCGGCCGAGTAGGTGATCGCCTCGCCGCAGAGCTCGTCGTCCGCGGCGGTGCTCTCGACGGTCGCGCTGGCGACGAGCGTCCCGTCCTCGACGCCGATGTCGGCGAAGGTGATCTGACTGTAGCAGGTCGTCGGCCCGACCGATTCGACGTACGCGAGCACGGACGACGAGAAGTCGGTCGCCTCGACGAATTCCCCTACCTCCGCGGAGGCGTCGTCGAACAGCCACCGAATCTCGTCCTCGTCGGTGAACAACGTGCAGAAGCCGCGCCGCGACTCACGGTCCCACGCCGGGCCGGAGAGCGCGGCGCCGACCTGCTGGACTTCGGTTTCGGGAGCGCCGTCACTGCCGTCTCCCACGTCACCGCCGTCGCTCCCGTCGGTGCCGTCGCCGCTTCCCGGGTCGCCCTCGGTCGTGCAGCCGGCGAGCGCGGCGACGCTCCCGCCGCCGAGGCCGTACAGGACCGTTCGCCGTGTGCGTCGAATCATGGCCGTCACTACGCGGGGCGCGCATAAGGGTTTCCCGTAGGCACGAACGCTTCCCGGTGTTACGCCGGTCGATTTTTCCCTTGCGGCGTCCGGAACAGGTCGGCGAGGGCGTCGGCATCGGTGTCGCCCGCTTCCCCGTCGCGGTCGAGGTCGGCCGCGAGTCCGAGTGCGAGCGCGATCCGCGCCTTCGACGCCGGGAGGGGGCCGGCGAACGTCACACCGTGCTCCGCCAGCGTGACCGCGCCGCCGGGCGTCCCGTACACCGGTTCGGTGGGACCCGCTGGAGGACGACCGGCGACGACCACGGGGACCTCCGGGAGGACGTCAGCCACGGCGTCGCCGATCGCGGCGGTCGCGTTGCCGAGGCCGGTTCCCTCGATCACGAGCCCGCAGACGCCCGCGTCGACCGCGCGCTCGACCGCGCCCGCACTGACCCCCGTCCCCGAGTGGATCACGGGCACCTCGGGGACGACATCGGCGCTCTCGATGCCATCGACGAGCGGGTCGATGTCGACTCCGCGCCGCGGCTCGCGGACGAGCCTCGACCCGGCGCGGGTGACCGTCGCCACCGGCCCTGTCCCGGGCGAGGTCATCGTCGAGAGCGCGTTGCTGTGGCCCTTGACCACGTCGCGGGCGGCGTGGATCTCGTCGTCGAACGCGACGTGGACCCCCGGCGCGAATCGATCGTCTGCGGCGGCCCGGACCGCGAGCGTCAGGTTCGCGGGCACGTCGCTGGAGGGCTCGTCGAGTCGGCGCTGGGCCCCCGTGACGACCACCGGTGCGGGAAGGTCGGTGAGCAGGTCGAGCGCGAACGCGGTATCGGCGAGGGTGTCGGTCCCGTGAGTGACGACGACACCGTCGGCGCCGTCCGCGACCGCCTCTCGCGCCGCGGTCGCGGTCGCGAGCACGTCGCGCCACCGCACGTCGAACCCGGGCTGCGAGCAGACCTCGCGAGCGCTCACGGCCGCGTACCGCTCGATGCCCGGCACTGCCGCGACGAGGTCGTCGCCGGTCTTTGCCGGCGCCGCGCCACCGTCGTCCGGCTCGGACGCGATGGTGCCGCCGCAGGCGACGACGGTAACGCGAGGATTCGCTCCGCCGGCGATCGCGGTCCGTCTCCCGTCGGGTGCCTCGCGGTCCGTGGTCGGCTCCGTGTCTGTCATACCTGTCGGTACGTTCGGAAGAACAAAGCGGTTGGTCCCCGGCAGCCGCGCGACTCGCCGCGCTGGCGGGGGTGACCCGCGGCGATCTGCGGCGATCGTCGATTGCAGCTGAAAAAAGATAAGAGGGCCGTATAAACGGTTAAATCGTTTCTGAACCTGTTTTAAAACGTCCATTACCCGCCGAGAAACGTAGTGAAATTCCCCGAACCCTCTGCGGGCTATATGGGATCGTCGGTCGTAGGAGGTAGTGTCCATGTCCATCCCCGCACCCACGCGCCTCGCCTCCGGCCAGCAGGTGGCCGGGCTGATGACCGGCACGGTGAAGGCCGCCGCCTTCTGGGCGGCGATCGCCATCCCGGCCACGTATCCCATGCTCCTCTACATGGGGCTCGAAGGCACTCCCGGTCTGCTGTTCGTCGCTCTGCTGTTCGCGAACGCCCTCGCGCTCGCGATCGGCCACGACCACAAGCGCTGAGGCTGTCGCGCCCTCCGAATCGCGTTGCTCGCCAATCCGAATTGCATCGCAGGACACCCGAACGCCCTCCGACCGGCTTCCTCTCTCCCGCTGACCACCCGCCCCCGCACCGGCCGGTCTCGAAGCGCTTACCCACCGTCCGACTCGACTGTCGGTATGACCGACGAGACGCACGTCGAGTGGCTCGATTGGGGCGCTGAGGCCTTCGCCGAGGCCGACGAGCGGGACTGTCCGGTCCTGCTGTCGCTCTCAGCCACGTGGTGTGAGGGCTGTCACGAGATGGACGCGGTCACCTACGCGGAGCCGCGGATCGCCGCCAACGTCAACGAGGGGTTCGTTCCGATTCGCGTCGACGTCGACCGCCATCCGCGAGTGCGCGAGCGGTACAACATGGGCGGGTTCCCGACGACGGCCTTCCTCACGCCGGAAGGCGAACTGCTCACCGGGGCGGGCTACCTCGACGTGGACGGGATGCGGCAGGTGCTCGAATCGGTCCGGCAGATGTGGGCCGACAAGGGACGTTCGGCGGGCCGGGTTCCCCGCGCGCTCGACGCCGACCTCCCGCCGAGGGGGGAGCTGACGGACGCGATCGAGAGCCACCTCGCCGGCCAGATCGAGGCCAAGTACGACGAGGAGCACGCCGGCTGGGGGTCGGACGCGAAGTTCCCGCTTCCTCGCACCATCGAGTTCGCGTTGAAGCGCGACCGCGGTCGGGCCCTCCGGACGCTCGACGCGGTGCGCGATCACCTCGCCGACGACGTGGCCGGCGGCTTCTTCCGGTTCGCGGGGACGCCCGACTGGGGCGACGTGGCCTACGAGAAGCCGATCGACACGAACGCGGCCGTCACCCGGGCGTTCGCGAACGCCTACCTCTACACGGGCGACGAGGCGTACCTCGCGCCCGCGACCGACGCGGTCGACTTTCTCACCGACGGCCTCTGGACCGGCTACGGCGTTGGCGGGAGCGTCGGCCCGGGGCTCGGACGCGCCTACTACGCCGCCTCCGCCGCGGACCGCGAAGAACTCGACCCGCCTCGCCGGGACCTGACCGTCTTCGCGGGCGGGAACGCGCTCGCGGCCGACGCACTGCTCGCGGTCGCCGCCTACACCGACGACGAGCGCGCGCGCGAGTACGCCGAGCGGATCCTCGACGGGCTCGAACGCGACCTGATCGACGCCGACTCCGGGGCAGTGACCCACTACCGCGGGAGCGACGAGGTCGGCGAGACGGACCTCCTCGCCGATGCCGCCCGCGTCGTGAGCGCGTACACCCGCGCCGCTGGCGTGCTCGGCGAGGGCGCCACCGTCGCCCGCGCGGTCGCGGACCGAGCGATAGATCGGCTTCGCGTCGACGGCTCCTTCGTCGACGGGCCGCGGTCCGGGGCAGGGCTGCTCGACCGCCCCTTCCGCCCGCTCGACGGCAACGTGGAGATGGCGACCGCGCTGCTCGATCTGGCGGCGCTGACCGGCGAGGAGCGCTACGAGACGGTCGCCCGCGAGACGGCCGAGTCGTTCGCCGGGGCGACCGAGCGGCTGAGCGTGCAGGTCGCCGAGTACGGGAGTCTCGCGGGGCGACTCCTCCGCGGCACGACCGTCGTCGCCGTCGGCGACGAGCCCGGCAGCGACCTCCACCGCGCCGCGTGGCGGGTCGCCGACCACGAGAAGGTCGTCGTCCCGAACGCCCACCGAGAGGATGCACCTGCCCCGCGGTCGGTCCCGGTCGGCTCGGCGGTCGTGCTCGCCGGGGATGTCGCCTCCCAGCCGGCGGAAACACCGGACGAGTTGATGACGCGGGTCGCCGAGACGGTTGAGTGACGCTCCGGGAACGATATTTCTACTCGATCTCGGCGTTTCGGTCCGGAGTCGTTTCGATCCCATCGAAAGCGAGTCGGTCCGTCGACCACCGCCGCCCCGTGTAAACCTGCGACGTGTTTATACGGATGCCGACGGATGGGTCGGTATGGCATCTCTCCGCGACCTGGGACTCTCCGAGTACGAGGCCCGCGCGTATCGCGCGCTCCTGCGCACCGGGCCCACGACGGCGAAGGACCTCTCGCGGGCCAGCGAGGTCCCGATGGGTCGGGTGTACGACGTGCTCAACAGCTTGGAACAGCACAACCTGGTCCGGAGTCAGGCGGCCAGCCGCCCGAAGAAGTACGCCGCGGTCGAGCCGGACGCCGCACTCGACCGACTGTTGGAGGAGAAAAAGCGGGAGCTGGAGACGCAGGCGGAGCAGTACGAGGGCGTGGTCGACGACCTCTCGACGGAGCTCGACGCGGGTGAGCCCGTCGACGGACAGTTCTGGACCGCGGCCGTCGGCGCGGAAGACGCGACCGACCTCCTCTTAGAGCGGATCGCGGCTGCCGAACGTCGCATGGTCGTCGTCGCCGGCGCGCCCGCGACCGGCTTCGACCTCGGGACGATCGGCGAGCGGGTGACCGACGAGCTGGAGGCGGCGTTAGACCGGGGCGTCGAGATCCGGGTGCTGTTGTCGCCGGCAACGGTGGACGCGCTCCCGCGGAGCGTCGGGCGGCGGTACACCGCCGACCTCTCGGACATGGAGGGGTTCGAGGTGCGCACGATCGCCGGCGTCGACGGGACCTTCTCCGTGTTCGACGGGATCGAGGTCTGTATCGAGGTGCCGCATCCGCTCTCCGCCGACGAGCCGTTCGCGATGATCGATGTGAAGGACGCGGAGTTCGCAACGAGCGTGAAAGATCAGTTCGAACCGCAGTGGGGAGAGGCGGAGCCGCTGACGTTCGGGTGACACCGCGCTACTCGAGGAGTGACGGCCAAAATCACTCGGCGAAAAATGCTCTGACCGCGTCTACTCCGCGTCCAGTTCGTCCCGCAGGTCGCCCATCGTGACCTCGCGTTCGGCGTGGGCGTTGTGCTGGTGGATCGACTCGTCGTTCGACTGCTTCATGTGGATCACGGCGTCGTCCGAGAGGTGGCCGAACTCCTCAATGGTGCCCTCAGCGAGGGCGCGGACACAGTCCTCGACGAACTTCGCATCGGCGTGGGCCTCGTAGGTCATGTGGTCCTCGTCCGGGCGCTTCGCCATGTTGTATATCCGGGCGCTCATCGAGTCGCGAGCGACGTCGATCAGGTCCCGGAGGTCGATATCGGGGTGGCCGTCGGTGGTGACGGTGAGCGTCGCGTGGCCGCGCTGAGAGTGGCCCGGCTGCGGGACGGCCTCCAAGAACTCCTCGGTCGTCTCCTCGTCGACACCCAGATCCGCGAGCTTCTCGCGGGCGCGAGACTCGCTCATCCCCTGCGAGCAGGGACAGACCGTCATGCCGGTGACCTCGGCGCCGATCTCCTCGCGGGTGTCCTCCTCGGTCGCCGTGGCGCTGGCGACGATAGTCGCTGTACTCTGCGTCTCGATGCCGGACGCCGGTGTGTCCTCGCGGGTGACGAGCTCCGCCGACATCGACACCTCGGCGGTGGTGGTGTAGTCGTGCTTTTCGAGGAGTCGCTCGGCGGCGTCGCCACAGACCTCCTCGACGCGGTACGCCTCCTCGCGGGTGATCTCTTCGAGGATCTCGTCGATCGTCGCGAGGTTCCGCGACATATCGATCCCCTTGCGACCGCTCGGGAGGTCGACGAACACCTCGAACTCCGCCATGAGGACGATGGGGCGCTTGTCCCCCCGAGCGATCTTGACGAGCTTCTCCACGCCGGTGACGCCGACCTGCGAAAGCCCGACGGAGACGTCGGGCGCCGACGCCTGAACGTCCGGCAACTGGTGACTCATTACGAATGGGGTAGGGAGTCAGAGGATTAGCCCTTTCGAAAGGGGGAGTCGCGTGGGGTTGTTCGAGGTCGATAGGGCGACGGAGGCGGAGAGATTTCGGCGTCGATGGCGGCGGCGGACGGGTCTCGGCGCCGGTATGGTACCGGCACCCGATCGAGGGCCGTAACGCACCATTTATAACCGCGGCAGCGGAAGAATGCCCAAGACCATGCCGAGTTCCAATGGGCCTCAGAAGGCGACCCGCGACAAGCTCTCGAACAAACCCCGCGACCGCGGCACGTCGCCGCCACAGCGAGCGATTCAGGAGTTCGACGAGGGATCGCAGGTCCACCTCAAGATCGACCCGAGCGTCCAGAAGGGCCGCTTCCACCCGCGCTTCGACGGCCGCACCGGCACAGTGCTGGGCAAGCAGGGCGCCGCGTTCAAAGTCGAGATCCCGGACGGCGGCAAGACGAAGACGCTCATCGTCACCGCCGCCCACATGAGCGCACAGCAGAACTGAGATGACGATATTCAAAGAGAAAATCGACGAGGAGTACGTCACCACCTCCGAGGCGAAGGAGATCCTCGTGGAGATCGAAGCGGAGCGCGCGGACGACGAGGACCGCGACCTCCGCTACGAGCTCGCCCGCGCGATCGAGCACGTCAACCGGTTCGCCCACCTCGACGCCGAGGAATCCCGGGAACTGGTCGAGGAGCTGACCGAGATTGAGCAGATCGACCTGCCGACCGCGGTGAAAATCGCGGACCTCCTCCCCGAGGACCGCACCGAGCTCCGGTCAGTGTTCGCGCAGGAGCGCTACTCGCTGGACGGCGACGAACTCGACGACGTGCTCAACGTCGTTGCGAAGTACGCCTAACGCGTATCTGACCGGCTTTTCACTCGCATTTCGTTCGGCCACGTCGTCGACTCTCTCGTTCGTCGGATCGGTCTCATCTCTTTATAGACAGCTGTAGCGGCGTGGATAGCGGTAACACCGGCGTCGACGATGTTCCGTTGCTCGCTTCTAGACCATTGGCGCTCGATCTGCAGAGTACACTTCCAAAGCCCCAGACGCACCGCAACCGCAGCCTCACACCTCCCCAGCCGCGTCGCCGGCGGCTTTGCCGCCGACTGTCAGAGGCACTTTGCGCCTCGCGGTCACCGGACTACGTCCGATTGCAAGCGAGGGCTTCGCTCTCGCCCTACTCGCGGCCTACTGGCCGCTCGAAGGCACGCGCCACCGTGGACGAATATGTACGACGGTAGTCAGTCGGTCGATCTGATTCACGCTCTCTCCGTCCGACAAGACCCCGGAACCCCTTTGAATTGGGACGACGACTCTTCGAGTATGATTGACGAGACCGTCGCCGAGATCCGGGCGATGCGGACCCACAGCACGTCGGCGGTGGCCGTGAAGGCGACGCGGTCGCTCGCGGACCTGCTCGACCGCGAGTACGTGACTGTCGACGAGTTCGAGCGCGACCTCGAACACAACGCCGGTGTGTTGCGGCGGTCGAACCCCTCCCACGCCGCGCTCCACAACGCGATGCGCGAGGTCGAGCGCTCGATCGTCGGCGAGGCGACGAGCGTCGAGGACGGCAAACAGCGACTCGAAGACACTATCGACCGCGTCGTCGACGACATCGAGACGGCGAAAGGGGAGGCCGCCGCCAACGCGACCGAGCGCATCGAGGACGGCGACACCCTGCTGGTCCACGACTATTCGACGACGGTGCTTGAGGCGATCGAGAACGCGGCCCGCGACGGCGCCCACCTGACGGTGTACGTCACGGAGGCGCGCCCGCGCACCCTCGGTCGGAAGACGGCCCGCGTGCTCGCCGGCATCGCACGGGTCGACACCCGGATGGTGGTCGATAGCGCGATGGGGTACGCCCTCCGCGACTGCGACCAGGTCCTCCTCGGGATCACGTGTATGACCGGGGGCACGTACTACAACCGCATCGGAACGTTCCCGCTTGTCGTCACCGCCCGCGAACTCGGCGTCCCGGTGACCGCCGTCGGCTCCGACGCGAAGCGGATCGAGGAGTTCCGGTTCGAAAACGAGTTCCGCGACGCTGTCGAGGTGATGCGCGAGCCCGTCGAGGACGTGACGATCGAGAACCCAAGCTACGACGCGACCCCGATCGGCATGCTCGACACCATAATCACCGACGACGGCATCGTCGAGTAGCTGGACCGCCGTTGCATTCCGTGTTCCCTCGTCTCGGAGCACGCCGAATGACTCGCGAACGCCCGATTTCGGGAACCGTCGTGTCAGGTGTCGAAATCCGCCACAAGCACTTTGTACGTGTGCCGTGTTAGCGCATACAATGAGCACGAGACAGGGGGCGGCGGGGATCTTTCGGATCCAGAGCGCGGAGCCCGCGACGGAATGTACCAGCGTCTCGTGTGACCTCGCCTCGATCGCGAGCGAACCCGGCACCGTCACCGCGCTGGTCATCGCCGGCGTCGTCGCGTTCGTCGCGCTGGCGTACATCCGCGACGCCGAGGCCGACTGCCGCAACGAACGCCGGCGGGTCCTCGACGAGCGCGACGCCTTCGAGGAGTTCGCTGACCGCGTCTCTGGACTCGATCCCGCGCCCGTCTCGTCGACCGCGTCGTCGCTCGACGGGTCGGCGGCCACGGTTCGCATCGTCTCTACGGCTAACGGAGCGAACGGGGTCGGCAACGATGTCCGGCTCCGGCGCGTGCTCGTGGCGTACCGGGACACGGTGATGTCGTTGCCTCACTACAGGGAGGAGTACGACGAGACGATCCCCGAGAGTCTTGCGGCCGAGCTGGGCCCGGATACGGCCACCGCGCTGGCCTCCAACGGCACCCTCTCGACCGGGGCACAGTCGGCCCTGGTGCGGCGCAGCCGGCGGGCAGCCGACGCCCGGTCGTCGCTGGCGGATGCGATCGGCGCGGAGATCGATGCGCTGTCCCGGTTCGAGGCTGATCTGACCCGCGTCGACCGACGACGCCGCCGTCTCATCGAACACCTTGACGGCGTGGCGGGTGATCGGACGGGTGCCGCGATCGACGTCTGGCGGCAGCTGGACGGGCTCGAAGACGACTGCAACGATATCGCCGGCGAGCGCCAACGCACGCTCGACGACCCGCCGATGACCGTCGATGCACCCAACGCCGACGAAGGACGGCGGACATTCCACGAGTACCTGTACGGATCCGACTCCGGACACCCCCACCCCGTGTTGGCGCAGGTCGCAGAGATCGCCGGGCGGATCCGGACGGACCGCGACCGGGTTGCGACCCAGATCGCCGGCGGCGAGTGAGTCCCCCCGCTTTCATCCGTCCCCGCTACGTGACGACGCCATGGGCAGAAGCTGGCTGTTCGCGTGGGGGCTCGCCGCCGTGGCGTTCGGCGGCGCGTCGCTCATCGTTCCCTTGTACGTCGTCGAACTGGGCGGTGGGGCGTTCGTGCTCGGTGTGCTCTTCGCGACGGCGTCGTTCGTCGGCGTTCCCGGCGCCCTCGTCTTCGGCAATCTGGCGGACCGGACGGGGAAGCGTCGACCGTTCGTTCTCGCGGCGCTCGTCGTCGCGACCGCCACGACGCTCGTCATCCCGACCCTGGAGAGCGTTCCCCTCGTCATCGCCGCCAACGCGGCGCTTTGGCTCGGGTTCGCGGCCGCCGTCCCAGTGCTCACCCTGCTCGCGGTCTCCGGCGAGCCCGAGCACCGGTGGACGGCGGTCATCGCCCGACTGAACGAGTATCAGGGAATCGGCTGGGCGGCCGGTCTCGGGCTGGGATTCGTCGTTACCGCAGTCGTGTCGCTGCGGTACGATCCGGTCACCGCCCAGCGCGCGTTCCTGTTCGTGTGCGCCGCGAGCGCCGCCGCCGGTCTCGCGCTGGCCGCGCGAGCGCTTCCACCGGACTCCGGGACAGTGTCGGAACCGAGCCCCACGCGGCTCCGCCGCCGCGTCCGCGAGGCGTCGCGGTTCAACGTCCGCGGCGCCGCCTTCCCGTTCACTCCTGCCCGGTTCGACCCGCGAGGGCTCCGTCCCCGGGTGCTCATCGATCGCTTCTCTCCGGCGCTTGCGACGTACTTCGCGGCCGTTCTCGTCGTGTTCACCGGCTTCGGCGTCTTCTTCGCGCCACTGCCCGCGTACCTCGCCGGCGTCGGCTTCGGGTCGAGCGAGACCTTCGCGCTGTACTTCGCGCTGAACGCCGCGGCCGCCGCCTTCTACGGACGGGCCGGCCGCCTCGCCGAGGCGTACGGCGTGTACGAGGTACACGCCGGCGCGCTGCTCGGACGGGGCGTCGCCCTCCCGACGGTCGCGGTCGTCGGTGTCGCGGGCGGGAGTACCCTCTTCGCGCTGAGCGCGACCGGCGCCGCCTTCGTGGCAATCGGAGTGACGTGGGCCGCCATCGCGGTGACGGCGGCGGCGCTCGTCACTCGGCTCGCGCCGCCCGCGATACGCGGCGAGGCGCTCGGCGCGTACGGCGCCCTCGTGGCGGTCGGTGGCGGGTTCGGCGGAATCGTCGGCGGGTGGCTCGCGTCGTCGGGATACCCGATCGCGTTCGTCGCGGCCGGCGGAACCGTCGTCGTCGGGACGGGAATCGTCGTCGCGCTCGCGCGGCGACCAGGGCAGCGATCGGAGCGCAGACACGGCACCGGCGAGGAGACGGGACAGTGACCGACCTCGACGCGCGGGAGCGCGACGGCCACGCCAACGCCGGCTTCCGGCGGCTGTTCGGCGGCGGGCTCACGTTCGGACTCGGGTTCCCGCTGACGGGCGAGCGACGCGGAACGCCGGACCCCACCGAGGAGGTCCGGCTCGCGGAGCGCGCCGAGGCCCTCGGCTTCGACGGGCTCTGGGCGCGGGACGTGCCGACCTACTGGCCCCGGTTCGGCGACGCCGGCGGGGCGTTCGACCCGTGGGCGCTGCTCTCGCACGTGGCCGCCCGCACCGAGGAGGTCGCGCTCGGCACGTCGAGCGTCGTCCTCCCGCTCCGACACCCGATCCACCTCGCGAAGTCCGCCGCGACCGTCGACCGGCTCTCAGACGGGCGGGTCGTCCTCGGAGTTGCTTCCGGCGACCGCGATCCCGAGTACGCGGCGTTCGGCGTCGACCCCGAGAAGCGAGGAGAGATGGTCCGAGAGCGGATCGCAGCGATGCGCGCGTGCTGGCGCGAGGACTTTCCCGAGATCGACGGCGAGTGGGGCGAACTCGGTGGCGACCTCGACGTGCTCCCGAAGCCGACGACGGAGACGCTCCCGGTGTTGCCGACGGGTAACGCGCGACAGTCGACCGAGTGGATCGCTGAGCACGGCGACGGCTGGCTGTTCTACCACCTCCCGGACGAGACGCTCCGGAGCTACGTCGCGGAGTGGCGCGAGCTCGCGGGCGCGAAACCGTTCTCCATCGCCGTCGGCGTCGAGTTCGCCGACGATCCGACCGCCGAGCCTGAACCCCTCCATCTCGGCTACCGCGCCGGCGTCGACTGGTTCCGGGAGTACTTCCGGCGGCTCGACGAGTTCGGGGTCGATCACGTCGTCGTCGACCTGCGCGGCGACGACCCGGAGACGGCGATGGAGACGTTCGCGGACGAGGTGAGCGGGCCGCTTTGAGTCTCCATCCCGTGAGCCGACCCAGGGCTTCGGTCGGTCCATCGCGGGAGGTTTATACCCGGTGACGGCCACGCTGCAGACGGTGGCCATGACGACGTGTTACCCCCACTGAGCCCCTTGTGATGAGGGTTTTCCACCGAGCCACCACTTCGAGACCGCGAGCGGCAGCGCTTCCGGTTCACCGGGGTCGCGCGGCACGGACGATATCGCCCGATCCGACGAGACATGGTGGCATGGAACACGAGACGGTAGCACGTGACAATCCGTGGTGAAAGTAGACAATTGGCTCACCGTCGACTCGCAGTCCTGCGGTCTCGACGGGAAACGGGCGGGTCGGCGACTCAGTACGACGCGGCGCGCTTGTCGAGGCCGGCGGCCTCGATGTCTTCGCCGTCGACGGACGTTCGGAGCACGTCCATCCCGTCGTCGCGGTCGATGTCGAAGTTGCGCGCGTACAGCTCCTCGACCCGGTCGTACTCGGCCTCGGAGAGCGGCGGCACGTCGCTCGCCGCGCTCCACTCGGCGATGTCGTCGCCGTCGCGGAACGTGGGCGTGACGGAGGCGACCTCGTCGTGCGCGAGCAGCCAGCGGATCGCGGCCTGCGCCATCGTGCGGGTCCCCTCGACGCCGTCGGGGTCTTCGAGGAAGCGGATGGCGTCGACCTTCTTCCAGCCCGTCTCGTACCACTCTTGCGGCCGGTGCGAGCGGTGGTCGCCGTCTTCGAGGACGGTGTCGGGCGTCACCTGCTCGTTGAGCAGGCCGGAGGAGTGCGGGACGCGAGCGATCACCGAGGTGTCCGAGCCCGTCTCGCGGATGGTGTCGACGAAGTGGCGGCCGGGCTGCTGCTCGAAGAGGTTGAAGACGGTCTGGACCGCGTCGAACTCCTCGTACTCGACGGCGGCGTCGCCCTCGGCCAGCCAGCCGATGGAGGGGCCGAGCGCCCACCCGAGCGCGCGAACGCGCCCGTCGGCTTTCCACTCGCGCAGGAGATCGCGCACCTCGGGCGTGATGTCGTCGACGTTCGCGTTGTGCAACTGGAGCAGGTCGACGTAGTCGGTGTCGAGCCGGTCGAGCGAGCGTTCGAAAGCGGTTTCGAGGTACTCGCGGTCGAGCTCCTTCGGAAGCTCGCCGTGTCCGGCCTGCGGATTGTTGTAGAAGTCGTAGCCGATCTTCGTCGCGAGCGTCACCTCGTCGCGACGGCCGCCGATCGCGCGGCCGATTATCTCCTCGCTGTCGCCGTGGCCGTACACGTCGCCGGTGTCGACGTACGTGACGCCCGCGTCGAGCGCGTCTTCGACCATACCGACCGCCTGTTCGTCCGAGCGGTCGCCCCACCAGTCGGTGCCGACGACCCACGCGCCGAAGCCGATCTCCGAGACCTCGACGCCGGAGTTCCCGAGTTCGCGGTGCTGCATACCCCGAATTGGGAATCGGGACACTTAGCGGGTGCGGTCTCCCCCACGCGCCGGGACCGCGAGGGAGGGTTTATAAGACCGGTTACGAGCGCGGAGTGCCCCGGTCAGTGGCTCAGCGCCCACGGGTAGCCGCCGTCATGGCCGCCGCTTCCGTGTTCACCACCGCTTCCATGGGCGTGGCCGCTCTCGTGGGTGTGGCTGTCGTCTCCGCCATGAGCGTGTCCGTGGTGTCCATCTCCGGCGACGCCGGACCCTGCCGGCTCCGCGTCCAGCGTCTCGTCGACGCGCAACACGAGGCTCGCGGTCCGCACGGCAGTCTCGAGACAGCGCGCGGGGACCGCGACCGGCTCGACCACGCCCGCGTCGAACATGTCGCCGACTGCGCCGGAGCGCGCGACGCCCGCCGCCGTCTCCCCGTCGTGGTGACGGTTGCGGAGCGCAGCCAGCGCGTCGATCGGGTCCGCACCGGCGTTCCTCGCGAGCGTTCTCGGAATCACGGTCACCGCGTCAGCGAACGCCTCGAGCGCGAGCGCCGACCGATCGTCGACGCTCGACGCGCGGTCGGCCACGGCGCGGGAGACGACCATCATACCGGCGCCGCCGCCCGGAACGACACCGCCACCGTGGGCGGCGTGGCGCGCGACTGCGAGGCAGTCCTCGACGATCCGCTTCGTCTCCTCGGCGACGTGCGGCGTCCCGCCGCGCAGGAGCAGCGACTCGTGCGATTCGCCCGGGAGTCCCGAGAGTTCGATCACGCCGCCGCCGACTGACCGACGGCGAACAGCTCCGACCGTCCCGAGCGCGTCCCGATCGAGGTCGGCGATCGCGGCGACCGCGGTCGCGTTCGCGGCGCGAGCGATCGCGTCGAACTCGTCGCGTCTGGTCCGTTCGACGGGAAGCACGCCGGCGCGTGCGAGGTCGGTCTTCACCGCGTCGTCGATCGACTTCTGACACACGAGCACGTCGACGTCGCGGTCCGCGATCGACCGGATCAGCCTCTCGTCGGCTGCCCGTTCGTGCTCCCTGACGGCTGCGAGGTCGTCGGGGGTTCGGACCCTCACCGTCCCCGACGCCTCGGCGGTAGGGGGCGTCAGTTCGCCGTCGACGAGCGCAACCGTCGGATCAGTGAGCGCCCGGCGGTCGTTGGTGCCGAACCCGTCGATCGTCGTCGACGACCCCTCCAGGTCGACGAGGATCCCCTTCACTCGCTCGGAGTCGGTCAGTTCGCCGCCGGGATACGCCTGAATCGTGAGCCGGGCGGCGTCGAAGTCGACCGAGCGGAGCGCGTCAACGGTGATATCAGCGAACCGCCGGGCCGACGCCGCGTCCCAGCGTCCGGTAACCGCCGTCGACGCGACCTCGCGGAGCCGCTCGTCGTCCGGATCGACCGGGACGCTGAGCTCGTCGAGGGCGTCACGGGCGTGCGAGGCCGCGCGGGCGTACCCGTCGACGATCGAGGTCGGGTGCAGCCCTCGCTCGGCGAGCGTGTCGGCCGCGTCGAGGAGTTCGCCGACGAGCAGGGCCGTCGTGGTGGTCCCGTCGCCGACGTGTCGCGCGTGGGCTTGGACCGCATCTCGGATCACGCGACCGATCGGCGCGTCGATCTCCAGTCCGTCGAGAACGGTCGCACCGGTGTTTGTCACGACGACGCTTCCGCTTCGGTCGATCACCATCTTGTCCAACCCGTTCGGGCCGAGCGTGCTTCCGAGCGTCGCCGCGATCGCTTTCCCCGGTCCGAGCAGATCGTCGGATCGTTCTTCGGTACTCGATTCCTCGGTCGCTTCGGTCGTGAATGCCATATCGAATCGTGTCACGTCGATCGCAGCGCAGCGTGCATCTCGGAGTCGGTCCCTCTCTCCGCCCGGAACGAGCTCTCGTCATTCCGGAACGAGCTCCCGCCATTTCGGAACGAGCTCTTTGTCGGGGACGCGAGCGACCCCGTCGACAGTCGCTCGGCCGGCCCGACCGATCACTCAAGGGGATCGTCGGTGACGACAAGATCGCCGCGATCGGCTCGGTTGTCCAGATTCCCGGGAGAGATGTCGAACTCGAAGACGCCCTTCGGCACCGCCAACGTCGAGCACGCGTTCGGGACGTCGACGACGCCGCTCTGACGCCCCTCGGCCGGGACGGTGCCAAGGATGTGGAGCGCCTGTTGGCCCGTGTAGCCGAACTTCTTGAGGTAGTCGATCGCCTGTAGACACGCCCGGCGGTAGGCGGTGTGCGAGTCGATGTAGCGCTGCTCGCCGTCCTCCGTCACGGAGTAGCCGCAGAACGTGATGTAGTCCTCGAAGTTGGGGCCGCGGTGGCCGGGCTCGAAGATCGGGTGGTCGACGCCGTGTTCCTCCATGCCGTTCTTGACCAAGTCGAACTCCACGTCGGCGTAGCCCGCCATCTCGATCGCGCCGCAGAAGGTGATCTCGCCGTCGCCCTGCGAGGCGTGGAAGTCGCCGAGCGCGAAGTTCGCCCCCTCGACGTAGACGGGGAAGTACACCGTCGAGCCGATGGAGAGGTCCTTGATGTCGTGGTTCCCGCCGTGTTCGCGTGGCGGAACCGTCCTCGCGGCCTCCTTCGCCGCCTCCTCGGCCGCGTCGGGGTCCATCTCGCCCATCTGTGCGCCCTCCGTGGTCGGCGGGTTCGCGACGCCCGGCTCCGCCTCCCCGGTCGGGTGGTTCGGGATCGAACTCGGGTCTTCCTCGTGTTTGTCGATCAGCTCCTGCTCCCGCTCGTTCCACTCCTCCAACAGCTCTTGGCTCGGCGCACAACCCGCGAGTCCGGGATGGATCTTCCCCTCGTAGCGGACATCGGGGACGTGCCGGGACGAGACGGTGTAGCCGTCGATCTCCCAGATCGACTTCGCGGCGTCCGGGAAGTGGTCGGTCAGAAAGCCCCCGCCGTTCTGCTGTGAGAAGGTTCCGGTGAAGCCGAACTCCGAGCGGTCGTTCAGCGGCCCCATGTCGTGGAACTCGACTTTCAACAGGTCACCGGGCTCCGCCCCCTCGACGCGCACGGGGCCGGCGAGGTAGTGGACTTGCGTGAGGTCGACGTCTCGGACCTCGTTGGGGTCGTCGTTGTCAGATATCTGTCCGCCTGTCCAGTCTAGCGCTTCGAGTCGAATCGTTTCTCCGGGTTCTGCCTCCACGACCGGCGGGATGTCCGGATGCCATCGGTTGAACGGTTTGGCCGTCGGCTGTTCGTCCGGCGGGCTGTCGACATCAACTTCGAATTTGACTTCTGGCATATGGTACCACGAAACAATACAGGGAACTGAAACAAAAGTGTTGCTGCAACAATAAGTTTTTTGAGACAACATGAACGGAGACGGGCGTCGGTTCCGGCGCGACGGCATCGGGGTGAGCAGTCGGTGCGCGGGCGTCGCACAACCGAATCCCTTTGAGTGATGGCGACGAACGTGCGACGATGACAAAGCGACACGTCTCCCTGCCCGACGGTGCGGAGGCCGGGGTCCGAGGGTTTATCGACGAGGTGGACGAGCGCCTCTCCTCGGAGGAGGACACCTGCGAGGTGGTCCGAGACACACTGATCGACCTCCACGGCGACCGCGAGCGCTGGGAGGCGTGGCAGGACGGCGAGTCGGTGCCGAGAGCCGAACGCGTCCGCCTGCAGGGGTACGACCCGTGCAACGCCACGCTGGAGTCGGAGTACTACGCCGAGAAGGACGAGGAGCAGTTCCAACGTTCCAAACACCTCCAGTGGCTCTGGCGGCAGTTCGACGCCACGCCGATGGCCGACAACGTCGATTTCGCGCTCCGATTCCGACAGATGCTCGGCAACCACCTGTTCGCCGAGTGCGGCGACGACTGCCGGTTTTTCAAGGGCATCTCCGTCACCTACGGCCACAACATCGAGGTCGGCGACAACGTCGTGATCCACGACGGTGTCCACCTCGACGACCGCGGGAAGCTAACGATCGGTGACCGCGCGTCGATCTCGGACGGCGTCCACCTCTACAGCCACGACCACGACCTCGTCGACCAGACCGAGGTCCGGAACTTCCACACGATCGTCGAGGACGACGCTCGCGTCACCTACGACGCGATGGTCCGGGCCGGCTGCCGGGTCGGCGAGAACAGCGTCGTCGGCGCGCGCTCGGTCGTGCAGGGCGACGTGCCCGCCCACCACGTCGTCGTCGGCTCACCCGCCCGGAGCGTCCGCGTGAAGCCGGGGTGGGAGGAAGTCGCCGACGAGCTGGAGGACGGTCGGCTCCCCGACCGGCAGGACGAACGCGAGATCGAGTACGACCTCCCCGACGACCTCGATCAGTTCGACGAGTTCCAGCGCGACCTGCAGCCGCCGAGTTCGCCGCAGTGAGTCCATCGGAAACCTATTATTAAGTTCCGGTCGCACCCACGTCCGGTATGCACGTCGACCTCGGCAACGTCCTAGACACGACACCGGGACTCACGGAGGAGACCTTGGACCGACTCGATTCGCGGGTCGCGGACGCACACGACCGGATCGCCACCGGCATGGCCGACGACGAGTTCGGCTACGCCGCGCTGAACCTCCCGGAGACAGCCGACCCGGACGCGATCCGCGCCGCGACCGATCAGTTCGACCGCCTCGAAGCGGTCCTGACCGTCGGGATCGGCGGGAGCGCGCTCGGCGCGGCGACGCTCGCGAACGCCCTCGAAAGCGACGTGGACGCGTACTTCCTCGACAACGTCGATCCCGACGCGGTGGCGTCGCTGCTCGATCGCCTTCCCCTCGATGAGACCGTCGTCAACGTCGTCTCGAAGTCCGGGACGACCGCGGAGACGCTCGCGAACTTCCTCGTCGTCCGCGAGGCGATGGCGGAGGCGGGCGTCGACTGGACCGACCGCACTCTCGTGACGACCGGCGAGGAAGGGAACCTCCGCGCGCTCGCCGACGCCCACGACCTCCCCGTGCTTGACGTGCCCGACGGGGTTCCGGGTCGCTTCTCGGCGCTCTCGACGGTCGGGCTCGCGGTGCCGGCCCTGCAGGGCCACGATATCGAGGCCATTCTCGCGGGCGGACGCGACGGGATGGAGAGCCTGTCGGGGTCGCTGTTCGAGACGCCCGCCTACGCCTACGGCACGGCGACGTACGCGCTCGCCGAGCGCGGCGCGCTCACCAACGCCGTGATGCCGTACGCGGAGTCACTGGAGACGTTCGCCGAGTGGTTCGCCCAGCTGTGGGCCGAGAGCCTCGGCAAGGACGGGCTCGGCCAGACTCCCGCCCGCGCGCTCGGCGCGACCGACCAGCACTCTCAGCTCCAGCTGTACCGCGCCGGCCCGCCGGACAAGCTCGTGTCGCTGATCCGGCCGACCGAGCGCGCCGAGACCGAGATTCCGGAGACCGATCTCGACGGGCTGGCGTACCTCGGCGGCTCGTCGCTCGGCGACCTGCTCGACGCCGAGTTCGAGGCGACCGAGGCGAGCCTCGCGGCCGCCGACGTGCCGAACCTCCGCGTCGAGATCGACCGCGTCGACGAGCGGGGGCTCGGCGAACTCCTGTACGCGATGGAGGCCGCCTGCGTGCTGTACGGCGAACTCGCGAGCGTCTCGACGTTCACGCAGCCCGCGGTCGAGTGGGGGAAGAAGGCGGCTCGGGGACTGCTCGGCGGCGGCGATTTCCCGGAGGCCGACGCCGTGGCCGACAAGCGCGAACTGCGGATCGACGGCTCCTGAGCCGGGCGAGTCGATCAGTCCGATTCCCTCGCCGTGGACTTCCGGAGCGCCTAACACACCGTGCGCTCAACCACCAGCGATGACAGACGACCTCCCGGTCCCGGTTGATCGACTGACCCACGCCGCGAGCGCCGTCTTCGCACTCATTTTCGCGCTCGTCGTCGCTAGCCTCATCTCCCAACTGGCCACCTCAGCCGCGGTCGGCGTCGGCGTCGTCGCGCCCGACACGAACGCGTTCACGATCGTCCGGACCGTCGCCAATTTCGTGGGATTCCTCCCAGCCGTGGTCGGCTACCTCCTGATCACCGACCAGCGGGATCTCGTTTCGGTCTCTCTCCCGTCGCTCCGAGAAGTCGGACTCATCGTGGGTTCCGCGATCGTCCTCTACGGGCTCCAGATCGGGATCCTCCTCACGCTCCGCGAGTTCGGATTCCGGACCGGAGAGAATCCGGCGACGATCGCCGCCGGCGACCCGGTGGTTTACTACGCCGCGATGATCGTCGTCTCGCTTTTGATCGTGGGGCCCGCAGAGGAGCTGCTGCTTCGCGGCGTCGTCCAGGGTGGACTGCGGCGCTCATTCGACGCCGCGCCGGCGATCCTCATCGCGGCCCTCATATTCGGAGCGCTCCACGGGAACGTCGAGGGCACCGCCGTCGAACAGGTCACGTACATGGGCGTGACGGTGGTCCTCGGTGCGATCCTCGGCGTCCTCTACGAGCGGACGGAGAACGTGCTGGTCCCGGGGTTCGCACACGGGCTGTACAACGCGATCATCTTCGCGGGGTACCTCTGGCGCGTGCTGTGATCCCTCGCTGAGCGCGGCCGTCCCGGTTTAATACGGCTCTTTCCCCCACCGCCGATCGTCGTAGGTCGCCTGCTGGTCGCTGTCGAAGCGTTCCTCGAACTTCCGGCGGAGCGCGATCTTTTCCGTCGCCGCGATCCGCGCCAGCTCGTCGGCCTTCGCGACCGCCTCCGGCGGACCCCGGGTCGTCGCCACGTCGGCGAGGACCTGTCGAGTGAGCCGCTCGCGGATCGACGGGTCGCGGGCGAACGCGTACGGCGCCTCCAGCTTGTAGGTCACGTCGGTCCGGGGGTCGTACACGACCATGAACGTCGGCTCGTACAGCTCCGGGTCGAGCTCGCGTTCGATGCCGAGCGCGTCGCCGTCGGCGGCCATCGTCGCGTCGGCGCCGCCCCGACTGCGGAACCACGTGGTGAAGGTGAGCTCGTCGTCGACGCGGTCGGGTCGGCTGCCTCCGCCTTCCCCGTCGCCCTCTCGCCGCTCCAAGAGCCGGGTGAAAAGCGCCGTGTCGTCGGGCCACGGCGGTTCGACGCCCTTCCGAGCCAACGCGCGAACGATCGTCCCGCTGGAGGGGTTCTTCACGAACCCGGCCAGCGGCACGTCGCGCTCGACGAACCGCTCGACCAGCCGGACGTACTTCTCGACTACGGCGCGGGGCTTCGCCTCGCGGGCGAGCGCGCCCAGTTCGGGGTTCCGGTCGTCCCACGTGAACAGCTCTTTCGGGTAGATCGGGCCGTCTAACACGAGCAGGTCGTCGACCTCGTCGGCGTGGTCGAGCGCGTGGGTCCCCTCGGCGAGGTATAAGGCGAGCGCGTGGACGACCCCCTCGGCGTACCGGTTCACCCGCGGCGCGTGGAGCACGCGCTGGCGGGTGTGGCCGTCGTCGCGCGAGGTCCACTCGCCGTCGAAATTCGCGGTCGAGTCGCCGGCGTGAACCGTCGCGACGATCGTTCGGTCGCGGTGGAGGTCCAAGTCTGTCGGCGCGCTCGCCATCGCGGCGTGGGCCACGTCGACGACGAGCCCGTTTTTAAATGTGGTCGGGTTGATCGTGCCGGAGTCGAGCCCGTGGACCGTCTCGAACGGGCGGTCGGTGAGGGCGGCGTCGTCGATCGGCGCCCGCCGGCGCTCGTGCTCGTCGACGGGTTCGATCACGACCCGCCCGTCGTGGCGGAGTTCGGGGAGCCACTCGCGCCACACCCGTCCCGCGAGGTCGTCGTGATCGGTCGTGTCCACGTCGCCCGCGATACCGTACGCGAGCTGCGCGATGTTCTCGACGTGGATCGGATCGAGCGTCACGGCCGTACTGCGGGCCGGGGTGACTTAAAAGCGTTCGGCCGCGGTGCCGTCCCTTCTGGGACCGCTAGGACTACACACGTTCGACGGCTCCCCTCACGGAGTATCAGAAGGAATACTCGGACGCCAACCTTCTTTGTCGGATCCTCGCTCTCGTGACCATGGCCGAATCAGCAGTCGGGTCGAATAGGGAGAGCCACGGCCCGTCGGGAGCGGGGGAGAATGGTCCGTCAGGACCGGTTGGAAAGGTTCGAGAAGTACTCAGATACATACCGAACGGTACGTCGATGCCGGCGTCGATGTGGCGCGGTCGCCACCGGAACATCCTGCTGGCGATCCTCGTGCAGGTGCCGCTGTTGCTCGCGTTAGGGCTCTACGAGGGGACGGAATCGGTCACGGGCGCGGAGATCCCCGCGACGCCGACGTGGATGCTCGGCGGCATGATCGGGGCCGTCGTCGGAACTGTGGCGCTGGCGAACTGGCCGCGACTCGGGCGCCGGACGCGGACCGTCCTCGCGGCGTTCAGCGTGATGACGGTGTCGATGGCGTTGGTCAAGTTCTCTGGGGGGTACATCGAGGCACACTTCCACTTTTTCGTGTTCCTCGCCGTGCTGGCGGTGTACGAGGACTGGCTGCCCTTCGCGGTGGGGATGGGGTACGTCGCGGTCGGGCACGGCACGTTCAGTCTGATCGACTCCAGTCTCGTCTACAACCACCCCGCCGCGATCGCGAACCCGATCGTCTGGGGCGGGATCCACGCGGTGTTCGTCACGGCGCTGGCCGCGGCGCTGATGGTCAACTGGTACTCCATCGAGAAATCGCGAGAGGAGGCACAACGGCAGCTCGACCTCGTCGCTGCGCAGAAAGCCGAGATCCAAGACGTCGAGGCGGCGAAAGCGGAGGCCGAGGCGCGCAGCGCAGAGGTCGAGCGATTGAACCGGCGCCTCGAAACGACGGCCGACGACTACAGCGCGACGATGGACCGCGCGGCCGACGGCGACCTCACAGTGCGGCTGGACGCTGACAGCGAGAGCGAGGCGATGGAACAGATCGGTGCCGGGTTCAACGAGATGATGGACGAGATTGAGGCGACGATGGGGGAGATCCAGTCGTTCGCCGGTGAGGTGTCCGCGGCCAGCGAGAAGACCGTCGCAGGCGTGGACACGGCCGAGGCTCGCAGCGAGGACGTGAGCCGATCGGTCACCGAGATAGCCGAGGGCGCCGACGACCAACGCGAGATGCTCGAACGGGTCTCCGGCGAGATGAACACCCTCTCGGCGACGATCGAGGAGGTCGCCTCCTCGACGGAGACCGTCGCGGACGCTGCCCAAGAGACCGCCTCGATCGCCGACGAGGGGCAGGACACCGCGGGCGAGGCGATCGACAGCGTCGGGGAGTCGCGGGACGCGATCGGCGAGACGGCAGAGAAGGTCAAGATTCTCGACGAGCGGATGGAGGATATCGGCGAGATCGTCGACCTCATCGGCGACATCGCCGGGCAGACCAACCTGCTCGCACTCAACGCGAACATCGAGGCGGCGCGGGCCGGCGGCGGTGGCGGCGGTAGCGGCGGAAGCGACGGGTTCGCAGTCGTCGCCGACGAGGTGAAACAGCTGGCCGAGGAGACCCAAGAGGCGGCCCAAGAGATCGAAGAGCTCATCGCCGGCACCCAGGCGCAGACGCAGGCGGCCGTCGAGGGAATCCGAACCGCCGAAGCGCACATGCAGGGCGGAGCCGAAGCCGTCAGAGACGCTGCCGACGCGTTCGCCGAGGTGGCGGACAACGCGGGAGAGACCGACGACGGGATCCGCGAGATCAGCAAGGCGGCCGACGATCAAGCCGCGAGCACAGAGGAGGCGGTGTCGATGGTCGAGGAGGTCGCGGGGATCAGCCGGTCGACCGCCGACGAGACCGACGAGGTCAGCGAGGCGGCCGACGAACAGCTCGCCGCGATGTCGCAGGCGACCGCCGAGGCCGACTCGCTCGCCGAGCAGGCCGAGCGGCTGCAGGCGCTGCTCCGGAAGTTCGAGGTTTGCGGGGAGTCACCCGACGACCCGTCGGCGCCGGGAGCGCGCGACGTTGCCGTGAGCGACGGCGGGAGAGCGGAGTAAGACGGGCGAGCGGAGTAAGACGGCGATCTGGGGCGTTACTCGCTTTTGCCGGTCGCGGCGACGACGGCTTCGAACACAGAGAGCACCCGCTTTACCTGCGCGCCGTCCTCGACGAACACCAGCGTCCGCGGCGGCCGGACCGCCTTCGGTCTGACACGGAGTCCGGCGCTCTCGGCGGCGTCGGCGGCGACTGCGGGGAGGCCGGACCCATCACTTCTCCCCGCCCCCGTGACAAATTCGATCCGGAGCCGGTCCGGCTGAACATAGGCCTCGGCGACGAGGTCCCTCTCGCTTTCCTCACTCTCCGCCTTGACTTCATCGCCGTCCGCCCCGCTTCCCTCGCCGCCGCGAACCACCCTGTACGCGAGCGCGCCGTCGGGGGTCGGCTCGACATCTGGGTCGGCGTCGGCCACCGCGAGGTTCCGCAGTCGGCCCTCGTTGCCGGCGATTTCCGAGGCGAGCAGCTGGCCGATCCGCACCCCGTCGGTCAGGCGCTCTCCGACCATCACTCCGCCTCCGCGGCGCCTGTCGTCGCGTCGGCCCCGGTGTCTCCCTCGCCGTCCGCGTCGCCGGCTGCGTCGCCGGCGGCGGCCAGCTTCTCGCGAACGTCGGCGGCGAGGTGGTCGACAGCGGCACCGTGCTCCTTCGCGAAGAGGACCGCGGCCGCCTCGATGCTGACCGCGAGGGCTCGCTGGCGCTCGTTGATACCGGCGACCGCGCGCTGTTTCTCAACGCCGGCAGCGACGATCGCGTCGAGCGCCGTCTCGAAGGTGGACTGTTCGCGGAGGATCGACTCGTCGGGCGTGAAGTCCTCGGGGACAGTCACGTCGGCGGGGTCGAACTTCGCGACGAGATCGCCGTCCTCCTCGGTGACCAGCCCGCGACCGACCGCGACGTCGACGAGCCGCTTCGCCTGATCCGGGGAGAACCAGTCCCGATCGAGCGACAGCGCGACGACGAACTCCCCCTCACCCAACTGCTCCGTCGCCCGCTGTTTGAAGGGCATGGCGACGGCGGCCTCAAGGCTCATGTCCGAATGGCGGGGCGGCGACGGCGGTAAACCTACCGAACCGAGAGCCGGGCTCGGGCCGGGTACAGGTCGGCTCGTGGCCGACAACTGTTATCACGCGTCGGAGTGATTGCGCACGCATGGAGACTCGCCCGCTCGGCGACACCGGCCACGACAGCACCGTCATGACGTTCGGCGCGATCGCGCTCAACTGGCTCGAACAGGAGGGCGCGAACCAACTGGTCGAACACGTCCTCGACTACGGCGTCAACCACTTCGACGTGGCGCCGACGTACGGCGACGCGGAGCTGAAGCTCGGACCGAAGCTCCGCCAACACCGCGAGGAGATCTTCCTCGGCTGTAAGACCCAAGAGCGAACCTACGAGGGCGCGTGGCGCAAGCTCGACCAATCGCTGAACCGGCTCGGCGTCGACACGATCGACCTGTATCAGGTGCACGGGCTCGAGTACGACGAGGAGCTGGACGAGATCACGGGCGACGACGGGGCGCTCGCGGCGTTTCGCGAGGCCAAAGAGCAGGGGCTGATCGACCACATGGGCCTGACGAGTCACGGCGACCCGGGGCTCATCCTCGATGCGCTCGACCGTATCGACGACCTCGAGTCGGTGATGTTCCCCCTGAATCCCGTCGTCGCCGGGAAGGACGACGACGAGTACGACTACGAAGCGGTCCTCGCCCGCGCCGACGAGAAGAACGTCGGCACGCTGGGGATCAAGGCGTTCGCCGGCGGCTCGTGGCCCCCGACCGACGAGCTTCCCGAGGCGGACCGACCGTTCGCGAACTGGTACCGACCGGTCACCGCGCCCGACGAGATCCGCGAGCGGTTCGACTTCGCCGCCGCACAGGGACTCACCAGCGTCATCAACGCCGGCGATCCGAAGCTCGTCACCATGATCCTCGAAGCCGCCGCCGACTACGATGGAATGGACGAGGTCGCCCAACGGTCCCTGATCGAGCGGGTGCGCCACGACGACAGTCCGGTTCCCGAACAGCTGCACCACTGAGCGGGACGGATGGACGTTCCGCACACCGTCACGGCCGCGCTCGACGATCGGTCGGTGGCCGGGAAGCGGTGTCTGGAAGCCGGTGCGGGTGCCGGGAACGCGACCGCCGGACTGCTCGCGAACGGCGCCGATCGGGTGTACGCCGTGACGAACGACCGGGATCACGCGCGGACGACGCGACGGCGCGTTGACGACGACGGTGACGATGGGGACGACGACGGTGACGACGGCGACGGCGACCGCTTGGCGGTGCTGGAGGCGGACCTCCGAGCGACTCCCCTTCCCGCCGACTCAGTCGACGTGATCACCGCGCACGGACTCTGTAACGTCCTCGATCCCGCGGCGCTGGCGGCGATCGCCGAGGAGTTCTCGCGGGTCGCGGCCCCGGGCGCGCAGCTCGTCGTCGACGACTACGACCCGTTGCCCGACGGTGCCGCGGTCAGAGAGCTGTTCGCCGTCGAAAACGCCGCGTCGGAACTGGCCCGCGGCCGCCCGGCGCTCACCTTCTACCCGGCGGCGTTCTTGCGGCGGTTCTTCGCGGGCCACGGCTGGGAGTTCGAGCGGGAGCGGACGCTGCTGGAGCCGGTCCCGTGGACCGAGAGCCACGTCTCCGCACATGCCGACCGAGCGGCCTCCATGGCCGCGGAATGCCCTGGTGAAACGAGCGACGCGCTGTCGGCGACCGCCCGTCGGCTCGCGGCCGAGATCGGGTCGGAATCGGTCGGACGGATGTACGGTCTCGCGTTTCGTCTCCCGGAGTGACGGCCTCGGAAATAGCGGTTCTGTTGAAACTCCCTGTAGTCGAGAGAAACGCTATGCGGCATACAGATCGTGTATGGATCGGGAGAACTGCCGGTGAACTCGTGCGTTTTGTCAAAGTTCGCACATTGGGAGCAAGAAACAAGCATATTCGAGCGCATCTCGTTGCTGATGGCGGATATACTGCTAGTGGTCGGCGTGACGTTGCTGGTCGCGTTTGTCTTCGGTGAGGCCCTCGAACGGGTTGGTGAACCTGCTCTCGTCGGTGAGATCATCGCAGGACTGGTTCTCGGGCCGTCCATCATTGGTCTCATTGACTACGATGAGACATTCGCTGTGTTCGGGATCATCGGCGCAATGCTCCTCTTTTTCGATATCGGCTACGAGCATCTCGACCTTACAGAACTCCTGTCAGTCGGTTCTGCCGCCGTCAGTATCGCGCTGTTTGGGATGATAATACCCGCGGGCACCGGTCTCGCACTCGGCCTCGCGTTCGACTACAGCGTCACCGAGAGTGCTTTCCTGGCACTCGCGCTCTCGGTGACTTCTATCGCCGTAACCGCTCGAACGTTACTTGACCTACACCAGCTCGATTCGCGTGTCGGGCATCGTGTTGTCGGGGCCGCAGTCGTGGACGACATCGTCGGTCTCGTCGCGTTCGCACTGCTCTTGCTCGCAGTCTCCGGGGGCGGTACCATCGAGGCCGTGACGACTCTCGGACAAGTGATCGGGTTCTTTGCCCTCGCCGTGATCGCTCGGTTCGCCGTTATCCAACAACTGTCGTCACTTCTGGCGCGTTCACGGCAGATAGAAGCAGATATACTGGCCCTCTTTGGTGTGGTATTCCTCGTTAGTTTCAGTGCTGAGGCGGTCGGTCTCGATGTTACCCTCGGGGCACTCATGATCGGTCTGCTTGTGGGTGAAGATGAGCGTCTCTCGCGGTTGGAAGTCCGTGAGGGTATCGCCGGTATCGCGTACGGGATGTTTATTCCACTTTTTTTCGCAGGCGTGGGAGCGCAGATCGATCTTCGTGTCCTGACCACGCTTGACACATTCGTCATCGCCGTCGTTACTTTCGGTCTAGCGGCGAAGTTTGTCGGCGGGTTTATCGGCAACCTGATAGCGGGCGGAGATGTCCACGAGTCCGCCGCGATCGGCGTCGGTATGACTCCAAAGGCGGGAGTCGAACTGGCGATCATCAGTGCCGCTCTCGCAGAAGGACTCATCTCAATACGGCTGTTCTCGGCCATTGCAGCGCTCGTACTGGTGTCTGTGTTGATCTCTCCATCTCTTCTTCAAGCTGTGTTGAACCGGACGAACAGTCCCGAGTGACGGCGCTCCGAGAGAGACGTGTTGTGTTCGGCACGGCTGTTGAAACCTGTCTCCGACTGAGGATTTCGACGAAGGCGAAACAGCGGGAACGCGTCGTCCAACCGCCGAAACGATCCGTCAGTCGGCCGTCGCCGTCGACTCGTCAGTCGTCGTCGGTCGCCACGGCCGGTTCGTCGGCGGCGGGCGCCCGGTCCGCGGCCGGCGTCACGTTCAGCGAGTAGCCGGTCGCCGCCATGACGAACAGCACGAGGGGCGACAGGAACGCGAACAGGTAGTACGGGGCGTACTCTAGGGTCGGAACTCCGGTGACACCCGCCATGTAGACGGCGCCCGCGTGCCACGGGAACAGCGCGCCGGTCGGCGTCCCGGCGGCCTCGACCGCACGGGAGAGTTGGTCGCTGTCGAGTCCGAACTCGTCGTAGGTGTTCCGAAGGGTGACGCTCGGGAGGACGATACTCATGTACTGCTGGGCGGTGAGCGCGTTGATGACGATCGCCGAGACGCCGGTCCCGGCGACGAGCGCACCCGGGCTCTTCACGGACGAGGTGAACGAGTGGGCGATCACCGCCAGCACGCCGGTCCGCTCCAAGATACCACCGAGCGCGAGCGCGGCGACGACGACCGTGATCGTCCATGCAGAGCCGGTGAGCCCGCCCGTCGCGAGCAGTTCGTTCACCAGATCGGACCCAGACTCCGGCGCGGTGCCGTACATGAAGGTGTTCCACGCGGCGACGAAACCGGACCCCTGCACGAGAATCGTCGTGATCGCGCCGGCGAACACGCCGGCGACGAGGGTCGGCAACGCGGCGTACCCGCGCAGCGCCAGTCCGAAGGTAACCACGAGTGGGATAAATGCGAGCAGCGTGATTGCGTACGTCCCGCCGAGCGCGCCCTGGATATCGGCGATCCGACCCACCGGGATCTCCCCACTGGCGCGGAGTCCGAGCGCGAGGAAGCCGAGCACCGCGAGCCCGAAGGCGACGGCGGTACCGGTCCGCATCCGGCGAATGTGCGTGTACAGATCGGTGTTGGTGACGCCGGCTGCGAGGTTCGTCGTGTCGGAGAGCGGCGACTGCTTGTCACCGGCGTACGCACCCGAGAGGACGGCGCCGACCGTCATCGGGGCGGGAACGCCGAGCCCCGCACCGATGCCGACGAAGGCGACACCGAGGGTGCCGACCGTGGTCCACGAGGAACCGATGGCGAACGCGACGACGGCGGCGACGACCGCGGCCGCCGGCAGGAACGTCGTCGGCGAGAGAATCTCCAGCCCGTAGTACATCAGTCCCGGAATCGTGCCGGCGCTGACCCACGTCGCGATGAGCCCGTAGATCGTGAAGATGATGAGAAGCGCCTGTAGCCCCATCACGAGCCCGTTGGCGATTCCGTCGAACAGTTCCTCCCAGTCGTAGCCGAGCCACAGGCCGAACCCGCCGACGAAGGCGATGCTCCAGAGAAGCGGGGGGTGCGGGTCCAGTCCGAGGACGGCCGAGCCGATACCAAGGAACGCCACGACGGCGAGGACCGGGATCAGCGCCGCCGCGAGACTCGGGCGGCGATCCGGATCGAGGTCCTCGTACGTTGTGGGCGTGAACGAGCGTGCCATACCCCGACATATTCCCTTGAAGCATAAATATGACTCGAAATATGCATGGAAAAGATAACGATCATTCATCTCGTTTCTGGCGGGGCGGCGGCGATGGGAGGCGAACGCCGAGAAGTCGCCGACTCCCGGCGCGTCCGACCGTGTGCCGCCGTGTCGCGGGGGTCATCGAACGGACGGTCTTATACGCGTCGGCAGTCAAGTCGGGGCAACATGATATTTGAGGGCCTCCCGACGACCCCCCGCTCGGAGGAACTCGTCGACAAGGCATTCTCGCGGGCGGCGCGCGCGGGGCGCGCCAAACACGGGCACGAGGCGCAGGAGTCGATGCTGCGGACGGCCGGCAACGTGCTCTCGGACAACTTGGAGAACGTCGTGGTGTCGTGGCCGGACTTCGGCTTCGACGTGGAGCCGTTCTACTACGAGCTCGCCGACGCCATCGTCGACGTCGACCGGCTCCGGCAGGCGCTCTCACAGGTGATGTGGGCCAGCCGGCAGATCGAGGACCTTCGCGACGAGTATACGACGAAGATCCGGAACTCGGACGTCGACACCGCGCGGAAACACCGCAAGCAGGCGTTCGCGCGCATGGCCGACGTGATGGACCAGATCGAAGACGATCTGCGGTACATCGGCGACTCCCGGGACCAGCTGAAAGTGCTCCCGGACATCCGACCAGACGAACCCGCCATCGTGATCGCGGGCTACCCCAACGTGGGCAAGTCGTCGTTCGTCAACCGGGTCACCCGCGCGTCGAACCAGATCGCGGAGTACCCGTTCACCACGAAAGGCGTCCAGATCGGGCACTTCGAGCGCGACCACGTCCGGTACCAGATCGTCGACACCCCCGGCCTGCTCGACCGGCCGGAAGACGAGCGCAACGACATCGAGCGGCAGGCGGTCAGCGCCCTCGAACACCTCGCGGACGTTGTCGTGTTCGTGCTCGACCCCTCCGGCGACTGCGGCTACCCCCTCAATGTCCAGCTCGAACTCCGCGAGGAGGTCCGCGAGCTGTTCGGCGAGGCCGTCCCGTTCCTCACGGTGGCGAACAAACACGACCGCTTCGAGGCGGTACAGGCGGAATCGGTCGACGCGACGATGAGCGTCACCGAAGACGAGAACGTCGAAGACGTGCTCGACATGGCCGTCGAGGCGGCCGCGTTCGAGCCCGACCTCCCGACCCGCGACGGCGAGGAGTGAGCGGCCGTTTATAAGCGGTCGGTGGTCGCTTATAAACGGTGAGCGCCGCGGCTCGACGGAGGCGCCCCATTCTCCCAAAAAGTCACCAGCTGAGCGCCGTCTCAGGCCTGTTCGGCGGCGTAGATGACGTTGACGCTGACCCGCACGCTCACGTCGCCGGTCTCGATGCCGGTGGCGGCGCCCGCACCGTCGCTCTCGGCCATCACGGCGGCGTCGGACACCCGATACGGCGTCACGCCCGCGTTGGCGGTGGAAACGCTGTAGGCGCCGGCCAACTCCAGCCCGCTGGAGTCCGCGAGGACGGTGGCGTCGCCCTCGGCGTTCGCCATCGCGTTCTCGATGGCGGTCTCGCGGACCTCGCGCTCGCGTTCCTCGCTGAGCCCGAACTCGATCCGCTGGACCTCGTCGGCGCCGGCGTCGATCGCCACGTCGATGACCTCGCCGACCGCGTCCACGTCGTCAAGCGCGATCGCGTAGCGGTGAACGCCTTGATACTCCGTCCGCTCGGGATTCTCGCGCGTCTCGTAGGATTCTCGGACGTCGTACTGATCGGTCCGAATGTCGTCCTCGTCGAGCCCCCAGTCGGTGAGTGCCGCGCGGACCGCCTCATCGCCGGCGGCGAGTTCGTCGCGAACGGCTGCGGAGTCGTTGCCGGTCGCGGTCACCGCGACCTGGATCGTCGCGCGGTCCGGCTCGGCCGTGGCCTCGCCGCTCGCGGTCACCTCGATGTTCCTGTCGAGCGTCGATTTGTCGCCCGTATCGACGCCGGCGGTTCCGGTCGACCCGACGAGTCCCGAACAGCCCGCGAGCGCGACGAGCAGCGCGACGCCCACGGCAGTTGCCAGTTTCCTGTTCATACCCGACCTCTCGTCGGGAACCACCAATAAGTCGCCGAAAGGACAAAGAATCGTTTGTGCTATCGGACGGGGGGATCCTGATCGACCCGATCAGGCGGAGCGGGTCTCGTCGTCCGTCTCGCTCTCGTCACCCTCGTCGTCCGCTTCCTCGCTGTCTTCCTCCTCTTCGTCGGGCTCGTCGTGATCCGTGATCACCGCCGGCTCTCGCGAGAGGCTGTCATCCGCCTCGCCCTCGTCGTCCTCCTCCTCGGGATCGTCGTGATCCGTGATCACCGATCGGTCTGCGGCTTCGTCGCCCTCGTCACTGTCGTCGCCGTTCCCGTTATCGCCAGCGTTGCCGTCGTTGCTAACGTCGCCGGCGTCATCCGTTCCGTCGTCGTCTCCCGACGCGAGATCATCGGACTCCTCGTCCCTCCGTCGGCCCGAATCGCCAATCTTCGCCCCGCTTGCCTCGTCCGGATCGCGCTCGACGCCTCCGTCCGGCGGCCCGGACACCCGCCGTCCGGGACCGAAGAGCCGATCCCGGAGCGAGCGGTTGCTCGGGCGCTCGGCGAGCAGCACCGAACAGTCCACGTCGTGGATCACGTCGAGATGCAGGGAGTTCGAGACGAGCCGCGAGAGCAGCCCCTTCTCCGTCGCGCCGATGATGACGAGGGTGTTGTCCGCGGCCTCCCGAGCGATGGCTCCCTCGACGTCGCCGCTGTCGTCGACGATACGCTCGGCGTCCGAGAGCCCGTTCTCCGCGGCCCAGGCGGTGAGGAACCCCTCGCCCTCGGTGCGGTTCTCGGGACCGTTGACGACGTGAAGCAGGCTCACCTCGGCGTCGGCGGTCCGAGAGAGCACGCTCGCGACCTCCGCGCCCAGCGTCGAGTCCGGGCCGCCGGAGGTCGGGAGCAGGACCCGCGAGGTGTCGAGGTCGCTCTCGTTCAGGATGAGGAAGTCGCACGGGAGCTGGTTGGTCAGCTCGTCGATCGGTCGCTCCGCACGGGCGGCGTTCCACAGCTGGTCTTCGCCCCATCCCATCAACACGGCGTCCGGACGGGTCCGACGGGCCATGTTGAACACCTCCTCGAAGGAGCGGTGCGAGACGACCGTTGAGGTGGAGACGTCGATGTCGTACTCCTCGGCGGTCTCGCGGAGCCCGGCCATCCCCTCCTCGGAGACGTCGGCGATCCGGCCGGCGCCCGCCGACAGCGACATCCGCTCTGGCGCCTGCACGACGTGGACGATGTGGACGAGTCCGTCCTCGTGGTCGCTCGCGATCTGACTCGCAAGCTCGACGATAGGGCCGTCGGTCCGCGGGTTCGTGATGGGGACCATGATCCGGTAGCCTTCGTTTGCGAACAGCGTCGCCTCCGTGGCGTCCAAGATCGGGACGTACGAGCGCCCGGCGGCGCGACCGAGCACCCACTCCGGCACCGTGAGCCGGCGGGTGACTCCCTCGAAGCGCGCCTCCTCTAAGCGCTCCTGGCTGGTCTGGAAGTAGTTCACCAGCGTGACCAAGACGATCCCGCCGATGGTGTTCCCGATCAACACCGGGATCACGAAGCCGACGATCCCGGAGTAGAGGCTGATCTCCGCACCGTACAGCGGGATATTGTACTCGAAGAACAGGTAGAGGACTTCGGTGAACGAGACGACCACGTGGAACAGGTCGCCGAGCGGGATCGCGAGGAACGCGAGGTAGACGACGAGCATCCGGCTCACGGAGTCGGTCGAGGCGAAGCCGACCCAGACGACGCCGGCGACGATCAGTCCCGCCATCGCGGCCTTGAAAAACAGTGGGACGGCGCCGATGCTGAATCCACCCTCGGAGATGTACCGCGCCGCGTCGACGGTGTCGCCCGTGAAGACGCCGCCGTACGAGAGCACGAGCGCGCCGATCCCGCCGCCGATGAAGTTGCCCGCGAGCACGATCGTCCAATGGCGGAGGAGTGTGGGGATACTCGCAAGCCGTTCCAAGGTCAGCGCGACCGGCGGGAGCGTGTTCTCGGTGTACAGCTGGTAGCCGCCGATGATGATGTAGATGAACCCGAGCGGATAGAGGAGCACGCTCAAGATCGGATGGGAATCGGTCGCGGCCGTCAGCGATGCGTACAGCATGAAGGTGATCGTGATCGCCAGCCCCGCCGCGAGCCCGCTGAAGAAGAGTTCGCGGCTCCCGGAGGTCACCTCCTCGTCCGCGGCAGCGATGATCCGCTGGAACACCTCGTCGGACGAGAAGCGGTCCCGAACCGCTTCGCCGACCGCGGGCGCACCGCTGCGGGAGCGCTCGACGACTTCGCGCATCGAATCGTCGTCGGGGCGTGTCGAGTCGGTCACTGTGCTATGGCACTGGGGCCGCGTTGAAAAGTACTTCTACTTCCGTCATGCACCGTAAAAACCGCTGATACTAAACTTTTGCTGGAGTAAAGATAGTTTCTGTTCATGTTTATTGGGGAACAGAGGAAATCGTTCGGTCGAGATTCCGCGCCGAGGGCGGAGACGCGTTCGGTTGCGGTCCAGCGGGTTCGACCGTCAGTCAGGCGCGGCTGACCGCCACGAGCCGAACCTCGACTTGCACATCCTCGCCGATCGCCGACTCGATCCGTTGGTCAAGGGCCCGGGCGACTGTCTCTGCACCGACGTCCGGGGGCGCCCCGACGGTAACCACCACGCGTTCGGTGTTGCGGGGCGGTAGCGTCCCGCCCCGATCGACCTCGAGTTCGATCAGTTCCATCCCGGGGTTTATCGCGTCCAGCTCGTCGCCGACGGCGGTCCGGATGTCCGCCTCGGTCGTCGAGGCGACGTACGAGTCGTAGGTGACGCCGCCGAGGAACACCGACAGCACCGCGATGGCAGCGACGAGGATGGCCGCGCGCTTCAGGAAGGCCGCGCGCGCGTCGTCCTCGCGGAACCAGCGCTGCGGGCGATACCCCTCGTACCACAGCGTCACCAGCGCGGAGAGGTTGATCGAGAGGACGTTCACCGCGACGATCACGCCCGCGCCGATCACGAGCCGCGGGATCTGAAAGGCGATCCCGATACCGACGGCGGCCGCCGGCGGAATGAGCGCCACCGCGATCATCACGCCCACCAGCGCCGCGGAGACGCCCGTCATCAGCGAGATGATCCCGGCGAGACCGGCGCCGATCGCCACGACGAGCACTAAGACGTTCGGCGCGAGCCGCTCGGAGACCTCGGCGAGATCCAACGGGTCGAGTCCCGGCGGGACGAGCGCGAGCCACCGCAGCGCGAACGCGAACAGCGTCGCGGCCGCGATCGCGACCGCGACCCCAAGTACCTGCATCCGTACCCCGCGCCGAAACATCTCCTCGTCGTCCACGACGGTGCCGACCGCCGCCGACATCGCCGGTCCGATCAGCGGCGCGATCACCATCGATCCGACCACGGTCGCCGGCGAGTTCAAGAGCAGTCCGGCCGTCGCGATCACGGCGGAGATAACGGTCATCAGCACGTACGTCCGGATCCCGGAGGCGAGGTCGTCGGCCTTCGCCTGCAGCTCCTCCCGCGAGATATGCTTGCCTGCGTGTTCGGCCTCCTCGGCGTACTCGTCTTCGAGCGCCTCGAACCGGCGGGAGATAACCGTCTCGGCCGCGACAATGACGGTGTAGGTGCTCTCGTCGATCCCCACCTCTCGGAGCCGTTCGAGTACGGGTTCGACGGCGGCAGTCGGGAGCGGGAACGTCGCGACCGCGGTGTACTCACGGCCGCTCGTTTCGTCGGTGACGACGTAGTCGACTCCCTCGTCGTCGAGCGCGCGGATAACGGCCGCGCGCTTCCCCGCCGGGATCATGACCTGAACGAGTCGCACGGTCGGTCGTCTCGCCGGCGGGACTTATAGGAGGCGATGCCGCTGGCGGTGATTGCGGCGGGAGCGACACAGCGGGCGATCAGTCGATCCGAGAGCGGGATCCAGTCAGTCGACCCGGTCAGACGATCCGAGGGCGGGACCCCGTCCGTCCCGCGCGAAACGGAACTTTAATGCGCGAATCCCTCGCACGTTCAGACAAGAATGCTCTCGCCGCTGTTCATCGACACGTTCCTGCTCGATTACCACCTCGGGCACGTCATACTGCTCGGGTTCGTCGTCTCGCTTCTGGCGACCGTGCCCCTGAAGTCCCTGAAGGTGATCGCGTCCGTCTTCGCCGGCTTCGGGACGATCTTCCTGGTCGCCCCGTACACGACGATGCCGCAGACGTACGTCCTCGCGGGCATTCCGATGATCCTGATCGGCGCGCTACTGTGGACGATGGCCGGCCGGTAACGCGGTTCGCACCACAAATTCCCGGTTTTCTGCGGTTTCCGTTTCGTTTTTGTCTGTTTCCGACAGCGTCGCCGTTTCGTCTCACCGCGCCGTTGTTCGATCCCGCCTCTTTTTGCACCCCGGGCGACACTCCCCGCCATGGTCACGGTACGGGCACCCGCCACGAGCGCGAACCTCGGCAGCGGGTTCGACGTGTTCGGAGCGGCCCTCACACGGCCGGCGGACGTCGTCACCGTCGAGAAGGCGGCAGAGACGACGATCGAGGTCACCGGCGTCGGGGCGCAGTACATCCCCGAGGATCCCAAGAAGAACACGGTCGGCGCCGTCGTGGAGGCGCTCGACGCGCCCGCGCGGATCCACATCGACAAGGGGGTCCGCCCGGCGTCCGGGCTCGGCTCCTCGGCCGCCAGTGCCGCCGGCGCCGCCGTCGCGCTCAACCGACTGTACGACCGCGGGCTCTCGCGCTCGGAGCTGGTCCCGATCGCCGCCGAGGGCGAGGCGGTCGTCTCCGGCGTCGCGCACTCGGACAACGTCGCGCCCTCGATCCTCGGCGGGTTCACGGTGACAACGAGCGAGGGGACCCACGCCGTCGACGCCTCGATTCCCCTCGTGGTCTGTCTCCCCGACGTCGCCGTCTCCACTCGCGACGCGCGCCGGGTCGTCCCCGAGACCGCCTCGATGGACGACCTCGTCGAGACGGTCGGCAACGCCGCCACTCTCGCGATCGGGATGTGCCGCTCCGATCCCGACCTCGTGGGCGCCGGCATGAGCGACCCCGTCGTCACCCCCGAGCGCGCCCGCCTGATCACGGGGTACGACGAGGTGCGCGCCGCCGCCTTCGACGCCGGTGCAACCGGGGTCACCGTCAGCGGCGCCGGTCCCGCGATTCTCGCCGTCTGCCGCGACGGGCAGCGACGCGGGGTCGCCGCCGCGATGCTCGACGCTTTCTCCGACGCTGGCATCGACTCCCGCGCCTACCAGACGCGGATCGGGCGGGGGTCGACGGTGCTTGAGGAGTGAGGCGATGACGTGGAGGTGGCTGAGGTTTCAGTCGATCGCTTATAAGTCGTTGATGACAGATAGGTAGCGAGAGTCTCCGACTCTCTAGTCACTCATTTATAAGTGATCAACTAACTCGCGGTGAGCACTTCCAAAGCCGATGAACACTTCCAAAGCCCCAGCCGGGAGGCGGGCGCACGCTCGCTGCGCTCCTTGCGGTGCTTGCGTCGCCCGCGCCCGCCTCCCGGCTGCCCCTTTGAGTCCCGCCCCGCACAGCGACCACACCTCACACCTCCCCAGCCTCACCGCGACGGCGTTTATAAACGCCGTCGTCTCCCTCGCGCGGGCTGCTCGCGGCCGCTTATAAGCGGCCGCTCGCAGGCGCACGCCACCGCAGTTCACTTATAAATAAAGCCAAGGATACCTCGTCTCCTCCGACGAGTTCCGCTCGCACTTATAAGGCACCTACGGCGCGCGGGCGACGACGGCGAACGTCTCGGTGCGCTCAGAGGCGGAGATCACGTCGAAGCCCGCCGCCTCCAGCGCCTCGACCGCGTCGTTCGCGGCGAACCGCTCGTCGGCCGGCGGGCCGTGGTCGCCGTCGCCCGCGGCCGACCAGTCGAAGAGCGCAAGCCGGCCGTCAGAGCGGATCACGCGAGCCAACTCCGCGATCGCGTCGTCGCTCGCGAACTCGTGGTACGTCATCGTCGAGAACGCGGCGTCGAGATCGCCGTCGTCGAACGGGAGCACCGCCACGTCGCTCTCGACGAGGTCGACGTTCTCGGGGACGCCCTTCTCGCGGTAGAACGCGTGCATCTCGGCCTGCACGTCGACGCCGTAGACGGTCTCGACGTGAGATGCAACATCGTCGGTGTAGAAGCCGGTGCCGCTCCCGAGGTCGGCGACGGTCGCCGCCGCGCGGTCAGCGCGCTCGGCCGTCAGCGCGCCGATAATCTCCTCGGCGGACACCCAGCGGTACCGGGCCTCGGGACGCTCCAGTCGCTCCGCCTTGTCGGCGTCGAACGTGTGAAATCCCATGGTCAGTCTTGTACACGAAGCACTAAAACGCGTCCGATCGAGCGCTCACCACTCGACGGCGAGCCGCTCGACGAGCCGGTCGATCTCGGCCTCGGTGGAGACGGCGTGGACCGACGCCCGGACCCCGTCCGGGTGCGGGAGAGAACGAACGACGATCCCCTCGTCGGCGAGCCGGTCGACCGTCGCCTCGGGGTCGTCGACGTCGATCGTGACGAGCCCGGACTCGTACTCGCGGGGGCTCAGCAGACGGTCGTCGGGGACGCCGTCTTTGAGCCGGTCCGTGAGCGACGCGATCCGGTCTTCGATCGTCGCGATCCCGACCGCGTCGATCGCGTCGAGCGCCTCGATCAGCCCGACGTGGGCGGCCGGGGTCGTCGATCCGACCTCGAAGCGCTTCGCACCCTCCTTGAACACGATCTCGTCGGCGTTGGGATCCTCGACGCTCCGGTAGCCGACCGCGCGCGGCGCCAGCTCGGTCGCGGCCTCGCGGTCGACGTAGAGGAACCCGGCTCCCCACGGGCCGAGCACCCACTTGTGGCCCGCCGCCGCCACCGCGTCGGCGCCCCACGCCGACACGTCCATCGCGACCTGTCCGGGCGACTGGACCGCGTCGACGAGCGTGAACGCGCCCGCCTCGTCCGCGATCTCGACGAGGTCCGCGACCGGGAGCCGCGTCCCGTGGGTCCACGTGATCGCGCTGAAGCAGACGAGCCGCGCGTCCGCCACGGCCTCGGCGTACGCCTCGCGATCGATCCGGCCCTCTTCGGTCTCGACGACGCGCACCTCGACGCCCTCGCGTTCGAGCCGCTTCCACGGGAGGATGCCGGCTGGGTGTTCCAGGTCGGTCCGGACGACCACGTCGCCGGGCTCCCAGTCGATGGCACCCGCGATCCGGGTGATCCCGTCGGTCGTACTCTCGGTCAGGGCGATCTCGTCGGGCTCGGCGCCGACGAAGTCGGCGACGCGCTCGCGGACCGTCTCGTACGTCTCGAAGGCGCGACTGTACGGGTCCGTCGTCGCCGAGCCGTACTCGTGGTCGGCGAGGAACTCAGACGCCGCCTCGACGACGTACTCGGGGCTCGGCCCGTGCGCGCCGAAATTAAAGTACGCGGCCTCGCCGAGCGCCGGCACGTCCGCGCGCAGCTCGCGCGGGGTCATCCGGTCGTCGACTTCGAGTCCCGCCATTCAGGCGGTGTGCTCTGCGACCGCGTCGGTAAGCGCCGCCTCCGTCTGCGCGCCGACCATCCGCTCCGCGAGCTCGCCGTCGACGAACACGAGCAGCGTCGGGATACCCTGCACGCCATACTCGCCGGCGAGCGCCTGGTGCTGGTCGACGTCGACCTTCAGGACGGCCGCGTCGGTGTCGTTCGCGATCGCCTCGACGGCCGGCTCCATCATCTGACACGGACCGCACCAGTCCGCGTAGAAGTCGACGAGGACCACGTCGTGGTCGGCGACGTAGTCGTCGAACTCGTCGGGGTCGGCCAGCTGAATCGGTTCCGTGGGGACGGCATCAGTTGAACTCATCACCTCATCGTACTCGCTCCACTCGGATAATGGTTTTGGATGGAAGCCACAATACCGCACATCGAATTGGACTGTATCCTGATCGATTCGGCGACGCAGGTCCGAGGGTTCAAATCCGGGGGCGACGAACCGCGCGGCATGTATGCGGTGGTCGGCTGCAACGAGTGCGCGGCGATGTGGCTCCTCATGGACCCGCAGACGAGCGACAGCGCGCGGTGTCCCCGCTGCGGGAAGACGCATCAGACGACGAAACTCAAGCGGTTCTTCGAGTCGGAGGACCGCGAGGCGGCCCGCGAGGCCCGGGCCGCGCTGCTCGCGAAGAAGCGTGACGAGAGCGCGGCGTTCGCCGAACTCGACCACGTCTCGGAGCTCGAGCGCGCCGTCGACGAGTCGGGAATCGACGACCGCGAGTACCTCGAAGCGTCGGGGATAGACGCCGACGCCGTCGACGAGGCGGGCGCCCGCGCCGAGGGGGGCGAGTCGGACTCGCGGAGTCGGAGTGAGATCGTCCGCGACGCGGTGGCGACCGTCGACGAGCCGACCGAGGAGAACGTCGTGGCGCACGCGAGCGACCACGGTGTCCCCGCCGAGACGGCCCGAGAGATCCTGACGCGACTCGCGCGCCGCGGCGAACTCTCCGAGTCGGGTGGACGCTATCGGGCACTCTGAGGGGGTCGATCCACGGGGTGAATCTCCTCGCGATCCCTGACAAAGCACTTATGTTGTCGTTCAGACGTGTCGGGTATGGACACGCGAACTGCCCTCCTGGCGGCCGCCGCCGCGCTCCTGCTCGCGGGCGCGGTCGGCGCCGTCGCCGCACCGGACGCGATCGTTGACCCGCGCGAGGCCGACGAGCGCCCCGGCGACGTACGCATCGTCGACACGGTCGTCTCACCGGGTGAGGTACGCGGTGAGACCGCAGAGCTCCGGCTCGGAGTCGACCTCCGACACCGAGGTTCGGCCGTCGAGAACGTCACGGTCCGCCACCGCGCGATCGGCGCCGACTCGGGACTGCTCGTCGACGAGACGACGGTCGATGTCGGCACCGTCGACGGCGGCGGCGAACGGACGATAAACGGTTCCGTTGACGTGGAGCGCGAAGGCGGCTATCGGATCGAGACCGTCGTCTTCGCCGACGGCGAGCGGCGCGCGAGCCAGACGACTCGCGTCGGCGGCGTCGCAGCACTTACTCCCGACTACGCCGATTCGCGCGTCGGCTTCACCGAAAGCAACGTCTGGCCGACCGTCGCGGTCAGCGTCAGCGAGGCGGACAACCAGACCGCCACACTATCGGTGTCGCTCTCGGTGACGAACCGCGGCGACGCCGTCTCGGAACCGCTCGATCTCCGCGTACTGCTCCGGCAGTCGGAGTCGAACGTGATCGCCGACGAGGCGAGCGAGACCGTCGGTGAGGTCCGTCCCGGCCGGACCGACACCGTGACGACGACCGTCGAGGTGCCCGCCAACTACAACTACTACGTCGACGCCGCGCTGTGGAGCGACGACGTGCTCATCGACGAGACGCAGGGCGTCGCCAACCTGAACCCCCGGGAGAGGATCACCGCGAACGAGACGGTCGAAGAAGTGGAGTTCGCCGTCGAGGACTTCACGCGAGGGAGCGACGACGCGGCGGACGTCGCCGACGCTCCCGATCGGGGTACGGACGGCGAGAGCGCCGGAGACTCGACGCCCGGCTTCGGGCCCCTCGCCGCGCTCGTCGCGCTCGTCGCCGCGATCCTCGTCGCACGGAGGAGACCATGACCGACGAGCGCGGCCACGGCGACGCCGGCGACACTAGTGACGACCGCGGCGACTCAAACAGCGACCCCGACGGTACCGACCCCGACGACATCGCCCCAGACGACACATCCGACTCACTCACCGGACCCATGACCGACATCGCCACCGACGCCGACGACACACCTGACACGAATCGCGCAGCGCGCACGACCGACCCTGAGAGCGATGCGAAGGAGGACACACAGAGGGACTCGAACGGCGACGATGGCCGGTTCGGTCGACTCTCGACCGACGACCTCCGCGGGCTCATCGACCGGATTGGGCTGGCGGCGCTGATCCTACTCGCGCTGATCGCCGGCTGGGGCTTCTACAGTCAGGCCGGCCGAGCGATCCGGACGTGGCTCGACCCGGCCTACCAGCCGATCGCCCTCGCCGTGTTCAACTTCGCAGTGCTACTCGTGGCGCTTGCCGGCGTCGCCCACCAGCTCTACCGGATCCGCCGGAGCGAGTCGGGCGTCTGAGAAAGGACAAATAACGGTTAAGTCACTCTCGACGACCGCCTACTCCTCAGGGAGGTCGTCGGTGCTGGCCGGAATCCGCTCGACCTGTCCCGCGAGCGTCGCCGCGTCGCCCGCGACGGTGGAGGCCTCGACGCCTGCCTCGTTCGCGACCAGCCGGACGTGCGCGGCCAACAGTGCGAGCGCACGGAGCCCCTCGTTGTCCGAGTCACCGTCGCTCCGCTGGGCGAACGTGGTGTCGATCTCGCCGTCGCGGACGACCCCGACGTGGACCGCCTCGATCCCCTCGCCGTCGAGGAGGGCGCGGGCGCGATCGATCTCCGCCGCGAACGCGTCGTCGCCGGCCGTCGATCCGTCTGCGGGACCCTCGTCGTCGCTCATGGGAAATTGTACGCGAAGCGGGGAGAAAAGCGCGGCGCCCGTCGGGACGCGCAGTTTCGGGGGTTCCGCGGGTCTGCCGGCTACTCGTCCGGCCGCGGACGAGCGATGAACAGCGCCTCTTCGAGCGTGAACGGGTTGTACACTGACTGGTGACAGACGCAGTAGACCCCGTTCGCGGCGTCGTACCGAGCCGACTCCTCGAGCACCTTGTAGTCGGGGATACAGCAGAAGTGCGTACAGACGTTGAGGTACGCGACGAACCCCTGGTCGGTGGACGCTTCGAGCCACTCGTCGCCCGAGTTCTCGACGGCTTCCTCGATCCGCGACGAGCGGATGACGTTCACGTTGAGGGCGGTCTCGGCGTTTTGCGACCGCCACGTGACCGAGGCCGGCTTCCCCACGCCGTCGTCGCCGATCCCGTTGCCCCACTCGTCGTAGTCGTCGAAATCGTCGATGTGGATCCGCTCGCCTTCGTCGTACACCTCGTCCATCCAGTCGTACTTCCCGGGCGCGGCGCGGAACAGGTTGTCTTCCGCCTCGTAGTCCGGCTCAATGTTCTCCTGCGACTCGACGCCGCAGTACTGGTACCACGCGCCGGTGTAGGTCTTCCCGCCGAGCTGCTCCTGTGCGACCTGGATCTCTTGGCCCTCCTGCGTGATGGTCTGCGTTTCGGGCCAGATCCCGCGGATATACCCGTCGTCGGTGACTTCCACGGGAACCTGCGGGAGGCCGCGTGGCGCCGGGCCGCCGGTCTTCTCGATCGTCATCGCGATGGTCGACCCCCCGCCGACGCCGCCGGAGGTCGTCAGGGTGTTCACCGTCGCCGACCCCATCGCACCGACCCCCGAAAGGGCCGCGCCGCCGACGACGCCCTTGACGAAGCGGCGCCGGCCGGACTCGGCCGGATACTTGTCGGACTGACTCATACGCGTTGCTCGGGTTGGACCGGTAAAAAGGGTGACGAACCCTCCACCCGAGCGGGAATGGCCATGAGTTGTCAGCGCGTCAGCGACCAAGCCGCTGACGCGTCAGCGGTCCGACCCGTCGGCGAACTGTTGAACGATCGATCGATATATTTACTCAAAACTGAGGCAAGCTTTCGTTCGGGCATCGCTTTTAACCCAGCCCGACGGATGTACCTGTGGTATGGTGTTGCACAATCGAGACGTGCGGACAGACGTGCGCGAGCTCGGCGCGCTCGTGGGAGACGTCCTCTCCGCACAGACCTCCACCGAGGCGTACGAGACGGTCGAGGACCTCCGACACGCGGCGATCGACTACCGACGCGGTGACGCGGCGAGCCGGGATATCCTTCGCGAGTCCGTCGAGGAGCTGTCGACGACCCGAGAGGAGATCGTCGCTCGCGCGTTCACGACGTATTTCGAGCTTATCAACCTCGCCGAGGAACGCGAACGGGTCCGCGCAATCCGAAATGCGGACGAGAACGGATCCCTTCACGACTCCTTCGATGCCACAATCGCCGAGTTCGCGGAGGCCGACGTCGGGCCCGACGAGCTCCGGGAACTGTTAGCGGACGTACTCATCGAGCCGACGTTCACCGCCCACCCCACCGAGGCCCGGCAAGCCACCGTGAAGGCGAAGCTCCGATCGATTGCCAACCACCTCGAAGCGCTCGACGAGCGCAACCTCACCGAGCGCGAGCGGAACGCGATCTGGCGCGACATCACCGCCGAGGTGACCAGCCTCTGGAGCACCCGACAGGTGCGCCAGCGGAGCCCGGAGCCCGAAGACGAGGCACGAAACGTTCAGTGGTACCTCGAAAACACTCTCTTCGATGTCGTGGGCGACGCCTACGAGGAGTTCGAGGAGACCATCTCGAAGGAGTACGACGACGTGGACTGCCCCAAGCTCTTCGAGTTCCGCTCGTGGGCGGGCTCCGACCGCGACGGCAACCCGTTCGTCACGCCGGAGGTCACCGACGAGACGCTGGCGCGCCAGCGCGAGGTCGCCGTCGAGAAGTACCGCGACCGCTGCAAGCGGCTCTCGGCCGTGTTGAGTCAGGACGGCGAGCGATACGCGGTCGACGACCGGCTCGCCGAGTCGCTGGCGGCCGACGTCGAACGGTTCCCGACGGTCGTCGAGGAGGCGCGCGAGCGCTACCCCGACGAGCCGTACCGTCAGAAGCTCCGCCTGATGCGCGAGCGGCTCGACCGCGTCGACGACGTGCGCCCCGGCGAGTACCCTGACGGCGACGCGTTTCTCGCGGATCTCGACGTTATCGCCGATTCGCTGGCGACCGACGGCCAAGACGCGGTCCGCGAGTCCTTCGTCGAGCCGCTCCGGCGGCAGGTCGACACGTTCGGGCTCACGCTCGCGTCGCTAGACCTCCGCGACCACCGCGAGAAACACACCGAAACGGTCGCCGAGACGGTCGCCGTCGAAGGCGTCGACTACCGAGAAATGGACGAGGACGCCCGTCAGGAGTTCCTCACCGAGGCGATCTTACAGGACGACCCGGTCGTCGACGCCGACGAGCCCGGCGACGTCTCCGAGACCACCGAGCGCGTGCTTCGCCGGTTCCAGGAGTTCGCCGAGTGGCAGGACGAGTACGGCCCGCAGGCGATCGACACCTACTGCATCTCGATGACGGAAGAGCCGAGCCACGTGCTCGAAGTGCTCTTCTTGGCCGATCAGGTCGGCGTCGTCTCGTTGCCGGACCACTGCGGGCTCGACGTCGTCCCCCTGTTAGAGACCGAATCCGCGCTCAACGGCGCCGAGCGCATCCTCGGGGAGCTGTTCGACAACGAGGCGTACGCGACCGCTCTGGAGGTCCGCGGCGAGATTCAGGAGGTGATGCTCGGCTATTCCGACTCCAACAAGGAGAACGGGTTCCTCGCCGCGAACTGGGACCTCTACGAGAACCAGCGTCAGATCGCGCGGTTCTGCCGCGAGGAGGATGTCACCCTCCGGCTGTTCCACGGGCGCGGCGGCTCCATCTCGCGGGGCGGCGGCCCGATGAACGAGGCCCTGCTTGCGCTCCCCAACGAGACCGTCACGGGGCAGGTGAAGTTCACCGAACAGGGCGAAGCGATCGCCGAGAAGTACGCCAACCGCCGAATCGCCGAGCGCGAGCTCGAACAGATGCTCGACGCGCAGATCCGCGCGCGTCAGGAGGCCACTGAGGAGCCCACCGAGGACGTGCCCGACAGCTGGGTCGACGCGATGGAGACGATGGCGCCTGCCGCCCGCGAGACGTACCGCGATCTCTTAAACACCGACGGGTTCGTCTCCTACTTCGGGCAGGCGACGCCCATCTCGGTCGTCGAGAACCTCAACCTCGGCTCGCGGCCCGCCTCGCGTTCCGGCGAGCGCACCGTCGAGGACCTGCGGGCGATTCCGTGGGTGTTCTCGTGGACGCAGACCCGGCTCATCCTCCCGGGCTGGTACTCGCTCGCATCCGGAATCGACGCCTACCTTGACGAGGTCGGCGAGGAGGAGGGCTTCGAGACGCTCCAAGAGATGTACGCGGAGTGGCCGTTCTTCCGCACGACGCTTAACAACGCGGCGCTCGCCCTCGCTCGCACCGAACCGGAGATTGCCGCCGAGTACGCCGACCTCGCGGACGACGACCTCCGCGAGCGCTTCTTCCCCGAACTGATCGGCGAGTACGAGCGTGGGCGCGAGCTCGTCTTGGAGATCAGCGGCCGCGACGAGTTGATCCGTCGCGAGTGGCTCGCCGAGAGCCTCGATCGGCGGAATCCCTACGTCGATCCGTTGAACCTGCTGCAGGCGAACCTGCTCGGGCGGACCCACCGCACCGAAGAGGAGGAGCGAACGCTCCGACTCACCGTCAACGGCATCGCCGCCGGGATGAAGAACACGGGGTAGCTCGCCCAACGACCCGCTCGCCCACCGGCCCGCTCGCTGCCGGCCGCTCGACGCTGGTCCGAGCGACGTTCCGTCCCTCCATCATTTTTCTCGATTACACTCAGATAGCCGACGCGCCGGCGATCCGATCGCGCCGGCGCCGGCGGCCTGTCGCTCAACAGCGAGAGATCCAGAAGGTAGGCATGTGACCAAATAATCGGTTGAACCGAGGTTTCTTTCGACTTGTTTATTCTCTACGAAAAGGTCCCATCGTGGTCGAACGGAAATTCAGTAGGCTGAGCGACTGTCACTACTCGATAGCACGAGAAATATCTTATATAATGGCATTTATTTTGATGGTAATTAGAGTGGAGGGTGACTGAGAAGTGCAGTCGGTTACTCTTTAACAGTGAATTGAACTGCAACCGCCTTGCCACTCTGTTCGTCACTCCCGTTCATCCAGAAATATACAAATCGGTACTTTCCCGGTACAATATCAGAGCAGATATGGTGCCCTTCAGTAGACAGTCCTTCCCGTGTTACCGAAAATGACCATTTGAATCCTCCTCCCGGTTCATGCACGACGGCGTTTGCGTCGTACCCGTGACTTTCGTCTACGTAGAAGAGGTGTTTCCACGCTCCATCAATCCTCTTCTGGATAGCAAAGAGTTCCTTGTTTGGGGTAGTTTGCACTTGATTCGTTGTATTTTCCAGCCGGAAAGTGAGTCTTCCCCCGAGAGAGACAGTCTCTGGGGAGGCGGTAAGTTCGAATCCGTGAGCGGTTCCATGCCGAACGTTATAGTCTTCCTCGAAATTAATCGCAAGTGGTTGGAGGTTATCACTACATCCCGAATCAGACGGCTCTTGTGTTGAGGGTGTAGTATTCGACTCACCAAGGGCAGTACAGCCTGCGAGTGCAGTGACGCTCGCTCCAATAGTACCAAGGTAGGTACGGCGATTCATGTAAATAAATTGTTACTCGATGCATAAATGCTTTCAGTAAGAACAAAGGGCCGTTTGACTGATTCATCCCTCAGAGAATCAAGCGATTATTTCTGACGTGCCTGCCTTCAGGAGATAGGTTCTATATAGCATCATCCGGTATACGTCGGCGAACGCGGGACGATCGTCACCGAGCGCGACACAAGAGAAGAGCCGCTGGACAGGCGATTATCGGCGGAATTGGCGGAACGAAACTCCGAGAGCCGCGGCTCTGGAGCGAGCGATAACGTGGAAAAGACGAATCAGCGGTCTACGCGTAGCGTTCGAGTTCCGGCCGGTCGAGGTCCTCGAAGACGTCGGCGGCGACCTCGGAGAGGAAGGCCTCGCCGTCGTCGGAAATCCGGCGACCCTCGCCGGCGGCGGTCGTCACGAGCCCGTCCTCTTCGAGGGCCTGCAGCGACGCGCGGATGAGCTTGCGGGAGCCGCCCTCGTGCTCGCCGGGGCGGACGGAGTAGCGGTTCGAACCGCGCTTCTTCGAGCCGTACTCGGTCGCGAGCCGCTCGATGCCGATCGGCTCGTTCTGGGCGACCTTTCGGAGGAGACTGGCGGAGCGCACGTACCAGAAGTCCTCCTGTTCCGGCGGGAGCTCCTTGCCGGCGCCGCTCTTGGCGAATTCGACCCAGTCGGGCTCGTCGATCCGGTCTTCGAGTCGTGCGGCGACTTCCTCGATGAGGGCGTCGGCCGGCACGTCGTAGATGGTTACCATTGAGGTGAATTTCAGCCTAACGTCGTTTAAACCCATCGTATTCGAGAAGCGTCGTGTGACCGGTTTTCACGGGTAGCGGAGCCACAGAAACAAGATCGCGAGGGCGATATCTCGCCGTCGACTCTCTGAGAAGCTACTCGACGTACTCGTACTTCCGCTCGTTCATCCGACCCCAGCCGGTGAAGACGAACTCCGCCTCCGGCTGCGTGAACTCCTCGATCTCGCGTTCCACGTCCATGTCGTACTCGTGCACGTCGTGGACATCCTCGTACTCCTCCCACGTGAGGTCGTAGCGGGCCGCGAGCCGGTCGTCGATGTCGAGCTCCTCGATCTCCTCGCGCCAGCCTTCACGGACCGTCTCCGCGTGTATCTCTGCCTGTGCGCCGGAGCCGTAGGAGGCGACGAGCAGCGTGTCGCCGACGAATGAGCGGTCGCGGGTTAGGGCGTCTCGCAGCGCGCTGATCCGCGCGATGTGGACCGAGCTGGTGTACCAGTTGCCGACCTCTCGCGAGAGGCCAAGCGTCGGCTCCACGACGGTGTCGTACCACGTCTGGTACTGCTCGGTGGTTTTCAGCTTGTCCATGTAGTCGCGAATGGCCTCCTCGTAGGCCTCGCGGTCGACGAAGTCGGCCTCCCGTGGCTGCCGGCCGATCTCGCCGGCGAGCGCGTCTTCGTACTCCGTATCGCGGATGACGTGGCGGTACGCCAGAAGCGCCGCCTTTCGGACCATACCGGGGAACGGCGTGTGGAACGGGGCGTACACGAAGTCGTCGAGTTCAATGTCATCGGTGACCGACTCGTAGTCTTCTAAGGCCTCTCGCATCCGGGAGAGGTACACCTGCACCGAGCGTTTGCCGTCGACGCTGGGGAACTGCTGATTCGGCTTTAGAAAGTCCGTCTCGTCTTTCGAGCCGTATCCCTGTTCCGTCGAGAGCGCGACGATCGAGGGGTCCTCGTCGATCAGCATCGCGACGGCGCCGGCGCCCTGTGTCGCCTCGCCGGGGTCGCCGCGGGCGTACAGCGCGGTGTCGGTCGTGATGACGATCGCCGGGCGGTCGCGGTTCCGTCCGGCGCGGATCCAGTTGTAGGCGTCGTCGATCGCCTGCGTGCCGGCCAGACACGCGAACTTGCGCTCGCCCTTGTTGGCGTGGGTGAAGTCGCCGTCGTACACCTGTTCGAGACAGCCGGCGATGTACGTCGACACCGGCTTGGAGTGGTCGAACGCCGACTCGGTGGCGACGTCGATCCGGCCGATGTCCTCCGGCTTCAACCCCTTCCGGTCCATCAGCCCCTTCGCCGCGTTCGCGCCCATCGTGACGATGTCCTCGTACACGTCCGGGAACGAGGAGTTGTTGAGTCCGAGCCCCTTCGTGTATTTCTCCGGGTCGTCGCCCTTCTCCGGCGCGAACGTGCCCGGCAAGTCGAGCTTGAGCTTTCCGGTCCAGATCTCGACGGCGTCGATGCCGACTTCAGTCATGAACGGTTCTTCAGACGGCCAGCATATGGCTTTGTCGATGGTCGGTTACGTCGATCGTGGAACTATTCGCCGGCGGACTCGATCGTCGGATCCGGATCGAAGGCCGCACCGGTCGCGGTGACGGTCCCGCCGTCGCTCGCGATCCGGATCGTTCCGTCACCGGAGCCGAACAGCGCTTGGCCGGTCGCGTCGAAGGCCCCTTGGATCACGTCCACGTCGCCCTCGGCGGAAATGTCGATATCGCCGGCTGACGCCCCGAAGAGCGCCCGTGCGGCGGTCGTCACGCTGACACCCCGCGCGTCGATTCGACCGTCGGACCGGACCGTCACGTCGCCCGTCGACGAGCCGAATAACCATTCGCTTGACGTGTCGAGCGTCGACCCTTCGCCGAGTGACACGCCGTCTTCGCCGACCAGTTCGATCGCGGTCGCGGAGAGGGTCACGTCCTCCTCGACTGCGATGCGGTCGGCGTCGACCGCCACCGATCCGGCGACTCTCGCGTCGTCGAACACGACGAATCGACCGTTAAGGTCGTTCAAGAACGCCATCTCAGCCGCTGTGAACGTCTCGTCCGCCGAGCCGTCCCCGTCGCGATCGAGGTACGCGACCGCGTCGGTCTCGGCGTCCAGCACCCTGACGGTCGTCGTCGCCGTGTCGGTCTCGCTCGCGGCCGCGAGTTCGACCTCGCCGACATCGGTCGGAAGCGTCTGCCACGCCAGCGATATCTGACGGCTCTCGCCGCCAGCGAGGGTGATCGTCTCCTCGTCGACGACGGCGCCGGCCGCGGAGAGATCGATCGTTTGCGTCCCCCCCTCATCACCGATGTTCTCGACGGTCGCATTCACGACGACCGGTTCTCCCGCGTCGACCCGAGTGTCGACATCGTCGATCGTCACCGCGAACTCGGCGGGTGCGAGGGGATCGAGTTCGAAGTTCTCGGTTACCGTCTTGTTGGCCTCGACGGTGACGGGTCTAGTCACCGAAATGAACCCGACGGCCATCACGGTGACCTCGTACTCTCCCGGTTTGAGGGCCTCGAACTGATAGGCCCCGTCCGCAGTTGTGGTCGCCTCAGCGACGCGGCCAGCTTCCTCGGCGGTGACGGTCGCACCGGTGACGGGTGTGACGGAGCGCCGGAGCCCGAACGTAGCGCCCGAGGCGGCCGAGGTGATCGGGTCTGCACCGACGACCGTCCCCTCGATGACACCCGTTTCGACGGTCGGAGCCGGTTCCGGCGCGAGCGAAGCCCGCTCGAGCACCGTGCCAGACGGTTGGTGGACGAGCAGGAGATCGTTCGAGGCGTTCGCGACGAGCGCGTCCGAGAAGGTGCGGCGGTCGCCGGGGGCGAACTCTCCCGAGGGCGGAGCGAACGCGATCCGAGTACGGTTCTCGCCGGCCTTGATGATCACCGTGAGATCGCTATTCGAGACAGCGTCGCCGCCGAGGTGGCTGACATCGAGATCGGACCTATCAGCCGTCATATCGGCGGAAACGACGATCTCATCTCCGTCAGAAGCCACGTCACTGACGAGGGCCGCCCCGACCGCGCCGGCGGCTATGACGAAGACGCCGAGTAGCAGCACCGTCCCGACCGTCTCCGACTGAGCGCGGGCGCTGGTGGGACGAGACATGAGAGAATCAGTCATCTTGACGGAGAGCGACGCGGTATTTCAATACCCCGCTACGACTATCGAGGGCGATAATTCCGTGAGAGACTCAAACTGACCGTCAAAAGTTAGGGATATGGAACCGTCTGCCGGTCCTGCTCGACCCCCGCTCCGTCGTAGAGGATGACGCGGACCTCGACGGCCTGGTTACCGCCCCCGATGGTTACGGTTTGTTGGCCATCGGAGGCATCGATGAGTCCGGTCTCATCCCGCATGTCCCCGTTGCTCCGGATCGACTGAACGTTCACCTGCGCGTCGGGGTCGTTGGTGTCGATTTCGAATGTGACATCGATGTCGTTACCTCCCGCGGACTGTAGATCGACACTCACAACGTCGTATATGGTCATCAAGGGAACAATGTCGACGACAATCCGGTCCACGTCGTCACCGGAAGACGCGTACAAGTCAAACGAGTCGCCTGCCTGAGCATCGTTGGTACCGAACGAAACCGTCGTCCGACCGTCCGAATCGGTCACCGGCGGATTCGAGATGCTTGGCGGCCCGTTAACGGTGCCTCGCGGCGCGAAGGAGACATCGACCGCGGCACCGTCGATTCGTTCGCCTGATGTGCTGTCCGAGACGAGAATGTCAAGCGATTCGCTCGTCCCTTCCTCGATGGTGGCTGGATCTGACTCGTCCCATTCGACATCGAACGTCCGGTTTGTGGGGGCTCCGCCGCCACTTTCGGACACGTCGAAGACGACCGACTCGTAGGCCGGCCCCACGGTCCCGTTGATTGTGGCGGTGAGCGACCCCGTCCCTGTCGGCTCAAAAGCGGCTTGTCCGTCATCGTCAGTCGTCCGGTTCACACCGTCGAACGAGACTGTCGCGTCTGGAACCGGGTTGTTGTACCGGTCTCGGACCTCAACGAGAACCTGCTCGCCGAGCACGGCACTTTCGGAGTCAACAGGAACAATGTATGCCGGTTCGGTCGTTCCGGTGGTGTCGAGCGATATCTCAGAAAGCCCTAGGCGGTACGGGTTCGACGGGTCAGAGCCGTTGGCCAGCGTGATCCGCACCGTCCCGTTGGCTTCGTCGGCGGCGGCGGTCGCGCCCGCCGGGAGTCGTTCCGTCCACCGGGTCGCGAGCGTGGCGGGATCCTCAACTGCCGTCGGGAGTTCAAGCGTGATCGATCCGTTATTGGGGACGATCGGGACGGTAGTGTCGCTCGCCGAGACGGCCCGGACATCGACGCTCCGGCGTTCGACGCTGTTCTCAGAGACTGTTCCGGTAAGCGCGGTCAGTGAAACGCTCCCGTCTTCCGACAAGACGGTCTGCCCCGATCGGAGGAGGAGCGCGTCGTCGAACTCGGCAGCGACCACCGAGTGCTCGTAGGTGAGACGCGGGGCATCGCGGAACTCGTTGTAACCGGCATCATACTGGAGTGATCGCGTCTCGAATGTCGGGGTCGTGTTCCAGAATAGACCGACGTTCTCGTGAGTGGCATCGCCCCCAATCGTCGCGTTCCGCACACGGAGCTCACCGGTCTCCTGAGTCGTGAGCGAGCCGGAGACGGGCGGGGGATTCACGAAGAACGTCCGAGAAGGATACCGCGTTCCCAACCGGATCTGCGTCGACCGCGTCGAAGCCGTGGCAGCGGCGTCGAGAACACCGTTTCGGAGATCTCCGAAGTGGTCTTCGACCTCCTGACTGTGTTCGAACTCGACATCCGCGTTCTCGGTGGGGACGACCTGTACCTGATAGATGCCCAACGCCAAGATGAGGAAGCCGAACAGGACCACCGTCCCGACCACGACCGACTGGCCCCGACGGTCGCGACTGAATCGCATTACGAGATGTCGATGCCGGACGGGTATAAAATCCTCCGTCCGGTCTCTCAGTCGCGATAACCGCTCGGACGGGTGAAGACGACGTCGCGATTACTGAAGCTCAGTCGCCGTCGGTCCGCCGCGCCGTCAGCCACGCCGACGCGACGGAGACGGAGCCGGCGAACCCGCCGATCAACACGGCCTGCGTCCAGTTGAACCCGAGCAGCGTCCCGGCGACCGGCGTGACGAGGAGAAACGTGACCGCGAGTGCGCCGATCGACGAGGCGAGAGAAACGGAGGGTTCGTCGGAGTCGCTCATGTCCGGATCTGGCGCGCGGGAGCGATAAACCGGCCGATCGGATGGCATCAGTGTGGTCGTCGAGGCGATCGGGCCAATCGAACCCACCCAGAAATAAAGCTCATTTCGCGATATCAAATTGTCTTCGCGGGTTTCCTCCTACCAGAAGGCGGCGCCCGAAGATACGGAAGGACGCGACTCAAGCGTCGTTCTGTTCATAGGCATCGAACCAGCCAGTGACGGTCTGTTTGAGCGCCCCAGTCGTACTCCCGAGGTTCAGCATCTGGTAGCCGTTCCCCGCCTTTTCATTGACATCATCCATCCCGAACCCAAGGCCTCCGACGGGGACATCCGCGTCGACGGCCTTCGATCGAACCGTCTCGACGGCTTCCCGTACCTTCGGATGATCAATTTCACCGGGATAACCGAGTGATACCGAGAGGTCGAACGGGCCGATAAAGACGAATCCCAGCTCCGGGACAGCGAGAATGTCGTCCAGGTTCTCGACGGACGCCTCGGTCTCGACGGTCACGCCGACGAGGGTCTCCCGGTCTTCGGTGGTGACGTACTCGTCGGCGAGCCCCCAGCGAGACGCCCGCGGCGAGGCCAGCCCCCGATCGCCGGGGCCATCGTCGTAGCGAAAGCGAGCGGATCGCACCGCGTCTCGGACTTCTTCGGCGGTTTCTACGCGCGGGAGGAACACGTTTCTCGCGCCGAGGTCCAGCGCTTTCCGGACGAGCGTCGGGTCGGTATCGGGAAGCCGGACGAGTAGCTCCACGTCCGTTCGTTCGCCGGCGCGGAGCAGGTCTTCCAACTGACCCCCGTCCCACGGGTCCGGGCCACCGTGTTCGAAGTCCAGCCAGACGAAATCGACGCCGAGTTCGCCGTAGAACTCCACGAGCGTCGGACTGTACGTGTTATCGAGGACGCCGAGTGCGACGTCGCCGTCATCGAGGATCGCGGCGAGGTCGTTAGCGGGTTGGGAAGCAGTCACAAGCAAGTGGACGGGTCTCGGGCGAATTGTTATAGAGGCCGTATTCGTGGCTGGACTCGGTAGTCGCTTGTTACCGGAGTGTCCGAGAACAACCCCCGGCGACCAGACGGGCGAGACGCGGTCCGAAGAAGAGGGTTTCAACAGGGCCGTTGCACCCCATTTGGAACAGGGGGTCCGGTCGATTGCGCGACTCTATAACGCTGGACGGAAAGCACGCGTCGACGCTATCCTCCGAGGGTGCGGTTCGCTCCCGGCTCCCGACCGGTCCGTTTTTGCGCGCGGCGGGTGTCTCCGCGCACATGGCGAAACAGCCGCACCTACTGGTCGAAGAGGGCGACGTCCACGAGATCGCGATCATCCCCGGTGACCCGGGACGGGTCGATCGAATCGCGGACCTCTGCGACGACAGCGAACTCGTCGCGCAGAACCGCGAGTACAAGATCGTCAACGCGAGCTACGACGGGACCGACCTCACGATCTGTTCGACCGGAATCGGCTGCCCGTCGGCCGCGATCGCGGTCGAGGAGCTCTCGCGAGTCGGCGTCGAGACGTTCCTCCGCTGTGGCACCTGCGGCGCCCTGCAGGCCGACATGGAGGTCGGCGACATGGTGGTCGCGACCGGCGCAGCCAAAGAGGAAGGGACGAGCAAGCGGTACGAGTCAGTCGAGTATCCCGCAGTTCCCGACTACGACGCGCTCACCGAGCTCGTCGGCGCCGCCGAGGACAACGACGAGGAGATCCACGTCGGGCCGATCGTCTCCGACGACGCCTTTTACAACGAGAGCGACGAATACGTCGACGACTGGAACGACGCGAACCTGCTCGCGATCGAGATGGAGGCGGCGACCGTCTTCGCGCTCGCACGCCGCAAGGGGCTCCGTGCCGGCGCGATCTGCACCGTCGACGGCAACCTCGTCGCGGGCAACCAGAAGGGCGCAGACTCTGACGACGAACTACCGGAAAAGGCTAAGGACAACGTCGAGCGCGCGATTCGGATCACGCTGAACGCGGTCACGGCACTGTAGAACCGACTGCCTGTATTCCGTCGTTCACCCGTCTTTCTATCCGTCTTCCGCTCTGAACTCCACCAGCGTCAGGTCTCGGTCGAGCGCGCACACGTCGTGGGGTGGCTCGCCGAGCACCTGATCGATCACGCGTTCGTCGTCGAAATCGGCGCCGTCGGGGACGCAGTACCCGTGGCTCGGACATTCGGTGTGCGGGCACGGGCCGGCGAGCGACACGCGTCCGCCGGCGTACGCCTGCTTCGACAGGACGTTCGCGGGGACGGGCGCGGGTTCGACCTCGACCGCGCGGACGCCCGCGTCGTGGACGGCGCAGTCGAGGGTCTGCGCGTTCTCGCGGATCCCGGTCACGCGGTACCGGGTCCCTTCGGAGAGGTTGAGACACTGGCTCCGGTAGGGGCACCCCTCGCAGTCGGGCGACTCCCCCTGATAGACGAATTCGCGGCCCGTATCTGCGAGCCGCGTGCCGATGAGCGTGACCGTAGTCATGTCCGAAGGGACGCGCCGAGAGTCCGTAAGCGTCCCGCCTCGCGAAGCGCGGGACAAGCGACCGCGAGAGACTCAGCGCGACCGGAGGGCAAGACACATCCGCGCCCCCCGGCAACGACGAGCGAACGATGATCGCGGCGCTGGCACGGGACGCGAAGCGGGAGGCCGAGGCGGCGAACGAGCGGCGCGTTCTCGTGTTCGCCGGCGACCGCGACAGCGGGATCGACGCGGCCTACGACGCGATCGAGGCGGTCGATCCCACATCGACCGCTATCGTCTCCACGCGCGAGGGGTTCCGGTTCGAGGAACATCGCCCACGGAGCACCGATGAACTACTCGGCCGAACCCGCGAGGTCGTCGTCCTCGACTGCCACGAGCAGTTCGTCCCGAACGCCCTCGGCCGGAGCGTCGGCGCGGTCGACGGCGGCGGCCTCCTCGTCCTCCTGACTCCCGGCCTCGACGCGTGGCCCGCGATCCGCGACCGATTCGACGACTCGCTCGCGGTCCCGCCCTACGGGATCGAGGACGTGACGGGCCGGTTTCGCGAGCGCTTCGTCGGGACGCTTCGGTCGCATCCGGGGATCGCGGTCGTCTCGCTCGGGACGGGCCCGGACGGGAACGACGCGATCGAGCGCGACGGGCTCGTCGGTTCTCGGGGCGACGCGGCCGCAGAACCGACCGTGCAGGCGACGGCGGAGAAACCGACTACGCCGCCAAACGCCCCGCCGAACGCGACGTTCCCGGCGGCGGCCTACGAGGCGTGTCTCACGGACGACCAGGTGCGAGCGGTGAGGGCATTCGAGTCGCTGGCGACGCCGGGACACGCGGTCGTCGCCGAGGCGGACCGCGGGCGCGGGAAGTCGAGCGCGGCGGGGATCGCGGCGGGCGCGCTCGCGCTCTCGGGCGCCGACGTGCTCGTCACGGCGCCGGCGTTCCGCAACGCGGCGGAGGTGTTCGCGCGAGCGAGCGAGCTGATCGAGGGGAGCGAGAGCGACGGCGAGGACGGAGACGGCGACGGCGGAAACGAGCGGAACAGCGAGGGCGACACCCACCGCATCGACGCGCCGGGCGGGGGGCGGGTGCGCTTCCTCGCGCCCGCCGAGGCGGCCGACCTCCCCGACGACCCGGACGCCGTGATCGTCGACGAGGCGGCCGCGCTCCCGGTTCGGCTGTTAGAGGGGTTCCTCGACGCGCCAGCGGTCGCGTTCTGCACGACGGTCCACGGCTACGAGGGCGCCGGTCGCGGGTTCGCGATCCGGTTTAAAGAGCGCCTGCGCGCGAGCCCGTTCGCGGTTCGAGATGTGCGACTCGACGAGCCGATCCGGTACGCGCGAAACGACCCGGTGGAGGCGTGGGCGTCGCGGGCGCTCCTGTTGGACGCGCGCCCGGCGGTCGACGAGGCGGTCGCGGGCTCGGCGGTCGGGGACGCGACGTACCGACGGCTGACCCCTGACGAGCTGCTCGCGGACGAGGCCCTACTCCGTGAAGCGTTCGGGCTGCTCGTCGCTGCCCACTACCGCACGGAGCCGAACGACCTCGCGCGACTACTCGACGCGCCGAACCTCGCCGCACGGGCGCTCGTCGCCGAGGGGCGGGTGGTCGCGGTCGCGCTGCTCGCGCGGGAGGGCAGGCTCGACGCGGAAACCCGCCGACGGATGTACGAGGGCGAGCGCGTCCGCGGCAACATGGTTCCGGACGTGCTCACGAGCCAGCTCCGCGACGAGACCGCCGCCGAGCCGTGTGGCCTGCGGACGGTCCGGATCGCGACTCACCACGCACTCAGAGGCGAGGGGTTCGGTACTCGCCTGCTCGACGAGGTCCACGAGGAGTTCGGCGAGGGCGGCGGGAGGGGCACGGACGGCGACTGCGATGGCGACACCGTCGACTACTTCTCGGTCGGCTACGGCGCGACCCCGCGCCTGCTCCGCTTCTGGCGGCGGGCGGGCTACCGGACGGTCCACCTCTCGACCTCCCGTAACGACGCCTCCGGGGAACACTCCGCGATCATGCTTCGGCCGACCGGCGAGGACGGACCGGGAAGTCGCCTCCTCGACCGCCACGCCGCCGCCTTCCGCGACCGCGAGCGCGACGGGCTCTCGGACGCCCACCGCGACGTGGACCCCGATGTGGTCGCCGGCGCGCTTCGAGCCTGTCCCGCGTCGATGCCGATCGACCTGACAGAGATCGAGTGGCGTTCCGTCGTGGGCGCGTCGTACGGTCCCGGGATGTACGACAGCGCGCCCGGCGCGTTCCGGGACCTCGCGCTCGCGGCGCTGATCGAGGGTGACGACGGGAGCGAGACGGGCGACGCCCTCGACGACCGCGAGGAGCGCCTGCTCGTCCGAAAGGTCCTGCAGGGCCGCCCGTGGGAGTCGGTCGCCGACGAACTCGGGTACGTCTCGACGGCCGCCTGCATGCGGGCGCTCGGCGACGCCTACGAGCCGCTCGTCGAGCGATACGGGACCGAGTTCGCGCTCGAAGAGCGGGAGCGATTTATAAGCGACTGACGGATCGACGGCGGATGTTTATAAACGAGATGCGGTGGCGTGCGCCTGCGAGCGGCCGATAGGCCGCGAGCAGCGAGGGACCTCCGGTCCCTCTGGCAGCCGGCGGCGGAGCCGCCGGCGACAGCCCGCACGAGGGAGTCGGTCGGCGCTTATAAGCGCCGACCGACGAGGCTGGGGAGGTGTGAGGCTGCGGTCCCGCGAGCAACGCGAGCGGGAGCATGGAAGTCGCAGCCCGCGCAGCGAAGCGAGCAGGATCGTCTTCCGGCGGTGCTGTGCGGGGTGGGACTCAAAGGGGCAGCCGGCGGGGGCGGAGCACGCTGCAGCAAGCACCGCAGCGAGGGAGCGGTAGCGACTGAGTGAGGAGCGCAGCAAAGCGCGCGAGTCCTCGCCGGCTGGGGCTTTGGAGGTGTTTGCTGTCGATCTGCCAGCAACCACTTATAAGCGAGCGGCTAGGTCTTTGGAGGTGTTCACCACAAAGTTACTGATCGCTTATAAACGACTGTTTGAGATTCTAGAAGTGGTTATCTCCAGAAACGACTTATAAAGGAAACTCCGATCTAGATCCGATTTTCGCGGCCGGGATCGACGTCGATCGCGTCGACCGGGCAGACGTCGACGCAGAGCATGCAGTCGATACACTGGTCTTCGTCGACGGGGCTCGCCTTCCGCTCCGACTCGGGGTGACCTGGGGTGTCGACCCACTCGAACACGTCGACCGGGCAGTCCTCCAAGCAGGCGCCGTCGGCGAGACAGATGTCGAAGTCGACCGCGACGTGCGTACCGCGTATCCCCTGCTTCTCCGGCGGCTCGACGGGTCCCCAGACGGCGACGCCGTCCTCCTCGCCGACCTTCTCCCGGTTCTGTTCGAAGTTCGAGTCGATGGCCATCGTACCCGTAGTTCCGTGTCTCGCTATTTAACCCCCGCGGCAAGAGACCGGTGAGGGAGCCTCGGGGACCACCCGAAACCGGCGACAGGTGGCCGCGAGACGCCGACTACGGATGCGCGTAGTACGCGAGCAGGTCCTCCTCGCCGGTCGGCCCGTCGGGCTCGTCGGTCGCCTCGGGATCGAACGCGTCGATCCGGGCGAAGCCGACCCGCACGAACTGGACGACGGTGTCGGGATCGACCTCGGCGACTGCGGGCTCGGCGATCCCGCGAACGTCGCCGGAGACGGTACGGAGGAGGGTGTCGAGCCCCTCGTCGGCCGGCGCCCAGTGGATCACGTCCACGTCGCCGTCGCGGACGACGTCGATACTGGCGCCGACAAAGGTCAGCTCGTCGCCCTCGTACCGGACGCAGCCGTACCCCTTGAGCCAGACGCGCTCGCCCTCGCTCGGGAGGTCGGAGGATTCGACGGCGATCCGGCCGGCTGGCACCTCGCGCTCGCCGCGGTCCGGATAATCGGGGTGGAGCGGCGGGTGGCCGGTCTCAGGGGCGGACGCGTCGCCGTCGACGACCGGGAGTTCCACGGCGGGGTCGTCGTCGCGGTCGCGCACGAAGAAGTACCGGTTCGCCTCGTCGTCGACCAAGTCGCGGTTGTTCGCGTACACGGAGGACATCGCGAGGTCGACGTCGGAGGTGGACATCCCGAGCGCCGTCATCGAGTCGACAAGCGCCTGTCCCTGAATCCCGCGGCGTCGCATCGACTGGATCGTCGGGGCGCGCGGGTCGTCCCAGCCGGTGAGTTCGCCGGTCTCGATGAGCTCCTTGATCGTCGACGTGGAGAGCTTCACGTCGTACTCGTCGACCTGCACGTGGCCCCAGTGGAGCACCTCGGGGTACTCCCAGTCGAAGTAGTCGTAGACGAACCGCTGGCGCTTCGCGGAGTCCTGCAGGTCGATCCCGCGGATGATGTGCGTGACGCCGGTGAGGTGGTCGTCGACGCCGGACTGGAAGTCGAGCATGGGCCAACAGCGGTAGTCGGCCGCTTCCTCGCGCGGGTGCGGCGTGTCGATCATCCGGAACGCAACCCAGTCGCGGAGCGCGGGATTCTTGTGCTCGATGTCGGTCCGCACGCGGAGGACCATCTCGCCGGCGGAATACTCGCCGTCGACCATCGCCGAGAACTCCTCGTGAACCGTCTCGGTGTCCTTGTCGCGGTGGGGGCACGCCTCGGCGTCGTTTTTGAGCGCCGAGAAGTCGTCGCCGGAACACGAGCAGGTGTAGGCGCCGCCGGCATCGATCAGGTCACGGGCGTGGTCGTAGTAGGTCTCCAGCCGGTCGGAGGCCTTCAGCACGCGGTCGGCCTCGAACCCGAGGTACGCGATGTCTTCGAGGATGGCGTCGTACGCGTCCATATCGGGGCGTTTCGTCTCCGGGTCGGTGTCGTCGAACCGGCAGATGAACTTGCCGTCATACCGCTCCTTGTACGTCCCGATCACTGCGGGCATGCGCGCGTGGCCGACGTGCCACGGGCCGTTGGGGTTCGGCGCGGCGCGCATCACGACCTCGCCGTCCTCGGCGTTCGGGAGGTCAGGGAGGACGTGGTCGTCCTCCTCGTCTTCGGCCTCGAGCTCCGCGAGCTTGTCGGGCGCGAGCTCGCCGAGCCGGTCACGGCGCTCGGCCTCGTCCATGCCGGCGATCCGGTTTACGACGGGCGCGACGATCCCGGGTATCTCGTCGCCGTGCGGTCGAAAGTCGGGGTTCTCGCCCATGAGCGGGCCCATGATGGCACCCACGTCCGGGTCGTTGCCGTGTTTGAGCGCGTTGAACAGCGCGGCGGCCTCGCTGGCCGCCTCGACGCGCTCGCGGAGTTCGTCGTCCATGCACTCCGGTTGTCGGGGTCGGCCCAAAAACGCCGCGGAACGGCGGTGGAGGGGGCAACTCGCCGAGACGCAGTCGGACCCGGCTCGACCCGCGTCCGACTGCGTCGACGAAGCGGGGCCGCGGATAGGGGCACCTGTCACCTGCGCACGGACGGGCTTAAACTACCAAGACCGTTCACGGCGGTAGCCCGCCGCTACCGGGGTGAACGGTCGAGAGACTTATCAGGGGGCGACGCAGTAGGTGCGTAGATTGTTCTCAAACAGCGCGGGCGACCGATCGGGCCGGCGTTCGACCGGCTCCGCCGGGTTGATATCCGGGCGAGCCGTGGGTGGCCCATGAACACGGGAGCGATCGGAGGCCGAGCGCGGACCGCGGAGGGGTCGGCGTGGTAGGACCCATGTCGGAGGCGGAGCGCGACGCCGGAAACAGGCGGATAAAGGCCGTCATCGTCCTCATCGTGGCGGTGTCGCCGCCGCTCATCGCGCTCCAGTTCGACCCCTCGCCGATCGAACTGCTCGCGGCGCTCGGTGGCGGTGTCGCGCTGGGGCTGGTCGTCGTGTGGTATCTCGGACGGTTAGGAAAGGAGTTCTCTGGGAGTTCGCATCGGCCGGGACGGCGGCGCTGAGACGGCGTCGGAAGCGGAAAGCGTCTCGCCGTCAGTCCTGTTCGATCCCCGCCGCCGAGTCGGCCGCCGGATCCTCGACGACCTCGCCCGCGCGGTCGCCGGCGATCGACCGCGACGACGACAGCGGCGAGATGCTCACTTCGCCCTCGACGGCCGCGAGCCGGTCGGATCCGGGGTCGTCGGCGACGTCGCCGCGGAGGAACTCCCGCCAGAATCGGTCCCGGAGCTCCATCCCCATCTCTCCGCGTCGTTCGCTGAACTCCCACCCCTCGGGGACGTTTTCATCTTCCGGCTCCGCCTCGCCCGGGTGGAACTCGATCACGTCGAAGCCACGCGCGGGCTCGGTTAGTCGGTAGGTCGGGTCCGCTGCTGCCTCGTCGTCGGCCGCGGGGACGTTGACGTTCAGCACGTCGGCACCGAACGGGAGGGACGGGCCCTCACTCCCGGTCTCGGCGCGATCGAGCAGGTCGACGACGACCTCGCCGGCGACCGCGAAGTCGCCGTTGTCGAGGGTCGGCGGAACGGGAAGGTTGCCGCGATCGTACAGCGACACCGCGATCGCCGGTGTTCCGAGGAACGACGCCTCCATCGCGGCGCCGACCGTGCCGGACTGCCCGAGAATGTGCGCACCGATGTTCGGTCCGTGGTTACAGCCGGAGACGACCACGTCGGGGTCGAGCCCGAGCGCCACATCCGCGACGGCAACGCAGTCGGCTGGAGTCCCCTCGACCGCGTAGCCGGCGTCGGTCTCGGTGTACTCCACCGTCGTGTCCCACCACGAGCGCGCGCCGCCGACGCCGGACTGGTTGCTCGCTGGCGCGACCACCGTCACGTCGTAGTCGCGTGAGAGCGCGTCGGCCAGCGCCCGGATCCCGACGGCGTCGATGCCGTCGTCGTTGGTGAGGAGGATCTCCGTCGTCATGGCCGTCACTGCGGGGGGACGGGGGAAAACGTCGCCGGTCACGGGCGAGAACAGAGTCGTGGGCGTCGCCTGGGTGATTTCTGGCAGTCAGCGGGAGCGCACGATCAGCGATGAATCGCAGAGAACGAGAATAGTTGAGGCGCGGGAAACGGGGTCAGTCGGCAGCGACGGGCGGTTCCGATCGTGCCAGCTCCAGCACCTCGTCGAAGAAGCCGAGCGAATCGTGCGGGCCGGGGTTCGCCTCGGGGTGGTACTGGCGGGTGATAACGTCGAGTTCCTCGCTGTCGAGCCCCTCGACGGTGTCGTCGTTGACGTTCACCTGCGTCACCTCCAGCGGGCCCGTGTCCGCGACCGTGTAGCCGTGGTTCTGGGTGGTCATCACGACCTTCTCGGTGCGGAGGTCCTTGACGGGCTGGTTGACGCCGCGGTGGCCGAACGCCATCTTCTCGGTCGAGCCGCCGAGCGCGCTCGTGATCACCTGCTGACCGAGACAGATGCCGGCCATCGGCAGGTCACCGGCGAAGGCGTCGACGACCGCCTGAGCCGCGATGAAGTTCTCCGGGTCGCCCGGGCCGTTCGAGACGAACAGCACGTCGGGGTCCACGTCGGCCACGTCCTCGGGAGTCGAGTCGTACGGGAGGACGTGAACGTCCGCGCCGCGCTCGGTAAGCGAGGAGATGATCGAGCCCTTCGCGCCGCAGTCGAGCAGGGCCACGTCGGCGACGCCGTCGCCCTCGTAGACGGTCGTCTCCGTCACCGACACCTGCGCACCGATGTCGACGTGGTCGCTCATCGGCTCGCACGCCTCCATCTCTTCGACCGCGTCCTCGGGGGTCGCGTCCGGGCCGGCGGCGATCCCGCAGGCCATCGCGCCCTCCTCGCGGACGGTGGTGACGATCTCGCGGGTGTCGACGTGGTCGACGGCGGGCACGTCCTCGTCGGCGAGCCACTCGGCGACGTCGTCGGTCAGCTCGCGGGCGATCGCCGCGCGGGGCTGGACTGACTCGGACTCGAATCGCTCGGATCGGACGCCGTAGTTCCCGATCAAGGGGTACGAGAAGGTGAGTATCTGTTCGGCGTAGGAGGGGTCGGTGAGCGACTCCTCGTAGCCAGTGTACGCGGTCGTGAACACCAGTTCGCCACGGGTGCGCCCCGGCGCACGAGCGCGCGCTTCAAGCACGCGTCCGTCAGCCAGCGCGATATAGGCGTCCGACATTACGAGATACGTACGCTCATAGGGTAATAAATGCGTCGTTCGTAGCTACGTTACGATATTCGTAACGGGTAAGTCGGCGGACCGAGACGAACGGGTATGGACGACCTCGATCGCCGGATTCTCTCGATACTGCGACGGGACGCGCGAACCCCCTACACGGAGATCGCGGACCAGGTCGGCACCTCGGAGGGGACCGTACGCAATCGCGTCGATCGCATGACTGAGGAGGGTATCATCGAGCGGTTCACCGTCACGACCCGCACTGGCAACGTGAAGGCGATGATCGAGATTTCGGTGGAGATGAACGTCGACACCGCCGCCGTCGGCGAGCGGATGGTCGACTGGGAGGAGGTGGACTTCGTCTGGCAGGTCTCCGGCGAGGACGACATCGTCCTCGTCGTCGACGCCGTCGACACGCGCGCGGTCAACGAGCTCATCTCGCAGGCCCGCGAGATGGACGAGGTCAAGTCGACGAAGACGCGGCTCATCCTCGACGAACGGCTGGGGTGAGTTCGGCGGGGAACGAGGCTCCGACTCCGTTCACCCAGACACACTGACGGTGATAACTCGTCGTCGAAGAACGCAAACCCGAACTGCCTGTCAAAAATCCCGTTCGAACCGAGAGAGCCGCTCAGGACGAGTCGGAGGCGGCGACGGCCTCGGTCGATCCCGTTGTCGCGTCGGTCTCTCCCGCTCCGTCGCCCTCGCCGTCGAGCGTCCGTCGGTTCCGGAGCGCGAACAGCACGAACAGGACGAACCCGACCGCGCGTAGGGTCAAATCAAGCAGGAGCGCGTTGACGGAGACACTCACGCCAACGAGCCCGAGCGTGTCGAAGACGCTCTCGGAGAGCAGCCCCGGCGCCATCAACAGCAGCGAGCTGAGGGCGAACACGGCCCGACTGAGCCGGCCGACACGCGTGTACAGTGTCCCGATGACGGTCGCGCCGAGCGCGATCACGCCGAGGAAGACCCCGGCGATGGGGATGAGAATCTCGGGGACCGAGTAGGACAGCTCGGCGAGGTCCGCGAACCCGACCACGCGGTACTGTTCGCGGATCGGCAGGTCGGCGGCGTTCGCCTTCTCGCGCAGCAGGACGATCCCCGGCGCGAGCACGAACGCGAAGGGGACGATCGCCTTGTTCAGCGACAGCGAGAACGCCTTCACGCCGGTCTCGAAGGGATCGGACTTGGCGATCCCGCTGGCGGCGTACGCCGCCACGGCCACCGGCGGCGTGATGTCGGCGATCACGCCGAAGTAGAGGATGAACAGGTGGGCGGCCAGAAGCGGGATACCGAACTCCACGAGCGGCGTCGCGAGCATCGAGATGAGGATGATGTAGGTGACCGTCGTGGGCATTCCCATCCCGAGGATGATGCTCGAGACGGCCGTCACGAGCAGCATGATCACGATCGACCCCCCAGAGAGCGCTAACAGCAGCGAGGTCAGGTTAGGGCCGAGCCCGGAGACGCTGATGACGCCGGGGATGATCCCCGCGGCCGCGACCGCGACCACGACCGGGACCGCGGTGCGCGCGCCCTGCTCCATCGACGTGACCACGAAGGTGCCGAGTTTGAACGGCTGGCTGTTCTCTAAGTCCCGGTCGGTCCGGTCGCCGATCGTCTCGGCCGTGTCTTGAACCGAGGGGTTGAGCTCGAGCAGCGACGCGTCGAGATCGGGCTTGGACAGCAGCGTGAGCACCCCGGCGAGCATTGCGTACCACTCGATCCCCGCAAGTATGGCGCTGAACGCCTCGCCGGGCGGGAGCCCCGCACCGCCGGCTCCGGTGACGAGGCCGACGACGTTCACGCCGGCCAGCGCGTGGCTCGCGAACTCGACGCCGACGATCGCCGCGAAGACGGCGAAGAGGCGCAGCCGCGTCTCCTCGCTGTACGCCGAGACGAGCGCGACCAGCGCCACGAGCGCCACGATCGTGAACCACGCCGACCGGGAGACCGAGAGCCGCTCGATGATGAGGTAGTACAGGAGCAGTGCGATCGGCACGAGGTAGAACCAGCCGCGTTTGAAGTGGTCCCAGAAGTTAACCGTGTCCTCGCCGGAGACGCCGCCGATCCCCTCTTGGACCGCCTTGAGGTGGACCATCACCCAGACGCCGAAGAAGAAGACGATCGCCGGGATCGTCGCGATGATGATGATGTCGGCGAACGGCGTCGACGTGTACTGGACCATCAGGAAGGCGGCCGCCCCCATCACGGGCGGGAGGATCTGCCCGCCGGACGACGCGGACGCCTCGACGGCGCCGGAGAACTCGGGATCGTAGCCCGACCGCTTCATCAGCGGGATCGTGAACGCGCCGGTCGTGACCGTGTTGGCGATCGACGACCCCGAGATCGTTCCCATGAACCCGCTGGCGAGGATGCTCGCCTTCGCCGGGCCGCCTTTACGATCCCCGGTGAGCCCGTACGCGAGGTCGATGAACCACTGGCCGGCCCCGCTCATCTCGAGGAACGAGCCGAACAGGATGAAGATGTAGATGAAGCTCATCGACACCGTCACCGGAATACCGAACACCCCGTTCTCGGTGTTGTACCAGAGGTTCTGAACGATATCCGGCCAGGAGAGCGGCGGGATCGCGAGCAGGCCGAGGAACGGGGTGTCCCCACTGATGAGGTAGCCCCAGCGGGCGTAGACGATGAACGTGGCGACGATGAGCATCAGCGGGAGGCCGAGCGTCCGGCGGGTGGCCTCCAACACCAGCAGGATGCCGGCCACGCCCAGAATCATCGCGTAGGAGTACTCGCTCACGAACGGGACGCCGCCGAGCAGGGGCTGGAGGAACGCGTACACCTCGGTAACCGGCCGCCCCGAGTCGACCCCGAAGACGCGCATGTTCTGGATCTCCGCGAACTCCGTCATGAAGTAGAACGCCGAGAGGAACGCCACGGCGATGAACAGTATGTCGACCGGAGTCACCCGCTCGCGGTCGGGGTCGAGGAACGCCCAGCGAAGCCCCGTCCGACCTCCTTCGAGCGCCCGCGTGACAGGACTCCGGTCGCCGAGGCGCTGCGACGCCGCCGGGGCGATCCGACCGAAATTCCGCGTGACCATCCCGTCGCCGGTGCTCACCGGGAACAGTAGGAAGGTGAGCACGAGCGCGAAGGCGACGTGGATCGCGTTCGCCTGCAGGAGCTGGAGCGAGACCTGCCAGGGGGCGATCGAGATCCCCGCGATATCGACGGTCGGGAGCCAGATCGTGAACGTGTAGCTCCGGGCGGCGAGGAATAACTGGAAGACGGAAAACGCGATTCCGATGATCGCGACCGCTATCGCGGCTGGTCCCCGCAGCGAGCGGCGGCGCTCGATCTCCTCTATCAGATCGTCCGCCTCCTCGCGGGAGATCTCCTCGTCCGTCCTGTCGTCCGGCGGCTCGTCCGCGCCCGAACCGCTGCCGAGGTCGCCGGGGGGTGGCCCTCCGGAGCCGCCGTCGTTCGAGTCGTCGATACCGCCGTCGGTTCGATTGGTCGTGGTCATAAGATCCTCTCGAGAAGCGACCGTCGTTCAATATGTACTCTCACGTCGTTGCCCTCGGTTACCGCGACGAAGTCGTATTGCCGTTCATCGACGATCAGCGTGTGGTTTGCGATCCGACCCGGTGAAACGAAGAGCTCGTCGAGCTCGGTTATCGGCTCCGCGGGATCGTACACGAACGTCCCGTTCACGGTCGTGACGTTGACGCGCGCCGGGAGCCCCCAGCCGTAGGACTCGAACTCCATCCGAGTGTTCACGAGCGTGCGCCCATCGACGCGGTACTCGTCGTACACGCGGGATTTCTCGACGCTGTGGGTGTATTCCAGGGCAACTGTGCTTCCATCGTTCACCGGCTCCGCGACGTACCGCTCGCCCGTCTCGGCGTTCTCGACGACGAGGACGGCTCCGATGGGGGCGGTCACTGCGACGACGACGAACGCGAGCACCGCGAGCGCGAGGATCACGGCACCGGCGTTTGGCTGAGAAAGGCGGCCCATGTGTTTGGTAGTTCTTGTAACGTTGTGTTTGAACGGCTCGCGAGTTATTTTTAAACGGAGAGCGACTCCACACGGGGCCCGCCGTCCCCCGCGATCGATGGGAGCTGTCCCTCGACGAAGCCGATGCGACTCGACTCCGGATCAGTTCAACCGGACGGCCCACGTCGGGCCGTCTTCGGGCGCCTACGCGTCGAAGTAGGCCGCGGCGCCGTCGTGGAGCTCGATGGACATCCCGTCCTGTGCGGTGTCGACGGTGATAAACTCGGTCTTGATCGAGAGCTCGTCGAGGTTATCGAAGATGGCCGCGGTGACCGTCCGGACGGTTTCGTCCGGCACCTCGGCGTTCGTGGCGATCATCGCCTGCACGGCGACCGTCTCGACGTCTTCATCGATTCCGCTATACGTGCCGCCGGGGATGGTGTCGTCCGCGAACCAGGAGGCGTCCTCCTTGACGGCCTCGCGGCTGTCGCCGCCGATCGGAACGATCTCGATGTCGTTCGTGTTCGCGAGCTCCTCGATCGCGCCGACCGGCCAGCCGCCGACGACGAATGCCGCGTCGATGTCGCCGTTGGCGAGCTGTTCGGACGCCTGCGAGAAGCCGGCGTTCTGCTCGTTGTAGTCGGTGACTCCGAGCGAGTCCAGGATCTGTACCGCGTTAACCTGCGTCCCCGACCCGAGGTCGCCGGTGTTGATCGTCGCGCCGCTGAGGTCGTCGACCGAGGAGATGTCGTTCTCCGCCAGCGTGACGAGCGTGATCGTCTCCGGGTACAGCGTCGCGACGCCCCGAAGGTTCTCGATCGGATTGTCGATGAAGGCGTCGATGCCCGTACCGTTCCTCGCGAACGAGGCGATGTCGTTCTGGATCAGCGCGAAGTCGGCCGACCCGTCGGCGAGGCTGCCGACGTTCTCGACGCTCGCGCCCGTGGACTGGACGTTCAGCGTGAAGTCGGTGTTGGCGTCGACGATGGTCTTGATCTCGTTCGAGAGGGGGAAGTAGGTCCCGCCGGTCCCGCCCGCGTGCCAGGTCAGGCGCGTCTCGCCGTCGCCGCCATCGCTTCCGTCGCTGCCATCGCTTCCGTCACTGCCATCGCTTCCGTCACTACCGTCGCTTCCGTCGCTTCCGTCGCTTCCGTCGCTGCCATCGCCGCCGTTTCCGCTACAGCCGGCAAGTGCGGCCACGCCAGCGACACCGGTCGCTTCGAGGAATCTACGTCGTGTTTGGTGTGAAGACATACGTTGCAATAAAGGAGTATGCAGGTATAAATATCTAAGGACATCGTAGATTCATGTTCGCATCTACACACGAATAGTGTTCTAATTAGTAAGAATACTCGTTAGTAATGAATAGCTATTACGAACGCCTGTTCTCGACGATAGTTCCGTCAGTCGATACCGAGGCAGCACTCGACGAGAACGTCTCGACACCGGCAAAAATCTTCGATCTTCGCGTGGTTCGGAAACTCGCCGTTATGCGAGTTTTTCAATGCCTCCGGTCGGCGGCCGGAGACCAGAGAAACGGTCTACGACTGTTATTCGATGTTCCCGGAAATCTGCGATTTCCGGGCGCACGAGCGTTCGCTTACGCCAGCTCGTCGATCTTGTCGACGACGGCGTCGGCGAACTCGCTCGTCGCGAGCTTCTCGCCGCCCTCGATCTGCCGGTGGAGGTCGTAGGTGACCTGACCGGACGAGATGGTCTCTTCGACCGCGTCGCGCACGAGGTCGGCGGCGTCGGACCAGCCGAGGTAGTCGAGCATCTCGCGGCCGGAGAGGATCATCGCGGTGGGGTTCACCTTGTCCTGGCCCGCGTACTTGGGTGCGGAGCCGTGGACGGGCTCGGCGAGACAGCGACCGTGGCCGCGGTTGATACCGGGCGCGATGCCGAGACCGCCGATCTGCGCGCCGGCGGCGTCGGACATGTAGTCGCCGTTGAGGTTCATCGTCGCGATGACGGAGTACTCGTCGGTGCGGGTGAGAAGCTGCTGGAGCATGTTGTCCGCGATGCGGTCCTTGACGACGAGGGTGCCCTCGGGCTGCTCGCCGTCGTGGGCCTCCCAGAGCTGGTCTTCGGTGATGACGTCGTCGCCGTACTCCTCCTCGGCAACCTCGTAGCCCCAGTCACGGAACGCGCCCTCGGTGAACTTCATGATGTTCCCCTTGTGGACGAGCGTGACCGAGTCGCGGTCGTTCGCGAGCGCGTAGTCGATCGCCTCGCGGATGAGTCGTTTCGAGCCGAACTCGGAGATGGGCTTGACGCCGATGCCGACCGGGCCGTCGTGGATGACGTCGGCGATCTCCATGTCGTCTTCCAAGAAGTCGCGTACCTGCTCGACCTCGTCGGTGCCGGCCTCCCACTCGATGCCGGCGTACACGTCCTCCGTGTTCTCCCGGAAGGTTATCATGTCCATCTTCTCGGGGTTCTTGACGGGTGACGGGACGCCGTCGAGGTAGTACGTCGGGCGGACATTCGCGTACAGGTCGAGCGTCTTGCGGAGCGCGACGTTCAGCGAGCGGAAGCCGGCGCCGACGGGCGTCGTCAGCGGGCCCTTGATCGCGACGCGGTGGTCGCGAATGGCCGAGACGGTGTCCTCGGGGAGGTTCTCGTCGTACATGTCTCGGGCGCTACCACCCGCGTAGACGCGCATCCACGCGATGGAGCGGCCCGTCGCCTCCGCGGCCGCGTCCAGTACCTTCTGGGCGGCCGGCCCGACGTCGGTGCCGATCCCGTCGCCGTGAATGATCGGGATGATCGGGTTCTCGGGGACGTTCAGCTCGCCAGTCTCCTCGTCGGCGAGCGTGATCGCCTCGCCGTCGTCGGGGACATCGACCTTATCGTAGCTCATGAACGTTCGTGCGTTGTTGGACCCGCGTAAAGTGCCTGCCGCTTTGCCGCTGGCCGCCAAAGCCCCGGTATCGGCCGATTTTGCCGCCCTCACACGGTCAGTACTTCCACGTCGAACAGCGACCGCCATCGGTAGCGCCGACCGCCCCAGACGAACGTCCGGCGCGAACAGACACGGCGCGGCGACCGCGACCGCGAACGCGACGTTGAACGCGGCCGCACGGGAGACTGAGAAATGGTCAGTCGGGACCGATCGCTCGCGTTCACCATGCTCGCACGCTCTTTCTCACCGGCACTCACGCGTACCGGCTTCTCGGACCCAGATCTCCTCGCTCCCGACGACGTCGACTTCGACAGCGGAGACCGTCACCGCCTCCGTCTCCGCGCCGGAAAATCCCGCTGCGCGGTCACAGAGGTGCGCGAGCGTCGCGTCGATGCGATCGGTATCGTCGGCCGACAGCAGCGAGAAGTGCTTCCGCCAGCGGGCGGTGGGATATCCCCGCGCGTCGGACGGGGTGCGGTCGGTCGCGACCGGGTCGCCGTGCAACGCATCGGTCCGGTCGCCGTCGGCGGTCGTCGCCGTCGCGAGCACGAGCGCGTCGGTCGACGGCGGCTCCGGCGCGAACATATCCCAGTCGCTCTCGGCCGGATCTGACACCGCCACGACGGGCTCTGGCGCGTCGACGACTCCGACCCCCATGGCGGTCCACGCGAGCAGCGAGACGAGCAGGAGCGCGGCGATGACGGCGACGAGACGTTCGCGGGTCGCTCTGTCGGGAACAATTTTGGAGGCCAGATCGACGAGGGTCGATCCGGGTCGCGTCGACCGGAGGGAACGGAGGAGGCGCTCTGCCATCGACCGGAACCGCCCGATCTCCGGAGCGGCCAGCGACTCGATCCGGTCCCAGACGAACGGCGGACAGAAGGGTAGCAGTGCGGTCGCCGACACCACCGGAAAGACGCCGATCTGGAGCGTGAACGCCATCGAGAGATGGGCAGCGACGAGGATGCCGGCGAGCGCAGCCCGGACTCGTCCGGCGGCCGCGACGAGTAACGGCGACGCGACGAGTAGCGCGAGCCAGCCGTAGGTGACGGCCGCGAGCAGCGCCGGGCTCTCGGGCATCAGTCCCCCGAGCGGGCCGTGGAGGTACGTGAGGCGGAAGACGGTCCCGACCGCCTCGCCCGCGGGCCACGCCTCGCCGCGGAGCTTCACGACTGCGTTGGAGACGTAGACCGCGACGACGACGGTCAACAGGAGGGCTGATTGGGGGCCGGTAAATCGGCTGCTTTCGGGCAGGGATCGCCCTCCCAACGCGGCGCGCCTCCGGACAGCATCCACCGACCAGCGCGCGCCGAGGGGACACAGCAAGCCCGCCCCGAGCAGCTGCCAGAGGAGCGTGTCGCCGGCGTTGAGCACGAACGGGTTCCGCGCCTGCAGCGACGCGAGCAGGACCAGCGAGACCGCAGCCGCGATCCGTGTCCGGTAGCCGACCGCGAGCGCGACGGCGGCGACGGCGGCGATGAGGAACAGCAGCCCGACGAACCACGCCTCACCGGAGACCGCGTACAGCGAGAATCGCGCGAGGGGGGACGACTCCGCGAGCAGCGATCGGGGGAGTACGCCGGCGTCGGTGTAAAAGGCCGTCAAGTTCCGGGCGCGCAGCGCGAGGTCAACGAGGAGGACGGCGCCGAGCGCGATCCGGAACGCCGCGAGCGCGCGCACGTCGATCCCGATCCGGCGCCGGAGCGCGGCGGGGAGACGACCGCGGACCGAGGGCTCGGCGTCGTCGATCGTGGATCCGGCACCATCGGCCGCGGATCCGGAGGCGTCGACGGCAGCGTCTCGACGTTCGTCCACGATGATGACGACTCCCCGAGCAGCGTGGATAGGTCTTACGGCGGCGGGAGACGGGAGGAGAGGTGAGGGGGCAAGGACGAACCGACCCCGTCGCTTTCCGGGCGCTTATCCGGGCGCCGCGAGACCCCCGCGTATGCGCGTCATCGCTCACGGCGGCGCCGGGGGAGTCCCGGACGAGCCGGCTTCCAGACAGGCGACCCTCGACGAGGCAACCCGCCGCGGCGTCGACGCCGACACGCCCCTCGACGCGGTCGAGGCGGCGCTCGGCGTCCTCGAATCGAACCCGCGGTTCAACGCCGGCGTCGGCGGTGCGGTCCAGTCCGACGGGGTCGTCCGCACCGACGCGGGCGTGATGACCGCCGACCGCGAGATCGGCGCGGCCTGCTCGATGCCCGGCGTCGAGCACGCGGCGAGCGTCGCCCGCGTCGTCCACTCGGAGACGCCGCATATCTTCATCTCCGGGGATCACGCGGTCGATCTCGCAAGCGAGTTCGATATCGAGACTGGCGTCGACCTGCTCACCGACGAGACTCGCGAGCGGTACGAGGCGGAGGACCCACCGCAAGGCGGCCCCCGTGAGCACCTCGACTGGCTGGCGACGCGGTTCGGCTCGGGGGATGATCAGGCCGGCGGGGGCTCGGGAAGCGACGAGGAGAGCGAGGACGATGCGGGCCGCGCCCCCGACCACGACACGGTCGGTGCGGTCGCGACCGACGGCGAGACGTTCGCGGCGGCGACCTCCACGGGCGGCCGGTCGTTCGCGCTCGCGGGACGCGTCGGCGACGTACCGCAGGTCGGATCGGGCTTCTTCTGTACCGAGGCCGGCGGCGCGAGCGCGACGGGCGCCGGTGAGGACATCGCGCGCGTGACGCTCTCGCGGCGGGCCGTCGATTTCCTCGACGACGGGTTCGGCGCGCAGGATGCAGCGGATCGGGCGATCGACGAGTTCGAAGATATCACCGGATCGGGGGCGGGCGTCATCGTCCTCGGCGACGACGGCGCCGGCAGCGCGTTCAACACCGACGGGATGCAGACGAGTATCGCGTATCAGTAGCCGCTGGCGCCGTGATTGGCTCGGAAACTTCAGACATTTATAAAGGGGGCCGACAGCCATCGTTCGATGAAGGGTTCACAAAGTCGTTTCGCGAGTAGTTGGCCAATCAAGCACCAGTAGCCGTTGTCAGTTGGACTCTTTCCATTCTTGTGGATCCCCTTCCCTGAACTCTCCTTTCGCCTCCCTGCTCCGAGGCCAGAGTACAATCGCAATCATGGCGATGTAATACAGAGCAATGACAGCGATGACAAGCGGTCCGGGGACGACGGCGATACTGGCAGTCGTCAGTAAGCTCTCGTTTGGCGCGAACGCCGTGATTCGGAACAGCCACGCGACGAGTAAAACGATCAACAGCGGGAGGTAAATTCGCCGAAGGCGGTTTGCTGTGGCTTCCCATGTCGACACTTTCAGTGTCGGTCTCCGATAATCCTGACTGAGTTTGCTCCGCCAATCCTCGTGTTCGAGCCCCTCTGACGGATCGAGCGCGTCCGCAAGCAGATTCTGTTGGAAGAGACGCACTCGCGAGCGATAGACGTCATAGTCACGATATCGCCGTGCTTCAATTAACAGGAAGAGAGAGACAGCGAGGATACCGACGAGGATGATGTAATGTGGATTATCGGCACTGGAAAACGCGAACGTGAGAATCGCAGCCACAACCGTTACCCCCCACGTGGTCGTCTGATCAAGGCGTGATCGCCATGTGGTCTCCCGGTCCAATTCTCCGCGATAGGCGTCGCCCAATATTGAACTCATCTCCGCGCTGTGGCCGGCCATTTCGCTGCCAAGTTCGGTCTCCTCTGCCAGTTCGGAGTCGTTCTGCGTGTCATCTCCCATACAGAACGGTACGGTATCAGCGGTAAAAGCACTTCCACGGTCGGGCTCTCTGTCGTTCTAGGATATTCCTCGAGCGCGGCTCAACGTGGTTTCACCGGCTGAGCCTCGTGAACCACCGCAATCGGTGTTCCCACCAAAGCGAGCCCGACCGCGCGTCGTCGATCAGCTATAAATAACTCCGTTACTCCACCCGAGCCGCCCCGTCGCCCGCGGAGGCGAGGATACAAATCCGCCCGCCGCCTTGCCCGCGTATGGTCACGTTTCTCGCCGGCGGCACGGGGACGCCGAAGCTCCTCGACGGGGCGACCCGCGTGTGGCACCCCGACGAGATTGCGGTCGTCGCCAACACGGGCGACGATATCGAACTCGGCGGCCACCTCGTCTGCCCCGACGTCGACACCGTGCTGTTCGCGGGTGGCGGCGTCCTCGACCGCGAGACGTGGTGGGGGATCGCGGACGACACGACGACGACCCACGAGGAACTCCGCCGGCTCGCGACGCAGGTCGGACTCGGAACGTCCCCCAGATACCTCGACGATAAGGCGCAGACGGCCGGCCGCGAGATCGCCCGGTGGCGGCGCTTCTCGGGCGTCGGCGAGTTCATGGAGATCGGCGACCGCGACCGCGCGGTCCACCTCACGCGCACGAGCCTGCTCGACGAGGGGCACACGCTCACGGAGGCGATCCGAACCCTCGCGGACGCCTTCGACCTCGACGTCGACCTCCTCCCGATGTCCGACGATCCGGTCGCGACGCTGATCCACACCGAGGCGGGCGAGACGATCCACTTCCAGGAGTACTGGGTCGCGCGCCGCGCGGACCCCGCCGTCGCGGACGTGGAGTTCCGAGGGGCGGCAGACGCGGAGCCGACCGCCGTCGTCCGAGACGCCCTCGCAGAGCCCGTCGTGATCGGCCCCTCCAACCCCGTGACGAGCATCGGCCCGATGCTCGCGATCCCGGGCGTCGAGGCGGCGCTGTCCGCGACCCCCGTGGTCGCCGTCTCGCCGTTCATCGGCGACGAGGTCTTCTCGGGTCCGGCCGCCGACCTAATGGCGGGCGTCGGCCGCGACCCCTCGACCGCGGGCGTCGCCGACGCGTACCCGTTCGCGGACGCGTTCGTCCTCGACGACGACGATCCGACCGACCTCCCAGACCGTCACGTCGAGCGCACCGATACCCGGATCGACGACGCGGACGACGCCGAGCGCGTCGCTCGGGTGTGCGACCGCGCGCTGGCGGCGGTGGAAGGAGCGGAGGCGGAAGCGGACGCGGAGGTGGCGGAGTGACGGCGAGCGGAGACGAGTCCCCGCCCCCGTTCCTCGTCGCGGCCAGCCTCAGCGGCGCGGCCGACGCCGACTGGGCGCGAGCGGCGGCCCCCCACGCCGACGCCGCGATTCTCGGAGGGATCGCGGTCGACCCGGCCAGTCGGGCCGCCGCGCGCGACCTCGTCGCCCGCGATCGCTCGGAGTTCCTCCCCGCGGACCCGCTCGCGTGGATCGATCGCGAACTCGACCAGCTCTCTGAGGCCCCCATCCGTCCCGGCGTCAACGTCCGAAGCGCGACCGTCGAGCCCGTTCGCGAGGCGGCGGCGGTCTGCGCCGAGCGCGACGCGGTCTGCGAGGTGAACGCGCACTGCCGGCAGTCCGAACTGCGCGCGGTCGGCTGCGGCGAGTCGCTTCTCCGGGACATCGATCGACTGGCCGAGTACGTCGCCGCCGTCGCCGAGACCGGCGCGACGACGAGCGTGAAGGTTCGCGCCGAGGTCCCCGGCGTCGACCTCGTCGCCGTCACGGACGCGGTCGCCGACGCGGGCGCCGACTGGCTCCACGTCGACGCGATGGACTCGGAGGGGATCGTCGACGAACTGACCGCCGGTCGGGCGACAGACGAGACAGGTTCTCCCCGCGACGATCTCACCGTGATCGCTAACAACGGCGTGCGGGGCCGAGAGACCGTCGCCGAGTACGCCGCGTACGGCGCGGACGCCGTGAGCGTCGGGCGACCCAGCGAGCGCCCCGCGTCTCTCTCCCGGATCGCCGACGCGGTATCGGCGTGGCGGGAGGGAGAACTGCCCGAGGAGAGCGAGGCGTCCCTCCCGGAGGCGCAGCCGTGAGACCGGACCCCGTCGACGACGCCACCCTCGCGCTCCTGCTGGAGGTGGCCGGGACCCCGAAGCCCGGCAACGTCGACCGGCATCGCGACCTCGACGACCTGCGGTTCGAGGCGTTCCTCGGCGGGGCGGTCGGCGCCCGCGAGGGGCTCGAACTGGCCGCGGACGGGGAGACGGGGATCGGTCGCGCCTTCGAGCGCGGCGTCGCGGGGATGGCGGCGCGCTCCGGGACGAACACCCAGTTCGGCTGTCTCCTCCTGCTCGTCCCGCTGGTGCGGGCGAGCGTCGGGGATGATGGGGACGATGAAAATCTCTCCCCGGCGAGCGTCGACCGGGTGACCCGAGAGACGACCGTGGACGACGCGGTCGCGTTCTACCGCGCGTTCGAGCACGTCGACGTCGCGGTGGCGGATCCTCCCGCGGACGCCGACGACCTCGACGTGCGGCGCGGGGGCGACGCGGCCCCCGCACTCCGGGAGCGGGACGTGACCCTGCGGGACGTGATGGCCCTCTCGGCCGACCCCGGCAGTCTCACTGATTCCGACGATCCTGACGACTCCGAGGACTCCGACCGAGTCCCCGACCGCAACGCGCAGGAGTGGATCGAGGGATTCCCGCGGACGTTTCGCGCGGCGGAGTGGATCCAGAGCGACGGGGGTCCCCTGACCGACCGCGCGGCCCGAGCGTTCATCGGACTGCTCGCGGCCGAGCCCGACACGCTGGTCGCTGCGAACCACGGCCCGGAGACGGCTCGCGAGGCCAGCGAACGGGCGGCCGCGCTGCTGGGCGGGGACCGCTCGACTTCCGGGGACATCGATGCCACCGCGGTCCACGACGCCGACCTCGACGCCGCGGAGGAACTGGCGGCCGCGTTCGTCGACGAGGGGATCAACCCCGGGACGACCGCCGACCTCACCTGTGCGGCGCTGTACGTCGCCCTCCGGCATGGGGCTGAGGTGTCGCCGTGAGCGACGACAGCACCGCTTCCGGCCCCGACGGCTGGCCGGTCGCCCTCCGGGGCGTCACCGAGTCGATCGTGACGACGCTCGGGCCGAACGACCGCTGGAACGTCGCGGCGCTCGGGCTCCACGCGCCGGACGATCCGAGCGACCCCGTCACCGCGCGGACGTACGGGCGCACCCGAACGTGGCGGAACTTCACCGAGCGCGGGGGCGGCGTCGTGCAGTTCACGAGCGACCCGCGGACGTTCGTCGACGCCGCGCTGACGGTCCGCGAGGTCGACGACCCGGTGCTGCCGACCGCCGACGCGTGGGTCGAGGTGACCGTCGAGGAGGTCGCGAGCGAGACCGAGGGCGACACGACGATCCGAACGTGGGCGCTCGATCCGGTCGAGCACGCGGTCGTGAGAGAGCGCGTTCCGACAATAAACCGGGGATTCAGCGCGGTCATCGACGCGACGGTGGCCGCCTCGCGGCTGGACGTGCCGGGGTTCGACACGGCGGAACTCCTCGACCGACTACGCTACTTCGCGGACGTTGTCGAGCGGTGCGGCGGCCCAGCCGAGCGCGAGGCGTTCGCCAGAATCGACGAGGCGACCGGGTGGCGGGAGCGGGCGGGGGGCGCAACGGGGGCGGGGGACGACGAGGAGTAACGGATCGGGAACGCGATCGACGCGAGTGCGCCTGCGGCCCGCTCGCGGCGTAACGAACCCTTTTAGTTCGGGCCGGCGGTATCGCTCGATATGGCCATCAAACCCAAGTACATCAAGCAGCTCGGGAACGTCCTGCTGGAGCGGTACCCCGACTCGTTCAATACGGACTTCGAGACGAACAAGGACAGCGTCACCACGCTGACGACCGTCGAGTCGAAGGGCGTCCGCAACCGGATCGCCGGCTACGTCACCCAGAAGAAGGCGCAGGCGGCTCAGAAGGCGTAAGCGGGTTCGAGTTTCTGCCGGTTCGTTTCGTTTCCGTCGAGCCGTAGCGCCCGGTCTCATCGGCCGCTCCCGACGTTTATCCCGGAAGCCGCGGCCACCTCGTCGCGATGGACGCGCTGGTCAGACCCGTCGTCGATCCGGGGTTCGCGGCGGCGGCGCTGGCGTTCCTGTGCGGGGGCGTCGCGCTCGGGACCGCGAGCGGGCTCGTGCCGGGGCTCCACGCCAACAACTTCGCGCTGCTTCTGGCCGGACTCGCTCCTTCGGTGTCGGCGGACCCACTTCTCGTCGGCGTCGCGATGCTCGGCGCCGGCGTGGTCCACTCCTTCCTCGACATCGTGCCCGCGCTCGCGCTCGGCGTCCCGGACGCGGCCACGGCCGTCGCCGCGCTACCGGGCCACCGGCTCGTCGTGGCGGGGCGCGGCCGCGAGGCGGTCCGGCTGTCCGCGGTCGGATCGGGGCTAGCGGTCGCGCTCGCGGTCCCGCTTGCGATTCCGATCACGTGGGTCATGATCCGCGGCTACCCCGTCGTGAGGAACCACCTCCCGCTGCTTTTGGGCGGTGTGGTCGCTTTTCTTGTGCTTACCGAGTCGTCGAAGCGGGCCGCGATCGGCGGGCTCGTCGCCTTCCTCGCGAGCGCCGCGCTCGGCTTTGCAACCCTCGATGTCGACCCCGCGGCGCCGCTTGACGCCGGCGGGGTCCTCGCGCCCCTTTTCGCCGGGCTGTTCGGCGCTCCGGTGCTTATCGACGCGATGGGAGGCGGGGGCGTGCCGCCACAGGCCGACGCCCGGATCGCGATGAGCCGTCGCGGGCTCGGAATCAGCGCGGGCGGCGGGTCGCTCGCGGGCGCGGTCGTCGGGTACGTGCCGGGCATCTCCGCGGCTATCGCAGCGGTCGCGGCGCTGCCGGCGGTCCCGCGCGAAGAGTCGGACCGCGGCTTCGTCGTCGCCACCAGCGGCGCGAACACGGCGAACACGATCTTCGCGCTGTTCGCGCTCGTCGCGCTCGGGACGCCCCGAACGGGGGTGACCGTCGCGATCGACCGCGCCGAGGTCCCCTTCGCGCTCCCGATCTTGCTCGTCGCGGCCGCGACCGCCGCGGCGTGCGGGTTCGCGCTCGTGTTGCTCGTCGGCGACGCGTACCTCCGAGTCGTCGGGAACGCGGACTACACGCGGCTGTCGATCGGCGTGCTGGCGCTGCTCGTGGGGATATCCTACGCGTTCGCTGGCACAGTCGGGATCGGCGTGTTCGTCGTCGCCGGGGCGTTGGGGCTCGTCCCGCCGCGGGTCGGCGCGCGACGGGTGCACCTGATGGGAGTGTTGATCGGGCCGCTTATCGCCGGGTGAACCACGGTACCTCGTCGCAACCGGACGTACGGAGGGCGAAGGCAAAGAACAACGGTTAAAAGTCGCGCGGTGGTGGTTCATGTATGAGCGAGAGTGAAACGCAGGGCACCCGACAGTGTGTCTCCTGTGGCATCCAGGTGGCCGGGATGAACGCCGCGCGGTTCTCCTGCCCCGACTGCGGGGAGACGATCCACCGGTGCGCAAAGTGCCGGAAGCAGAGCAACCTCTACGAGTGTCCCGACTGCGGCTTCCGGGGGCCCTAACAATGGGAGACGTCGCCGCCAAGATCAAGGTCATGCCGAACAGCCCCGATATCGACCTCGACGATCTGCAGGACCGGCTGGAGGAGTCGCTCCCGCAGGGCGCGAAGATCCGCGGCTTCCAGCGCGACGATGTCGCGTTCGGGCTCGTCGCCCTCCTCCCCACCGTCATCGTCCCTGACGGCGCGGGCGGCACCGAGGCCGTCGAGGAGGCGTTCAACGAGGTCGACGGCGTCGAATCCGTCGCCGTCGAGAACGTCGGTCGCCTCTAGGCGGCTTCGTTGTAGGCGACGCGAAAACGACTATTTCCGTTCCGACCGCAATCGGAGAGCGTTGGCTGTACGGTCCTTCGGGGAGTACAATCCGTTGGGCTACGCGACGTGGTCCGTGATCCACGCGGTGAGATCGTCGCCGGGGATGAACCCCTCCGCGCGGCGTGCGACCGGCTCGCCGTCGACGAACAGCACGAACAGCGGGACGCTCCGCACGTCGAACCGCTCGACGAGCGGCGGGTCGTCCCGGGGATTCACCGTGGCGACGGCGAGGTCAAGCTCGCGGGCGACGTTGCCGAGGACGGGCTCCATGCTTGCGCAGATCCCGCAGCCGTCCGTGTAGAACTCGATCACGGCGGCGTCCGCGTCGGCGACAAACGCATCAAGTGCGTCCTCGTCGGCGAGGGATACCGGTCGACGGACCTCTGTGGATGTGCTGCTTCCGGACACATCGTCCGCAGGTTCGGAGGCGCCCGATTCAGTATTGTTTTTCATGCACACTATTGGTGTCGAGCGGTGATAAAGGCTTGCGTCCGGATCGCGACGGAGCCGACCTCATCGGCCAAGGAAGCGTTGCAGTCGCCGATGAACGATATCGGGCGGCCACGAGGTCGCTGTCGTCTCGGTTGCGACGCCGAACGTCTCGACGGTCCGGTGGACGCGCACGTCGGACGCACCGCTCTGTCGCGCGAGGAACGCGTACGCAGCGATCTGGAGCTCGTATCGCCGTCGTGTCTCGGAGCTCGGCTCGGTCAGGGCGATCTTCACGTCTGTCACGAACCGGTCTCCGGTCGGATATTCCACGACGAAGTCCGCCCGTCCGTGGATCTCGACTCCGAGATCGCCGACCTCGGCCAGCCCGTCCAGCGGTCGTTCGGTGTCGACGACGGTCGCTGGATCTGCGATCCGGTCCCACAGGTCGGAGTCGAGGAAGTCGTCGAGGACTGTCTCGAAGAACGCGAACATTCCCTCGCGTTCGGCCTCGCCGACCGGTTCCGGGATCGCGTTCACGGCCTCGTCGAAGGCCGTGCGCACCTCCGGTCCCGTCGTTCGAATCGCCCGTTCGTCGACGCCGCGGGCGACCAGTTCCGTGAGCGCGTCGTGAAGACACGTCCCCACCGCCTCGGGGCCGAGCCGATCGAATCGGAGAGGGAGATCGCCGGAGACCTCGTTCGTCGTCGTGTGCAGCGGCTCGCCCAGCAGGTGGGCGAGCGCGTACCGATCCACATCCTCCGTCAGCGGGTACATTGTGCTGGGGCTCAGGAATCGAGGGACCCACGGGTCGAGCCGGTCTCGCCGTGGGGGGGATTCAGTGGCCTCGTCGCGCCCGGTCCGAGGAGCCGGACGAGCACGCCGAGCGAACAGATCCGCGTCGTTGACGCCGATCTCGATCGCGTCCCGGTTCGGATCCGAGTCGAGCAGCAGCTCGTAGGAGTCGGTGCCGCCGCGTCGGAACGCCAGCCCGTCGCGAATCGCGTCGAGCCACCGGTCCCGGGTCCGGTCTTCCTCCAGATTCGAGCGGGGTAGCGGAACAACGAGGTGGTCCCGAGCCCGCGTCAGTGCCACGTACAGCAGCCGCCACGCCTCGGCACGCTCGTTCCCCGCGACGCGGCGGAGCCGGTCCGGACCGACGAGCGCGTCGCGATCCGCGGAATCGTTTGCAGAGTCAGACCCAGAATCCTTCGCGGAGTCGGACCCAGAATCCTTCGCGGAGTCAGACGCAGAATCGGACACGGATGTGGACACGGTGTCCCGCCAGCGGGCCGTCGCCCAGCGGAGCCCGGCGTCGCGGTCCCAGTCGTCCCCGACGCCGTACAGCCCGCCGTCGAACGGCGGGATAGCGATGTCGTCGGGCACCTCCGTGTTCGTCGGCGGGGCCAGCCCCGCGAGCGGTCCCTGCGCGACGAACCACCGGGCGTGGGGACCGTGCGACCAGATGTCGAACCCGGGGTCAGCGACGACGACGACGTCGTCTTGGTCCCCCTTGGCTCGGTGAATCGTGCGGAACTCGACGTCGTAGGCGGCGCCGGCCGCGCTCGGCTGCGTCGGGCCGACGCCGGGGTCCTCGCGGAACGGCTCCGCGAGGTCGACCAGCTCCGACGGCGAGTAGCTATTGTCTCCCTCCCACTCGGAGAGCGTCTCGACGAGCGCGTCCAGATTGGCGACCCGCTGATCCGGATCGGTGTCGCCGACGCACCCGTTCGGATCGGCCCGCAGCGCGAGCGCCTCGATTACGTCCTCGACGTACTCGCTCGCCGGGAGCCGGCCGAAGGCGTCGCTCCGATCGCGGAGTCGGACGAGTCCGCGGAGGATCCCCCGCTGTTCCTCCCCGACGGCGGCCGGGTCGTCGTCGAGCACCCGATCGAGGTCCCACGACCGAGACTCGAACGGGGCCGCGTCAAACGCGGCGTTCAGGGGAGACTCGGTGAGGAGTTTGCTCGTGCGCTGCGGAGAGCCGGGCGCGGTCAGCCACTCGCAAGCGGCGAGCGCCGTCTCGACGGCGGGGCAGTCGAACAGCGCGTCGGTCGCAGTGCGGACCCGGAGGCCTTCCGCGGCGAACGCCGCCTCGTACTCGGGCATCCGCGTCCCGCGGCGGAACAGCACCGTGACGCCGAGCGGGTCGCCGTCGTCGTTGCAGAAGGTTCCGTCGGCGAGCCCCCGCGAGATGTGGGTCGCGAGCATGTTCGCCTCCCCGAGCTCCCCGTCGGGGTCCGCCCACATCGCGGAGCCGGGGTGACCGATGCCTGCGAACGACGAGACGTGGACCGCGGCTCCATCGCCGCCCTCGCCGCCGTCGCGAGCCGCGTCCAACCGCGGGTACGAGGCGTCGAGGTCGCCGAGGTTCCCGCGAGCTGGGTCGGAGAACACCGGCTCGGCGATAGCGTTGATCCCTGCGGCGATATCGGGCACGCACCGATAGGTGGTGGTCGCCGTCCGGTTCTCGTGGGTGTCCCAGTCCACACCGAGGTACGTCCCCTCGGTCGTCGCGGCGGCGAACCACCGCGGGTCGGCGTGTCGCCACAGGTAGATCCCTTGGAGGCCGTCGCCGCAGGCGAACACGCGCGACTCGCTCGTTACGACGTGCGAGAGCGCGGCGTGCTGGACGGCAGACACGTCCTGTGCCTCGTCGATGACCAGACTCCGGATCCGCGACCGGTACGTCCGGAGGACCCGATCACGGTGTGAGCCGTCGACGGAGCGGAGCGGCTCGGGGAGGTCCGATCGCTCGCCAGACCTGTCGAAGTACGCGTCCACGAGGGAGGCGACGTCCGTGTGCGAGACCGCACCGTACTCCCGAACTGCGGCCCGGTAACGGGTCCGGTACGCCGAGAGGACGGTACAGAAGTCGTCGATGCGCGCGTCCCACGCGTCGTACAGCTCGCGGTCGGCGTCGAGCAGGCGCTCTCGGTCCGGGCCGATCACCGTCTCCCGGACTCGTTCGCCGGTTCCCTCGCTAGCGTTTTCGTCACCGTTGGCAAATCGCTCGACGGATCGCACGATATCGTCGAACGAGTCCGGCTTCCCGCCGGGATACGCCGAATCGCGTGTCTGTTCCAGCTCCGACCGGAACGCCTCGGTCGAGAGGCGTCGATCGCGGCAGTACGTCAGCGCGTCCGCCAGCATTTCGTCGACGCCCTCGTCGTACTCGCCGTCCGGATACGCGGCTTCGAGGTCGCGGAGCCGCCGGGCGTGCTCCGGGTCGTTTCGGAGCGACTCGTAGCAGTCGCGGTGGACCCGTTTCAAGAGCGCGTCGTTCCCGACCGACGGCATCTCGTCGAAACCGATATCGCGCGCGAATTCCCGGAATATCTCGCGCAGGAGTCCATCGATGGTGCCCGCGTAAGGGGCCTGTCGCACGCGCTGTCGGAGGTATCGTAGCTCTGCCCCAGAGATGTCGGCCGCGGTGGGGACGAGGTCGTGTTCGACGATCGCCTGCAACCGATCGCAGATCGCCGGGACGATGTCGGCCGCCTCGTCGCGGTTAAACGAGACGACCGTGACGTGCTGTTCAGGTGTCGGGTCCCCGGCCGCGTATCGGCGGAGGATGTCCTCGGCGGCGACGTGGTGGGCGACGACCGATTTGCCGGCCCCCGGAACGCAGTCGAGGGTGAACAGCCCGGAATCGGACGCGAAGTACGCGTCCCTGATCTCCCGCTGTGCGCCCCGTAATCGGATGGGGTCAGCGTCGCCGTCGCCGTCACCACCATCGTCACTCACGGTTTCCCTCCGACTCTCCATCGCCTCGCTCCGATCCGTCACCGACGACCGCCCGCAGTTCCGGCGGAAGCTCCCGCTCCGTCCCGATCAGCCGCCGCCGGGCATCTTCAGAGACCCGCCGCGTATCGAGGTGATCGAGCAGCGGGGAGCGGGCCACGTCGTCGCCGCCGGACGTTCGGGTATGTCGGGTGAAGACGACGCACCGCCCCGCCGCCCGGAGCACGTCCCCGAACTGATCGCGGTCGCGGCCGCCGACCCACGCCGGCTGCGGCGCGAGCGTCCCCGTCGCTCCCTCCCCCCGGAGGATCGCCTCCTGGAACTCCGGAGGCAGCGGAGACCGCGACGGCTGTGGCCACTCTTCCGCCGTCATTCCGACACCGATCACGTACGGGACGTCAAGCGCCCAGATGTCGTTCGCCTCGAAAACGTCGAGCGCGCGGGCGTTCGAGTGCTCCCGACGACCGGGGCGCTGTGTAGCGATCACGCCGGCGAGATCGGCGACATCGGCCCACGAGCGCTCAATTGCGTCCTCTTCAAGACGGTCGGCAAACTTGTGTCGTAGCTGTCGGACGAGGGTACGAACCCGCACGATCGCCCGCGCGTCGGTCTCGGTGTCGAGCAACGCCGGCGAGTCCGCGACCTTCGTCTCTGGAAGCCCGCGTTCGGCGTACCCCTCCACCACCTCGCCGAGCAGCGAGGCGACCGAGACCGGCTCCAGCGGCGGAGCGGCGGCGATCCACTCGGCGAACCGCCGGATGCGGTCGTCGGCGCCGTCCGTCGAGTCGATCACCTCGATCCACTCGGGGATCGATCGTGGCCCGTTCGGGAGCATGATCCTTGCCCGGTGTACCGCCGCAGGCTCGATCGGCCATTCCGCCGGCGGGGGAGCTGAGCCCGACGAACCACCCGATCCCGGCGGCGACCACCGGAGTTCGAGCGGACGCAGCAGTGTCTCGCGGTCCACGGTGTCCCCGGCCAGCGCCCCGCACACTGATTCGACGAGGGCGTACGGGCGGGTCCGGGTCACGCGGAGCTGCGTCCAGAACACCGGTGCGATCCCGTACTGGAGCGCCGCCCGGAACAGCGGCTCCTCGTACGGATCGAGGTCGCGGACCGCGACAGCGATGTCCCGGACTGGAACGCCGCTGTCCCGGAGCGCGGCCGCCACCGCCATCGCGCTGCGCGCCTCGTCCCGACGCGTCGGCGACGCGATCTCGATCGTCGGTACGTCGGGCGTGTCGATCGGTGCCGAGAGCGCGAGCCGGTCGGATCCCGTCACTCGAACGCCTCCGTTCCGGGATCGGTGATAGCGAGGAGATCGGGGACTCGGCCCCGGAGGTACTCGCCGGTTCCCTCCCGAAAGTGAACGTGGACCGTGAGGGACGTGGCAGCCAACAGCCCGTGGACGAGGTCGGTATGCGGCGCTGACAGGCTGCTGAGCCCGAGCAGCGTGAGCCGTTCGATCTCCGGGAACGCCTCCGCCCACGCCGACCCGTTTGTCGCCGTGATCGACCGCGTCGCGCGGCGCAAGAGCGCCGTCTCCGAGACGGCTTTCGTGGTTCTCTCCCGCAGTTCGCGTTCGGCACCGAGGCCGGTTTCGAGGATCGTCTCCGCTTCGTCGTCGATCGGCTCGTCGATCTTGTCGGCCGTCTCACCCCAGGCCGCGAGCCGGTCCGGGTGGAAGTTGGTGATCGCTTCCACGTCGGTTCGGATCTGCTCGATCCGCTGCGGGTCCCCCGGCGCGGCTCCGGTCGGAAGAGAGAGTGTGGTCGGTTCGTCAGACCCTCCGGCTTCGAGGATCGACCGGATCAACGAGAGGCGATCGACGCGGTCGACGGCAGCGGTCGGACGGCCCGCCGTTTCCAAGACGCGGACACAGATCCCGACCGGGTCCGCAAAGCGGAAGGCGTCCTTCGGCAGCCGCGCCTCGCGGAGCCGGCGCTGGATGTTCCGCTGGTGGAGTTCAACTGGGGAAACGACGAGTTCAGTCGGCTGCGAGCGTCGCCGAGCCCTGTCGAACAGCCGCTCTTCGTCACCAACGTGAAGCGTCAGTTGGTCCGGCGTCCAGTCGTGGTGTGTGTCCGTTGCATCCATTGATCCGATGTGGTATCCGTCGTCGCCGCCCGTTCACCCTCCTTGCCTGAACCGTTGTCGGTCGCAGATCGGCTCGAGGTCGAGGCGGTCGAGGCGGTGACGGCGCTCGGCCCGTCCGTTTGCAGGCGTTCGGTCGGCGACGTGTTTTTATACGCTCGGAGAGGGTGATACGCTAACACGATGCCACGCGAACAGTACCAAACGAAACTGGAGGGGCTCCGGGACGACGTGCTCTACATGAGCGAGCTCGTCGCCGATCGGCTCCGCATGGGACTCGACGCCTTGGAGCGTCAGGACGGCGAACTGGGCGAGAAAGTCATCACCGGCGACGCGGAGATCAACGATCTCTACCTCGAACTGGAGGGGCAGTGTACGGACCTCATCGCCCTCCAGCAGCCGGTCGCGGGCGATCTGCGTTTCATCGCCGCCTCGTTCAAGATCATCACCGATCTCGAACGGATCGCCGACCTCGCGACGAACCTCGGCGAGTACGCCAAGCAGGCCGACCGAGAGGTGTTCCCCGACGTCGACGTGCAGCGCATCGGCGACGACACGCTGGCGATGCTCGACGACGCGATGGCCGCCTACGCCGAGTCGGACTCTGAGCGCTGTTTCGCGGTCGCCGAGGCGGACGACGACGTCGACGCCGCCTGTGAGGCCGCGAGCGAACTCGTCGTGCGCGACTTGATCGAACGCAACGAGCTCCGGGAGGAGACGGACCTCGAGGGAACGATGCGGAACGTCTCGCGACTCCTGCTGACAATCCGCGACCTCGAACGCGTCGGCGACCACGCGGTCAACATCGCGGCGCGCTCGCTGTACATGATCGAGAACGACGACGAGCTGCTGTACTGACCGCCGTGAACACCTACACCACCGATATCGACGTTCGATTTCGCGATATCGACGCGATGGGCCACGTCAACAACGCCGTGTATGCGACGTACATCGAGCAGGCGCGAACCGAGTACTTCCGCGATGTGCTCGACGCCGACCTCTCCGCGCTGGCGACGGTGTTGGCGTCGCTGTCGATCGACTTCCGCCGCCCGGTCGAGCTGACTGACGGGACTGTCTCCGTCGAGATCGATATCGCAGAGATGGGCACCTCCAGCGTGACGATGACCCACGAGATCCGTACCGACGGCGAGGTCGTCGCCGAGGCGGAAGCGACGCTCGTGAGCCTCGATCCGGACTCCGGCAAGCCCGCCCCGATCCCCGACGAGCACCGGTCGGACATCGAGTCGTACCACGGGCTCTGACGGCCGAAGAGTCCGCCCGTCTCCTCGCCGCTCACTGCTGTCCGCTCACCGCTGTCCGCTCACCGCCCGCCGCTATCTTCTCACCGCTCACCCGCCGGCGACACCCTACCTTCTTGCCGCCGCGTGCCGATCGGTCGGACATGGCGATTCAACTCTACGCGCTCGACGGGTGTCCGTGGTGCGAGAAGGTGTCCGACGCGCTCGACGAGGCCGGCGTCGCGTACGAGACCGAGTGGGTCGACGCGCTCCACTCCGACCGCAGTGAGGTGAAGCGAATCAGCGGTCAGCGCGGCGTCCCGGTCCTGATCGACGAGGAGCGCGGCGTGACGATGTCCGAGAGCGCGAACATCTTGGAGTACGTCGAGCGGAGCCTCGTATGACCATCTACACCGGCCGCGGCGACGAGGGCGACACCGATCTCCGGGACATGAGCCGGGTGTCGAAGGCGAGCCCCCGGATCGAGGGGTACGGGACGGTCGACGAGGCGAACGCGCTGATCGGAACGGTGCGCCCGACCGGCCACGACGACCTCGACGAGCTGCTGGAGACGGTCCAGAACCACCTCCACGTCGTGCAGGCCGACCTCGCGAACCCGGATCCTGACCCCGACGACCCCGCGATCGAGGCCGCGCACGTCGAGACGCTCGAAGCACGCATCGACGCGCTCGACGAGGAGCTGGAGCCGCTGCGCTCGTTCATTCTCCCCGGCGGCGGCGAGGCGGGCGCCCGCCTCCATCACGCCCGCACGGTGACCCGCCGAGCGGAGCGTCGAGTCGTCGAACTGGCGCGCTCGGAACCGATCAACGAGATGACCGTCACCTACCTCAACCGACTCTCCGACCTGCTGTTCACGCTCGGTCGCGTCGCGAACGCGCGCGACGGCGAACCCGAGGAGTCGCCGACCTACTGACCTCGCTCTCCTGCGCTTCTCCCGCGTTTCTCCCGCGTTTCTCTCCGATTTTTCGACGTACAGCCTCGCAAAGACGGATTCCGAACCAACGACGATGCGATCGCGTCAATCTGACCTCGATGGACCGCCACAAAGAATATATCAGTCGCATGCGAAAGGACAGATATGAGCAAGCACTTCGAAGACGCACGGTACTACCTCGGTCGCGCGGCGGAACACGCGAAGGCGGGCGTGAAAGAGGAGCTAGAGCCGGTCGAGGCTCGGGTAAAGGATCTCGTCGGCATCGTCGACGACGGGGAGCCGGAGCCCTCGCGGCTCGACCGGCTTCAGGCCGACTTGAAGAAACTGGAGGAGCGCGCGGAGGGCGAGGCCCGCGAGGCGGTGGCGGCGGCACGCGAGCGCATCGTCGAGTATCGCGGCCGCAACGTCGCCAAAGCGGAGTAGGGCAGCCGGGTCGGACACGATTTGCCGCTTTTAAACCGTGTCGTCCGTGACGGCGAGCCGCTCCGCCGCCGGCACCACGGTGTACTCGATGTCGGCGCGCTCGAACAGCCTTCTCGTCCGTGCGATCCCCGTCTCGGCGTCGACGTCGATCGCACGGTAGTGCCGGATCGGGTGCCGGATCCACGAGGGCTCCCAATGTGCGTACACGTCGGTCGTCTCGCGGTCCGGGCCGACGAACAGCGCGAGGTGGAGTTGGCGGTTGCTTGCGAGCGCCCCGTCGGGGTAGCGGACCCAGCTCGCGACCGAGGTCTCGGGCGGCATAGCGTAGTCGCGGAACTTGAGCGACGAGACGAGATTGCGGACGAATCCGAGCCGGTGGAGCCGCGCCTCGACGATCGGGTACGGCTCCCGGAGCGTGAGCGCGTACTGGTCGCGGGGCGTCTCCCGCTCCGCGTAGAGCCCGATCGCCGACAGCGGGAGGTGGAGCAGGCTCGTCGCGTGCTGACGGAGGCGTTCGAGGAACCGGAGTTCGTGAGTCACGGCGGGTCGGTTCGCGCGCTCGGCGAAAGAATCTTCGCCGTAAGGTAACTCTTAAGTCCAGAGGTCGGATACGTCGACACGAGCGGGTTGGTGGTCTAGCCAGGTTATGACGGCTCCTTCACACGGAGCAGGTCGGCGGTTCGAATCCGCCCCAACCCATTTTTGTCGATACCGCAACGACGAGCGCAGCGAGGAGTCCGTGTCGACAAAATGGTGCTGCGGATTCGAACCAGGGAACGAAGCGAGCGCCAGCGAGCGGAGTGACTGGGGTTCGAATCCGCCCCCACGTTCGTTTTCTCGACGCCGTTGAATTCCTCGACTAGCGACAGATTCCGCGTGCGTTACTACCACGATCGCGACGCTCACAACACGGTCACACCTCCCGTTCGAACTCCGGATCGAACAGCCGCGCCGACATCGGCGCCGGGTCGCTGTCGGTGAGGTTGTACGGCGAGAAGTCGGTGACGCCCGCCTCACGGAGCAGGTCCTCGTCGTAGAAGCTGTTGCCCGTACACGCTGACGGATCGCGCGAGAGGATTTCGAGCACCGCGTCGGAGACGATCTTCGGGGTGCGCCAGTCGTCCTCGGTCCCGAGCCCGAAGTAGCGGGTCGCACGGGTGTCGATGGTCGTCACCGGCCAGAACGTGTTACAGCCGACGTCGTCGCTAGCCAACTCCTCGGCGAGCGAGAGCGTAATGAACGACATTCCGAGCTTCGACCACGCGTACGGCGCCTTCCCCGGAGAGCGGTCAGTCACGACCGGCGGCGAGTTCGACAGCAGCCACGCCTCGTCGAGCCCCGCGAGGTGGTCGGCGAACGCGTGTGCGACGAGGTGGGTCCCGCGGACGTTCACCTCGGTCAGGAGGTCGAACCGATTGGCCGGCAGGTCCGCGATGTTCGCCAACTGGATGGCGCTCGCGTTGTTGATGACGATGTCCACCTCGCCGAAGTGGTCGATCGCCTCCTCGACGACCGCCTCGACGCGGGCTTCATCGCGGAGGTCGAGTTCGAGCGCGAGCGCCTCGGACCCGCGGTCGCGCACCTCGCGGGCCGTCTGCTCGATCGATCCTTCAAGATCGGAGTCGTCGTCGTCGGTTGTCTTGCCCGTCGAGACGATGTTACAGCCGTGGTCGGCGAGCGCGAGCGCGAGCCGTTTGCCGATGCCGCGGGTCGTTCCGGTGATGAACGCCGTTGAGCCTGAGAGGTCAGGATCCGCAAGTGCCATGCCCCCAGTTCGGCCGACCGAGGGATAATTCTCGGTGTCCGAGCCGCGAGGTCGGCGCTATCTGTATGGACTGTGAAGGAGAGAGCGGTTCGTCGGTGGACGCTGCCCATGTCCGTGCGTTTTGTCGGGTCGCTGTTCGAGACCGTTCTGTTGTGAGATCTACACCGTCGAGACGCGCCACGTCGTCGCGCCGGTGTACGACCACTTCTCGATCTCGAGGTCCTGTACCGAATCCTGTAGCTGCACGATCAGCGCACCGATCTCTTTCGGCGAGAGCCCCACGTCGTCGGCGATGAACTTCGCTTTGAAGTACGTCTCGCCGTCGGCCGCTTCCTCGCGCAGGAACGCGGCGAGGCGATCGGCCTTCGAGGCGGGCGATTCGGCGGATTGCTCAGTGGACTGCTCGGTCGTCTGCGCGAGAGATTGGGTGGTGCTCATGCGTTGGTGGAGGGGTTGTTGGAGGGGGTGTTGTGTTCGTGGCCGATCACGACGCACGCCATGTGGACGGCGATGAGCGCGATCGCGCTCCACGCGCCCTCGAAGCCCATCACGCCGTACGCCGCGGGGACGTACGCAAGCGGGAGGACGACCGCCGCCCAGAACGCCGCGGCGCGAACGCCCGCGATCGCTTTGTTCCAACAGGCGGTCGACACGCTGGACCCGATCTGAATCGGCGCCCGGATAGATGAGGGGGACGTTTGGCTTGACATGGGGAACACCGTCGTCGCTCGATGCATGGAGCGCCGATTGCATATAAGGGCCAGAGCGTTGGCGCGTCTTCAGCCGGATTAACGATTTTCCGCGGTGAGTTCCGAACCGTTCATCGCGTTTTTCGACCGTTTAAAACGCTTCCAGAGACCGTAATACACTTTACAAATTCTTTTCAGGCGCTTGTTTTCCAACCGAAGTCGATTCGGCAGAACGTGGAATATCTGTCGTCGCGTCGCTGTGGCAGGTCCGCGTACCGATCTGTGGTGGGTCCGGGCGTGGTCGGGAGGCGATCCGTCCTGAGCGATCCACCGTGGGTAAGCCATATTACCGTCTAGCGGGTGTGTTCTCGTATGGAATGTATGGGACGGCGCGCTCGCACGGCCCCCTGTGCGCGCGACGGCCGTCCGCCGATCGGACGGAGACGTGATCGGCCATGAGCCATCACCTTGACGAGATCGACCGTCGGATACTGCACGCGCTGATGTCCGACGCGCGGAATACGTCCGCGCCGATGATCGCGGAGGGCCTAAACGTGTCCGCGGCGACGGTCCGGAACCGCATCGAGCGGTTGGAGGAGGAGGGCGTGATCCGCGGGTACACTGCCATCGTCGACTTCGAGCAGGCCGACGGCCGCCTTACGTCGGTTTTCATGTGCACCGTTCCGGCGGACGAGCGGGAGCGGCTGGCGTTGGCGGCGCGGTCGATCCCCGGCGTGATCAACGTCCGCGTGTTGATGGCTGGGCGCCGCGATCTGCAGGTCGTCGCGGTCGGCGAGGAGACCAGCGATCTCCGGGAGATCGCCCGGGAGCTCTCGGGCCTCGACATCCGCATCGAGGACGAGGAGCTGCTCCAGACCGAACTGCACACACCGTATTCGCGATTTCTGTCAGACGACGCCGCGCACCCCGTGGTCACCGATACTGTCACCCTCGCCGACGGGACCGCCGTGATCGAGGTCTGCGTGACCGACGAGGCACCGATCGTCGGACTCACACCGACAGCGGCCCGCGAAGAAGGAATCCTCTCTGCAAACACGGTCGTGACGTCGATCGAGCGCGAGGGGTCGATCATCCATCCCGCCGACGAGACAACGATCCGTCCGAACGACGTGGTGACGGTGCTCCCGAAGGACGCGTCGGCGGAGGAGCACCTGACGGCGTTCGTCGCACCGGAGGAGGCCGCCGAGTCGTCGGCCTCCTAAGCCCTCCGTTTTTCAGCCTCGACGACCGAGTTCTCACCATGGGAGACACAATTCTCGTTCCGATCGAACTGCCGGATCCGGATCCGCTGTCGCCGGTGTTGATCGACGACCTGTCGTCGCTCGACGTCGTGGTGCTCGGTCACTACGGCCTTCCTGAACAGACGCCGGTCCGATCCGCTCGCGAGCAGTTCGGCGACGAAGCGCAGGCGACGCTCGACGAGGTTGCAAATGCGTTCGCCGAGGCGGGAGCCACCGTCAGAACGCGGTTAGTGTTCGGGAAGGACCGAACGACCGCGATTCAGCAGGTCGCCGCCGACGAGGAGTGCGCCGCGGAACTCGATCCCGCTCCGACCGACGGCATCGACCGAATTCTCGTTCCGCTTCCGGACGTGGCGGAGTTCACCCGGCTTCCGACGTTCATTCGCCTCCTCGCCGAAGACACAACACAGCGGATCACGCTGTTCCACGTCGTCGAAGGAGAGGAGTCTCGCGAACGGGGCCAGCGGATCGTTGAGGAGACCCGCGAGAAACTGATCGAGTCGGGGTTCGACCCCGAATCGGTGGACACCCGCATCACGGAGGGCGACGAGCACGACGACGAGATCCTGCGCGTGGCCGACGAGTACGACGCGGTCGTGATGTACGAGGCGGAGTCGCGGCTCGGCGATCGGGTGTTCGGTACCCTCCCTGACCGAATCGCGAACGAGACCGGAGATCCGGTGATAGTCGTCAATCGTGATTACTGACCATCCCCGGTCTTCGCTTCTCCGGGAACCGTTTCTAGATCGCCACCGAGGCCGCAATCAGGTCTCTCTCGAAAATGTGAACAGCCTCGGAAACGAACCCCGCTAAAATCGGTCTGTTCCGCCTGCCGATCGTCCGTCCGTGATTACGAGTCGTCGTCGGACTTCTTCTCGTCGACGGTCTTCTCGACCGTCTCTTCGACCTTTTTACCGACGGTTTCTTCGACCTTCTCGTCTACTGTCTCTTCGACGGTTTCCTCGACCTTCTCGCCCACCGTCTCTTCAACCGTCTTCTCAACCTTCTCGCCTACCGTCTCTTCGACCGTCTCCTCAACCTTCTCGCCTACTGTCTCTTCGACCGTCTTCTCAACCGTCTCGCCCACCGTCTCTTCAACCGTCTTCTCAACCGTTTCCTCGACCTTCTCGCCCACCGTCTCTTCAACCGTCTTCCCAACTGTCTCCTCGACTTTCCCGGTGACCTCATCGCTGACAGTGTCGCTGACCTCGTCAGCAACCTCGCTGACCTCCTTGCTGACGGTCTCGCCCACGCTCTTTTCAACCTCCTTGCTAACCGTGTCGCCAACCGTCTTTTCGACTTCCTTGTTGACGGTTTCACCCACGCTCTTCTCAACTTCCTTGTTGACGGTCTCACCCACGCTCTTCTCGACCTCCTTGCCAACCTGATCGGCGACCTCGCGGGTCATCCAGTCAGGGTCGAACCGGGCCATCTTCCAGACGACGTGGATGACGTAAGAGGCGAACACCCCGATCCCGAACGCCACCCCGATGTCGTTCACGTTGAGCGTCGCAATGAGCACGATCGATAAGGCGATCAGCGCACCGTAGGCGATGTCGGTGAGCGCGTCCACGCGGGCGGGGCTTACCATCGTCGGCCCTCCGCTGGGAATTCGACGCGTCCGTGTGTCGCTCCGCCGCCGATGCTCGCTCGTCGGCTCCATGTCGTAGTCATAAGTATACTCCTCTTTCCGCTCAGACGGGCTAAAGTTCCCGCTTCGCGGCCGCACCGGTCGCGTGATCGATCCGCACGACACGCGGAGCGGGGTCCTTTTGTGGTGGATAGCCGAACGCGGGGTATGGACATCGAGGAGGGCGGTCTCACCGTCTCCGTTCCGGAGGCCCGCGACGGGGCCAGCGAGGGCACCGGCGGCGGGGTCTTCTTCAACCCCACGCAGGAGCTGAACCGCGACGTGACTGTCGCGGTGCTTCGCGCGTACCGCGACCGCGAGCCGCGCGCGTCGTCGTACCTCGACGCGATGGCGGCCTCGGGGATTCGGGGCGTCCGCGCCGCCGCCGAGGGGTACGACACCACCTGCGCCGACGTGGACCCGGACGCCGTCGAGCTGGCCGCCGAAAACCTCGCCGCCAACGACCTCGACGGGGAGACCGTCCACCGCGACGTCAACGCCCTGCTGTACGAGAACGTCTTCGACGTCGTCGATCTGGACCCGTACGGGACGCCGATCCCCTTCGCTGACGCCGCGCTCGCGAACGCGCGCAACCTCGTCTGCGTCACCGCGACCGACACCGCGCCGCTGTGTGGCGCGCACCTGAACAGCGGGATCCGCAAGTACGGGGCGGTTCCGCGCAACACCGACTATCACCCCGAGATGGGGCTCCGGACGCTGATATCCGCGCTGGTCCGGACCGCCGCGCGCTACGACAAGGCGGCCCGCCCGATCGTCTCGCATGTCTCGCGCCATTACGCGCGAACCTACCTCGAACTGGAGTCGGGCGCCCAAGTGGCCGACGACTGCATCGACGAGCTCGGGTACATCGACAACTGTGAGGACTGCCTCTGGCGCGATCCGACCCACGGGCTGATCGCGGACCCCGTCGACACCTGCCCCGTCTGCGGGAGCGACCGCGTGCTCACCGCCGGGCCACTCTGGCTCGGCCCCGTCGCGGACCCCGATTTCGCCCGCGCGGTCCGCGAGCGCGTCACCGACGACATGGGCGAGGCGAAGCGCGCGCGGAAACTGCTTGGAACCGTCGCGCGCGAACTCGACACCCCCACGCACTACGACCAGCACCGACTGTACAAAGCGTGGGGCGAGCCCGCCATCGGGATGGACGAGTTCGTCGACCGCCTGCGGGGGGCCGGCTACGAGGCCAGTCGCGCGCACTACCGCGGCACGGCGGTCAAGAGCACGGCCTCGATCCCCGAGATGCGAGACGCGATCCTCGGTAACGAGGGCGACGCCGACGGCGACGCAGACTAATCCGCGGCGTTCGGTCGGGTGCCGACCCGGTCCCGTCGCCGTCGCGATCGGTTCGCGGCCGCGACTGGCCCGTACCTCCCCGCTCCACCCACCCGTTTTTGTTACTATCGTCCGAATCGGGATGCGTGCCCACACACTCTCTCGCCTCGATCGACACGGTTCGGCGCGTCGTTGACGTCGCGATCGACCGACAGGTGACGTTCCTTGCCGCCGCAATCGCCTATTACGCGTTCGTCTCGCTGATCCCGGCGCTCCTGCTGCTCGTCGTCGTCGCGACCGCCGTCTTCGGGGAGGCGATCGCCGTCGAGCTCCTGGCGGCGGCCGGCGACTTCCTCACGCCCGCCGGCCAGGAGGCCGTCGCCGGCGCGATCTCCTCCGCGGGTGGCCGAACCGGCGCGAGCGTGATCGGCGTCGCAGTGCTGCTCTGGTCGACGCTGAAGGTGTTCCGTGGGCTCGACACCGCGTTCGCCGAGCTGTACGGCGTCAAGGAGCCGCCAGACTTCGTGAAACAGCTCGCCGATGCCGCCTCGGTCGTCCTCGCCGTCAGCGTCGGTATCGGCGTGATGGTCGCCATCGGCGCGTTCGTCGCGGCCGCCGACGTAGTCCCGGCCGTGGAGGCGGCGAGTATCCTCGTGTTACCGGCGTTCCTCGCGGTCGTCTTCCTCCCGATGTACTACCTGCTCCCCGAGCCGGACATCGGTCTGCGAGAGGCCCTCCCCGGCGCGGCCATCGCCGCCGTCGGCTGGACGCTGCTGCAGGCCGGCTTTCAGGTGTACGCCGCGAGCGCCGGCCAGTTTCAGGTGTACGGCGTTATCGGCGGTATCTTACTGCTCGTCACGTGGCTGTACCTCGCCGCCGTCGTCGTCGTGGTCGGCGGGGTCGTCAACGTCGTCTTGGCCGGCCGCGACGAGACGGCCCCTGCAAGCGGCGCCGGCTTGGGTGGTGGGCCGGCGATCGCCGACGCCATGGACCGGCAGTTACAACACGACCGCGACCGATCCACGGGTATGAACGGTGAGTCGGACGGCGCGGGCGACGCCGGCGACGAGGAACGCCCAGCGGGGGCGCCTGACGTGGCGGCGCTACAGGAGGAGGTGAGCCGGCTACGGACGGAGTTCGACGCGTTCGAGGACGACGTCGAACGGCGTACCGTCGACAAGCCGGCCGTCGAATCGGAGCTGAAGCGGTACGTCCGCTCGCGGATGCGGCGCGGCCACGCCCGCGGCTGGGGACCGTACCTCGTGCTCCTGTACGGCACGGTGCTGATACTCGGCGCATTCTCCTTCCTCGACGGGCTCTACGCCATCGCCGCGATGCTCATCTTGGGGCTGTCGACGCTAGGACTGTACACCCTCTTTATCATCGTCGGCATCGGGCTCAACCTGCTCGAAACCCCCGGCAAAGCGCTCGATTACGCCCGCCATCGGAGCGATGACTGACTGGACGATCAGTTCGTGACCGGACTCGTCACTGCCGAGCGCGGGATCGGCGAAGTCACCCTCGTTGACGCGCTCCCGGAGCTCGTCGTCGTCGCCTTCGCTGCCGTCACCCACCTCGCGGACCCGTGGTTCCTGTTCGGGCTGCTGGCGGTCGGCTACTGGTTCGCGAGCGATCGGCTTGCGGCGTCGCCGCGCCGCGCCGGGGCGACCGCGATCGCGGCCGTCACCTGCGCGTACGCCGCCACGGCGCTCGGAAAGGCGTGGTTCGCGCTCCCTCGTCCGCCCGGCGCGATCGGCCCCGCGGACGTGCCGGCGTGGCTCCCCAGCCTGTTGTCGGCGTGGTACGAGGCGCAGGTGCTCTCCGACGGCTTCGGCTTCCCCAGCGGCCACGCCACCGGCGGCGCGGCGGCATACCTCGCGCTAGCGCTCGTGTACGATCGGGCGTGGACCGGTCAGAGACGGCTCCTCGCCGCCGTCCTTGTCGCCGTCGCCGTCGCGGCCTCGCGGGTCGTCATCGAGGTTCACTACCTCGTCGACGTGTTGGCGGGGCTGGCCGTCGGTGGCGGCGTCGTGCTCGGTGCGCTGTGGCTCGCGGGCGACCCGCGGGTTCGGCGAGGCGGTTCTGCGGAGAGCGAAGGCGGTTTCGACTCTCGCGGCGCCACCGCCGCGCTCGATCCCACGCTACCGTTCCTGCTGGCGGCGGTCGTCTCGACCGGCGCGCTGGCCGTCACCGTCGCGGGCGGGCACACCGGCGAGGTGGTCGAGGCGGGAATCGGGATCGCCACCGGCGCCGGCGGCGCGGTCGGCTGGCGACTTGTCGACGGCGACGAACCCGCGGTCCCGGTCCGGATCGCGGTCCCCGCGCTGGCCGTCACCGGCGGGCTCTGGGTGGGCGCGTACGTGTTCGCGGGATCAGTTGCGGTCACGCTGGCCGCGACGACTGCCGCCGTGGTCGCCGTCGTCGCGCTGCCCGCGCTGCCGGAGCGGATCGAGAGAATGTCGGGCGCGTGGAACTGAGCGGTTCTGCTGGGCGAGCGTCGTGGTCCCGTCTCGATCGACGGCGGGAGTGAATAGTGCAGTTCGTCGGCAGCGATACGAGATATAAATAGACGTGAGCGACAGCGACACCACTCGCTCAGTTATAAACAACCGATCTGCGTCACGCACTCGCGCTCTCGATCGACGAACGAACGCAGCGCTCCCGGGCGTCAAAAAACGAGAAAAATCGCTGCCGCAGAGAACTGTCGCCGAATCAGTCGTCTTCGAGCGCCTGCGCGATGCGCTGGAGCTGACGGGTGGCGTCGCGGACCTCATCGCGGAGCTGGCGCACCTCGCGGACGAGTTCCTCGTTGCCGGCCTGATCGCCGCGCTCCTCGCCGCGACCGCCCGCGCCGCCGGGACCGCCGCCGCCCATCCCGGGCGGGCCGCCCGCGCCGCCGGGACCGCCGCCGCCCATCATGCCGGACATCATCTGCGCGAAGGGGTTGCCGCCGCCACCGCCACCCATCCCGGGCGGGCCGCCGCCGCCACCCATCATCTCTTCGGGGTCGGGCCGGTCGCCTTCCTCGCGCTCCTGCTCGCGTCGCTCGCGGATCTCCTCGACGCGCTCGCGGAAGGATTTCTCCTCGCCGTCGTCGCCTTCGGCGTCGCCGCCCTCGGCTCCGGCGGCGCTGTCGCCCTGTTCCTCGCCGTCGTCGGCGTTAGTGGGGTCGTCGTCTGCCATGGACTTCGGTTCGGTGGCCCGGCCGAAAAGGGTTGTCGTGCCGCCCACGACGGTGCGTTTATAAGTAGGAGACGAAGACGTCGGGCTCGCTCGCCTCGACTCGATCGTTTTGATCCGATCGTACCGGTCCGCTCGTACCGGCCCGCTCGCAACACCTCACTCGTGACCGGAGACGCGGACCGGCTCGTACGGCTCTTCGAGCCACTCCATGTCGGATTTCGAGAGATCGATATCGAGCGCCTCGACCGCGTCTTCGAGGTGTTCGACGCTGGTCGTCCCGACGATGGGTGTGTCGACCCACTCTTTGTGGAACAGCCACGCCAACGCGATCTGGGCCATCTTCACGCCCTTCTCGTCGGCCAGTTCGGCGACGCGCTCGTTGACCGCCAGCCCGCCGCCCTCGCGGTAGGGGTGTTCGTAGAGGTGCTCTTCGGTCTCTCCGCGGAGCGTGGCGTCCACGTCCTCGTGCGGGCGCGTGAGGTACCCGCGCGCCAGCGGACTCCACGGCATCACGCCGATCCCCTCCTTCTGACAGAGCGGGAGGGTCTCGCGCTCCTCCTCGCGGTAGGCGAGGTTGTAGTGGTTCTGCATGGTGGCGAACCGCTCGTACCCCTCGCGGTCGCTCGTGTGCAGCGCCTCGGCGAACTGGTGGGCCCACATCGACGAGGCGCCGACGTGTCGGACCTTGCCGCGCCGCACGGCGTCGTCGAGCGCGGCCAGCGTCTCCTCGATCGGCGTGTCGTCGTCCCACCGGTGGAGCTGGTACAAGTCGATCGTCTCCATGCCCAGCCGATCGAGGCTGTGTTCGAGCTCCTGTTCGATCGCCTTCCGCGAGAGCCCGCCGGAGTTCGGGTTCGACTCGGCCATCTGGAAGTACGCCTTCGTGGCGACGACGCTCTCCTCGCGGTGGCCCTCCAGCGCCTCGCCGAGGACGCGCTCCGACTCGCCGTTCGAGTACATGTTGGCGGTGTCGAAGAAGTTCACCCCGAGTTCGAGCGCGCGCTCGACGATCGCTTTCCCCTCCTCCTCGTCGAGGACCCACTCGCGCCAATCCGAGTCGCCGAAGCTCATACAGCCGAGACAGATCTTCGAGACCGTCGTCCCGGTGCTTCCGAGCGTCGTGTACTCCATATGGCGAGCAGACAGAGGGGAAATAAAAAGGTACCCGCACCGGGCGGGTTCGCCGCGAGGGCGGCCTAGGCGTTCCGGAACGACGCGGTGTACACGAGGAACGCGCCCGTCAGAAGCACGAACGCGAGGAACGTCACGAGCGCGAGCACGTTCGCGACCGGAGCGAGCGGGTCGAGGAACGACTGCCCGGTCGAGCCGAGCACGAGCACGGCGAGGAGGGCGGCGATCAGACCGAGGAGCCAGTTCGTGAGGATATCGTCCATACCACTCCACTCACCGAGGCCGAGTAAAAAGGAGCGGGTGTTCCGGACGGCAGTCGAAACCGGCGTCCCCGTAGAGCTACGTCGGTCGCGTCCGTGTGGCATCCATGAGCGACGACTCCGTCCTCTGGTTGCTAGGAGACCAGCTCAACCCCGATCTCGACGCGCTCGCCAACGCCGACGAGGTGCTGCTGATCGAGGCGCACGGCTTCGCCGACCGGAAACCGTACCACACCCACAAGCTGACGCTCGTGTTCTCGGCGATGCGACACGCCCGCGACGCGCTCCGCGAGCGCGGCCACGACGTGACGTACCTGCGGGCCGAATCGTTCGGCGACGGGCTGGACACGTTCTTCGACGAGGAGTTCGCTGGCGAGCCGGGCGACGCCGACCTCCGGCTCATGCGCCCCGCGAGCCACGGCGCGGGCGACCGACTGCGCGAGGTCGTTGCCGAGCGCGGCGGAGCGTTGGAGCTACTGGACAACGAGCTGTTCTGGACGACGCCCGACGACTGGCGTGAGTGGACGGGTGAGTCGACGGGTGAGTCGGACGGGGAGGAGACGGAACCGGATCGTCGGCGAGGACGGGAGCGCCGACAGACGCTACCGACAGGAGAACTGGTACCGCCACGTCCGCCGCGAGACGGGCGTGCTGATGGACGGCGACGAGCCGGTCGGCGGCGAGCGGAACTACGACGACCTCAATCAGGAGACGCCGCCGGACGGCTGGGAACCACCCGAGCCGCCGCGGTTCGACCCCGACGAACTCACCCGCGAGACTCACGCGTGGGTCCGCGAGCGGTTCGACACGTGGGGAACCGACTCTCTCGACGAGTTCGCCTGGCCGGTCACCCGCGAGGAGGCGCAGACGGCGCTCGACGCGTTCGTCCGCGACCGGCTCCCGTCGTTCGGGCGGTACGAGGACGCGATGGTGACGGACGAGCCGTTCCTCTCGCATTCGCTGCTGTCGCCCGCGATCAACCTCGGACTGCTCGACCCGCGCGAGCCGGTCCGGGCAGTGGAGGCGGCATACACCGAGCGCGGCGTCGAACCGGGCGCGTACGATCCCGACGAGGACCCCGCCGCCAGCGATTCTGGGACGACGCTGGACGCGTTCGGTAAGGAGGATCCGGGCGACGGAGCCGACGACCGCGGACCCGCTCCCGTCCCCCTCAACGCGGTCGAGGGATTCGTCAGCAGGTGATCGGCTGGCGGGAGTTCACCCGACACGTCTACCGCGAGGCGATGCCGGAGCTGGCGGCGGCCAACCAACTGGACCAGTCGCGGGAGCTCCCGCCGGCCTACCGAGACGGCGACACGGACATGCGGTGTCTCTCCGAGACGGTCGGTCACGTCCGGAAGTACGGCTACGCCCACCACATCGAGCGGCTGATGGTGCTCTCGAACATGGCGCTGCTCTACGGCACCGATCCCGCCGAGCTGAACGAGTGGTTTCACCTCGGGTTCGTCGACGCCTACCACTGGGTGACGACGCCGAACGTCGTCGCGATGGGGTCGTTCGGGACGGACGTGCTCTCCTCGAAGCCGTACGCCGCATCGGGGAGCTACGTGAACCGCATGAGCGACTACTGCGCGACCTGCCCGTACGCGGTCTCACGGACCACGGGCGAGGGCGCGTGCCCGCTCAACGCGCTCTACTGAGACTTCTAAGGGAGAACGGGGAGACGCTCCGCGGAACCGGTCGGATGGGACTGATGTACTCGCACCTCGACAACAAAGCCGAGTCGGAACTGGCCGCGATCCGCGAGCGGGCGGCAGCGATCAGAGAAATGGCGGCGGATGGAGATTTATAAACGCGATTCGCCTTCGACACCCGTGTCGGATCCGCTCACTCGCCGGCGGCGATACGCTGGATCCGGGGGAGCGCCTGCTCGTAGCCGAGCGCAACGACCCCGACGTACAGCGCGAGCAGACCCATTCCGACCGCCCACGCGCCGAGCGCGAGATCGCCGGCGGTGACTGCGGTGAGCCCGAAGCGTTCCAGCACGACGCCGATCGCCGAGGCGGCGCCGGCGCCGACGACGACGGCGAGGAGTTCGATCAGTTCGACGGCGACCGCGGGTACGTCGACCATACCGGTCCGGGGTGGCCGCGAAGTATCACTCTTTCGGGAGCGGGGCCGAGGAACATTCGTCCGTCAGAGACCACAAAACGGACGGTAGCACCTACTTGAGCCCGAACGCCCGCATCGTCGAGTCGGCGACCCCCTTTGCAATCAGCGCGAGCCCGGCTAACAGAACCATGACGCCCGCACCGACGATCGGATCGTGGACGGTTAGAACCCCGACCGCGATGAGGACGATCACGACGCCGGCGATGCCTTCGGACCCGAGGGTGTCGCGCATGTCTCCGATCGCCGCCGTCGAGATTTAAAAAGGGTGTTTCCGTGCGGAGAGCGGCCCTTTTATTTCCGGGAGCGCGTATCACCGCGTACGCATGAGCAATGGAGACGGCGGCGGTCGAAACGATCTCCGGATGCCCGACGAGGACGAGGTGTTCGCGGAGGTCGTCGAGATGCTCGGCGCAAACCGGGTCCGCGTGCGCTGTGCGGACGGGAAAGAGCGGACCGCGCGCATCCCCGGGCGGATGCAGAAGCGCGTCTGGATCCGCGAGGACGACATCGTCCTCGTCGAGCCGTGGGACTGGCAAGACGAGAAGGGCGACATCGCGTGGCGCTACGAGAAGAGCGAGGCCGAACAGCTCCGGGAGGAAGGCCACCTCCAGTGAATCGGGTGCGGCGCGCCCCTCGCGATTTTTAAGTCCGAACGGTCCCGAACAGACGTATGCTCCGGCTCGCGATGACGACGGACGCCGAGACGTTCGAACGCGTGCGCGGGCCGCTCGCCGACCGCGGGATCGCGATCGATCACGTGCAGGCGAAAGAGCGGGCGCTCCGCGTCTCCGGGGGTAGGGAGCGTGAGGGTCCGTCGGACGCTGACGACGAGTTCGACGGCTTCGACGCCGGCTTCGTCTACCCCTCGCGACTTATGGAGGGCGTCGTGGTCGACGCACGGCTGTCGGTCCCGTGGGTGAACGACCGGGAGGCCGTCCTCACCTCCCGGAACAAGGCGGGCGTGCTCGCCGCGCTCGACGCCGCCGGAATTCCGACGCCGCGGACGACGCTGGTGTCGAACCCCGTCGACGAGGCGGTCGTCACCGAGGCCGTCGCGCCGTTCTCTTACCCCGTCGTCGTCAAGCCGAACTCCGCCACTCGGGGCGTGGGTGTCGCGACCGCGACCGATCTCGACTCGCTTCTGGGCGTCGTCGACTATCTCAACCTCGTCCACGACTACCGCGCGACCGGCGACAAGTCGTACCTGATTCAGGAGTTCCTCCCCGACGCGCGCGACTACCGGGCGATGGTCGTCGACGGCGCGTACGTCGGCGCGGTCGAGCGGGAACTCCCTCCGGACGCGGTCGAGGAGGGGCGGTGGAAACACAACGTCCACCGCGGCGCGGCGGCCACCGGTGTCGACCTCCCGGACCGCGCCCGCGAGTTGGCCGAGCGGACCGCGGAGGCACTCGGGATCGACTACCTCGGCGTCGACCTGCTGGAGACGGACGGACGGCTGGTCGTCAACGAGACGAACGCGCGGCCGACCGTCGACGCGGCGACGAAGTACAAGCCCGACTTCTATGACCGGCTCGCAGGGCTGATCGAGCGGACCGCCGCGGGAGAATAAAAAGGAGGCTGCGGCTACTCCAGATCGATCGAGGCGGAGTCGTCGTCGCGGTCGAACACGACCTCCAACACGCCGTTGTTGAACGTCGCGTCCGCCGAGTGCTCGTCGACCGGGACGGGCAGTTCGACGGTTTCGTCGTACTCCCGCCGATCGGACGCCGCAGAGATGGTGAGCGCCTCCCCGTCGCACTGCAGGGAGAGCTCATCCTTCGAGACGGCCGGGAGGTCGGCGACGAGTCGCACGCCGTCGTCGGTGGTGTACGCGTCCACGTGCGTCGCCGAGCCGAAGCCGGCGTCCTCGCTTCCGGGGTTCCCGTTGGCCATCTCGTTCATCATCCGTTCGATCTCCTCGAAGAAGTCGCCGAACGGATCGTCACGGTCGTCTCTATCCATACCTCACGTGAGGTCGCTGACCCCGATAAGCCTTCTGTCCACGACCGTCTTCGCCGCCGTTCGGGGTCGTGCAGGCGGTACGCGGCGACTTTGTCGATTGGCCGACACCTCCGGGATCCGCTCGGCTAGCATGTCCAGACATTGGCAAATCTGCTCGAACAAGACCAAGCCGGACGTAACGAAAACAAACGATAGTGACTGTCTCGCGTTGACTCGGTCGGATTTAAGTATCTGGGCTCGCTTTTTTCGAACATGAGTAAATCATATCTCACCGCGGATGACGACGTGAGCGACGACGAGGTCGTCCGGGTGGGCCTCAACGGCTTCGGTCGGATCGGGCGAAACGTGTTCCGTGCGGTGCTGGAGTCGCCGCGCATCGATCTCGTCGGCATCAACGACGTGATGGACTTCGACGACATGGCGTACCTCGCGAAGTACGACACCGTCATGGGGCGGCTCGACGGCGTCGAGCGCGACGGCGACGCGCTGACGATCGGCGACACCTCAGTTCCGCTGTACAACGTGCAGGACCCCGCGGACCTCCCGTGGGACGAGCTCGACGTGGACGTGGCCTTAGAGTGTACGGGCGTCTTCCGTACCCGCGAGGACGCGAGCGCGCACCTCGACGGCGGCGCAGACACCGTGATCATCTCGGCGCCCCCGAAAGGCGAGGAGCCGGTCAAACAGCTCGTCTACGGCGTCAACCACGACGAATACGAGGGCGACGACGTGATCTCGAACGCCTCCTGTACGACTAACTCCATCACGCCGGTCGCGAAGGTGCTCGACGCGGAGTTCGGCATCGACGCCGGCACCCTCACCACGGTTCACGCGTACACCGGCTCCCAGAGCCTGATCGACGGGCCGAAGGCGAAGACCCGCCGCGGTCGCGCGGCCGCCGAGAACATCGTACCGACCTCGACGGGCGCCGCGGGCGCCGCACAGGAGGTTCTCCCGCAGCTTGAGGGGAAGATCGACGGGATGGCGATGCGTGTTCCCGTCCCGTCCGGCTCGATCACCGAGTTCGTCGTCAGCCTCGATGAGAACGTCACCGCGGACGAGGTCAACGCCGCCTTCCGCGACGCCGCCGACTCCGGGCCGCTCGCGGGCGTGCTCGGCTACACCGACGACGAGGTCGTCTCCAGCGACATCGTCGGCCTCCCGTTCTCCAGCTACGTCGACCTGCAGTCGACGAACGTCATCGCCGGTGGGAAGCTCCTGAAGATCCTCACCTGGTACGACAACGAGTACGGCTTCTCGAACCGGATGCTCGACATGGCCGCGTACGTTCAGGACGAAGCGTAAGCGACTGATCGCAGCTGCGGACGGCTGGTCTGACACCCCCGGCGGCAACGTTGCCCCGGAGAACCACCGCTTAAATATCTCATCGACGACAAGTACCCATGGCCGCTTTCGACACCATCGACGACCTTCCGGCAGACTCGCGCGTCCTCGTTCGGCTCGACCTCAACTCCCCGATCGAAGACGGAAAACCGCAGGACAACCGCCGGTTCGAGCGCCACGCGGAGACGGTCCGCGAGCTCGCCGATGCGGGTCACCGCGTCGTACTCATGGCCCACCAGGGCCGTCCCGGCCGCGACGACTTCACGTCGCTTTCGGGCCACGCCGACATCCTCGCCGACCACGTCGGCCGGGACGTGGCGTTCGTGGCAGACACCTTCGGCGACGAGGCGCTGGACGCCATCGACGCGCTCGGCGCGGGCGAGGTGCTCCTCCTTGAGAACACCCGAATGTGCGACGACGAGCTTCCCGAGGCGGATCCCGAGGAGAAGGCTGAAACGGAGTTCGTTCAGACGCTCGCGCCGCAGTTCGACGCGTACGTCAACGACGCGTACTCGGCGGCCCACCGCAAGCACGCCTCGCTCGTCGGGTTTCCGCTCGTGCTCCCCGCGTACGCGGGGCGCGTGATGGAGACGGAGTACGAGGCCAACACCGCCATCGCGACCCGCGAGTTCGACGGGCCGGTGACGATGGTCGTCGGCGGGACGAAAGCGACCGACGTGATCGGCGTGATGGACGCCTTGGACGACCGGGTCGATCGCTTCCTGCTCGGCGGCGTCGCCGGCGAACTGTTCTTGCGCGCTGCCGGTCACCCGGTCGGTCACGATCTGGAGGGGACGGACCTGTTCGACGAGCAGTGGGAGGAGAATCGCGAGCTGATCGAGTCGGTGCTCGACGAGCGCGGCGACGCGATCCGGCTCGCGACCGACCTCGCGTACGAGGGTCCCGACGGCGACCGCGCGGAGGTCGCCGTCGACGACATCGACGAGAAGACGGACGGGTACCTCGATGTCGGCTCGGAGACGATCGCGGCGTACGAACCGCCGATCCACGAGTCCGACGCGGTGTTCGTGAAGGGTGCTCTCGGCGTCTTCGAGGACGAGCGGTTCGCGGACGGAACGGTGGGCGTGCTCGAAGCGATCGCCGAGACCGACTGCTTCTCGGTGGTCGGCGGCGGCGACACCTCGCGGGCGATCGAGATGTACGGGCTCGACGAGGACGACTTCTCGCACGTCTCCATCGCGGGCGGGGCGTACATCCGCGCGCTGACGGGCGAGCCGCTGCCGGCCGTGGAAGTCTTGGAGGCGGCGGCCGGACGGCAGTAGGGCGTCGGCGGGCCAGTAGACGGAACTGGAGGCGCGCGCGAGCGCAGACAGAGAGGGCAAAGCGAAAGCGCGCGCGGGCTCGAAGGAGCTACTCCTCGTTGAGGTCGAGGTCGAACTGCTCGTTTTCGGTGACGGCGTTGAGGACGACGCTGGTGTTCGACTCGCGGATGTCGGCGTCGGTGAGGATCGACTTGATCTGGGCGTTCATCCCGTCCGTGTCAGTGAACTTCCCGATGGCGATCACGTCGTAATCGCCCGTGACCTCGTAGACGCTCACCATCTGTTTCTCCTGGCGGAGCTTCTCGGTCACGTCGGGGAGCGCGCTCCCCTCGACTTTGAGCTGGAGCACCGCGGTCACGTCGTAGCCGAGCTTGTCGTAGTCGACGATCGGCGTGTACCCTCGGATCACACCCTCTTCTTCGAGATCACGGAGGTGGTTCGACACCGTCGTCACCGATACGTCGAGCTCGTCGCCGAGACTCCTGAGGCTCGCCCGTCCGTTGCTGAGAAGGGAGTTGACGAGTTTCGCGTCGAGGTTTTCGTACGTCATCACACCAATCCACGTCTTCAGGGGTTTATAATTTTACGAACGTCCAGCATTCTTGCGCGACTGGCGGTTCATGCACCAAGCGATAAGGCCTTTATACTGGCAGATAACGAATGATACGTCCAGAACATGACGGACGAACACGCGAAACCGGACGGCGGCCTCACGGCCAAAGAACAGGCGGTACTCGACGAGATCGAAGAAGAGAACGTCGATTTCCTGCGGCTCCAGTTTACCGACATCCTCGGCGTCGTGAAGAACGTCTCCGTGCCCGCTCATCAGGCGGAGAAGGCGTTCACCGAGGGGATCTACTTCGACGGCTCCTCCATCGAGGGGTTCGTGCGAATTCAGGAGTCGGACATGCGGCTCGTCCCCGACCCCGACACGTTCGCGGTGCTCCCGTGGCGCAGCGACGGCGAGGACGGCTCCGCGGCCGCTCGGATCATCTGTGACATCGTCACCACGGAAGGGGAACCGTTCGAGGGCGGCCCGCGCCAGGTGCTGAAGCGCGTCCTCTCGAAGGCCGACGACATGGGGTACACGGTCTCCATCGGACCGGAGCCGGAGTTCTTCCTCTTCAAGACGGACGACGACGGCAACGCGACGACGATCCCCCACGACAACGGCGGCTACTTCGACCTCGCGCCCAAGGATCTCGCGAGCGACGTTCGCAAGGAGATCATCTTCACGTTAGAGGAGATGGGCTTCGAGATCGAGGCGTCCCACCACGAGGTCGCGGAGGGGCAACACGAGATCAACTTCAAGTACGACGACGCGCTCACGGCCGCGGACAACATCGCGACGTTCCGCGCCGTCGTCCGCGCGGTCGCGAGCCAGCACGACCTGCACGCGACGTTCATGCCCAAGCCGATCGCCGACATCAACGGCTCTGGCATGCACAGTCACATCTCGCTGTTCGACGAGGACGGCAACGCCTTCGCCGACGACTCGGACGAGTTCAACCTGAGCGAGACCGCCTACCAGTTCATGGGCGGCATCCTGAACCACGCGAAGGCGTTCACGGCGGTCACCAACCCGACCGTGAACTCCTACAAGCGGCTGGTGCCCGGCTACGAGGCGCCCATCTACGTCGCGTGGTCCGACACGAACCGCTCGGCGCTCGTCCGCGTGCCCGACGCCGCGGGCGTCTCCGCGCGCTTCGAGGTCCGCAGCCCGGACCCGTCGTGTAACCCCTACCTCGGACTGGCGTCGATGATCGCGGCCGGCCTCCACGGCATCGAGACGGAGGCCGACCCGGGCGACCCGGTCCGCGAGGACATCTACGAGTTCGACGACGAGAAACGCCAGGAGTACGGCATCGAGACGCTACCGCCGAACCTCGGCGCCGCCGTCGAGGAGCTGGAGACTGACGAGGTCCTCCAGGACGCGCTCGGCCCGCACACCTCCGAGAAGTTCGCCGAGGCGAAGTCCCAAGAGTTCAGCGAGTACCTCACCCAGGTGTCGCAGTGGGAGGAGGACCGCTACCTGGAGACGTTCTAAGGCGACCGCGCGGTCTCGGTTCTCTCGTCCGATTTCGCTTTTCCACTCATCTCTCCGGCATCGACGTCGCGATCTGCGACGACTGTGTGAACCCGAACGAGCGATAGCGGGAGTAGATAAAACAGAGTTATCGCGCGGTCGATTATAAGTCAAGTTGCGGTGTTGCTGACGGGTATTTCTCGGTGATGCGAGAGCAAAACTCTCGCTTACAGCCGGCGCTTTGCGCCGGCGACGCCACCGCATCGTTTCTTTATAAGTATCTACTGCAGTCGCTCACGGTTTTTTAAATACTACATCGCCAGCGACGAACGTAACACTCACTCTCGCTCTCGATCGCGTTCGGACAAATCGCTATAAAAATCGCACCGCCGACCGCTCGTTACCGACGCCGGCTCGATCCGTCTAACACTCCGACCAGCCGCACGACTCGCACGTCTTGCAGCCCTCGGAGTAGTAGAGGTTCATGCCGCCGCACTCGGGACACTCGGGCGATTCGCCCGCCGCGATGAGTTCTTGCATCGCGTCGTCGGCGCCAGCCGTGTCGTCCGCGGCGTCGGGGGCGTCTGCGGTGGGAGCGTCGGCCGGACCGTCGACCGGAGCGTCGGTCTCGGTTCCGGCGTCGACCGCGCCGCCGTCGGTCTGGCTCGGCGACTCGACGGTGCTCTCCACGTCGTCGAGACTCTGCTGTTGGGGGATCCCCTTATCGACATCGTCGTCGAGGTAGCGCCGAAGCGCGGTGCCGATCGCGTCCGGGATCGACTGGATCTGCTCGCCTTTGTCCCACGCGACTTTCGGGCTCCGGGTACCCTGTAGCTCGTCGACGATCTCCTCGGGATCGACGCCCGAGCGGAGCGCCGTCGAGATGACTTTCGCGAGCGCCTCCGTGAAGGAGTTGGTGTAGCCGCCGGAGTGACCGATGTTCGCGAACAGCTCGAACGGCAGCCCGTTCTCGTCCTCGTTGATGGTGACGTACAGCTTGCCGTAGCCCGTCTCGACCCGCTGGGTGACGCCGTTCAGGGAGTCGGGGCGCGGGCTGCGCTCGCTGTAGTCGATCCGAGGCTGCTCGGTGGCTTCGAGGAGATCCGAAATCTCCGCGTCGATCGCCTGCTGGACGTCCTCGTTGTCGAGGAACGCCTCGACGCCGCCGAACACTTCGCCGATCTGCTCGACGATCGCCTCGGCCGCCTCGCTCTCGTCGGCGAACTCCGCGTTCTTCGCGCGCGTCGTGAGCACCTGCTTCGAGCGGGTTCCGTCGCGGTAGACGGTGACGCCCTTCCCGCCGTGGTCGTAGATGTAGCGGTACACCTCTTCCATCTCCTCGGCGGTGGCATCGTTCGGGAAGTTACACGTCTTCGAGATGGCGGAGTCGACGCCCTCCTGGCAGGCGCACTGGACCGACGCGTGCTGCTTGCCCGAGAGGTCGCCGGTGACGACGAACAACTCGCCGATCGCGTCCGGAACCGTCTCTAGCCCGTCTACGCCGTCGAACTCGTTCGTCGCCATCTGCTCTTGGGCCTCCTGCTTGACGGCGTCGACGTCGACGTCGTTCTCCTCTAAGGTGCGCAGGAAGTAGTCGTCGAACTCGACGAGCATCTCGTCGCCCTGCACGTCGTCGGAGACGTTCTTGTAGTAGGCGACGTTGTAGATGGGCTCACACCCGCCGGTGGTGTTGCCGATCATCGACGTCGTGCCCGTGGGCGCGATCGTCGTCGTGTTGTGGTTGCGGATCGGGAACCCGTCCTCCCACTCGTCCGCGTCGAGCCCGGTATAGTGCTCGAACCAGTCGCGGTACTCGGTGGGGTTCGCGTACTTCGACTCCTCCCAGTCGTTGAACGTCCCGCGCTCCGTCGCGAGCTCGTGGGAGGTCTGCTTCGACGCGTGGTTGATGTGCGTCATCAGCTGGCGGGCGACCTCGTTACCCGGCTCGGTGCCGTACTGGATCCCCAGCTGAATGTACAGCTGCGCGAGCCCCATGACGCCCAGTCCGATCTTCCGCATGTCGCGGACCTTCTGTTCGATCTTCTCGACCGGGAAATCCGACATCGTGACCACGTTCTCTAAGAAGCGGGTGCCGTAGTCGATCCGCTCGTCGAACTCCTCGAAGTCGATCGCCTCCTCTAAGAACGCCGACATGGCGGCCTCCTCGGTGTCGTACTCGTCGGCGTGTTCGTCGGACCAGACGCGCCAGTCCGGCGCGTCCTGCGCCGCGAGCGTCGAGAGGTTGATGTGTCCGAGGTTACAGGCCTCGTACTCCTCCAGCGGCTGCTCGCCGCAGGGGTTCGTCGCGAGGATCCGGTGGTCCGGGTGTTCTTTGGTGTCGAAGGAGTGCTCCTTGTTCACGCGTTCGAGGTAGATGACGCCCGGTTCACCGTTCTCGTGGGCACCCTCGATCATGTCGTCCCAGAGCTCGTCGGCCGGGATCGAGAGGACCTCGCCGACCTCGACGTGCTCGCCGAGGCCGAACATGTCGTAGATCTCCTTCGTCTCGGGGGTCGCGATGTGCGGCTCCTCCGTGCGCGGGTTGGTGAAGGTGAACTCCTCGTCGTTGTACAGCGCCTCCATGAAGTCGTCGGTGACGCCGACGCTGATGTTGAAGTTCGAGAGGTGGCCCTCGACCGCGTTTCGGAGGTGTTCGGGCACCTTTCCATCCTCGTCGATCAGCTCACGCGCCTCCTCCAAGGCGTCCGCGAAGGAGTTGTGCGTGAAGTCGTCGGGGTCGTTCAGGCGCAGCGAGTGAGCAAGGGAGACGTCCTTGTTCTTCGAGTGGATGAACTGGATGACGTCCGGGTGCGAGACGCGCATGACGCCCATCTGGGCCCCGCGGCGCGCGCCGCCCTGCGCGATCGTCTCGCACATCTGGTCGAACGTCCGCATGAACGTGATCGGGCCGGAGGCGATCCCGCCGGTCGAGCCGACCGCGTCGCCGTAGGGGCGGAGCTTCCAGAACGCGTACCCCATGCCGCCGCCGGACTGGAATACCTCGGCCGCCTCCTTGGCGGTCTGGTGGATGTCGGTGATGTCGTCTGCGGGAGAGTCGACGAAGCAGGCGGAGAGCTGCTGGAGCTCGTCGCCCGCGTTCATCAGCGTCGGCGAGTTCGGCATGAAGGAGAGCGACTCCATCCCGTCGCGGAACCGGTCCGCGGTCGCTTCGACGTGCTCGCGCACGCCCTCGGGCAGCTCGGGGACGACGGTGGAGTACGCGAACTTATTGACGTTGTGTGCGGTGAGCGTCGTCTCCACGTCGTCGGTCGCGGTGGTCCCGGTCCCGAACACGTCGGCGGCGAGCTCGTCGCGACGCGGGTGGTCGGGCTTCAGCTGGTCGGGCGTGACGGTGACCTCGACGCCCTGCTTCTCGGCTTCGAAGACGGCCTCCGCGAGCGCGACGTTGCGCGCGACGCGGTCGAACAGCCCCTCGGGATTCTCGATCGGCTCCCCGTCCGCGTTCTTCCGGAGGTAGCGCGCGGGCAGGATGTTGTGATAGGCGTTGGCCGTGAGACGGTCCTCTAGCGTCTCGCCCGTGGTTCGTTTGATCGGCAGTTCGACTTCGTCGGTGGCGACGTCGTCGCTGCTCATTCGACGGCCACCCCGCTCGGTTGGCGTGAGATACGGATCATCTGTAGTGTTGGTGTACTGGCGAGGCGGGCCCTTGTACGTTCGGATATTCGGACCCGACAACATCTATATGTACGATTCGTTATGCAACTTCGTTCCGCACGTCTGACGCTGAATTCGGTACGTCGGTACCGAACGGGTTCCGGACACATAAGCGTAGCCAGACCGGAGTGAAACTGATCAGCGATCGAAAAAACCGCATCAAGGAAGCTCCTCCCCACCGGAACAGAAGGGGGGGTTGTTTGATGAGACTTTTCAGGGGATGGCAGGTGTCGTCACGCTCACAGCCGCCACATCGATGCTCGATCGTCGGAGTCCGTCACAGTTCTTGCCACAGACTTGTCAGAATTCGATAACTGATCGGTCGACCGGCCGACCTCGTCCCCACAAGCTTATGCCCGACCTCACCGTGGGCCCGGACATGACCGCTTCGCTCGCCGCCTTTGCATCGTCGCTGCCGCTTCAGGCCGGACTCCTTGCCAGTCAGGCGGGACAGTTGCTCGTCGCGCTCGTCGCCGTCGCGATCATCATCGTCGTCGGCAAGTTCGTGCTGAAGCTCGCGTGGCGACTGGTCACAATCGGGATCGTCCTCGTCGCCGCGTTCTTCCTGCTGTCGACGGCGGGACTGGTTTAAAAACGACGACGACTGTTCAAAGATTCCCGAGCCGGAACCTTACTGGAACGCGGTGCCGGGTTCGGTCTCCTCGCGATTGACCTCCGACCGCCGGAACTGCTTTTCGATCTCCTCGTAGCGCTCGCGCGTCTCGGGAGTGACGCTCGGGTTCACCTCGTCTAAGGCGTCCTCGAAGTGCTGCATCGTCACGCGGACGTTGCCCACGGACTCGCCCACTTCCTCGCGCGAGACACTGCCGATGAGCTCTCGGGAGGCGTTCATCGACGCCTCGCGGGTCACCGCTTCGATGTCGGCGCCGACGTAGCCCTCGGTCTTCCGGGCGATGGCGTCCAAGTCGACGTCGTCGGCCAGCGGCTTGTTCCGGGTGTGGACTTCCAGGATCTTCCGGCGGGCCTCCTCGTCCGGCACGGGCACGTGCACGTGGCGGTCGAGCCGGCCGGGCCGGAGTAGCGCCGAGTCGATCAGGTCCGGACGGTTCGTCGTCGCGATGACGACCACATCCTCCAGCGATTCGAGCCCATCGAGCTCCGTCAGCAGCTGGGAGACGACGCGCTCGCCGACGCCGGAGTCGCCGGAGTTCTTGCCGCGCTCAGTCGCGATCGAATCGATCTCGTCGAAGAACACGATCGTCGGCGCGTTCTCGCGAGCCTTGCTGAACACCTCGCGGACACCCTTCTCGGACTCGCCCACGAACTTGTTCAACAGCTCGGGCCCCTTGATCGAGATGAAGTTCGACTCGCTCTCGTTGGCGACCGCCTTCGCGAGCAGGGTCTTCCCCGTGCCCGGCGGGCCGTACATCAGCACGCCCTTGGCGGCCTGCATGTCGAGTTCCTCGAACACCTCGGGGTACTCGAGCGGCCACTGGATCGTCTCGCGGAGCCGCTCTTTGGTGTCCTCCAAGCCCCCGACCTGGTCCCAGCTGACGTCGGGGACCTCAACGAACACCTCGCGCAGCGCGGAGGGTTCGATCCCCTTCATCGCCTCCTTGAAGTCGGACTCCGTGACCTGGATGGAGTTCAGCACGTCGGCGTCGATCTCGTCGCTTTCGAGGTCGAGTTCGGGACGGATGCGCCGCAGCGCGTGCATCGCGGACTCTTTCGCCAGCGACTCCAGATCCGCGCCGACGAAGCCGTGGGTGTTCTCCGCGTACTCGTCGAGGTCGATCCCGTCCACGAGCGGCATGTTCCGCGTGTGGACCTGCAGGATCTCCTTGCGCCCGTCGCGGTCGGGGACGCCGACCTCGATCTCGCGGTCGAACCGGCCACCGCGCCGGAGCGCGGGGTCGATGGCGTCGACGCGGTTCGTCGCCCCGATGACGACGACCTCGCCGCGCTCTTCGAGCCCGTCCATCAGCGAGAGCAGCTGGGCCACGACGCGGCGCTCCACGTCGCCGCCGGCCTCCTCGCGTTTGGGCGCGATGGAGTCAAGCTCGTCCATGAAGATGATCGCGGGTGCCTCCTCGGACGCCTCCTCGAACACCTCACGGAGCTTCTCCTCCGACTCGCCGTAGTACTTCGACATGATCTCCGGGCCGGAGATTGTGTGGAAGTTCGCGTCGATCTCGTTGGCGACGGCCTTGGCGATCAGGGTCTTCCCCGTGCCCGGCGGGCCGTGCAGGAGGACGCCCTTCGGCGGGTCGATGCCGAGCCGCTTGAACAGCTCCGGGTGCCGCATCGGCAGCTCGATCATCTCTCGGACCTGTTCGAGTTCGTTGTCGAGGCCGCCAATATCCTCGTAGGTCACGTCCGGTCCATCGCCGGAGCCGCCGGCCTCGCTCGGCCCGGTCAGCTCCTCTGCGGGGACCTCCGAGATTTCGATCTCGGTGTCGTCGGTGATGACGACGGTTCCCGAGGGGGTCGTCGAGGCGACCTTCATCGGCACCGCCTGCGACTGGCCGCCCATCAGCCCGAAGCCGAGCGACGTGCGGATCGTCTGCCCCTCAGTCACCGGCTGACCGGAGAGCTTGTCGCGGATGAACGGAGATATCTGTCCACGCACGCGGAGCTGGCTCGGGAACGCGATCGTCACCGACTCCGCCCGTGAGACGTCGACCGACTCGACGGTCACGCGGTCGTCGATCCCGACGTCGGCCTCCTGGCGAAGCCGACCGTCGATGCGCACAACGCCGGTCCCGTCGTCCTCGGGGTAACCGGGCCAGACGCGGGCGATCGCGGCGCCGTCCGGTCCCTCGACGCGGATGATGTCCCCGCCGGAGAGTCCGAGCTCCTCGGCGGCGATGCGGTCGATCGCCGCGAGGCGGCGCCCGGCGTCCTTCTGTTTTAAGGGCCTGACGGTGAGATTCATCGCTCGCCCTCCACCGTAACCACGCCGTTCGCGACCGCGGTCGACGCGGCCGCCCCCGGCAGTTCGAACTCCGACTCGATCGGCTCACCGTCGCCCTCTATCACGACGATAGCGGTCTCGCCGACGGTGTCGACGGAGACGTTCTCGGCGTCGGCACCAAGATCGGCGGCGACGATCCACCCATCCTCGTACTCGAACCGGCGGAGCAGCGGGCCGTCGCCGGTCGATCGGGTCTGTTGGGGATTCATGCTAACTACAAGTTAGGTGCGAGAGTATATAAACTTATCGCTGAAAATCGCATGACGTGAGATAGCATCGGCGTAGCGGTAGTGTTGCGGTTCGGGGTAATCGCGCCGGCGCCGGGGCGGTTCGGGGTAATCGCGCCGGCGCCGGGGCGCTTCGGGCCGGCAAATTCGCTCAGATCTGACGCCGCGATCAGGAACCCGGAACCGTCGACGACCTTTATAAGCAACGCGCGGGAGCAACGACCATGGAGCGGGTCACGCACCACGACCGCGACACTGCCTACCGAGTCTCCGACCGCGGCGGCGACGGACCGACAGTCTGTTTTATCCACGGGAGCGGGGGGAGCAAAGACGTCTGGAAGGCGCAGGCGCGCGTGAGCGACCGATTCCCGGTCGTCGCGCTCGACCTGTCTGGCCACGGCGACAGCGGCGACATCGACGCCTCCGCCGGTCCCGAGGCGCTCGACGCGTACGCGGACGACGTGGTCGCCGTCGCGGAGGCGACGGGAGCGACCGTCCTCTGTGGCAACTCGCTAGGCGGAGCCGTCGCGCTGCGGGTCGCCTTGGAGCGCGACCTGCCGCTCGACGGGCTCGTACTCGCCGGGACGGGTGCGAAGCTCGCCGTCGCTGAACCCCTCCGCGATGCGCTCGCGACCGACTTCGACCGGGTGATCGAGCTGCTCCACGAGCCCGATCGGCTGTTCCACGACGCGCCACCGGAGTACGTCGAACTGTCGCGCGCCGGGATGCGTGAGTGCGGGCGCGCCGTCACCGAACGCGACTTCCGCACCTGCCACGCCTTCGACGTCCGCGACCGGCTCGACGAGATCGCGGTGCCGTCGCTCGCGGTCGTCGGCGAGCATGACGCGCTCACGCCCGTCGAGTACCACGATTACCTCGCAGACCGGATCGACGACTGCGAGCGCGCAGTGATCGAGGGTGCCGCACATCTCGCGATGCTCGAACAACCGGACGCGTTCAACACGGCGCTGGCGGCGTTTTGCTCGCGGCTCTCGCGAGCGTCGACGTAGCGACGGCTGAGTCAGCTCTCGTCGGCGTCGAGGGTCTTAAAAGGATACGGCGAGCGAAGCGACCGTCCGGGCCGCGCTCTCCTCCGGAGACGCGGCCCGCGTCCGGAGACGCGACCCGCGTCTGGAAGCCGGCTGGACAGAACTCGATGCGGTACCTCCCGATCGTCGATCGCTGTCGGTTTCGGTCTCCGATATCTTCCGTACTCACCTCGTGTTACAAGTTAGCACTCGACACTATTTAAATCGTTCGCCGGGATGCTTCGCCGGTCGCCGGCATACTTTTTAAACGGCAGCCTCGATGGGCGTGCAATGGACGGATCCGGTTTCGACCGCAGCGCCGGTGAAGGCTCCCGCGGCAGCTCCGATCGCTCCGGTTCCCGCGAGGGCGACGCCGCTTCCGACGCCTCACACGATCCCGACGCCTCGACGCACGGCCCCACAGACCCGGACATCAACGACCTGCTCGCGAAACTCGACGCTCTGAGCGACACCGTCGACGGGGACCACGAACGCGAGAAGGTGCGCCAGACCATCTCGCTCGTCGAGCGCATGCCCGGCAGCGCCGCGTTCACCACCCGTATCACGAAGTACACCTCCCGCGACATGGCCGAGTCGTTCGTCGGGGCGGTCCTCTTTTCGCTCCCCCTGCTCGTCGAAGGCGGCGTCTTCGAAATCGCCGGCTGGCTCGCCGGGACCTCCGTCGCGGGCGTCCCCGTCTTCCTGCTCGCGCACGTGGCGTTCGTGCTCGTCATGACCGCCGGCCTGCTCTACGCCGCCGACTTCCGACAGATCGAGATCAGGCACCCGATTTTGGGCGTCATCCCGCGCCGGTACGCCGGGGTGTTGCTCGTCTCGCTTTTCACCTCGGCGTTCATGCTGCTCCTGTGGGGTCGACTCCACGAGGGCGATCCGACGGGCCCCGAGCGAGGGGCCCGCGTGCTCGTCGTCTGGGCCGTGGCCGCGTTCGGCGCCGGGCTCGGTGACATCCTCCCGGGCGAGTCGCAGGGCGAGGACATCGGCGAGATCGACCTCGACTTCGACGACTGATCGAGAACTGTGGCGACCGCCCGCGACGACCGCCCGCACCGACGACTCTAGCCCGAGCGGAACCGTCCCCCCTTTCCACACCTTTTTCGCCGCGGCGACCGTACCCGTGTACATGTCAGCGTTACGCGACGCGCTCCGGGACCTCCCGGACGCGGTGTTTGCGGACCTGCTTGAATCCGACGAGGGCTACGTGCTCGTCGTCGACCTCCCTGGCGCCACCGCCGAGACCACCGAGGTCCTCGCGGAGGACGGCCGAATCGTCATCGAGGGACGCCGTGAGAAGGAGGTCCCCGACGGGTTCCGCTACGTGCGCGAGGACCGACCGCTGTTTCTCGACGCGGAACTTCCCCTCCCGAGCGACGCGGACGGCAGCGGCGCCGACGCTGAGATGGACCGCGGGGTTCTCGAAATGACGATCCCCAAGCGGACCGATGGCGCCTCCCGTACGATCCCGGTCGACGAGGCCGGCGACGACGAAGCCGACGCCTGAGGGGTGGTTACGCTGGTCAATCTCCGTGCCTACTGGCGGTTTTTCGTGGTCATGCGGCGCTTCTCGCCGCTGATCGTCGCCTACTGGCGAGACCGGAAGCGGTACTTCCTGTTCGGCGGGGGCCGCGAGGTCGACGCCGAGACCCAGCGAGAGCGCGCCGCTATTCTCCTCGACATCCTGCTCACGCTCGGCCCCACGTTCATCAAGCTCGGGCAGATCCTCTCGACGCGGCCGGACATCCTCCCGCCAGCCTACATCGACGTGTTGGAGGGGCTCCAAGACGACGTACCGCCGGCTCCGTGGGAGGAGTCGAAGATCGTCCTCGAAGATGAGCTCGGACCGGTCGACGAGACGTTCGACGACTTCGACCGGGAGCCGATAAGCGGCGCGAGCCTCGGGCAGGTGTACACCGCCCGCTACGAGGGGAGCGACGTGGCCGTCAAGGTCCGCCGTCCGAAGATCGAGTCGCTCGTCGAGGCCGACCTCCGGACGATCCGGTGGTCGATCCCGCTGGTCAGGAAGTTCACCGGCAGCGGGCGGGCGTTCTCCTTGGAGAACCTCGCCGACGAGTTCGCGAAGACGATCCGCGAGGAGATGGACTACAACCGCGAACGGGCGATGCTCGAAGAGATCCGCGCCAACTTCGCCGACGAAGACCGGATCCGGATCCCGACCGCCTTCGAGGCAGTCTCCGGCCCGCGCGTGCTCACGATGGAGTATATCCCCGGAACCAAGATCAGCGACGTCGACGCGCTCGACGACGCAGGGCACGACCGGAACGCCATCGCCGAGACGCTCCAGGACGTGTACCTCCAGATGATCATCGATGACGGCGTATTCCACGCCGACCCCCATCCCGGGAACCTCGCCGTCGACGACGACGGTGCCGTGATCTTCTACGACTTCGGGATGGCCGGACGGGTGGACCCGTTCATTCAGGAGAAGATCGTCGACTTCTACGTCGCGGTCGCCCGCCAGGACATCGACGGCATCCTCGACACGCTGATCGCGATGGGCACCCTCTCGCCGGAGGCCGACCGCGAGGTGATGGGGAACGTGATGGAGCTTGCCATCGCGGACGCCAGCGGCGAGGACATCGAGCAGTACCAGGTGAACCAGATCATCGAACAGGTGGAGTCGACCATCTACGAGTTCCCCCTCCGACTCCCGCCGGACCTCGCGCTCGTGTTGCGCGTCGCCACCGTCGTCGAGGGGGTCTGTGTCACCCTCGATCCCGAGTTCGACTTCATCTCGACCGCGACGGAGTATCTCAAAGAAGAGGGGTACTACGAGCAGACCGCCCGAAACCTCGCCGAGGGCGCCGGACAACAGGCCCAGAAAACGGCTGAGGCGCTGTTTACGGTCCCGCCGAAGGCAGACGACTTTCTCGACCGGGCGAACCGCGGTGACCTCCACATCGACGTCACGATCGACGACGGCTCGAACGTCCTCGACAAGCTCGCGATGCGGATCGCTTACTCGGTGCTGCTCGCCGTCGGCGTGCTCTCCTCGACAATCCTCTACTCGTTCGCTCAGTCGTGGCGGCTCGCGGCGGTCGTACTCCTGCTCGCCGCCCCGCTCGCCGTCGCGCTCTACCGCTCGTTCCGGAAGAAGCGCGGGATCCGGACGACGCCTCAGTTTACCAGACAGGGGATGAAAAAGCGGCGCGACGACTGACCGTCAGTCGCACTGAGACCGTCCGGTCTGCCTCCCACGCTGAGACCGTCCGGTCTGTTTCCCACGTCGAGACTGCGTAATGTGGGCCGTTCACGCCGTGATGACTTCGATCGGAACGAGAAGGAAACAGAGCGCCCCGACCGCGAATGTTCCGATCCCAACGGCGAGTCGCGGCCAGCCGAGCCGCTCCTCGTCGGTCGGGTTGGCGGGGCCGTTGAACGCGATCACGAGCGAGAACACGCCCCAAAACGTCCACAGCCCTACCGACTGGTCGAGCCCGAAGCCGCGCCAGAAGTAGAGGTACGCGGCGATCGAAAAGAGGGCACCGGGAACCAGCGCCGCGACCGTCTCCTGTCGCGGGCCGAGCATCGCCCGGACCATGTGCCCTCCGTCGAGCTGGCCGACCGGCAGGAGGTTGAGTAGGGTGAAGAACATCCCAACCCAGCCGCCGATCACTACCGGGTGTGCGGTGAGTCCCGGATCCTCGTACGCCGTCGGCTGCCCGATAAGATCGGCAATAATACCCAAAAGTGGTGGGTTATTGAACCGGATCACCGTCCCCGACGCGTTGGCGATCTCGGCCGGAACGCGGAGCGGGTCGAGAGAGAGCCCGATCGCAGTGACGACGACAGTCGCGATCAGCCCGGCGATCGGGCCGGCGACCCCGATGTCGAACAGGGCCCTCCGTGAGGGCATCCGACCTCGCATCCGGATGATCGCTCCGAGAGTCCCGAACGGGAACACGAACGGGATGACGTACGGCAGCGAGACGTCGACGCCGTGGTACCGCCCGGCGACGTAGTGGCCGAGCTCGTGGGTCATCAAGACGCCGAGCACCGCGGCCGTGAACGGCCACGCCCGCAGCATGGTCAGGGGGTTCGCGGCGATCTCCTCCCATCCGATGTAGTACCACCCGTACGCGCCCACGAACAGCGTCGACAGAACTGTCGCCGCGAACATGCCGATGTTCATCCACGGGATTCCGGCTCGTCCGTGGTCGAACGGAGTTGCGACGACGGTGTGGCCCCCCTCAACCGTCTCTACGTCGACATCGTAGCCGGCGTCTCGGAACTCCGGGACCAGCTTCCGCAACAGCGTGCGCTCCGGAATGTACGACTCTCCGACGTACCGAACGCGGCCGTCCTCCCGGCAGATCTCGTCGACCCGGAAGAACGTCCGGAGCGGCTCCGGACGCGGAACGTCGGACGCCTCCGACGGCTCCACGTCCTCGTGTTCTGGCATCGTCGGTGGTAGCTGGTCGGCGAGTATAAACCCCGCGTCGGGCGAGGCGTCCGGATCGATCGAGAGCGGGGAGAAAGGTTGCGGAACGACGGCTGGTAGGGAAGCCGTCAGAGTGTCAGTGCGAGTGACAGTGTGCGATTGTCAGCGTGGGTGCGGGGACGCGTGTGAACGCGCCGTTCGGTAGTACTTCCAGCGATCAGGCGGGCTCGACGCGCCAGGTCGTCGCGCCCGTGTACGACCACTTCTCGACGGTGAGCTCCGTGGCCGAGTCTCGGAGCTTCAGCATCAGGGCGCCGATCTCCTTCGGCGAGAGATCGACATCCTGGGAGATGAACTTCCCTTTGAAGTACATCTCACCGTCCTCCGCGCGGTCGAGTAGGTACCGCTTCAGCCGCTCTTCCTTGCTGAGGTCGTCGGTCGAGGTCCCGGTCGTGGAGGGGTTTGCAGTCGCGCTCATGGTACACTCTCCGCTTATTCCCGGAGGGTGTTATAAAGGGAAGACCGTTAGAGGGTGTTCAGTGGCTTTCAGGGCGTTTCAGGCCGACCCAACGAGCTAAAAGGTGTCAGACAAACGCTTCATAACCGTTTGATATCCACTTAGACGTTTTATAATATCCTTAAAACGGTTTACTACACCAGCCGGGAACCTCGCCTTCGCCTCACCTCGTCGATGCACGATGCCGCCATTTGTCGGCAACAATCTCTGGATAATTCCGCCCGGGGCGCTCGCTCGCGTCCGGTCGAGGCCCGCGTTCGACAGTTTCTGCGCGCTCCCGTCCGGCTACTCTCTCCGGTGGACCCAGAACTCCTCGGCCTCCGTGGACTCCTTTTTGAATATCGGTACCTCGTCTTTCAGTCGGTCAATCCCGTCCTCGACCGTTCGGAACGCCTCCCCGCGGTGGCCCGCGAGAACGACGATAAACACGATATCTTCGCCCGCCTCGATCACGCCCGTCCGGTGGTGCATCCGAACTTCAAATACTCCGTCGCGCTCGGTCAGCTCGGCGGCGATGGCGTCCATCTGCTCCGCAGCGACCCCCTCGTACTTCTCGAACGCGAGGTGGGTCGTCCGGTCGTCGTTCGGAGCGTCTCGCGCGCGAACTCGCCCGGTGAACGTCGCGATGGCACCGGCGCGGTCTGCGTCCGCTGACGCCTCCACCTGACGCACGAGCGCCTCCCGGGTGACCCACGGCTCCGCGTCGGCCAGATCCGTGACGAGCCCGTCGAGGTCGATCTGGTCGGGTGCGTCGGCGGCGGCGACGACCGATCCGGGAACGTCCGCCGGCTCCGCGTCCGCACCGAGCAGGACCGTCGGGACGCGCAGGCGGGACTCGCCGACCGCGACGAGGTAGTCGTGATCGGGCGCGAGTCCGTCGAGGAGGTCATCGAGTCCCTCGACGCGCCCGCGTCCCGCCCACGAGCCGTCTGCATCGAGCGCGATCGCCGTGTCGGCGGCCCTCTCCGCCGCTCCCTCGTCATCGGAGTCGTCTCGTCTCACCGCGACGCCGCCGTCAGTCACCTCGGACTCGGCGGCTCGACCGGGGGCTTCGCCTCGTTCTCCGTCCTCCCCACCGCAGTCGACGACCGCCACTCGCCCATCGAGCCGGTCTGCGAGCGTCCCCGCGAGGTCGGTCGCTCCGGGGCCGACGATCGATATCGGTTGCATACTCGAAGGCGGACTGCGAGCGGCTTAGGCGTTTCCCGGCGCGGTCGGGATCAACCACCGCTGTTCGAGCTGTCCCGCCTGTGTCGGAACAAACGTTCGCCTGCACCGCTGTCTCCGCCTGTCCCGCTTGATAATCCTTAAGACCGCGACAGGGATATTCGACAGTAATGAGAGTCGTCGTTTCTATCGGCGGGAGCGTGCTCGCGCCCGATCTGGACCCCGACCGGGTGGCCGCGTACGCCGAGGCGATCGAGCGACTGGCGGCCGACGGCTGCGAAGTCGGCGTCGTCGTCGGCGGGGGCGGCGTCGCGCGCGAGTACATCGAGACGGCGCGCGAATTGGGCGCCAACGAGGTCGAACTCGACCAGCTGGGCATCGGGACGACCCGGCTCAACGCCCGCCTGCTTATCGCCGCGCTCGCCGGCGGCGCGAACCTCTCGCCGGCGACGGGGTACGACGAGGCGGCCGCCGCCCTCCGCCGCGGGGAGGTGTCGGTGATGGGCGGCGTGACCCCCGGACAGACTACCGACGCGGTCGCCGCCGCCTTCGCGGAGTCGGTCGACGCCGACCTGCTCGTGTACGCGACGAGCGCGAACGGCGTGTACGATGCCGACCCCAACGTCGACGACGACGCGACCCAGTTCGGGTCGATGTCGCCGGCGGAGCTCGTCGACATCGTCCTTCCGATGAGCCGGAACGCGGGGGCGTCTGCTCCCGTCGACCTGCTCGCGGCCAAGCTGATCGACCGCGCGGGCATCCGCTCGATCGTCCTCGACGGGACGAATCCCGAGGTTGTCGTCGACGCCGTCCTCCGCGGCGACCACACCGGCACCGACGTGATTCCGACTGGGAGCGAGGAGCCGATCTACTGGACGGGGTCGAGCGACGCATGAGCGCCGACGACTCCCCGCACATCCTCTCGGAACAGGCGCGAGACACGGACGGATCGGCGGGCGACGACGACGAGGGGGACGACGGCAAGGGGTTCCGCGCCTTCTGGGCTGACGTGGTCGCCGACGAGATCGAGGCGCGCGACCCGGACGAGCCGATCGTGATCAAGGGCGGCGTCTCTCCTTCGGGGGTCGCACACCTCGGCAACTTCAACGAGATCATGCGAGGGTACTTCGTCGCGGCGGTGTTGCGCGAGCGCGGCCACGAAGTCCGGCAGGTGTTCACCTCCGACGACAAGGACCCGCTCCGCAAGATCCCGCGGAAGCTGGCGAACCCCGACGGGGAGATCGTGGGGCTCGGCGAGGTCGACGCGGGCGCGCTCGGCCGGAACCTCGGGAAGCCGTACACCGCGATTCCGGACCCGTTCGGCGAGCGCGACTCGTACGCCGCCCACTTCGCCGCCCTGTTGAAGGCCGATGCCGACCGATTGGAGATTCCGGTCGAGATGGTCTCGAACACGGAGCTGTACGCCGACGGCGCCTTCGACGACGTGACTCGGAGGGTCCTCTCTGACCTTGACGGCGTTCGCGAGGTGCTCTCGCAGTATCAGGACAAGGTCGACGGCGAGTACGTCCCGTTCAATCCGGTGTGTGGCGAGTGCGGGAAGATCACGGAGACGGTCACGAGCGTCGACCTCGACGCCGAGACTGTCGAGTACGTCTGTACCGACATGGACGTCGGCGACAATACCATCGAAGGGTGCGGCCACGAGGGGACTGCCACGTTCCGCGAGGGGAAGCTCCCGTGGCGGCTGGAGTGGCCCGGCCAATGGGACGTGCTCGGCGTCGACTTCGAGCCGTTCGGCAAGGACCACGCGGAGGGGTCATGGCCCTCCGGCGTCGACGTGGCGCGGAACGTCCTCGGAATCGAGCCGCCGGTGCCGATGGTGTACGAGTGGTTCACGCTCAACGGCGAGCCGCTCTCCTCGTCGGCCGGCAACATCGTCACCGTCTCGGAACTGCTCGACCTGCTCGAACCCGCGGTGCTCCGGTACTTCTTCGCGCTCCACCCGAAGAAGGCACGCGACCTCGACATCGAACGACTCGACCAGCTCGTCGACCGGTTCGACCGGTTCGAGCGCGCGTACTTCGGCGAGGTCGACGACGAGGATCTGACCGCCTTCGCCGAGCGCGCCTACCCGTTCGTCGTTAGGCGCGCGGACGACCCGCCCACCGAGAAGCCCGTGCGGCTCCCGTACACCTTCGCGGCGGTCCTCGGGATGGTCGACGACCCAGCGTTCCGGGAGCGACTCGCCCGTGACGAGGGACACATCCCCGACGACGCCTCCGACGAGACCGTCGAAGCCGCGCTAGCCCGCGTCGAGAAGGCGCGCAACTGGGCGGAGCGCACCGCTAACGAGTACGACTACCGGCTCCAGACGGAGTTGCCCGACGCCGACTTCGACGACGATGTTGCGGCTGCGCTCGACGACCTCGCGGAGTTCGTCGCGGCCGGCCACGACGGCGAGGCGATCCAAGCGGAGATATACGAGACGGCGCGCGCACACGACGTTGAGGTGAGCGACTTCTTCGCCGCGGGCTACCGGCTCTTCTTCGACGACACGCAGGGGCCGCGGCTCGGCGAGTTCCTCGGCGAGTTGGAGCGTGACTACGTCGTGGCACGGCTCCGCCGGGAGGCGTAGATGCCCGAGGACCGCTCGCTCGACGAGTTCGAGGGCTCGGACGATGACTCCGAGGACACCGACGACACCGCGGGCGCTGACGCGTCAGCCGCAGAACCGGATGATACCGTGATCGACGACGACCCGTCCCCCGCGACGGCGACATCAACGTGGACTACCGGCGGCGCCGACTGCGAGCGGTGCGGTGAGCGCGTTGAGCGCCGCTGGCTCGACGACGGAGACCGCGTCTGTCCCGATTGTAAACTCTGGTAGTTCAGTCAAGGTTTAATACGTCTCGGAGACAGCCGTTGCTTACGGCAAAAATCGGCTGAGGTTTAGTGAAATATATATGAAATTAGAATCTGATTTCATCTTCGGCCGGTCTCCGCGGGGGCTCACCGTCGCGTACCTTTGTCTTGGAGCGCTGTTCGTCCTCGCAACCGACCTCGCAGTCGTGTCCATGGTCGGATCGCTTTCGACGTGGACGCCGGTTCACGCCGTTGACGGGTGGCTGTTCGTCAGCATCTCGTCGCTGGTCTTCTACGGCGCGACGGCGTATCAGAAGCGCCGGGCGGCCGCCGCCCGGCGCGAGCTAGAGACGTCGAACCAGCAGCTCCAGGTATTGAGTCGGGTTTTCCGACACAACGTGCGAAACGATCTCAATGTCATTCAGGGGTACACAGACCTACTCGCCGAGCGGGTCGACGACGAACGGAGCCGGGAATGCCTAGAAACGATCCGGGAGACGACCGACGACGTGGTGGAGATTAGCGAGAAGCTGCGCGTCATCGAGGATGCATCACCGACTCCTCCGAGTGGGCGAGTCGACCTCGTCGAGGCGGTTCGCGAGGCTGCCACGGGTGTCGACCGCACAGACGTCTCACTCACCCTCGACGCACCCGCCGAGGCGTGGGTCCATGCGGACGAGTCGATCGAGTATCCGATCCAAGAGGTGTTCGAGAACGCCGTCACCCATAACGACGAGTCGGTGCGCCGGATCGACGCCCGCGTCACGGAGAACGGGTCGACGGCCTGTCTGGAAGTCAGTGACAACGGGCCGGGGATCCCCGCCGACGAGCGAGCAGTGTTGCGCGCCGAAGAGGAGACGCCGCTGTCGCACGCAAGCAGCATCGGGCTGTGGCTCGTCAAGTGGATGTGCGAGACGCAAGGCGGAACGGTCAGGTTCGAGACGACCGACGACGGGACGACGGTCCGGCTTCGATTCGACTCGGTCGACAACAGCTGAACGCGAATCAGACGACAGAGAGGGGAGGACCGATCCGGTGTGCGGACCTACTCGAGTTCTGTGATCGTCACGGCGTACACCGCGCCGCAGTTCCCGCATTCGACGTGGACTCCGCGGCTCGTCTCGCCGCGAGTGAACTCGGATATCTCCTCCGAGCACGAACACTCGAACTGGACTCTCATTGCTTTCGATACGCCGTTCTGATATTTAAAAGAATCCGTCCCAAAACCGCGTTTGAGAACTGGGACGCTTCGCAGTCGATCGTCGCCGACGGTCAATCATCGCTGACGGTCGGTCGTTGTTGACGGTCGGTCGTTGTTGACGATCAGTCGTCGTCGACGATCACTTCGACCGGTTCGTCGCTCGCGTCCGCGTCGTCGTCGTCAGCCGCCCCAGCGTCACCGCCCGACTGCGTCTGTTGATAGTAGAGCCCGCCGGCGATCCCGAGGACGATCCACGACCGCCAGTTCGCGAGGTTCAGCGTGTAGCCGATGCCGAACGGTTTCTCCACTAACATTCCCTTGCCGGGCTGCCAATACGACGAGAGCAGCCGTCCGAGGCTCGGCCGCTCGAAGTTGTACGGGATCCCGAGTATCTCTCCCGAGGACGGTTTGTCTGCCATACCAGTATATCTCACTCCGGGCATATAAAGCGTGGCGCAACTCGGCGTCGTGCGCGAGCCGCCGACAACTCATCAGTCCCGATGCAGACGGCTCACCGGTACCGCCCGCGGCCCTCTACGTCGCGGAGCCGGTCGAGAACGTCGTCGTCGCCGACCGTCGCGTATCCGTCCTCGAACGCCTCGATCAGCGGATCCGGATCGATCGCGGTCGCCCGGACGGACCCCTCGAACACGTGGAGATCCATCGCGTGGTCCTCAACGTGGCCGGTGTGATAGGCGAGCCCGAAGTCGATGAGTGCGGTCCGATCGTCGACGGCCGTCGTACCGTTCGCTTCGCCATCCCCTGTTTGTGTATCGGAATCTCCCACGCCCACCCGCACGTTCCGCGTAGTCGGATCGCCGTGAACGATCCCCGCGTCGTGGAGCCGCGCGAGGTATCGCCCGACTGCCGCCACGCGCTCGGTTCCCCCGTCAAGGGCGGCGGCAAGGTCGCGGTCGCCGACGTACTGGAGCGTCAGCGTCGCATTCGGCACGTCGGCGTCGTACACCAACGGGGTCGTCACCCCCGCCTGCCGGGCCTCGCTCGTCAGCCGGGCCTCCGCGACGGTCCGGTCACGCCTGAGCGTCCGGTCGAGGCCGGGGTGACGGTACTCCTTCGGAACCCGGCGTTTGATCACCCGACGGTCGGCGGCGTCGGGCTCGCCGCTCGGGACAATCTCTACCGTCGCTTCGGCGCCTCGCCGATCCGCGTCCGTCTTGTCGTCGCTCCCGGGAGCACGGCCGCGAGCGACCGACTCACCGCTCCGCCACGTCACGGGCACCTGATCCGGGCGAAAGTTGGGATCGATCGCGGACTCCGAGATGGGGACTGTGTCGCCAGCCTGTGCCATCTTCGCGCCCAACACGGCGATCATCCCGGCGTTGTCGCGGAGGAACCGCGAGTCTGGGGCGTGGAAGCGTGCGCCGCGGGCCGCACACATCGACGCCAGCATCTCGCGAAGCCGATCGTTCTGTGCGACCCCCCCACCCAACACGAGCTCGTCGGCGCCGGTCAGTGAGAGGGCACGCTCCGAAACCTCCGTCAGCATCGCGAACACGTGCTCTTGGAGCGAAAAACAGATTTCCTCGACTGGGACTCCGTCGTCGTACGCGTCGTTGGCGGCGGAGCTGATCCCGGAGAAGGAGAAGTCCATCCCTTTGACGACGTACGGGAGGTCGAGGAGGTCCTCCGGGCCGTCGTTTCCCTCGGCGTACCGCCGCGCCGCCGCCTCGACCTTCGGGCCGCCGGGGTGGTCCCAGCCGACGTGGCGGGTGAACTTATCGATCGCGTTGCCGACGCCGGCGTCCATCGTCTCCCCGAGCACGCGGTAGCGCCCGTCGTGGTAGCCGAGCAGGTGGGCGTTCGCGCCGGAGGTGTTCAGACACACCGGGTTTTCGAAGCCGGACTGATGGCGACCGATCTCTAAGTGCGCCACCATGTGATTGACGCCGACGAGGGGTACGTCGAGCGTCCCCGCGAGCGACCGAGCGGCGGTCCCGACGATGCGGAGACACGGGCCGAGTCCCGGCCCTCGCGAGAACGCGACCGCATCGATTGCGTCGGGACCATGCTCGGCCTCAGCCGTGGTGAGAACCGCGTCGACAACCTCGGGGATCGCCTCGGACATGTGCTCGGCAGCCTCGCGAGGGTGAATGCCGCCGCTGTCCGGCTCGTACGGGTTCGATTCGATGAGAACGGAGTCGGTCTCGGCGTCGTACAGGGCGGCGCTCGCGCACCACGCGGTTCCCTCGATGCCGAGAACGCGCATTCGGCTGGCGTTAGGCTTCCTCGGCGTCCGCCTCGACCTCGCCGCCGATCTTGTTGCGTTCGAGCATGTACTCCTGCTCGACGTCGAGCGCGTCCTCTGCGGTGTCGTACACCTTCGCGTAGCCGATCGTCTTGCGCATGCCGAACTTCGTGTCCAGCTCGTGGACGACGACCTCCTCAGAGGCCTTGTCGAGCTTGGCCGCGAGCGAGTCGCGGACCGACAGACGGGAGGGCGTTGCCTCCTCGTGGGTCGTCTCGAAACGAATGTCCGTGCGGTGCAACATCGGGTTCTCCTCTTCGGAGATGATATCGACGTCCATGGTTCAGTTAGGCGTATATCTCCTCGAAAGCTGTAAAAGGATTTCGAAGCGGGGGTGTCGCCGGCGTCGATCGTTCGGCGGTCTCCGCCCGTATATCACCGATCTCCGTCGGGAACGCGACCGAGCGCCTTGTAGGCCGCCTCGACGTCGCCGTCGAGCGCCTCGAACAGCTCTCGTGCCTCTGTTCGGGACTCCGGCGTAACCGCGACTCGGACCATCCCCTCGCCCGGCTGGCCGTAGACGACGCTCGCGCCGTCGGGCGCGGCGAGGATCGCTGGCAGGGCGGCCAGATCCTCCTCACCGGTTACCTCGATGATGACCGGGTCGGCGTCGGAGAGCGCCTCACTAAGCGCCTCGAGTAGCTCTGCCGACAGCGACGCGGCGGGGTTCTCCACGGAGAGACGGCGGTCGTCCGCGGCCGCAAGCGCGGAGCCGATCTCCGCGTCGACCGTCTCACGCTCGGTCTTTCCGTCAATCAGCGCGACATCGGGGACGCGGCCCGCCTCTCGCAGATGGTACGTGACCACGTCGCCTACCGCGATGATCGGGGCATCGGGCGCGGCCCGCTCACCGCGGGTCTCCGCCGCGGCCGCGAGCAGTTCGTCGGCGTCGATCGTCACTGGGCCCAGTGGCTCCTTGAACGCGTCGCGCAGGGATTCGGGGAGTGTAAGCATGGTAAGGTAGTGGTTGAAACCGGAAACCGTTACGCGAACCGCCGCCCTACCGGACCTTCAGCGCGTACGACCCGGCCTTCGTGACGTTCATCTCCTCCGCAATCTGACTCTCCTCGGGCTGGGTGATGATGACGTAGCCCGCCCAGTCCTCGGTGAGCGACGACGACCCGCAGTGCTCGCACGTCTGGGAGTCCGGGTCGTTGACGTGGTGGCACTCACGGCACGCCAGGCGGTCCTCGGCCATCAGTCGGCCTCCTCACCGGTTTGTTCGCGGTGTTGTCGCTGGCCCTCCAGCCACTCGTGTTTCCCGAGGCCGGGCTGTTTCGCAGTGAGCCCGATCTTCGAGTCGCGCGGGTTGCGCTCGTCAATACTCTTGGTCACCACGCGCACCCGGACAGCGTCGTCGACGCCGAGGGTCTTATCGGAGTCCGAGGAGGCGAGCTGCTGGTTCACCCCGTCGAATGTAAGGTACTCGTCGGTGATCTGCGAGACGTGCAGCAGGCCGTCGACCGGGCCGATACCGACGAAAGCACCGAACTCGACCGTCTCGACGACCGTGCCGTCGGCGACCTCCTGCATGTCGGGATCGTACGTCAGCGCGTCGAACTCTGCCTCGTAGTAGACGCCGGGGCGGTTGTGCAACACCGCTCCGTCGCCGATGTCGTGGACCTCGATGACGCTCACGACGCTACCCACGTCTTCGTCCATTCGTCCTTCCAGTTTGTCTTGGAGCAGGGCTTTCACCCGCTCGTCGGTGACGTCCGCCAGGTGTTTTGGCGGCACCTCGACCGTATCCTTGAGTCGAACTCGTTTGTACATATTCGTTGGTTGTCCGCGTCCGCTAGGGTTCCGTTATCGCCAGTGTGTTCCGACCCCTTAAACCGATTACTGGTGCGCCCGCCTCCAGTACCCGGTTCGCCAGCGGTCGATCGTTGGTGACGACGCCGTCGACCCGGCCCTCGGTGACCAGTTCGACGAGCGCGTCGTCGGCGTACGATTCCTCCGTCTCCACCGTCTCCGCCCGCGTCGCGAGGTCCGAACCCACGCTCGCCGCGGTCGCCTCCTTGCCGTTCCCGCCCTGCAGTCGGTCTAACTCCGACACGACCGCAGCCGGGACGACGGCCTCGTAGCCTCCGAGGAGCCGATCGAGCTCCTCAAACAGCCGCAAGTCCGCCTCGACCGGCGCCATCAGCGCGCTCGCGTCGAGCGCGACGACCGGGGCGTCGTCTCCCGCGAGGTCCTCGGGACGGGCGTCGCCCGCAGAGGTCGACTCCGGGCCATCCGCGCGGGCGTCGTCGGCCACGCTACGACAGCGTTCCGACGCCGATGAGTCGCCAGCGCGCGCCGACGCGCCGGTTGATCGCGATCTGTGCGCCCTTCTCGGCGCAGACTGGCCGCTTGAGGCTCACCTCGCACTCGCCCTCGCGTGCGCTCGTTACCGCGCCGACCGTCGTCGCGGTTCCGACCGTGAGCATCAGCGGCTCGCCCGTGTTGATATCCTCGACGTCGCCGTCGTCACCCTCCTCACTGCCGATGACGCGGTCGAGGAGATCGACTTGCATCTCGAACTCGTTGCGCGTCGGCGGGAGCGTGCCGGGCTCGCCGGCGACCTGTCCCGCGAGCGCGTCGCCCTTCGTCAGACTCGGATCGAGCCCGGTTCCGACGCCGAGCAGCCCGCCCGGTCGGGCGCTCTCGACATCGTTGCTGCCGGCCTGCAGCGATCGCACCGTCGTTTCGAGGGGGCGCCACTCCGTTTGCCCCTCCTCGTCGACCTCGCGACCCGGCCGGATCTCCAGCCCGTCGCCGACGGACAGCTCGCCGCTGACCAGCGAGCCGCCCACGACGCCGCCCTTGAGTTCGGCTGCGGTCGCGCCCGGTCGATTGATGTCGAACGAGCGGGCCGCGTACATGCGGGCGCTCTCGCCGGGATCGCGATCCGGGGTCGGGATCTCCGATTCGATCGCGTCGATGAGGAGGTCCATATTGACCTCCTGTTGTGCGGAGACGGGGACGATCGGCGCGTCCTCCGCAACCGTGCCCTCGACAAACTCCTGAATCTGGCGGTAGTTGTCGACGGCGCGGTCGCGGTCGACCAAATCGACCTTGTTCTGTGCGATGACGATGTTCTCGATCCCGATGAGATCGAGCGCCATCAAGTGCTCTTCCGTCTGCGCCTGCGGGACGTCCTCGGTTGCGCTCACGACGAGCACGGCTCCGTCCATGATCGAGGCTCCCGAGAGCATCGTTGCCATCAGCGTCTCGTGGCCCGGCGCGTCAACGAACGAGACCGTCCGGATCGGCTCGCTCTCTGAACCGTCCTCGCACTCCTCGTCGACGGTGTAACACTCGGGCGCGTCGACGCCGGGACAGCGCCGGAACGTTGCGTCCGCGTACCCCAGCCGGATGGAGATACCGCGTTTCATTTCCTCGCTGTGCTGGTCGGTCCACGAGCCGGACAACGCCTGCACGAGCGTCGTCTTCCCGTGGTCGACGTGACCGACGAGACCGATGTTCACCTCCGGTTGTGTGTTGACTTCAGTCACTGTTGGACCTCCTAACGGAGTAGTCTTACCGAAATTTGCTCCGTGCGAGTGATAAAGTTGCTGTTATACTGGCGGGAGGCGTCCGCGGGCGAGGCGGCGATGCCGGCGACGTGCCGAGAGTGGTGCCCGGTCCGACGCCGCTTTAGGGTTCACTGCCGTAGGTCGCGTCATCATGGGATACGCGTGCCCGGTGTGCGAGACGCCCCAGCGCGACGGTGAACACCTCGCGCATCACCTCGCGTTCACGGCGATGTTACACGGCGGCGACCACGAGGTATGGCTCGACGACCGCGTCACTGACTGGAGCGACCGGGAGCCCGCGGGGCTCGCGGCCGAGGTGACGCCCCACGCCGAGGACGCCGAGTACCACGAGGTGTTCGAGGATACTGTCGGCCACGGGCGGCCCGACGTCGACCTTGGAGCGCACGACCACGCCGGCCACGACCACAGCACCGGCCGCAACCGTGCCGCGTCGGATAGGCCGGGCGCGGGCGATGCAGCCGGCGAGACCGATCCGGAGGTGGCCGCCGCGATCCGCGAGGCCCGAGAGATGGCGCGGGAGGTGGGCGACGGCGACGATGGCACGAGCGTCGAAAGCGACGCGGGCGGCAACGACGGCGAGACCGATTCCGCCGCCAGCGACGACCCCGAGAACCCGTCCGCGTAACGGAACGCCCTTTTTAGTCGACGGCGAACGACGGGTATGGAGACCAGAGGGACGTTCGCCCCGGAGACCCGCGCCGACGCGCTCGAGTACTACGAGGAGGTCGGGCCGGTCGCGCAGGTCGTCGTCCGCGAGGCGACGAAGGCGATGTCGTTCGGCGCTGACGAGTACGACGAGCGGGTCACGCCCGAGGTGATCCGGACCGCGCGCGACGCGACCTTCGCCGAGATGCTCGTGGTCCACGTCGGCGAGGAAGGGGAGTTCGACGACTGGCTCGCCGAAAGCGAATTCGACGAGGACGATGTCGTCCGGATCGGGTCCGACAACGTCGACAACGTGGTGTGGCACCCGATCCCCTTCGCCGACACCGTTATCGCAGCGACGTATCAGGAGGAGCCCGACGCGGCTGCCAGCACCCTCCGCCGGAACGCGTTCGGCCGAGTGTACCGCGAAGAGTTCTACGAGTCCGGCCGGTAGTCAGTTATAGCGGAACGGCTGCCGCTTTCAGGTGAGAAAACGAGAGAAGTCGAAGCCGCGGAGGGGTTATCGCCAGCTCCCGCGAAATCGTCGGCGTCCTCTGGGCTCACCGGCGCGTGCTCCTCGTAGTTCGCGCCGCCCGAGAGCGGTACCCCGCCGAGCGCCTGCGCGCGCCCGGCGATCACGTCGGCGCCCTCCTCGAGGTCAATCGCAATTCAATATACTGAAAATACTTTTTGTATATTTAAAATAGACCAGTGACATCACCGTCGGCTCCGCCTGCGAAGGGAAACGTCTTAATGGACTACGCGCGCAGTTCATGGTGTATGAGCAACGGCGACGACGACCCGGCCGACGCCTCCGGAGAGGCCGACGCCGCGGACGACGCGGAGGAGGCGGGCGGCGCCGGCGAGTCGACGGATGCGGCCGCCGCGCCCACGCTTCCCGACGAAGCGACCGAGGAGTCCTTGAACGAGTACCTCGACGAGATCGCGGAGCGCCTCGACGACGCCGAGACCGAAGCGGACCTCGACGATATCGACGCGCTCCTCGACGACGCCGAAGACGGGCTCGACGAGGCCGACCTCCCCGAGCCGGACGAGGACGACGAGGACGCCGACGACCCGCGCGGCGACCTCGAAGACCGGATCGCGGAGCTCCGTGACGGCGTCGAGGAGGCCCGTGGCCCCTACGCCGAGGACGTGATCGATGCGATCGAGGCCGCCGCGTCGACGCTCGAAGACACCGAATGGACCGCAGACGGGCGCGACGACGCCGCCGACGCTGTCGACGCCTTCGTCGAGGAGGCGTCCGAGTCGGTCGCGGTCGACGCGTTCCCCGAACACGACGACCTCGACGAGCTGATCGCCGCGCTCGACGCGGTCGCCGAAGCGGTCGCTGACGCGGATCTCGATCCCGACGCCGACGCCGAGACGATCGCAGCCCTGATCGACGCGACGGACGGGCTCGAAGCGGGCCTCGACGACGCCGAGGAGTGGGACGACCTCGAGACTCACGAGCAGCTCCGCGCGCAGGGGTACTACGACGTGCTCGGCCACTACAAGGACTTCCCGGTCGAGTGGTCCGCGCTGAAGGAACACGAGGCGCGCGGCAACGTCGACATGATCCTGCTCGCGCTCAACTCGCTGGAATCCGACTTCATGGAGCGCCACTGCCTCGAAGCGTTCGAACGCATGGGCAAACGCGGAAAGACCGAGGCCTCCCTGGAGGAGCTTCTCGGCCGCGCGGAGAAGCGTGATCAGTTCGCGATCCGTATCCTCGGCAAGATGGCGGCCGAAGAGGCGACCGAGACGCTCGTCGAGTTCGTCTCGGAGGACTCGAACCCGCAGCTCCAGAAGATCGTGTTCAAGGCTCTCGGCGAGATCGGCGCCGCGGAGGCGGTCCAGCCGCTCGCGGACCAGCTCGATCCCGAGGGGGACACCGAGGACCTCGTGCGCCCCCACGCCGCCCGTGCGCTCGGACTCATTGGCGACACCCGCGCGATCGACCCCCTCGCCGACGCGCTCGCCGAGGACGATTCCGACGACGTCCGCGCCGCCGCCGGCTGGGCGCTCCGCCAGATCGGCACGCGCGAAGCGATCGAAACGGTCGCCGAGTACGCGGACGAGCACTCCTTCATCGTCTCCACCGAGGCCGAGAAGGCCGAGCAGTCCCTCGACGCGGCGTCGGCGACCGCCTGACGCCGACCGCGGTTCGACCGACCATTCTTATCTAATGCCGCGGGCACGGTCCCCCGTGTCGCCCGCATCCTCCCGTGCCGCAAGCGACTCGACCGCGAGCGTCACCGCCGTCGCGCTCGGGCTGCTCGTCCTAACGACCGTCGCGCCGGTCGCAGCCGTGGGTGACGCCGGGACCGGCTCAGGGGTCGCTGGGGTCGACCCGGAAGGCGCCGTCGCGCAGTCGAACGACGGGACGGAGAACCGGACGCTCGTGGCGGAGCAGCCGCGGATCCTCGAGCTGTTCCCGAACCCGACGGCGGCGGAGAACCGCGGCGAGTACCTCGTCGTCCGGCTCCCCGAGCGCGGGAATTGGTCGCTCTCCGACGGCTACTACGAGGCGGCGGTCCCAGCGAACGCGAGCGGTGTCGTCGCGCTCTCGATGGATCCCGCGAACACGACGCCACTGCTCGACGACGAGACTGCGGTCGCCGGCAGCGGCGGCACCGGCGAACCGGAGCTCCGCGTGCTCGACGGCTACTTCCCGCTTGCCGCCTCCGGCGACCGGATCGAGCTTCGCCGAAATGGGACGGCAGTCGCCGTGGTCGACTACGACCGCGCGCCCGAGGGGCATCGCTGGCGCGCGGACTGGGGCGAGTGGCGACCGCGAGGGTACGACCCGCGGCCCGTGGTCAGAACGGAGAACGCGACCGTGACGCCGTTCGTGCTGCCGGACAGTCCAGAGATTCCGGTCGAGCCGCTCCGCGCGGCCGACGACCGCCTGCTGCTCGCCGGTTATACGCTCGGATCGGAGCGTGTCGCTGACTTGCTGGTCGCGGCCGCCGACCGCGGCGTCGAGGTGCGGGTCCTCATCGAGGGCTCACCGGTCGGTGGGTTCTCCGCGCGGAGCGCCCGGCTCCTTGATCGGATCGTGGCCGCCGGCGTCGAGGTTCGCGTGCTCGACGGCAACCCTGAACGGTTCCGCTTTCACCACGCGAAGTATGCCGTCGCCGACGACCGCGCGATTGTGCTCACGGAGAACTGGAAGGCGTCCGGGACGGGCGGGCGAACCAACCGCGGGTGGGGCGTCGTCACCGGAACATCGCGATCCTCGACCGACGACGGAGCGGTCGCGAACGACCTCGCCGCCCTCTTCCGCGAGGACGCCGCGGCGTCCGACGCTCGGTCGTGGTCGTCGTTCCGGAACGACACCGAGTTCCACGAATCGGGGACGGCGAACGAGTCGTACCCGACGCGATTCGAGCCGCCGGCGGCGACGACGGCGGATGTCGAACTCCTGACGACCCCAGGCAACGCCGCCGATCGCTTGGTCGCGCGGATCGACGCCGCCGACGACCGCGTGCTGGGCGTGGTCCCACGGACCGGCGGGCCGGATAACCGGATCGTCCGCGCACTCCGGCGGGCCGCCGAGCGCGGCGTCGACGTTCATCTCCTGTTGTCCAGCGCGTGGTACGACCGCGAGGAGAACCGCGCGCTGGTCGACGAGCTCGCCGACGAGCCGATTGAGGTGGCCGTCTCCCAACCGCGAGGCCGATTCGGGAAGATTCACGCGAAGGGGCTCGTCGTCGACGACACAGCCGTCGTCGGAAGCCTCAACTGGAACGAGGGCGCGGCGACGGAGAACAGAGAGGTATTGCTCGCGGTCGAGGACGGATCGGTGGCGGACTTCTACGCCCGCGCGTACGCGGCGGACTGGCGCGGTGGCGGGGTCCACCTGCCGATCGGGTTGCTCGGCGGATTAGGAGTCGCTCTCGCGGGAGCGGGGGTCATCGCGCGCCGGGAGGTGGCGTTCGTGTGAGGCGACGCGGCGACCGAACGGGCGTTCGGGTCCGCGTCAGTCGTCGATCGCGACCGTCGACGAGAGCGCCTCGTCGATCTCCGCGTCGGCCATCTTCTCGACGAGCGTCTCGATAACGGCGCTACGGCGGCCCTTCACGAACTTGATCGAACCGACGACGAGGTGACCGCCGCCCGAGACGCCCGCTTCGGGAAGTTCCTCGTTCAGTTCGGTCACCATGTTCGGGATGTCGAGCCGAACGCCATCGGAGCGAAGCACGCAGAAATCGGGACCGTAGCCGATGGTGATGACGGGGTCACCGGTTTCCTTGACGCGAGTGTCGTGGAGCTCGCCGGTCGTCTTCCCGGGCGCGGGGTAGGTGAACCGGTGGGCGTACTCGTCGAGGTCGATGCGGTAGAGGTGCGCGCCGGAGGCGAGCCGCTCGTGTTCGACGTGGTCGTCGACGGCGTCGAGCTGGCGTTGCACGTCGCGGTCGGCTCGCTCGGAGAGGAACTCGACCAGCTCCTCGTGGCGTGCTTCGTCCTCACAGCCCACGTTGAGGGCGTCGTTGACGAGGGTCTTCCCCTCGGAGTAGCGCAGCCAGTGGGCGGCGTAGTCGAGCGCTTCGCCGATGTCGAGCAGGTCGGACTCGTCGTAGCCGGCGCCCTCGGCGAGCGCGACGTAGTCGTCCATCGTCTCCGCCTTCGAGCGGTCGGAGAGCCCGGCGACCGCCGGGACGTGTTCGAGTTCGCCCGTGATCGACGGGTCGATCAGCCGGGCGAGTTCGACGCACATCATCCCCGTGGTGACTCGGTAATCCTCGTCGTGGAGGTACGGGTTGACGTGGGCGTCGAGGAGCGGTTCGACGGCCTCGGGATCGGGGTGGTGGTGGTCGACGACTGCGATGGGGATGTCGTAGTGCGCGAGGTTCTCGTAGGCGGGCACGTCCTCCTCGGTCGAACCGTTGTCGAGCATCAGTAGGAAGGGGAGCTTCTGGCCGTGGCGGGCACGCCCCTCCAGCGCGAAGTTCAGATCGCGGGTCACGTCCTCCATCTCGTAGTACGGCGCCTTGCTCGGGAGCCGCTTGAACAGGTGTTGGGCCGCGTCCGGGTCCTCGTGGACATCGCAGACGAAGTTCTCCAAGGCGAGCTGGACTGGGATCGCGGCACACATCCCGTCGCCGTCGGCGTGGTGTCGGACGCGGATCGGACGGCCGGCGAGCACGGTGCGGCGGAGCAGCCGCGCCAGTTCCCGGAGGTCGTCGTGGATCGGCTCGAACGCCTCCCACTCGACGAGCGGGTCGACGTCGGCGGGCTCGGCGCGCTCGTCGAGAGCCGCCTCGAAGCGCTCGCGGGCTTCGGCCGCTCGCCCCTCGGGGAGCCGCTTCAGCGAGTCGACCTCCAGCTGGAGAGCGTTCTCGCGGGTCTCAACCGTCCCGCTGACGTGGACCATGTCGCCGACCTCGACCTCGGGGTACGCGCGGACGCCGGCCTCCTCGAAGGCGGCACACGAGACGACGCCGGAGGCGTCCGCGACGGCGAAGATCGTCGGCCCACCTGTCTGTTTCGCCTGCACGACCTCTCCTTCGACGGTGACCTCGTCGCCGGGCGTGAGCCCGCGGACGCGGGAGACGGTCGGCTCGTGGACGACCGTCTCCGTGCGGTAGTCGTCGAGGTTCTCGTCGTCGAACGCCACGTCGCCGTTCTCCTTCACCTCGGTCAGCCGGACCACCAGTCGGTCGCCGACGGCGTAGTCACCGTCGAGATTCGACTCGTGGACGAGCCCCGAGAGGGCGTCCGAGACGTCGACGAAGATGCCGTAGTCGACGACGCAGTTGACTTCAGCGTGGTACAGCGCATCGACTTCGGCGTCTTCAAGGGTGCAGTCCGATGCCAGATCGTAGACAGTCGGCCGGTCGTCAGCCGCCCCCTCCGCCGTGTCGGCGTCGGGTTCGGGGCTCGAATCGCCCCGCGTGCCGGAATCCCCGGCGGTGTTATCGCTCATGGACGCTCATCGGGAACGGCCGGTGTTAAGCTTGTTCTCTCGCGTCTCCGGCGCCGACGGGAGCGTGGCTCCGGCGGCGTTTCCAGCGGAGCGACGGGGCCTTCTCCGCGGTCCGGAATCCATATGGGGCGACGGCACCTCCGCTCGCGTATGCGACTGTTCCGCTCGGACGAACTCCTCGGGATCGCCCGGGAGACCATGGAGTTCGTCCTCGAGGCGAGCGAGGAGAGCCACCCCGACGAGTACATGGGGTTCCTCCGCACGGACGACGCCCGGAAGCTCGACCTCGACCGGGACGGGCAGGTGATAACCGATGTGCTCGTCATCCCGGGTACGGAATCGAACCCGACGAGTGCCAGCGTCCGCACCCACATGAAGCCGAACGACATGCGGGCGGTCGGCTCGGTCCACTCCCATCCGAACGGTGCGCTCCGGCCGAGCGACGCTGACCTCGCGACGTTTGGACAGGGACAGATCCATATCATCGTCGGCGCTCCGTACGGGTGGGGCGACTGGAAGGCATTCGACAACGAGGGCCGACAGACGACCCTCGACGTGCTCGACGTGGAAGTGCCCGACGAGCACTTCTTCGATTTTACCCAGGAGGACATCGATCGCGAGATCGGCGAGGAACGACGCGATGACGGTGGCTTCCTCTCGTGGTTCCGATGACGCGGGTCGTTGCACAGGGGACCTTCGACCTACTCCATCCCGGCCACGTCCATTATCTGGAAGACGCGGCGACGTACGGCGACGAGCTTCACGCCATCGTCGCCCGCCGCACCAACGTCACCCACAAGCCGGCACCGATCCTCTGTGCCGAACAGCGCCGCGACATGGTCGCGGCGCTCACCGCGGTCGACGAGGCCCATCTCGGCCACCCCGAGGACGTGTTCGTCCCCATCCAGCGGCTCGACCCCGACGTGATCGTGTTGGGATTCGACCAGCACCACGACGAGGCCGACATCGCCGCCGCGCTCGCAGAGCGCGGTATCGACTGCCGGGTTGAGCGCGCCTCGGGCCGCGATCCACGGTACGAGGACGAACTGCTCTCCAGCGGCGACATCGTCGATCGGATCCTGAAACAGCGCGGATCCGACTGCGACGGCGCCCGCGAGGGACAACGATAGTGATCCCACAGAGCGACGAACGCCACAATACGCCGAAGCGCGGAACCTATATGGGTCGGTTCCTAAAACCGTCCAAGTGACGATACCTGACCGATTCCCCGCGGTTCTCGCGGCGGCGGCGATGGGCGTGTACCTCCTGATCGTCGTCGGCGCTACCACCTCGCTCACGGAGGCGGCCGCGGCCTGCGGCGGCTGGCCCGCCTGTGGGAACGGCGCCGAGCTCCCGACGGCGACCGAGGGCTGGATCGCCCTCGGCCACCGGCTGCTCGCGGTCGTCGTGGGGGCCCTCGTTGCCCTCTCCGCCGTCCTTGCATGGCGCGACGGCGCGAGCCGTCGAATCCGGGCTGCGCTCACCGCCGCGCTGCTCGTGTACCCCGCGCAAGCCGGCGTGGGCGCGCTCGTCGCGGTGGGCAGCCTCCCGGCCGCGCTCGGCTCTCTTCACCTTCTCCTCGGCGTGGCCATCTTCGCGGCCGTGCTCGCCGGGCTCGCGTGGTGGCTGGAAGCCGAGACCGGCGACCCGGACGACGTTCCGGTCGACTTCCAGCCCGGGACTGACGACCTTCCGCCGGTCGAGGACGCCCCCGAACCGGATGTACCGACCGCAACGGTCCCCCGGCTGCGGGCGACTGCGGCGGCGTACTTCCGGCTGATGAAGCCGCGGCTGATGTGGCTGCTCTGTCTGGTCGCCGCCGCCGCGATGGCGCTGGCCGGCGGTTCCGGATTTACCCCCCGCATTGTGGCCGCGACGCTCGTCGGCGGCGCGCTCTCTATCGGCGCCTCCGGCACGTTCAACCACGTGCTCGAACGCGACGTGGACAAGCGGATGCAGCGCACGAACGACCGCCCGCTGGCGACCGACCTCGTGCCGGTGTCCCACGCGCTCGCGTTCGGGGGAACTCTCACGCTCGTCTCGGTCGGTCTGTTCTGGACGGTAAATCCGCTGACAGCGGCGCTCGGACTGATCGCTATCGTGTTCTACAGCGTCGTGTACACCCTCATTCTGAAGCCGAACACGGTGCAAAACACCGTGATCGGCGGGGCCGCCGGCGCGCTCCCCGCCCTCATCGGCTGGGCCGCGGTGACCGGCGAAATCGGCGGCGGCGGGCTGTTGCTCGCACTGGTCATCTTCCTGTGGACGCCCGCGCACTTCTACAATCTCGCGTTGGCCTACAAGGACGACTACGAGCGCGGCGGCTTCCCGATGATGCCCGTGGTTCGCGGGGAGACGACGACGCGCCGGCACATCGTCTGGTACCTCGGAGCGACGCTCGTCGCGGCGGTCGCACTCGCGGCGGTCGCAGAGCCGCTCGGCGCACTCTACGCCGTCGTGGGTGTCGCCGTCGGCGCCCTGTTCCTCTGGATGGTCGTCCGGCTCCACTACGAGCAGACTGAGGACGCGGCGTTCCGGGCGTTCCACGCGTCGAACGCCTACCTCGGCCTCCTGCTGTTCGCCGTCGTGTTCGACGCGCTCGTGGTCTGAGCGCGGTGGTCCAGGAGAGACGTCCCGCCAGACGCCTCTTTTAAGACCGCTCGCGCCCCAACGTTTCTCGTATGACCCGCATCGAAGTCGAGTACTGCGTCCCGTGCGGCATGTTGAACCGCGCCCGAGATGTCTCGGAGGCGATCCTCAAGCAGTTCGGCGAGGAGATCGACGAAGTCGCGTTAGTGACCGGCGACGACGGTGTGTTCGTCGTGCGCGCCGACGGCGAGGTCGTCTTCGACAAGACGGAAGACGAGTACGACGTGGACGCCATCGTGCGCGCGGTGAAACCGTATGTCGGCGCGGCGGCGTAACGGCGTGACCGGCTGACAGCCTCGCAGTCGCCTCCTTCCGCTACTCGCCTTTATAAACGGCTCGCGCGGAGTTCGACACCACGAGGAGGCTGCTCGTCCCCATCGCGACCGCGGCGAAAAGTGGATTGAGGACCCCCGAGACGGCCATAGGGATCGCGACCGCGTTGTAGACGAACGCCCACCCGAGGTTCTGCTTGAGCCGGCGGTTCGTCCCGCGGGTGACTGCGAACAGTTCCGGAATTGCCGACAGGCGGTCCTCCAGCAGGACGGCGTCGGCAGCGTCGGCGGCCAGATCGGTCCCGCTCGCGACGGAGATACCGATGTCGGCCGCCGCGAGCGCGGGCGCGTCGTTGCTCCCGTCGCCGACCATCGCGACGCGCTCGGTCGCGGTCAGGCGCCGAACCGTCTCGGCTTTCGCCTCCGGCGGGACCTCCGCGAACGTCTCGTCGATCGCGGGATGCTCCTCGAACCGGCGGGCCGCGGCCGGGGAGTCGCCGGTGAGCACGACCACCCGGCGCCCGTCCGCCGCGAGGTCCTCGACGACCGCCTCCCAGCCCTCGCGCACCTCGTCGCCGACGACGAGAACGCCTCTGACGGCCCCGTCCCAGCCGACGTACACGGGGACGCGACCCGCCTCGCGAGCGTCCGCGCCGACCGCGTCAAGCGACTCGGACACGGCCCACGCGTCGCCCTCGAACAGCGACCGGTGACCGACGACGACCTCGTCGCCGTCGATCCGTCCGGAGACGCCCCTGTCCGTGACCGTCACGTCCGCGGCCGCGGGCGACGGTTCGGTCGCGGCCCCCGTGCCGTCGTCCCTCGCCGCGCTGCCGTCGATCGCCGTGCCGCCGTCAGTCGCCGCGGCCGGGCGAGCGGCGATCCCGTCGCCTTCCGTCTCTTCTCCGCGCACCCCCGCGACGATCGCCTCCGCGATCGGGTGGACCGAGGCGCGCTCCAGCGCCGCGGCCCGTTTCCGAACGGTCGCCGGGTCCGTTCCGTCCGTCTCGGCCCCGAGCAGCCGCATCTGCCCGTCGGTGAGGGTCCCGGTCTTGTCGAGCACGACCGTGTCGATGTCGGCCGCCTCCTCGAAGACGGCGTCGGAGACGATCACGATCCCGCGCCGGGCCGCGTCGCGGATCCCGGCCGCGACCGCTAGCGGGGTTGCGAGTCCGAGCGCGCAGGGACACGAGACGATGAGCACCGTGAGTCCGACCAGCGCCGCCTCGGTCGGCGAGGCACCGAACGCGAGGGTCGCGCCGGCCGCGAGGACCGCGACCGCGACGACGAGGGGGACGAACACCGTCGCCAGCTTGTCGACGAGCCGCTGGATCCCCGACCGCGAGCTCTGGATCTCCCACAGCATCCGTACGAGCGTGTCGAGGGTACTCTCTGCGTCCTCGCCCACCTCGACGACAATCGGGGCGTCGGTGACGACGGTGCCACCACGGACCGCGTCACCCTCGCGTTTCGTCGCCGGGAGCGACTCGCCGGTGACCAGGGCCTCGTCGACCGCGGCAGCCCCCTCGGCGACGATCCCGTCGAACGGCACGCGCTCGCTGGGACGTACGAGCAGGCGATCGCCGGGGGCGACCGCGTCCGTCGCGACCGTCTCGCCCGCCTCGGTTCGGACCTCGCGGTCGGTCACAGTCGTGAGCTCCGAGAGTGCACCGGTCGCGCGCCGCTTGATCAGCGACTCGTAGTGGTTGCCGGCGGTGACCACCAGGATGACGGCGATCGTCACGTCGAAGTAGAGGTCGGTCCGGCCGAGGAACATCGCGAGGGTGCTGTACGCGTACGAGCTCACCGCCGCGATCGACACCAAGAGATCCATGTTCGGCTGGCGAGCGCGAAGGCTCACGTAGGCGCCACGCAGGATGGGGTATCCCGTATAAAACAGGACAATGGAGGCGAACACCCACACCTGCGTGAACAGGTACAGCCCCGAGACCCCGCCCAGATCGAGGAAGGGCTCGTAGCCGAAGTAGGTGGGATACAGGAAAACGACGTACCACAGCATCGCCATCATCCCGAAGAAGCCGCCGCCGATCAGGAACCGGACGACCGCGTCGTCGCCCTCGGCGTCTGGGTCGGCGCGGTTACTTGCCGAGTACCCCGCGACCGAGAGGCGCTCGGGGAGCTCGTCGGCGCCGACGGCGTCAGGGTCGTAGTCGACCCGGATCGTGTCGGTGGCGTAGCTCGCCTCCGCGGCCGCGACGCCCGCCTGCTCGCCCGCGGTCATTTCTAGGAATGACTCGCAGGTCGCACAGTGCATCCCATCGACGTGGAGGAACGTCGTCTCACCCTCGAAGTCGTCGTCCGGCTCCGCGTCCGGGCGCCGTTCCTCGACCTCGTCGAGCCCGTCGAGCCCTTCCGCGTCACCGAGCGATCTCGCGACGGCGAGACAGCCCCGACAGCAGAACTCGCCGTCGACGTCCGGGGCCGTATGGGGATCGTCCCCGGTCGGCAGGTCACAGAGTGTACAGGGTGGCATGTGTGTTCGCTTCAGAGGGTCCACAGGAGTGGTTCGTGGCTCGGATACGCCGAGTCCTGCTCGGCGCGATCTGGTCGCCGACTACGTCCGGTCCAGTCGACTACGCCTGTTTCGGGTCCGCCGCGCCGTCGTCACCACCGCCGATCCCCGGCAGGCTCCCGCCGGTCGCCACTCGGAGGCTCGCCCAGATGAGCAGCACATTCACCAGCGTGATCGCGACGAAGATCTCCGATCGGTCCGCGATGAACACCGCCGCGGGGACGAGCCCGCCGAGCACTAAGAGTACGGCCTGTTGGAGCGAGAAGTTCATGCCGTAACCAACGGCCGGCCGAACATATATAACACCCGTGTTTTCAGGGTCCGAGAACGGATAGACGTTATATGGTTCCTTATCAATAACGGGGCCCATGGGCCGAAACGAGGCCGCACACGCGCCCGCAGACGACGTGAGCGGTGACACAGTGAGCGGTGACACAGTGAGCGGTGACACAGAGGAGTTCGATCCGATCGGAACCCTCACTCTCATCGGGATATATTTCGTTATCCTGGTGCTTTCGTGGGTGTACATCTACTACATCGAGTTCCTCGGCCGCGATCTGGTCGTTGTGGGGTGATCATTGTATGCACATTCACGCCTACGAGAAGATCTGGCTCGCGGTATCGGTGCTCCTGATACTGTTCCTCATCGGGTCGGTCACGTACGGCGCCGTCGGTCCCGGCGTCGCGATGGTGAGCGACACCGAACCGGCGATCGATTCCGGCGGGCTCGACGAGGACGAGCGGTTCTCGGAGCCCCGTGTCGAACAGGTCGGTGAAAACGAGTACGCGGCGTACGTCGTCGCCCGTCAGTTCACCTTCCAGCCCGACCCGATCGTCGTGCCAGCGAACAGCACCGTGACGTTCTACGTCACCTCCGCGGACGTGATCCACGGCTTCGAGGTCGTCGGAACGAACGCCAACGCGATGGTCGTTCCCGGCGAAGTCTCTGAGCTCACCGTCAAAGTCGAAGAACCGCAGGAGTACGGCCTCATCTGCAACGAGTACTGCGGCGCCGGTCACCACGTTATGGAAGGAAAAGTCAACGTCGTCAGTCAGGCGGAGTACGAGGATCGAACCAGCGGAGGTGATGGCGAATGAGCGAGGCGATCGAAGGCGATCGGACGTTCGTCGACAAGTTCCCCGAAGAGGCGCGGATCGTTCGTGCCGCTCTTCTCAGCTCCTTCTTCGCGCTCACGCTCGGCGCGATCTTCGGGATCATCCAGACGCTCCATCGCACCGACGTCTTCCGGGGAATCATCTCCTCCACCGACTACTACACATCGCTCACCGCGCACGGTGTGTTCCTCGCGCTCAGCTTCACGACGTTCTTCCTCGTCGGGCTGTTCACATGGGCGGTCGTGCGGAGCCTTGATCGGCCGCTGATCAACACCAAAATCACCTGGACGTGGTACGGACTCATGGCTGTCGGGATGACGATGACCGGTATCTCGATCCTCGCCGGATTCGTCGATTCGATCGACATGAGCGCGGACGTGCTGTTCACCTTCTACGCACCGCTACAGGCACACCCCATGTTCTACGCGGGGCTCGCCGTGTTCATCGTCGGGTCGTGGATCGCCGGCGCCGACTTCTTCCGGACGTGGCTCGCGTGGAAGCGTGAGAATCCCGACGAGCGGATCCCGCTGCAGACGTTCATGGTGCTGACGACGATGGCGATGTGGTACATCGCGTCGTCGGCTGTGGCGGCATCGGTGCTCATCTTCCTGCTGCCATGGTCGCTCGGACTGATCGATCAGGTGAACCCGACGCTGACCCGGACGCTGTTCTGGTTCTTCGGCCACCCGGTCGTGTACTTCTGGCTGATGCCGGCGTACCTGCTGTGGTACACCGTTCTCCCGAAGATCGCCGGCGGGCGGCTGTTCAGTGACCCGCTCGCCCGCGTCGTGTTCGTGCTGTTCCTCCTGCTGTCGACTCCGGTCGGGATTCACCACCAGTACCTCGACCCCGGAATCGCGGAGGGGTTCAAGTTCATCTCGATGACGAACACGATGTTCCTCCTGTTGCCGAGCCTGCTCACCGCGTTCACGGTCGTGGCGAGCGTGGAGTACGGCGCCCGCCAGCGCGGTGGGACCGGCCTCCTCGGCTGGCTCACCGACCTCCCGTGGCGGAAGCCCGAGTTCACCGGGATGATGCTGGCGGGCCTGATGTTCGCCGCCGGCGGCTTCTCCGGGATGGTGAACGCCGGGATGAACATCAACTACATGATCCACAACACGATCTGGGTCCCGGGCCACTTCCACCTCACCGTGGGGACCGCGGTCGCGCTCACCTTCATGGCGGCCACCTACTGGATCTGGCCGCAGATCACTAACAAGCCGATCTACAGCCGGTCGATCGGGCTGTTCCAGGTCGTACTCTGGTTTATCGGCATGGCACTGATGTCGAACGCGATGCACGCGCAGGGGATCTTGGGCGCCCCGCGGCGGACCGCAGAGCCGGAGTACTCCGGGTTCGACTACCCGACGATGTTCGGCGGGTTCGAGGAGCTCAATATCCAGATCGCGATCGGCGGGACGCTGCTTTTCGTCTCGACGGTCCTGTTCATCGGGAACCTCGTGCTCACGATGGGGAACCCGAAGGTCTCCGGGCTCGCGGAGTCGCTGCCGCCGGCGCTGTCCGGTCCCGACGACGCGCCGCAGGTGCTTGACAACCTCCGGCTGTGGTTCGGAATCGCGCTCACGCTCGTCGTGCTCGCGTACGCGCTCCCGCTTGCAGCGATCATCAACCGCGGCGGGCTCCTCGGGCCGGGTGTCGGCACGTACCCGGTGTGGCTTGTGCCCGCGCTCGACGCGCTCGCAAACGCGGTGACGCCACTACTCGGCGCAATCGGCGACGCGTCGACCTCGCTCGTCGAGGTGGTTCGATGACCGTCGACGTGAGCCGCGGCGGGCTCTTAGTGACACTCGCGATCTTCAGTGTGATCATCTACGAGCTCCGGACAGTGCTCGACTTCATCGGCATCGAGCTGCCGCTGATTCCGTACATGGCCGGTGTCTTCATCCTCGCCGGCGTGACGGTCTGGTTCATCACGCTCAAGGGAGGCTGGCGAACTGATACCGAGAGCGACGAGCCGACGTAGCGACGCGTCGATACCGCTTCGCTCTATTTCGAGACGGCAATCGGCCGTTTTTTGCGCTTCCGCTGACCTCACCGGTGACCACGGTAGTTATGTATATATAGCGCAAGACACATGCATGGACGGAACACGCGTCACGGTTCAGTGTCGCAACTGTTCGCTCGCGGCGACGTACGACAGGCTCCGAGACGCCCGAACAGCTGTGGACGACCATGAGTCGACGACCGGTCACGACGTCCGGTGGGAGATCGAGTCGCTCGATGCAGGCGTCTCGCAGGCGGGCGCAGACGCAGGCGTCTGCGGTCGTCCGGGGTGCGCGAACGAGGACTCGCCGCTCGTCGACCCGGAACCGCCGGAACCCGAGTCGTAGCCGAAACACCGTCGGAACCGTCGTCAGAGCCGTCGTTAGGATTGTCGACGACCTCACCGCCGAACCCGTGAGTCGATTGTGGTATAAATATGTTCTGAGCATTTCTTTATATTGGAACCACCACACAATATTAACTCCGCGGAGAGCAAAGGATCGCCTGTAACCCATGTCCGATATCGACATCGAACCCACAGACACCGTCGACGCCCGCGGAGCCGCCTGTCCCGGACCGCTCATGGACCTCATCGGTCGAGTCCGATCCGCCAGCTCCGGGGACGTCATCTTGCTCTTGAGCGACAACGATCAGTCGTTGACCGACGTCTCCGAGTGGGTCGACGAGACCGACAACGAACTGCTCGCGGTCGACGAATCGGGCGACGACTACGGCTTCTACGTGGAGGTCGCGTGAGATGACCGACCGTATCGCCATCCTCGGGGGTGGCACGGGCGGAACGGTGCTCGCGAACAACCTCGCGGACCGGCTCGCCCTGGAGATTGACGCCGGCGACGTCGAGGTGACGCTGATCAACGACGACCCGGACCACGTGTACAAGCCGGTGTGGCTGTACGTCCCGTTCGGCCAGCGCGAGCCCGCCGACGGGCGCCGACCCCTCCGCGACCTCGTCGACGACCGGGTCGACGTCGCGATCGACCGGGTGACCGAGATCGACACAGACGCAAAGGAACTCGCGCTCCGTGACGGCTCCGGACCGCTCGGCTACGACCACCTCGTCGTCGCGACGGGCTCGACGCTCGCCGACGACGAGATTCCGGGGCTCGCAGCGGGCGGCCACGACTACTACTCGGAGTCCGGCGCACTGGCGCTCAGAGACGAACTCCTCTCGATGACCGAGGGCCACCTCGTGTTGAGTGTCGTCGGCACGCCGCACATGTGCCCGGCGGCGCCGCTGGAGTTCGTCTTCATGGCGGACAGCTGGTTCCGTCAGCGTGGGCTCCGCGACGACATCGAGATCACGTACACGTACCCGATCAACCGCGTCCACGGCAACCCCCAGATCGGCGAGTGGGCGGACCCGATAATGGCGGAGCGGGACATCAACACGGAGACGTTCTTCAACGCCGAGTCGGTCGACCCGGACGCGAAGACGATCACCTCCATGGAGGGGACGGAACTCGACTACGACCTGTTGGCCGCGATCCCGCCACACCGCGGCGTCGACGTGGTCGACGAGGCAGGGCTGGGCGATCGTGGCTGGGTCGACGTGGATAAACACACCTTAGAGGCCGAGACGGCAGACAACGTGTACGCGCTCGGCGACGCCGCGACGACCGGCGTCCCGAAGGCGGGAAGCGTCGCCCACTATCAGGCAGGCGTCGTGGCACAGCGGCTTGAAAGCGAGATCCGCGGTCGGCCCGCAACCGCGACGTACGACGGAAAGACGCTCTGTTTCATCGAGACGGGGATGGACGCCGCCTCGTTCGTCGAGTTCGACTACGAGAACCCGCCGTCGCCGGCGCCCCCCCTCCGAGAAGCTCCACTGGTCGAAGCTGGCGTACAACGAGTCCTACTGGCTCACCGCACGGGGGTTGCTCTGAGATGACGGGTGACGACCCCGAAAGCGGAGGAGAGGATCTCGACCGCGACGACCTCGAATCGATCGTCGCCGAGAATCCAGAGGCGGTCGCGACGTTCATCGACCGGCTCGATGCGGTCAACGAGTTCCTCGACGTGGTTGCACTCGGTGAGGGCGCGCTCACCGACGAGATGGTCGTCGAACTCGCGGGCACGGCCTCGACGCTCGCGGAATCGGCGGACGGGCTCGCGACCGACGAGACCGTGGCACTCGCCGAGACCGTCGGCGGGAACGGCGCGGAGCTTCGCGAGGCGATGGAGACGCTGATCGCGCTTCAGCGAAGCGGGACGCTGGACGAGCTCGCGGAGGTCGCGGAAGTGGGATCGCTCGCAACCGCCGCGCTCGACGACGAGATGGTCCGCTCGCTGGCCGGAACGGGCTCCGCGCTCGGCGAGGTGGCAGACACCGCCGCGGACGACGACACCCGCGATGGGCTGAAGACGCTGTTGGCGGGGGTCGGCGCCGCCCAACGGAGCGATCCGGAATCAGTGGGCGCACTTGGGCTCGCGCGGGGGATCCGCGATCCGGAGGTCCAGTACGGGCTCGGCTACGTGCTCGCGATCTCGAAGGCGATCGGGCGAGAACGCGCGGAGACCGACGACGACGTGTGAGATCGCTGGTAGCGTCCGCACCGGTCGCCGCACCTCTTTCATCGTTCTCCCTGCTACGCCCGTCACACCGGGTCCGAGCCGTCGACCGCCGCAGTCGAACCACCTGACTTTTTGATCGCTCGGAGCGTCGGCAGAGGCATGACAACTCCAGACAGTCGGCTCACCTTCGGCATCCTCGGGACGGCGGGGATCGCGCGGAAAGCCGTCGTCCCGGCGATCGCGGCGAGCGACCACGCGCTCGGTGCGGTCGCGTCCCGGGACGGCGAGCGCGCCGAGCGGTTCGCCGAGGAACACGCGATTCCGCGGAGCTACGACTCGTACGAGGCGCTGCTCGAAGACGATGAGATCGACGCGGTGTACGTCCCGCTCCCGAACGGGCTCCACGCCGAGTGGACGAAGCGGGCAGCCGACGCCGGACATCACGTGCTCTGCGAGAAGCCGCTCGCGGTCGACGCGGCGGAAGCGCGCGAGGTGACCGATCACTGCGCGGAGCGGGGCATCACCCTGATGGAGGGGTTTATGTACCGATATCACCCGCGCACCGAGCGCGCGCTTGAACTGGTCGAACGGGAGTTAGACGACGTGCGCACCGTGACCGCAACGTTCCGGTTCCCGCTGTACGACCGCCCGAACGACGTGCGGCTGGACCCCGACCTCGCCGGCGGGTCGCTGATGGACGTTGGATGTTACCCCGTTTCAATCGCCAGGGCGGTACTCGGGACGCCTGACCGGGCGTACGCGCACACGCACGACACCCGTGATGCCGGCGTCGACACGGAGCTCGCGGGCGTGCTAGAGTACGAGGACGGCCGGTCGGCGCGCGTCGCCTCCGGCTTCGACACGCAATTGGTCCAGCGCTACCGGATCGACGCGACCAACGGCTGGGTCGCGGTCAAGCAAGCGTTCGACACACCCGCCGACGAACCGGTGGAGCTGACCTACAAGATCGACGGACGGCACGGCGTCGAGACGTTCGATCCCGTTGACCACTACCGGCTGCAGGTAGAGCACTTCGCTGATCGCGTCGCCGACGGCGCTCGCCCGTTGACCGACGGAAAAGAAGCGGTCGCGAGTATGCGAGTTATCGACGCGTTATACGAGAGTGCCGCCGGAAACGGGTCGGTCGCGGTCGAGTAAGAGGGGAATCGGGTCCGCCGTCAGACGAGTAGCTGGATGTCCGCGTCGACCATGTCCTGGAACGCGGAGGCAGCGCCGACGCCGGTCGTGACGCCGTCGTAGAAGTCGTCCTCGTCGTAGCCGAGCAGGTCGATCGTCATCTGACACGCCTGCAGTTCGACGCCGCTCGCGAGCGAGGTCTCGATGAGCTCCTCCACCGTCGCGACGTCGTTGTCGTCGATTTTGTTGCGCATCATGCGCGTCGTCATCCGGTCCATGCCCGGGAGCGCGGCGATCATGTTCGGGACCGGCATGTTCGGGTTCCCCACGGAGCTGAGCTGGAGGTTCTTCGAGTTCTCCTCGTGGAGGATCTCGAGACCCCAGAACGTGTGGAAGATGGTGACGTCGTAGCCGAAGGCGGCCGCGGTGCTCGCGAGGATGAGCGGCGGGTACGCCATATCGAGCGTCCCCTTCGTCGCGATGATGACCATCTTCTGGGGACCGTCGTCGTCGACGTCGGTCCGGAGGTCCGATACCTCGGTCTCGAGTGCGTCGATGCGGGCCTGCAAGTCGGCGACGGCTTCGGGATCGAGATCGTCGTTCGTCGACGCCGGTGTGTCCGCGCTCATCTCACTCGGTCTTCCGGACGTAGTGTTTGTACACGTCCTGGCCGTCCTCGGTCGCCTCTTCCTGATCGACGAGTTCGGCCCCGTCGGTCGATTCCGCCCAGCCCGCGATGTCGCTCATGCTCCCGGAGTCGGTGGCGACGATCTCGAGTACCTCGCCGGCGGCGAGGTCGTCGAACGCGCCTTTGGTCTTGATCACGGGCATCGGGCAGTTCTGTCCTCTCACGTCTAGCGTCTCGGCTGCGGTTTCCGTACTCATGTTGGGTTCCCCGTGTTGGGGTTACTGCACAATACTGGTTCCCGCGGTATAAGTGTGTCGATACTTGTGATTAACCTGAACAACTGAATTATCGAACGCGCACCACAGACGGTGTATCGCCCTACACGTGCGTACAATGGTTTTGAATGAGCTTTCACCACATCATTATATTGTGTGTATAGTGAATTACTATACGAACTCTTAAGTTCCTTCCCTCATTATGAGTGGATGTACATGGACGCAGACGAGATGGACTTTCCGACCCCGGACTCGGACGTCGACTCGATCGAACCCGAATCGCTCAAAGCTCGCATCGACGACGGCGAGTCGGTAACGCTGCTTGACGCCCGGATGTCGAGCGACTACGAGGAGTGGCGGATCGACGGGCCGAACGTCGAGTCGATCAACGTGCCGTACTTTCAGTTCCTCGACGAGGAGATCGACGACGACGTCCTCGCCCGCATCCCCGACGACGAACACGTCACAGTGCTCTGTGCGAAGGGCGGCGCCAGCGAGTACGTCGCGGGCGCGCTCGCCGACCGCGGCTACGACGTCGATCACCTGGAAGACGGGATGAACGGCTGGGCATCGATCTACGAGACTCATGAGGTGACCGACTACGACGGTCCAGGAACGCTCATCCAGTACCAGCGTCCCTCCAGCGGCTGTCTCGGCTACCTACTGTACGACGGCGGCGAGGCTGCGATCGTCGACCCGCTGCGTGCGTTCACCGACCGCTACCTCGCCGACGCCGAGGAACTCGGCGTCGAGCTGACGTACGCCTTCGACACACACGTGCACGCCGACCACATCTCCGGGCTCCGCAATCTCGCCGACGAAGGCGTCGAGGCGATGCTCCCGGCCGCCGCCGCCGACCGCGGCGTCACCTACGCCGACGATGTCACGCTCGTCGAGGACGGCGACGAGTTCACCGTGGGCGACGCGACCGTCGAGACCGTGTTCACGCCCGGACACACGACCGGGATGACATCCTACCTGCTCGGCGACAGCCTGCTCGCGACGGGCGATGGATTGTTCATCGAAAGCGTCGCCCGCCCCGACCTCGAAGAGGGCGACGACGGCGCCCCGGAAGCGGCTCGCATGCTCTACGACTCGCTGCAGACCCGTGTGCTCTCGCTCGACGACAACGTGCTCGTCGGCGGCGCACACTTCAGCGACGCCGCCGAACCGGCGGCGGACGGCACCTACACCGCGCCGATCGGCGAGCTCCGTGAGCGGATGGACGCGCTCTCGGCCGACGAAGACGAGTTCGTCGAGACCGTCCTCGCCGACATGCCCCCCCGCCCGGCCAACTACGAGGACATCATCGCGACGAACCTCGGGCAGAACGCCGTCGACGACGACGAGGCGTTCACCCTCGAACTCGGGCCGAACAACTGCGCCGCGAGCCAGGATGCGCTCACGAGCGACGACTGATCCGACCGTGACCGCACCTCACGATCGGCGACAGACCCACTCGCGCGCCACCATCGGGGGTGACCCGCGGTGATCGACGCCATCTTCGCCGACCTGCTGGGCCCCCAGACCGTCGACGCGCTGTTCCCGAACGGGATCTCCCGGTACGCGATCGGCGGGCTGCTCGTCGGCCTCGGGACCGTCTTGATATACCTCGGCACGGGGATCACGGCGGGCGCGAGCACGTTCCTGGAGTCGACCCTCTCGTACGTTTCCGGGCAGTCCCGATTCGCACAGTACCTCCCGTCCCGTGACTGGCGCGTCGTGTTCACCGTCGGGATCATCGGCGGTGCCGCGATCTACGCGGTGATCTACCAGGGCGACCCGTGGTCGATCGCGGGCAGCGGCTGGACCACCGAGGTATCCGCTTGGCGGCTGTTCGTCGGCGGAATCCTCGTCGGAATCGGTACCCGCGTCGGGAAGGGGTGTACCTCGGGCCACGGGATCTGCGGCGTCGGATCGGTCTCTCGCACGTCGCTGGTCGGCGTAGCGACCTTCCTCCTCGTCGCGATCGTGACTGCGAACGCCGTCTCCGCGTTGGGGGTGGGGCTATGAGCCGGCATCCCCTGTTCATGCCGCTGATCCTCGGCGGCGGGCTCGTCTTCGGCTTCGGGCTCGGGTTCAGCCACATGGCGCGTCCGGAGGTCGTCATCGACTTCCTGACGTTCGAGGACTTCGGGCTCCTGTTCGTGATGTTCGGCGGCTCGATCGTCGCTGGACTCGCGTTCTGGACGCTCCCGAAGCTACGCGACACCGCGCCGCTCACCGGTCGCCCGTACGGCCGTCGCCTGAAGTCGTTCGACCGCAACGTCCTGATCGGCGGCTCCATCTTCGGGGTCGGCTGGGGGCTTTCGGGCATCTGTCCTGGCGCCGCCTACGCCAGCCTCGGTGTCGGCAACTGGCCGATCCTCTACGCGATCGTCGGGATGTTCATCGGCGCCTACGCGCAGGGCGTCTGGCGGAGCCGCGACGCCGACGACCCCGCGGTGGCTCCGAACGACGACTGACGAGCGTCTCCGGACCGCAGATCCGGCCCTCGGCGGCGGACACCCGTCCCCTACTGAGATTCGATTTTCTACGACGACCCGTTCGTCCACCCAGTAACAGTCGCGTTCCGCACCATGACACACAACCCTTCAGATACGAACGAGCCGACCGACGCGACGGCGAACGCCGCCGCTCCCAACGACGGTCCGCCCGTCCCGACCGAGCGCATCATCGACATCGCAACCGACCTACTCGCGATCGATACACAGAATCCGCCCGGCGACGTTCGCCCGGCGATCGCGTATGTCGAGGAGTTACTTTCGACGGCCGGCTTCGACAGCGAGCGCATTGCGACCGACCCGACGAAGCCGAATCTGATCGCGACCGTGTCGGGCGAGTCCGACAGAACTCTGTTGTACAACGGTCACGTGGACACCGTCCCATTCGAGCGCGAAGCGTGGGATCGCGACCCGCTCGGTGAACACGACGGTGACCGGATCTACGGCCGCGGTGCGACCGACATGAAGGGGCCGCTCGCCGCAATGCTCGCGGCCGGCGAGGCGCTAGCCACCGCCGATAGAGACCCCCCGGTGTCGGTCGCGTTCGCGGTCGTAAGCGACGAGGAAACGGGCGGCGACGCCGGCGTCGACACGCTCGTAGAGCGCGGTGCGCTCGACCGACTCGCGCCCGACGGCTGCGTCATCGGCGAGACGACTTGTTCGGGCGGGCGTCACTCCGTCACCGTGGCAGACCGCGGAAGCATTTGGTTGACCCTTCGCGCCTCGGGTACCGCAGCACACGGCTCGCGCCCGTTTCTCGGCGACAACGCGATCGACCGGCTCTGGGAGGCAGTCTCGCTGATCCGGTCGCGGCTCTCCGCCCGTGATCTCCGCCTCGATGCGACACTGCGACCGATCGTCGAGGAGTCCGTCGCGTTCTACGAGCCGACCCTCGGCGCGAGTACGGCTCGCGATCTCTTCGAACACCCGACCGTAAATCTCGGAACGATCGAGGGCGGCGAGACGGTGAACACCGTTCCCGATTCGGCAATGGCCCGCCTCGACGTCCGGCTCACCGCCGGCGTCGACACCGCGGATGTGCTCGCCGACATTCGCGAGTGTCTCGCCGACTTCACGGCCGTCTTCGTCGCCGACGCGAGCTGGTCGCTCGGGAGCCACGAGCCGATCGAGAGCCCGATCGTCGAGGCCGTAACGCAGACCGCCGGCAGTGTGACGGGTGATCGGATATACCGACGGAGTGCGACCGGCGGCGGCGACGCGAAGACGTTCCGACATGCCGGAGTGCCGACCGTCGAGTTCGGATTCGGTACCGACACCGTCCACGCCGTCGATGAGTACACGACCGTCGAGGCGCTACGGCGTAATGCGGCGGTGTACGCTCGCCTCCCGACCGTGTGGAACGCGATGGTCTCGTAGCGGAGAGCGCGAAGCGAGCGGCGATCGGACGGACATTTCATCAGGATATCGTCGATGCGCGTCGCTGGCGGGGAATAAATAAGAGAGCCGACGAGTCGGCTCAAAAAGGCCGCATCGGGGAACGAACGTCGTTCCTACTCGTTGCCGAACATCTGCCGCATCATCGGATGCATCTCCATCAGCTGCTCTTCTGCGATCTCCTCGTACAGCTTGTACGTGATAGAGACCGCGAGCAGCAGCCCGGTTCCGGAGACCTGACCGATGGTGCCGAGCAGGTTCGCCATGACGGCGAGCAGCCCGACGAGGGCGCCGCCGATGACAGTCACCTGCGGGATGTACCGCTCCATGACCTTCTCGACGACCTGCGGGTTCCGGCGGAATCCGGGGATCTGCATCCCGGAGTTCTGGATCTGTTTCGCCGTCGCCTCCGGGCCCATCCCGGTCGTTTCGACCCAGAAGATGGCGAAGATCGCACCGCCGACAACCATGAAGGTGAGGTCGATGATCAGTCGAACCGCGATCATCCACGGCTCGACTGACGCCGGGATCTCACCCAGGAACCACATCCAGTCCGTACGGGCCTGAATCGGGTTCAGGTAGTAGAACAGCCCGGAGAGGGGCTGACCCTGATTGCCGTAGACGCCGAGCCATCCGGGCATCCCCGCCCACTGCGAGGAGAGGAGTTGCCCGAGGAACTGGATGTTCGCCTGCAACGCGCGAACGAGGATCATCGGCAGAACGGACGCGTAGATGAGCTTCACCGGGAAGCGCCCGCGAGCACCCTTCACCCGCGCGTGCGACAGCGGGATCTCGACACGGACCGACTCCGCGTACACGACGATCCCGAAGATGAACAGCGTGGTGAAAAGCGCCAAGATGTTCCCCGGATCGAACAGCAAGTTCTGGAGCCCCTCCGCCGTGAACGGCGACAGCGACACCGGCACGTCGCCGACGATGATGCCGTACCAGCTTGCGAAGAAGCCGGACGCGCCGAGCGCGGAGAAGCTGAAGAACCCGCCGACGATCTGCTGGCTCACCGCCGCGATGATAAACAGCCCGACGCCGGAGCCGACGCCCCACTTGCTCACGATCTCGTCCATGAACAGGAGGAGGACGCCACCGATGAAGATCTGTACGAAGATCAGCGCTTCGACGCCGAACGTCCCGATGCCGAGCGCCTGTCCGACGGCCGGATCCGCGGGCAGGAACTCGCCAGTGAACACCATCGGCGCGGCCGTCAGCGCCGTGACGATGACCACCAGCAGCTTCTGGAGGCCCTGGTACAGGACCTGATCGCGCGGGTCGTCGGTATCGAGCCCCAGCAGGTTCGCACCACCCAACAGCTGGAGGACGATGGACGCCGTGACGATCGGTCCGATACCGACCTGTAACAGCGAGCCGGACGAGCCGGCAAGTACCGACCGGAACTGCCCGAAGAAGTCAGACCCCTGACCGGCTGCCAACCCAAACGGGTTGATGTTGGTCAGGAAGAAGTAGACGACCAAGATGCCGGCCGTCCACATGAGCTTCCGCTTGAACGGAACGTGACCCGCGGGTCGCTCCACGACGGGCATCCGCGTGAGCACCGGTTCAGCGACCTCCTTCCAACTCATTGGTTACGCCTCGTCGTCCTCGTCGTCGGAAGTGTTTTCCGATTCGTCAGCGGCTTCCTCGGCGCGCTCAGAGAGTGTCGCCTCGCCGCCAGCCTCCTCGATAAGTTCGACCGCACCGGCGGTGAACGCGTCGGCGGTGACGCGGAGCTCGCGGCGGACCTGTCCGCCGCCGAGTACCTTCACGACATCGGCTTCGTAGCCGTCCTCGACGACGTCGCGTGCGTCGATGACGTACGCGTCGCCGTCTTCCTCGGCGAGATCGTCTGCGGCGTACAGCGCCGCATCCTCGTCGAGCTTCTGGACGGTGACCTCGAGGACCTCGGTCTGCGCACTCTCGGGTCGTTTGAATCCGTACTTGCCGAGCGGGCCGTAGTTGTGGAACTCGTGTTTCGCGCGACCGGCCGCACCGCGACCGCCGCGGTGACCGGCACCGCGCCGGTTCTTATGCGTTCCGCCGCCGTGCGTGCGAGAACCGCGCTGTCGACGTTTCTTGTTCGTCATCGCATCGCCTCCAGGAGACTGTCGATCTCCTCCGTGGTGTGGCGACCGAGTTCGCCGCCCTCGATCACCGGGTGTTTGATGCCCTCGTGACCGCCGCGGGGGGCGTGGAGTCGGAGCGTCGGCGAGAGGCCCTGCTCGCGCAGGGTCGTCTCCTCGTCGACGAGCGCCTCGGCCAGCGCCTCCAGATCGGCGTAGTCGGTATTGTCGCCGATCCACTCGTCATCGATATCGGCCGAGCCTTCGAGAGGCTCGCCGCGTCGCGCGATGGTGGTCTTGACGACATCCACGCTCGGTTCCCCGAACGCGACGACATCGTTCACCTTGGTGAGCATGCCGCGGTACGAGTCCGTCTCGGGGACGAACGTCGCGTGGTTGACGCGCCCGATATTCAGCATGTCGAGGGTATCCTCGACGCCGTACTCGAGGTTCACGTCGCCGCGGAGCTGTACGATCGCTTGCATCACTCGCTCACCTCGTCGTAGTGGACCTCACGTGCATGCTGCGGCGTTCGGGACTGCGCAGCGTTCTCTAAGGCGTTGAACGTCGCCTTCGCGAGGTTGACGGTCGTCCGGGTGTTGCCGTCGGAGTTCGTCCAAGCGTCTTCGACGCCGGCGAGCTCCAAGATGTTGCGGACTGTCTCCGCCGCGGCCAGCCCGAGCCCCTGCGGGGCGGGCTGGATCTCGACGGTGACGGAGCCGGCCTTCCCCTCGGCCTTGCGGGTGAGGGAGTTCGTGCCGCCGGGCTGGTCCTCCCAGGACCCGGAGCCGCGGTCGACTTCGATGATGTTCAGCTTCGCGACATCGATCGCCTTCTGGATCGCGCCGCCGACCTGATCGTCTCGGGCCTGTGCGTAGCCGAGGTAGCCGTCGCGGTTACCCACGGCGACCACGCAGCGGAACTTCACGCGGCGGCCGGAGTCAGTCATCCGCTGGACCATGTTGATGTCCAGCACTTCGTCTTCCAGCCCCGGGAGGAGCTGGTCGACGATTTCCGCCTCCTTCAGCGGGAGGCCGGAATCGAGCGCCTGTTCCATCGACGAGATGTCGCCGTTCTGTACCTTGCGGCCGAGTCGCGTCCGCGGTTCCCAGCCGTCGTTGTGTCTACTCATGGTCCTCCTGGATTGTCGCGAGCACGTCGTCGAAGTGCTCGGGTAAGTCGGCCGCGTCGAAATCGCCGCTGTACAGCGGCTCGTCGAGCTGCTCGGCGTACGCGGCGATGTGCTCGCCACGCGTACGCGACCAGTCGGCCAGCACGTCATCGTTGTGCGGGATTTCGAGGCCGGCGTCGATCGCTCCTTCCTGTACTGCGAACGTCTTGTTGCCGGGCGTCGCCGTGTTGAGCCCGATGTCGAGGACGGCCTCGTCGAGGCCGGCGTCGACGGCGCGAGCGCCTGCGAGGTACCCGGTGAGGTACGCGCTGGGGAGATTGCCCGTGGGGGCGTCCCAGCCGTACTCGCCGAGCTCCTCGCTGGAGGCGGCCGCGTGGGTCTCGTCGCCGTCAGATCCGGGAGTCACCAGCTGCGCCCTGACGTGAGCGTTGCTCACCCGGGCGACCAGGCGAGGCTTGCCCGATTTCAGCAGGCGCAACCTCTGATGGTAATCCGTCCGGACCTCGCGGCGGCGCCGCATCGGCACCTTGTATCGTGGTCCTGTGGCCATTAGTCCGTCACCTCGTAACCGTACTGCGTCTGGATGTACGCCTCCAGCCGCGCGACGTCCTCGAACTCGCCACCGCTCGACTTGTTGTAGAGCGTGCGGTATTCGCTGGCGTCGAGAACGTCTTCCTCGTCGCGAAGCTCCTTCAGGCGGGCGCGCTGCGCGCGGATCCGCGCCTTCCAGTCATCTTTCGTGTTCTGTCGTGCGCCGGACTTCCCTTTCCGGGTGCCGGCGCCCGACTGGTGACCGTACGAGCGCTTCTCTGCGCGCTCGCGGGCCCGACCGCGGGAGTTCGTCTTCGCATCCTTCGCGCGGATCGTACCCTGGTCGATGAGGTCGCGGACGTCCTCTCGCGTGATGGCGTCCTCGATCTCCTCCTGTGCCTCGGGGTCGAGCCAGATGCGGCCCTTGCCGACGTCGAGCTCGTCCGCTGCGAGCCGTTTTTGCGCCTTCAGATCACTCATCGTTGACCTCCACTTCGACGTAGGTCGGGTTCAGCACGCGGATTCCGCGCTCCTCCGCCTCGTCTTCGATCAGTTCGCGCTTGCGACCGCCGACCTTCGAGGCGATCCGCACCGCCTGCGTGTCGCCGTCGACGCCCTCAAGATCGTCCGTGTTGTGCACGCGGACCTCCTTGAAGCCGCTCGGATGTAGGTCGCGCGACGCCTTCGGCGAACGGAATCCCGCCTCGACGACGGGGCCTTTCGCCTTCATGCGGCGGCGCTGCTTGGAGAGCCCGCCGCGCGGCTTGCGCCACGACGTCGGGATGCGCTTCTTCTTGTGGTAGTCCTGCCGGTTGAACTGCGGTTTCCCCTCGCGGTGCTTCTGTGCGAGCGCGCGAGCGGTCTCGTCGTCCAGTTCCGGCGTCTTATCGGCGTGACCGCGGGGGCGAAGCTCCGTCTCGACGTCCTCGTCGGTGTCAGCCTCGTCGGCCTCCTCCTCCTCGTCCGTCTCGTCTTCGATCTCCGCGTCCGCCTCCTCGTCGACCTCCAGCCCGCCGACATCGGCTTTGATACGCGCTGCGAGCGCGTTACCGACGCCGTCGACCTGGGAGAGTTCCGACTGGGAGGCGGCCTTCACGTCTTCGACCGTCTCGTAGCCGGCCGCGCGAAGGGGGTCCGCCTTCGAGGGACCGACACCGCTGATGTCTTCGAGTTCTTCGGCCATTGGTTAGGCACCTCCGGTGGGCTTCTCGACGATGTACACGCCGTCTTGGAAGACACGCGTGTCCTTGTCGGTCACCTTCGTCAGCTGTTCGATGTCGGCGGCGGTCTGCCCGACGGCCTCCTTGTCGGAGCCCGAAAGCGTGACCGTCTCGCCGTCGATCTGTACGTCCGTGTCCCCGCGGATCGGGGTGCGTCGCTGTGCTCGCTCGCCGAGGAAGTTCTCGATGACGACCTCGTCGCCCTCCACGGTCACCTGCATCGGGAAGTGGGCGTAGTACACTTCCATCGTGTACTCCCATCCGTCGGTGACACCGTGGATCATGTTGGCGACGTGGCTCTCGAAGGTGCCAACCGTGGCGTTCGTCTTCGCGTCCTCGTTCTCGGAAGCGATCGCGACGACACCGTCCTCGACCGTGACCTCGACGTCGGGGTACCAGAGGCGTCGCGTAACGCTCCCGTTGGGACCCTCGACGGTAAGTTCGAGGTGGTCGGTCTCGGCGGAGACGTCGTCCGGAATCTCGATTTCGACTCTGTTCATTGTTAGTAGACGTATGCGATCACTTGGCCGCCGATGCCCTCTTCGCGGGCCTCGTAGTGGCTCATAACGCCGTGGCTCGTCGTGACGATGAGCGTCCCGTAGTCACGGGCGGGGAGGTATCGCTTCTCCCACTTCTCGAACTCGTCGGCACCCGCGGAGTAGCGGGGCTTGACGGCGCCACACTCGTTGATCGCTCCTTTCAGTTCGACCTCAAACTTCCCGGCTTTCCCGTCGTCGACGTACTCGAAGCCGTCGACGTACCCGCGGTCGTAGAGGACCTCGAGGACGGAGCCGATGATGTTGGAGGCGGGCTCAACCGTGTACGACAGGTGGCCAACGCTCTCGGCGTTGTCCATGCCGGCCAGCGCGTTGGTGAATGGATCGTTTCCCGTCATGATCAGCTGTACTTCTCGAATCCCATGTCTCGGGCGACCTCGCGGAAACACTGCCGGCAGAGGTTAATGTCGTACTTGCCGACGAGTCCCTGCTCGCGGTCGCACCGTCGGCACGTGTGCCGGGAGTCGGTGCGTTTCGACGCGTGCTCGCCCGTGTCGTTGTTCGCTTCGCTCATTCCGTTACCTCAACGTCGAAGTTCGTTTCGAGGAACGCGGTCGCGTCCTCGGCGGTCATCCGGTGTTTGGACGGGATCGAGGCGGTTGCCTTGTCCCGCTTCGACACGCGGTAGCCGGGACGGACGATTGTCGTCGTCACGTCGAGGCCGTAGATGCCGATGTTCGGGTCGTATTCCTGGCTCGGGAAGTCGGTATGGTCCTCGACCCCGAAACTCAGGTTCCCCGTGTCGTCGAACTGGCTCTTGGAGATATCGGCCAGTTCCAACGCGGTGTCGAGGAACGCGTGCGCGTCCTCGCCCCGCAGCGTCACCTTGACGCCGATCGGGTCGCCCTTGCGGATCCCGAACTCGGCGATGGTGCGCTTCGAGGTGGTCCGTACCGACTGCTGGTCCGTGATCTCCTCGATGATCTCCTCGGCGTCGGCGAGCGGCTCACCGCCCTGCCCGACGCCCATGTGGACGACGACCTTCTCGAGGTACGGCTCGCGCATCTCGTGGGACGCGCTCTCGGATTCACTCATCCGAATCCACCTCGTCGGCGTCGTCGCCAGTGAAGTTCTCGTCGATGACGACGAGGTACTCCTCGACCGTCTCGTAGCCGTCCTCGTCGTCGCCGACGAAGACCGTGTTCGAGCCGGAGCCGAGCGTCACGTCGATGTCGGCCACCTCGCCGATGCGGCCGGCGTGTTGGCCGGCGACGGCGGTGACCAAGGCGCCCTCTTCGTACTCGAAGTGGGCGACGACATCCTTCGACTCGTTGTCAACGACGATCGAGTCTTTCGTGTCGTACTCGGTGTCGGCGTCCACGAGGACATTCGTCCCGTCGTGGAGTGTTAGCTGAGCGTCGCCACCGGGGACGACGGACTTGTTCGTGATCTTTCCGAGCCGGCTGCCGGCGGCTTCCTCGTCGACGGAGGTCAGCGCGAGCCGACCGCCCTCGTCGGGGAAGACGCGGAAGAACTCCCCGCGCTCGGGGAACGCCAGGATGTCGAACATCCCGATCGGACGCTGCTCGTCCGAGATGGCGTCCCCGTTGACGAGGACCGAGTCGTTGTTCAGCGCGTAGCGCGCCTCCTTCGTCGAGTCGACGTAGCCGAGCACGTCCCGCAGCAGGACGACGAGCGGAACGCCCGCCTCACCGTGCGGGCCGGCGCCGGCCTTGACGGTGAACGTGTTCGTCTTTCGCTCGACCGGCCAGGAGTTCGGTACTGCCAGTCGCTTCTGATGTCGCGTCATTCGTTATCCTCCTGGAGCCGCGCCTCCCGGCGCTCGTCTTCCAGGTCCAGTTCGGCCACCCGGACGTTGCTCGCCGGGATGGGACGGGGAACTTCCTCCCCGTCCGCCTTCTCGACGGTGACGTCCTCGACGGTGATCCGTTCTGCGGACAGGTCGACCGAGATGACCTCGGCCTCCGTGCCGGCCGCGTCGCCGCGAAGTACCTCGACGGTATCTCCGGCGTTGACGCGGACGTTCCGCTGGCCGTACTCCTCACGGAGCTCGTCCGTGAGGGTGGCCCGGACCTGATTCTGCCGCTCGTGGAGCGGCGCGGTCTCCGACCGTTTTCGCTGTTTACGTGGCTGTTTCGTCATGATTAGACGATCATCGTCGCGGTCGAGGCGATGCTCCCGAATCGTTCGGCGACCTCACGAGCGACGGGGCCTTTGATTTCCGTGCCCCGCGGCTCATCGAGGTCGTCGATGATGACGGCCGCGTTATCCTCGAACTTCACGCGCGTGCCGTTCGGACGGCGGATCGGCTTGCGCTGGCGGACGACGACCGCCTCCAGCACCTGCCGCCGCATCTCCGGGGTCCCTTTGGTGACCGAGACGGTCACCTTGTCGCCGATACCTGCCTTCGGGTGGCGATTCTTGGTGCCGGAGTAGCCGGCCACCGAGATCACCTTCAGCTCACGGGCGCCGGTGTTGTCGGCGCACGTGATGAGCGAGCCCTTCGAGAGCCCCTGCGTGACATCGGCCTTGAGTGCCTCCATCACTGATCACCCGACAGGTTCTCGACGACGACGTGGGACTTCGTCTTCGAGAGCGGTCGCGTCTCCGCGATTTTCACTTCGTCACCAACTTCGAGCGAGTCGAGCACGCCCGGCACGTGGGCCGGGATGCGCGACCGACGCTTCATGTACCGATCGTATTTCGGTACGAACACGTCGTATTCTCGCTCGACGATGACGGTCTTTTCCATATCCGTCGACACGACCGTTCCCTCACGGGTCTGGCCGCGGACGGAGAGCTGCCCGTAAAACGGGCACTTCTCGTAGTCGTAATCCTCCGGGTTGTCTGGCTCCGGAGGCGTGGGTACGTCGATTCCTATCGCCATTGTGTGACACCTCGTTCGGTGCGTTCGGCGGGTCGATACCGCAACCGCTCGCCATCCACCGTCGCGTAGACCACGTCTTTGCACTCGCCGTGTTGGCTCGCCGGGCCCGCGCCGTCACCGGTGACGACACTTGTGGACCCGGACGGGCTAGACTGACGGGGGCGAACCCCCGTAGTATCCGACCCGAGTTGGGACGTAGACCCCGACGACTGGCCGTCGTCGGCGGCTTCATCTGTGCGAGCGGTCGGCGTCTCGACGACGCCGAACTCGAACGTCGCGCCCGACTTGGGCACGCGTTTGTCCCCCGACCTCGTTCGCACCACAAGGGTGCCGAACGTCTCGGACAGCACGCGACCCGCGATACCCACGTGGGCATCGCTGTCGGCATCAGCCACCCGAACCGGGAGGCCGATGAGTTCGTGCCGGACGAGTGTGTCGGGGGAGATCATCGTTATTCGTCGAAGTCGCCTTCTTCCGCTTGGATCGTCTTGATCCGCGCGATCGTCTTCTTCATCTCCTTGACACGGCCGGGACTCTCCGGCATACCACCGGCGGCTCGCTGCGCTTTCGAGTTGAGCAGCTCGGTCTCGAGCTCCTCAAGTTCGACCTGACGCTCGGCCGCGGTCATGTCGCGAATCTCGTCGGTGTAGAGGATCGCCATTTATTCGTCCTCCTCGTCTTCGTCTGCCGCTTCCATCTCTGCGACGAGGTCGGCCGCCTCCGATTCGATCTCCTCGTCGAGCTCGTCGATGTCGTCCGCCTCGGCGTCGCCGACAGGTTCTTCGGCGGCGACGTCGGTCGCCTCCGTAGCCGTATCCTGCGTTTCCTCGACGACCTCCTCGACAACCTCCTCGTCGATGGCCTCGGCCGGGTCCTCGTCGGGGATCTCGACATCGTCGTCGGCGCCCACGTCGGGCACCTCCTCGGGTTCCTCTTCGAGGAGCGACTCAACGCCCTCGTCGGCGTCGACATCGACCGCTGCCTGCTCAACCTCCGGGACATCGGCGTCCTCGCGAATGTCGAAGTCGTCCGGGAGCTGCGCGCCCGGCGGGATGATCTTCACGTTGACGCCGATCGTCCCGAGCTTCATCACTGCGACGCCCTGGCCGTGGTCGACGACCTCCTGTGCGGGCTCGCCGTTGTGCTTGATGTAGCCGCGATTGAACTTCTCGACGCGCGATCGCGCGCCGGTAACCTTTCCAGAGAGGACGATCTCGGCCCCCAGCGCGCCCGCGTCCATGATACGGTCGATCGTCGTGTGACCGGCCTTCCGGAAGTACCAGCCGCGCTCCAGTGCGTTCGCGAGACGGTCCGCGACGATCTGGGCGTTCAGGTCGGGCTCGTCGACCTCCTGAACGTCGATCTGCGGGTCGTCCATATCGAAGCGGTCCTCAAGCTCGGTGGTGATCTTACGGATGTTCTTCCCGCCCTTCCCGATCACCATGCCGGGCTTTTCGGCCTTCAGGACGATCTGCGTGCCCATCGGCGTCTTGGCGACATCCATGCCGCCGTAGCCGGCGCGACCGAGTTCGTCTGCGAAGAACTCGTTGATCTGTGAACGGCGCAGGCCGTCCTCGATGAATTGGTGTTCGTCAGCCATTATTCGTCAGCCTCCGGGTCCTCGATAATGAGCTCGACGTCGGCGAGAGTGGTGTTCCACTGGGTGGCGCCCGCAGCTCGCGGGTTCCGCCCGGGTCGCTCACCGACCTTGTGGGGGGCGACGTGTTTGATGACCATCTCGTCGCCGTCGAATCCCTGTTCGTCCGCGTTGTTCTTGACATTCTCCAGGAGCTTCAGGAAGTCCTTGGCGGCCTTCTCGGGGTAGCGCCCCGCGTCCCAGCCGTCGATGTCGGAGCGGTGGCCCGCGCCCGCGCTGTGCTGGCGCATCGGCACCGAGGTCTCCTCGTCGATGACTTCTTGGAGGAACTCCTCGGCGTCGGCGACCGTCTCGCCTTTGATCTCCCGGGAGATCTCCTTGCTGTCCTTCACGCTGATGGGCCGGTCGCGGAGCATTCCCTTGGCGGTGGTCTCCGGGTCGGCCTCGACGCTGTAGTTGATTCCCATGGGTTACTTGAGGGGCACGAACTTCGAGGACCGGGTCGCGCCGATGCCGGCCTGACCGTGTTCGACGGTGCTTCGTGTGAGGTGGAACTCGCCGAGGAAGTGACCGATCATCTCGGGCTCGACCTGCACGCGCTCGAAGCTGTGTCCGTTGTACACGGAGAAGGTAACGCCGACGAACTCCGGAAGGATCGGCATGTCGCGCAGATGCGTCCGGATTGGGTTGTCCGCCGTCGTCTCCTTGTCGCGGCTCCGAACTTTCTCCAACAGCTTCTGCTGTTCGGTGCCGAGGCCGCGAACGATGCTTCGCCGCTGGCGTGCGGGGAGCAGTTCCGCGACTTCGTCTACGTCCATCTCCTGCAGCTCGTCGAGCGAGTGACCGCGGTAGGCAAACTCCTTGCCCTCGCGGCCGGTGCGGTAGTCAGAACTCATTTGTTGCTACCTCGTCCGGTGCGCTTGGATGCGATGTCACCGACCTTTCGTCCCGGCGGGGCGTCCCGCGAGACCGACTTCGGCTGGCCGGGGTGTTGGCGACCGCCCCCACCGAAGGGGTGGTCGACGGCGTTCATCGCGACGCCGCGCACGCGCGGGTATTTGGTCCCGCGCGCTTTCATCTTGTGGTACTTGTTACCGGCCTTGACGAAGGGCTTCTCCGTCCGACCGCCGCCAGCAACCACGCCGATCGTGGCGCGGCACTGCGGGTCGAGCCGCTTTACTTCCCCGCTGGGAAGCTGGACGACCGCGACGTCGCGGTCGTGGGTGAGAAGCGTCGCCGACACGCCGGAGGCGCGCGCGAACTTCCCGCCGTCCCCGCGGTTACTCTCGACGTTACAGACCGGGACACCCTCGGGGATCTCGGCCAGCGGGAGCGTGTTCCCGGGCTTGATCTCCGCCGAGACGCCGACCTGAATCGTGTCGCCCACGCGCACGCCTTCCGGCGCGAGCACGAGCCGACGGTCGTCGTCCTCGAACTCGATCTCCGCGAGCGGAGCCGAGCGGGCAGGGTCGTGTTCGATCCCGACGATCTCGCCGGTGATCGTGTCCACGTCTTCGAGCTTCTTGTGCGACAGTTCCGCCTTGTAGCGGTGCGAGGGGGCCCGGAACGTCGGGCCGCCACGTCCACGCCGCTGTCCTTGAATTCGTCGTCCCATCTTAGAACACCCCGATGCGCGATGCGATCTCGGTCGCGTCGTCGTCCTCGGAGAGCGTGACGATGGCCTTCTTACCGCCCTGCGGGGTCACCTGCGTGTTCACGTCGACGACGGAGACGTCGTACCGGTCCTGCACTTCCTCGCGGACCTCGGGTTTGGTCGCGTCGATGTCGACGAGGAACAGCAGCTTGTTCTTGAAGTCCATCTCGTTCATCGCCTGCTCAGTGACGATCGGATGCTCGATGATGGAGTTCATCGGTCGGCCACCTCCTCGATGGCGCTTTCGGTCCACAGCGTGAGTCGGCCCGGGTGCGCGCCCGGCGCGAGGTCTTCTGCGTTGACCTCTCGCGCGGTCGCGACGTCGACGCCCGAAAGGTTGCGGGCGGCGCGGGACGGCTCCTCGCTGGTGACGACGAGTACGGACTTCGGCTGGCTGTACTTGCGACCGCGGGTCTTCCCGCGGCCGGCTCGGACCGAGCGACCCTCCTCGGCGCGCTCGATGTCGGCGTCGGCGCCGACGGCTTCGAGCACACCCAGGGCCTCCTGGGTCTTGTTGAGGTCCTCGAACTCGTCGCTCACGACGAGCGGTAGGTCGAGGTCCTCGTCGAACGCGTGACCGCGTTCGGCGACGGTCTCGGCGTCCGCGGTGGCCGCGATGGCCGAACGGATGGCGAGCTGTCGTTCCTTGTCGTTGAGGCTCTTCGTCTGGTCCTTCTCGGCCTTCGGCGGGTGCGCGGCGCGGCCCGAAACGGCGTTCGGGACGCGACGGGCGACGTTCTCGGAGCGCGGGATGTGCGCGAGCCCGCGCCCGGAGCCGAATGACTCCGCGGGGGTTCGCAGCCCGGCGAACTCGTCGGCACCGTAGGCCTGTTTCCGGTTAGCCTGTGCGGCGGAGACCGCCCGACCGATAAGGTCCGGTCGGAACGCGGTCTCGAAGATCGCCGGCAGCTCGACGCTGCCTGCGTCCCCGCCGTCCAGGTCGTGTACTGTTGCGTTCATGGATTATCCCTGGTTGGATGCGGTGGATACGTACCGGACCTCGGGATCGAGGCGCGGCTGGTCGTTCGGCCGGATGGCCGGGCGGAACCGAATCAGGCGCTTGTCCGGACCGGGCAGCGAGCCCTTGATGAGCGCGTACTCACCGTCGACTTCGCCGTAGTTGACGAAGCCGCCGTCGACGGAGGCGTCGTCGCCCTCGCCGAAGTCGATGAGGCGCTTGTTGAGCTCGGTGCGCTGGTGGTAGCCGGTCTGCCCCTGCTGGGGAACGGTAGAGCGAACGCGGGAGGGGTTCCACGGACCGAGGTTGCCGATCCGGCGCCGCCATCCCTGGCGGGCGTGTTTGCCCTTCCGCTTTTGAACGCCCCAGCGTTTGACGGGACCCTGAGTCCCTTTCCCCTTCGTGATACCCGATACGTCGGTGTACTGACCCGCGCGGAAGACGTCGCCAAACTCGTGGGCGCCGCCCTCGGCAACGAGGTCGAGCCCGAAGTCGACGCGCTCCTCGAGGGAGCCGCCGCCGACTCGGGTCTCCATCACGTCGGGCTTCTTCTTGGGTACATTCGCGAGCTCCGAGGGGACGGTGTGCGTGATGACGCGGACGTCGTCGACCGCGCCCTCGTCGAGCAGCGCACGCAGTTCGTCGGCGTCTTCCTCGAAGGTATCTTCCGCCGGGAGGTCGAGCGCGCGGTCGAGCTCCTCGTGGAACTCGGTCGCCCAAACCTCTTCGACCGGCTTCTTTCCGTACGGCGTCTGTTCGTAGGCACGCAGGGCCACCGCGTACATCGGCGGCGTCTCGACGACAGTGACGGGAACGGACGTTTCCATCCCCTCACGCGGCGAGTTGGCCTCGTCGTTGACCATAACGACGTGCGTCATTCCGGCTTTGTAGCCGGCGAACCCCTGCAATGCGGGGGCTCCGTCGTCGTCGGGCCACGATCGAATGCGCGGGACCTCTCGGTCTGCGCGGGTACGCGGGCCGTAGCCCAGCGAGCCTTTTCGTGGTCGGCTTGGTTGTGGCATTTGTTTACTCCGTGAGTGTGAGCGAGCCGAGAGTCACGAACAGAGCCTCCTCCGTTCGGACGACCTCGCTCGCCTGTGCCGGGATCGTGTTCAGCCAGAGGTCGAACCCCGGATCGGGTTCGACCGAGCGGCCGTCGGCAACGGCCGCCCGAATGCCGTCGGGCGAAAGCCCGAGCATCTCCGGAAGCCCTCGTTCGGGCGAGCCGAAGGCGACGGTGTAGCCGCCGGCCTTCCGCGCGTCCGAGACGATGTCGCCGAGCCGCGAGACGGAGAGTTCCTCTCCGTGTCGCGACGTCGCGACGGCCAAGCCGTCGCCGGCGAGCGCTTCCGACAGGTCCGCTTCCACGACCTGGAAACCCTCCTCGGGCTTCCCGGTGATGCGGGCGCGGACCGGTTCTCTCGAAGAGACCCTGATGGTGACGCGCTCCCCCTGCTCGACCTCCATTCCGGAGGGGACGAGCAGGGAGATCGGGTGTTCCCGCAGCGGGGAATTGACCCGGACGCGGCCTTCAGGTCCGACCTCGGTCACGAGTCCCTGTGTTTTCGACTCTTCCCCGCTAGGGGTCGAGCCGGTCCGCCACGGCACGCGGAGCGGCGGGAGCACACCGACGTACCGGAGTTCGTCGCGCTCCCCCCAGAGATCCTTCCGGAGCTCCGGCGGGGTCGCAGCGTACCCCAGTACGGTTCGGACGTACTCACCGCCCCGTCGCCGCTCGCCTTCCCTGTCGGGGAAGACGACCAGTCGATCCGCCCGGAACACCGCCGCCGCACGGGCGACGTAGCCGAGTTTGCGAGTCGCCTCGCGAGCATCTTCGGCCTCCCGGACGACCGAAGAGGGAACGCAGATCGTGAGTCCATCTTCGGTACGCATCGTGGCGAGACTGTACCTCTCGATTTCGGACGGCACCGTAAAAGGATAGCGGTCCCGTTTCCGGGCTGTGGCGCGTTCACACGCGGTTTGGCGGGGGTTTGGGTCAGTCGATCGAGAGACAGAGTCACACGATCCGGGACGGGATCGACTGTCCGAGGGTGGGAATCTCCTCAGATCGGATCGATCCGTGCGATCGCGGGCTCAGACCGGAACGATCCGTGCGATCGGCGCATCCGCGTCGTCGACGGCGACGTAGAGGTGGCCCGTGGCCGGTTCGACCGCGAGTGACCGGATCCGCCAGTCGCGGTCGGCGAGGAGGGAGTCGCGTTCGGTCACCGCGGTGTCGGTAGCACCTGCACCCTCGACTGTGAACCGCCCGAGATACCGCCCGGCGAGCGTCCCCGCGAACAGGTCACCGCGCCAGTCGGGGAAGGCGTCGCCATCGTAGAAGACGGCCCCGCTCGGGGGGAAGCCGCCGGAGCCGCATGGCCAGTAGTGAACGGGGGCGACGACATCGCTGCGCTCGCGGTGGCTCGGGGCGACGCGCTCGTCGGTGCCGTACCGACACGCCTCACTGGCGACCGGCCAGCCATAGTTGCCGCCGCGCTCGATCACGTTGATCTCGTCGCCGTCCTCCTCACCGTGCTCGCACTGCCAGATCGCACCCGTCTCAGGGCGCACCGCCATCGCCTGCGGGTTCCGGTGCCCGTAGCTGTAGATCGCGTCCGCCGCCTCCGCGTCGTCGACGAACAGATTATCGGGGTGGGCATCTCCATCGGAAGTGAGCCGAAGAGTCGAGCCGAGCTCCACAGATCGGTCCTGCGAGACGTGGTCCGGGCTGAAATTGGTGTCGCGCCGATCCCCGACTGTGACGAACAGCGCGCCGTCCGGGCCGAACGTCGCCCGCGAGCCGAAGTGGAGATCAGAGTCGACGAACGGCTCCGCGACGTGGAGCGCCTCAAACCCGTCGAGCGCGGGAGAGTCGTCGGCGGCGAGAGAGAGTTGCCCGCTTCCAACGTGCGTCGCCGACTCGCCCGCGTCGTTCGTCGCGGCGTACGTGAGGTACACGCGCGCGCCGCCCGGGAACTCGGGGTGGACCGCGACGTCGAGGAGCCCGCCCTGTCCGGCGGCGTGGACCTCGGGAATCCCCTGGACGGTCGAGCGCGTCCCGTCCTCGGGGTCGACGAGCGAGAGCCGACCGGGGCGTTCGGTGACCAGCAGCCGCCCGTCGTCCGGGAGGAACGCGAGTCCCCATGGGTTCTCGAACCCGTCCGCAACACGCTCCACGGAATACCCGACGTCTTCGTCGTCGATCGCTCCGCCGCTGCCGAGACAGCCGGCAAGCGAGAGCGCCGTGAGGCTACCGGTGGCTCGGAGCACGGTGCGTCTATCGGCGGCGGGATGTGTGACGTGACGCGCCATGGGAGGGAGTGTCTCTATGTCGAGATTGGTCGCGAGGCCGATGACGCTTCCGGCGACTGAGGTAGGAGTTGGCGGGAACCGACGCCACCACGACGACCGTCGTTCGGAACCCTTATATCTTCGACTCGGGCTATGTAGAAATGCGAAGCACGCACCGGTAGTGTAGTGGTATCACGCAACCTTGCCATGGTTGCAACCCGAGTTCAAATCTCGGCCGGTGCATTTTGCGAACGAAGCGAGCAAAATCACCGAGAGGAATTTGAACGCAATCAGCCGCGCGCAGCGAACAGAGTGAGCGAGCACGTCTGATTCTGAGTTCAAATCTCGGCCGGTGCACTTCCGACTGACTTCGTCAGTCGACGTTTACTTCACTTCGTTCAGTAAACTCCTTTCAGTCGTGCACCGCCCTGACTCCCCGCTCGTTTCATTCGCGGGGAGTCTCGGCCGGTGCATTTTCTATTGCCTCTGCCAGGTAGCCTTCGCTTCAACTTCGTTCGACAAACGTCAGAACGACGTGAGCGAGATCACCACGGTCCGTCGTAGTTCACGCGCGGGCGGTCGACGTCGACCCCGATCTCGTGAAGCGCCGCGGTCGCGTTCTGGACGGGCGAGGGCGCCGGGCGGTCGAGCGCGTCCGTCGTCGCCTCGGCGAACCGCACCGTCCAGTCGCCAGCGATGACGACGACCGCCCGGCGCGGAATGTCCGAGTGGCCCTCCCACGAGTCGGCCAGCAGGTCGTACGATTCGGCGATCCCGCCGTGGAAGTCGGAAACGATCGGGAAGGGGAGATCGAACTGATCGGCGTACGCGAACCCCGCGTACAGCGAGTCGCCGGTGAGCGCGACGACGGCAAGGTCGGCCCGATCGTGCCACCCGGCGTCGCGGATCGCGGCGAACGCGGCGGTGCAGGTCGGGACGAACGTCGCGGGCGCGAAACAGAGGACGACCGCCTCGTGTCGGTCGACGAGCCGGAACAGCTCCAGCTCGGTCGCCGTCCCACCGGCGACCGCGGGAGCGATGAAGTCGGGCGCTTTGACGCCGGTGTCGATCATCGGCGGCATCTGCGTGTGCGGCCGATAAATACCCACCCCAACCGATCGTCGCCGGGGGTGCACAGAGAGGGCGGCTCGACGGCGCGAGTCGCTGGTGAGAACAGAATAAGCGGTTTAGCTTCCGCTATGACTCTTGAGAGCATTGTTCATAGTGTAAGAGCTTTACGCATCCGCGACCGAGGTGAGGCGTGTTTGACCCGTCCGTCGCGACCGCGCTCGCCCTCGTCGAGAGCTACGGCGCCGTCGCGGTCTTCGTCGTGTTCGCGCTGGAGGGCGCGCTCGTCGGGAAGGTGCTCCCGGCGCGGACGCTGTTCGTCGCGTCGGTCGTCGCCGTCGGCGTCGAGGCGGTCGCGGTGCTGCCGGTGTTCGCCGCGGCGGTAATCGGCGCGACCGTGGGCCAGTCGGTCGTCTTCGTTGCCGTCCGTCGGTTCGACGCGGATCCCACGTCGCTTGCGGTGGTCCCGGTCGGCAAGGAGCGGCTCGACGGCGCGAGTCGCTGGTTCGACCGATGGGGCCTCCCCGCGGTGGCGGCCTCGAACGCGGTCCCCGGCACGCGCGGGTGGCTCGCCGTCCCCACCGCGAACGCCTCGTCCGTCTCCGCACCGCGGTTCGCCGCCGCGTCGCTGGTCGGATCCGCCGCGTACGTCGGCGCGCTGCTGGCGGTCGGTATCGCGGTGGCCCTCGGGTTCGGGGGCGCTCTCGGGCTGCTCGGCCCCGAGTGGGCTACGGCGCTATAGTCCGGAGAGTCAGAGGATCGTCCCGTGTTTCTTGTCCGGCAGGTCCTTCTCCACGTCCTCGTAGAACGCGAAGCGGGCAGCCAGTTCCTCGCGGAGCGTCGAGGGCGGGACGATCTCGTCGATGACGACCTCGCTCGCCATCCGGTGAATGTCGATATCCTCGCGGTACTCCTCACGCAGGCGCACCTCGGTCTCGGCGCGCTCCTCGGGGTCGTCGATTGCGGCGAGCTTCCGGGCGTACACCGCGTTGATCGCGGCCTCTGGCCCCATGATCCCGATCTCGCCGGAGGGGAGCCCGATCACGCTCTCGGGGTCGTAGGCGGGTCCGCCCATCGCGTAGATCCCCGCACCGTACGCCTTCCGGGTCACGACGGTCTGTTTCGGGACCGTCGCGGAGGAGGTGGCGTAGATCATCTTCTTGCCCTTCTCCAAGATGGCGTCTTTCTCGACCTGCGAGCCGGCCATGAAGCCGGGCGTGTCACAGAGGTACAGCAGGGGGATCTCGTAGGCGTCACAGGTCCAGATGAACTCGGCGGCCTTCTCGGCCGCGTCCGGGAAGATGGCGCCCGAGCGGACGGTCGGATCGTTGGCGACGACGCCCACGGGGCGGCCGTCGATCCGACAAAACGCCGTGACGATCTCCTCGCCGTACCCCCCCTTCAGCTCGAACACCGACTCCGCGTCCGCGATCCGGTCGAGCAGGTCGCGCACGTCGTAGGGGCGGTTCGGCGATTCCGGGATCAGTTCGTCGATCCCGTCAGGCGAGAATTTCGGCGGCTTCGTCTCCCGTTGCGGGGGCTTCTCGCCGGCCTGATCGGGGAGGTAGCCGATCAGGCCGGCCACGAGCTCCCGGGCGTGTTCCTCGTCGCGGGCGACAAGATCGGCGGAGCCGGACTCCTCGGCGTGGACGCGGGGGCCGCCCAGATCCGCCATCTCGATCTCCTCGCCGGTGACCATCTTCACCATCCGCGGGGAGGCGATCGCCATCGCGGACATCCCCTCGACCATCACGGTGAAATCGGCGAAGACGGGCGTGTAGGCGGCGCCGGCGATACAGGGGCCGTACAGCACGCAGATCTGCGGGACTGCGCCGGAGAGCATCGAGTGGTTGTAGTAGTACTTCCCGATCCCCTCACGGTTGGCGAAGAACCCGGACTGCTGGTCGATCCGGCCACCAGAGGAGTCCATCAGGTAGAGCACGGGCTTGCCCGTCTTCAGGGCGCGCTGTTGCATCCGGAGGAACTTCTCGACGCCCTTCGCCGCCATCGACCCCGCCTTCACGGTGAAGTCGTTTGCCATGAAGTGCACGTCGCGCCCCTCGAACTCGGCCGCGCCGGTGAGGAGGCCGTCGCCGGGGAGGCGGTCGTTCTCGTCGTGCGCGTCGCTGTCAGGTGCGTTCGGGTGCCAGTCGTCGAACGCGGCGAACTTCCCGTCCTCGAAGTGGAGGCCGGCAGGGTCGCCGTCAGCCGCGCTCGCGTCGCCCGCGCCGCGCGTCCCGCCCTCACCGCCGAACCAGAGGTCGAGCCGATCGCGGACGAACAGTTTCCCCTGCTCGGGAAGTCGGTCGCGGTACTTCTCCGGGCCGCCTTCCAGAATGTCGTCGATCTCGGCCTGAAGGTCGCGCTCCCGATCAGTCGGGCCGAGGTCGTCGTCGAGGGGGTACTCGATCGCCGGCGGTTCGGCGCTCGCGGCGGGCTCCGCGCTCTCTCCGACGTGGACGTCGACATCGACGCCGAGATGCTCCGCGAGCGATTTCGCTATCGCCTCGGCCTCCTCCGGCGTCGCCGCCGCGCCGACGTGAACGTTCATGGGCGCAAGATTTGCGGTAGATCCTAAACAGTTTTCCATGTAGGTTCCGGCGGGGACCGAGGTGCGATGTCGGTCACCCCCGATCAGCAGTCCGGTCAGCGGTCCGCCTCGCCAAGCAGCGCGTCAAGCTGCTCGGCGACCGAGTCGAGGTGGTGGCGGCCGACGACGGCGACGACATCGCCGTCGTCGCGGAACTCGGCGAGGCGGTCGGCCATGTGCGTCTCGCGCACGTCGTCACCGAACGAAGTCGCCCGAGAGGGCTCGAACGCGTCCATCACGGCGCGAGCGCGGGCGATCTGGTGGCGTTCGTTCTCGGCCTGCCGCCCGGGGCTATCAACTCGATCGATCGCGTACGTGACCGGCGAGTCGACCTCCAGCCGGATCGAGGTCATCGCGGCGAGTGAGCCCGCGAGACGGCATCGGAGCGTGTTCTTCGTCACCGATACGAGGCCGTCGAAGACGCCACGAACCGTCTCGATCGACCCACCCTCGTGATACAGCGTCGCGGCGAGCCGGCGGAGGAAGGGGAGGGTCGGCCCGTCGATCCCGACGACGTGGTCCGCGGTCGACGCCTGGATCGCGGCGCTCGCCTCCCCTCCGAACACCGGCGGAGTGCGAGTATCCTCGGCATACCGCTCGAAAAGCGGGAGCGAGAGCGGCGGCAGTTCGAGCGCAAGGATGTCGGGATCCCGGTCCGTGACCACGGTTCGAACTCGGAAGGCGCTGGCGGGGTGATCGTGGACGACGCCGACCAACGTAACGGTTCCCGTAGGGGTGTCGATCGAACGGAGGTGCTCGCCCGTTATCCGAGGGTCGTCGTAGTGCGCGTCCATGTGGTGGCCGGTAGTAGGCGCATACCGGACTGTACCGACCATCAGGATCCGCTTAATATAAGGATTTCTGTTAGTAACACTACAAATAATTCAGATTATCAGTGAGAGACTTTAAAATTATATGAAATTGGGAGAGATATCTGCACGACTTTTCGATCTTGTTCCAGAATATCCGGAATCAGGTTGTTTCGAGGGTCATGTATTCGTAACACAAAAACGAGCCGCGTTCGGGTGTCGAAGCCGGGTTCCAGTCAGGACAGAGCCGAACTCGTTCGAGACGGAGCTGAGCTATCGGCCGGAGCAGAACGGTCCTATCGGTTGAGTTTGATCTCGTCGTCGTCCATCGACTCGATGTCCGACTCGTCGACGGGATACGTGTCCTCGTCGGCGTCGCCCCAGCCGAGTTTCGATTTGATCGTGTCGGTGATTCCCGGATCCGGATCAACGTAGGCGTGGTTGCCTTCGACTCGGGACACCATTCCAATCTTCTTTCCTGCCTTGTTGACGACGTGTTTGCCTTCGTCTTTGTCTGAGAGTCTCATGTGTGGTTTCCTCCGCACTCGACACTCCGCCGAGACTGGACATTGTAATCAGGTACATAGCCAAGTGTAAGCCCGGTCAAATTCCGGTAACTGCAGCCGACGGGTCGACCCCGTCTCGTTACCGTCGGGTACGGACGGCTTACGGCGTCAGCACGGCTGGGGGATTCGCGGACCGCTTATTCGTCCCGCACCCGAATACCGCTTATGACCGTCCTGCTCACCGGTGCACACGGCACCGTTGGTACCGCGGTAACCGCGACCTCGGCGTACGACCACGTCCTGCTCGATCGGGAGCCGGCCCCCGACGAACTCGGTGACGGGAGCCCGCACCCACACCGCGATCGCGAGACTGTCGTCGTCGACGTGGGCGCAGACGGCGCAGTCGAGGCCCTCACGGACGCCATGACGGAACACGAGGTGGCGGCGATCGTCCACCTGGCCGGCGACCCGACCCTCTCCGCGACGTACGCGAGCGTCGAGCGAAACAACGTCCGCGGGACGCGGAACGTCCTCGAGGCCGCGTCGCGTGCCGGGGTCGGAACCGTCGTCTTCGCCTCCTCGAACCACGTCGTCGGGATGTACGAGACGGAGCACGCGCCTGCGCTGTACGCCCCCGATGAGGGCCCGACCGTCGACCACCGAAGCCCGATCCGTCCCGACTCCGACTACGGCGCGTCGAAGGCGGCCGGCGAGGCGTGGTGCCGGCTGTACGCCGAGCGGGAGGGGATCGACTGCTACGCCCTCCGGATCGGCTCGGTCAGGGGCCCGGCGTTCGACCACCCGTTCGGCGACGCCGAGCGTGCGGTCGCCGCGGGCGACTGCGAGCGCGGCGACGACGACTACGAGACGGCCGTCGCCCGGATGCGCTGTACGTGGCTCTCGCGGCGCGATTGCGCCGCGCTCGTCGACGCGTGCCTCGACGACGGAACCGACGGCGACAACACGTGTGGACCGAACCCCGACACCGTCGCTGGCGGCGCATTCGAAGTGTTCTACGGGGTCAGCGACAACCCGAACGGGTGGTTCGACCGCACCCACGCTCGCGAGCGGGTGGGCTACGAGCCGGCCGACTCCGGGAACGCGATGACCGAGCCGCCGCGATAACCCGACAAAGACGCGGCGAAGTCCCAGAATCGCTGCCGTCTCGGGACCGTCGCCGGGTCACTCGTTTGCGAGCGCGTCCTCAAGCCGCTCGACCAGCGCCTCGTTACCGACGTAGAGCGGGATGCGGTCGTGGACGCCCTCGGACTCGACGTCGAGAATGTCGGTCTCACCGTTCGAGGCCGCCCCGCCCGCTTTCTCGACGATGTACGCGATCGGGTTCGCCTCGAAGGAGAGCCGGAGTTTCCCGTCCGGCGCGTCGACGAGGGCGGGGTACGCGAAGATTCCGCCGTAGGTGAGCACTTGGTTCACGTCTCCGACCATGGCGCCGCCGTAGCGGAGCTTCAGCTCGTCTTCGATCTCACGGGCGTAGGCGGTGAAGTCGTCCGGCCAGTCGGGGACGCGCCCGCCGAACCCGTACACGAGGGGGTCCTCGGGGAGCCGCAGGTCGTCCTCGACGACCGAACGGGAGACGCCGCCGTCACCGTCACCCTCAACTACCTCCTCGCGCACGCCGTCGTCGTCGGCGACGATCATCGTCGTGATGGGGCCGTAGAGCACGTAGCCGGCGGCGACGAGGTCGCGTCCGGTCGCAGGGAGCGGCGCGTCGTATACCCCGACGACGGTCCCCATCGCGTTGTTCGACCGGAGATTCGAGGAGCCGTCGAGGGGATCGATCGCGACCGCGTACGCGTCCTCGCCGACTCCGCCGCCGGCGTCGACGGCGGCCTCGCGCTCCTCACTGACGAACGAGCCGACGCCGTCGACCGCGGTCAGCGCGTCTGCGAGCAGTTCGTCCGCGTAGAGGTCGCCGGCCATGACGCTCTCGCCGGAGGGGTTGTCCGTCCCGCTCTCGACGCGTCGACCGGGGAGCGCGGCGCGGATCTCGGGGGCCGTGACCGCGACCGCGTCGAAGATCGCCTCGACGATCGGGTCAGTCTCTGTCATCAGTCGTCGTCGGCGATCGCGATCGCCTCGTCCAGCTCGACCTCCTCGAAGACCACGGCTTCGAGCGCGTCGAGGATACGCTCGGGGTCGTCGCGCTGGAAGACGTTCCGACCGACCGCGAGCCCGGTCGCACCCGCGTCGATCGCGTCTGCGACGTTCCGGAGGAACGCCTTGTCGTCGCGCATCGTGCCGCCGGACATCACAACTTTCGTGGGGCCGGCCATCCGGACGGCCTCGCCCATCGCCTCAGCGGAGCCGGGGTACTTCACCTTCACCACGTCGGCACCGAGCTCTAACCCGAGCCGGGCCGCGTACGAGATGGTGTCGGGGCTCGTGTCGTTTTTGACGCCCTGCCCGCGCGGGTACGACCACATGACGACGCCCATGTCGTGTTCACGGGCGCCCTCCTGAGCTGCCTTGAACTCCTCGGCCATCTCGACCTCGTGGTTCGAGCCGCCGTAGAGGGTGAAGCCGATCGCGTCGGCGCCGAGGTCGGCGGCGTACTCGGCCGAGCAGTTGACGGGGCTGTCGGGTTCGCCCATCCAGAGGCTCGAGGTACCGTTCAGCTTCAACAGGAGGTTCACGTCCTCCTCGTAGTCGGGGTAGTACGCCTCGGCGATCCCCTTCTGTACGGCCAGCGCGGTGACCGCGTCGTGGCTGGCGAGCTCGAACAACCGTTCCGGGTCCGCGGTCGACGGATTCGGGTCGAAATCGACCGGACCGTGTTCGAGCCCGTGGTCGTACGCGAGGATAAGCGACTTACCGTCCCGTGAGATGGCGTCGTCGGCGTGAGGAAGCATCAGTTCATACTCCAGTTACATCCGTAAAAAAGACTAGGGTCATTCGAGTGGTAGTGACGAACGTTAAACGGGGCTTACCATGCGTCTTTTCCGCACCAAAGGCCAATTCAGTCGTGAACACAATTACTACTCAGATAGTTAATTACCGGCAGCCATCACAGATCGCGGCTCTCCGTTCTCGGAGTCACAATACTTACCACCTCCGGCGCGACAGCCTCCCGCATGCGGGAGCTATCTGACATCGGCGTCGTCGGCGTGGTCGGGGCCGGCACGATGGGCAACGGGATCGCACAGGTCGCGGCGACCGCCGGCTACGAGGTTGTGATGCGCGACATCGAGTCGGAGTACGTCGAGCGCGGGCTCGACAGCATCGACGACAGCCTCGCCCGGCTCGACGAGAAAGGCCGGCTCGACGAGGACCCAGCGGCGATCCGCGACCGGATCGAGGGGACCACTGACCTCGACGCCCTCGCGGCCGCGGACGTGGTCGTCGAGGCCGCCGTCGAGAACCTCGACGTAAAGAAAGACATCTTCGCCGACCTCGACGGGGTGACCGACGACGACGTGGTGCTCGCGACCAACACCTCGACGCTGTCGATCACGACCATCGCGAGCGCCACCGACCGCGCGAGCGACGTGATCGGGCTCCACTTCATGAACCCGGTCCCGATCATGGACGGCGTGGAGGTTGTCGTCGGGGAGCGCACCGCCGACCCCGTCGTCGACTTCGCGCACGCCTTTGCCGAGGACCTCGGCAAGGAGACGTGGGAGGCCGACGACAAGCCCGGCTTCGTCACGAACCGGATCCTGATGCCGTGGATCAACGAGGGCGTCCGCGCGTACGACGAGGGCGTCGCCGACAGGGAGGACATCGACCGCGGGATGACACTCGGCACGAACGTCCCGATGGGACCCCTCGAACTCGCCGACCACATCGGGCTCGACGTGGTGTTGGACGCCAGCGAGACGCTCCATACCGAGCTCGGCGACCGGTACAAGCCGGCGTACCTCGTCAAGCGCAAGGTGGAGGCCGGTGACCTCGGCAAGAAGACCGGGAAAGGGTTCTACGAGTACGAGTAAGCGCGATCAGGCTCCCTTAGCGCCCTCGGCGTCCTTGTCGTTGCTCGCGGTCCACCGACGCGCGCCGGGAAGCAGGCCGACGAGTTTCGTCACGTAGCCGAACTTGAAGAGGCCGAACTGAGAGAGCGCACCGAGCGCGAACACGGCGAGGAACGCGGGCGCGGTCACGTCGAACAGCAGCGGTTCGACCGACGTTTGCGCGGTGGCCGCGTCCAGCGTTGCGGGCGTGATCGACCGCGACGCGAACGCCGCGCCGATGAAGGCCGTCGAGACGACGAGCGTCGTCCGGCTCAACACGAACCCGAACAGCGCGCCGACCGCGACGCCCGCCAGCGTAGCGCCGACGAGGAGGAGGGTCCCCTCGATCCCGGCCGCGTCGGCCGCGTACATCGGGCCGACCGCGAACCGCCCGGCGAAGCCGCCGACGAGCCCACCGATGGCAACGACCGCGAAGGAGAGCCCGGCGTACGCCAGGAAGCCGCCGACTGCGGCGCCGACCGCGACCGCCGCGCCGGTGAGGACCAGCCCGTCGACCGCGATCAGTCCGGCGAGGTTCGGCGCGGCGAGGTAGCCCGCACCGGCGCCGACGAGGACCCCGGTCAGCGCAACGGCGTAGACGGAGACCGCGGCGCCGACGAACGCGAGGAGCAGTCCCGCGACGACGAGTCCGGCAGTGAGTGGCGTAAGCATGTCACCACGTGGAGACCCGTCCGACTTAAAAGGTCGCGGGACTGGACGACGGCGACGCGGGGCCGTCCGTCGGACGCGCTCACCGCCCCCGACGCCCGGCCTGCCGATCGACGTATCGGGTGTAGCCGCCGACGGCGAGGCCGAACCCGACCACGATCAGCCCGAGCCCGAGCATGCGGGTCGTTCCCAGCGTCATGAGTGCGAGGATCACGCCGAAGACGAAGGCGAACACGCCGGCGACGACGACGCCGACGTCGAGGAGCGGCGACGGTTGGACGGTCTCGCAGTGGGGACAGATCTGCGCGTCGCTCGGGATCGGCTCCCGGCAGTCGACGCAGTGGACGCGATCGCGGGACACGCAAGGGCGTTTGCGAGTCACCGACTTATAAGCGATCAAGTACTCGGGAGCGAGCGCTTCCACAGACGCAGCCGGTGTTTTATGAGAAGGAGACCGCGGATCGACGGCGGCTACCTCCAAAGCCCGCACCGCGACCGCACCTCAGGCCTCCCCAGCCTCGGCGGACGGGTCAGCGCGGCGCCGCCCGCGCTGACCCGCCGCCTCCCTCGCGGGCCCCTCGCGGCCGCCAGAGGCGGCCGCTCGGAGGCGCGCCACGAGGTACGGATCTCATAAATCGCGATCGACGGTCGATCGGTGCGCTGCTCAGCCCGCCCTCAGTCCGCCGTCGCCGCGGCCGCGGCGTCCTCGCCCGCGCCGAGCGTCTCCTCGACCTGCGTCACGACAGTCACGAGTGCGACGACGGCGAGCGCGGCGCCGACCGCGAAGGGCACGACGAAGCCGAAGCCGACGAGCCAGCCGGACGCGAGCGGCCCGACCGCGACGCCGAAGCCGAACCCCATCGTGAGCACCGACAGCGTCGTGCCGGACTCGCCCTCCCGCGCGAGGTCGCCCGCGAGCGCCAGCGACGGCGCGAACACGCACGCGACGGCGACCCCCTGCGCCAGCCGGACGAGCGTCATCACCAGCGGGTCGGTGACGATTCCCTGCAGGAGCGTCGTGGGGGCGAGCAGCACGAACCCGGCCAGCAGAAAGGGCCGGCGCCCGATCCGGTCGCTGGCCTGCCCGACGGGCACCTGAAACAGGACGTTCGCGATGGTGACCGCCGCGAACTGGAGGCCGAACCACACCGGCGGCTGGTCGAGTCGGGCGTTCACCTGCGTCTGGAGCGTCGCGTACAGCGCGATACAGATCCCCATCGCGACCGTCGCCAAGCCGAGCGCGAACACCGGGTCGAGCAGGCGGCCCTCACCGCGGACCCGGATCGAGAGGTCGTCGCTCGCCTCGCTCGACTTGGCGGCGTCGCGCACGAGGAGGAAGACGAGGGCGAAGCTGAGATACGCGCCGGCGCAGGCGGCCGCGAACGCGGCGTCGAACCCGTCGAGGACCGGGAGCCCGATCGCGGAGAGGTCGTACGGGCCGCGCTCGACGACGACGCCGGCGAGGACCGGACCGAAGCCGAAACCGATCAGCCGGAACGTGTTGTACACGCCGAAGTTCCCGCCGCGGTCGGCGTCGCTCGCGGCGTACTCGTTGACCAGCGCGACCGTCGCCGGGATGATGAGCGCCGCGCCGAATCCCTGGGCGGCGCGGAGCGCGATCAGCTGCCAGTAGGCGTCCGCGATCATGTAGAGCCCGCTGGCGGTTCCCAAAAGCAGGATTCCGGCCAACACGAAGGGCCGGCGCACGCCCATCCGGTCCGAGAGCCGACCCGTCAGGGGCTGTGAGAAGCTGTTGAGAAAGCCGAACAGCGAGAGTACGACCCCGATGAGCAGCGGCTCGGTTAGGGTCACCGACGCCGCGCCGACCCCGACCGCTGTTCCGAGAAGCGACTCAATATCGATCAGGTCGCTCGCGATATACAGCGGCAGGACGACGATGAGAAAGGAGTTGCCGGCGGCGCCGACCATCCGGGCGAGCGCGAGCACGATCACCCGGCGATCGGTGTCGGCGACGCCCGAGAGCAGTCCCATCGGTCGGGAGTTCGCCCGCGAGGACAAAGGCGTTTGCGAACGGCGGGGATCGATCCGGTTCCGGCGGCGGAGTGCGGTCCCGCAACGACCGATTCCGGTTCCGGCGGCGAGACGCTACTCCGCCGACGCCGGGCGTCTGATCCCCCGGATCTCGAACCGCGCCCCGCCGTCGGCCGCGTCGACCGCCTCGACGGTCCACCCGTGGGCGGTGGCGATCTCTTTGACGATCGCCAGCCCGAACCCGGTGTTCCCGGAGACCGCGCTCGCGCCGGGCTCGAAGAGGTTCTCGCGGACCGTGTCGGGAATTCCGGACCCGTCGTCCTCGACGAAGAACCCGTCCGAGAGGTCACCGACACGGATCTGTACGTCGTCGCCGGCGTGTTCCACGCCATTACGAATGAGGTTCTCGAACAGGTTGCGGAGTCGGTCCGGGTCGGCCAGCGCCTCGCCGTCGACCTCGACTGACAGCGAGGCCGGGCCGGTGTCGACCGTCTCCCAGCTGTCGGCGACAACCTCGGCGACGGCGACCGGCTCCGGGTCGCCGACGGTCTCGCCCTCGCGGGCGAGCGTGAGGGTGTGTTCGACGATCGACTCGATCCGATCGAGCGCGTCGGCCGCGGCGTCGAGATGCGATGAGTCATCGGCCAGCTCCCGCGCGAGCTCGACGCGGCCCTGCGCGACGTTGAGTGGGTTCCGAAGGTCGTGCGAGACGATGCCCGCGAAGGAGTCGAGCCGATCGTTCTGGCGTTCGAGCGCCGCCTCGCGGTCCTTGAACGCCGTGATATTCTCCTGGAAGCCGACCCACTCCGAGACGGACCCGTCGCCGGCGCGGATCGGCGCGACGCTGACCCGGTTCCAGAACGGCGTGCCTTCCTTCCGGTAGTTCAACAGCTCGACGCTTTCCGGCTCCTCGGCGTCGATCGCCTCCCGGAGCCGGGCGACCGGCCTCTCGTCGGTGTCTTCTCCCTGCAGGAACCGGCAGTTGACGCCGACCGCGTCGTCACGGTCGTAGCCGGTCATCTCGACGAACCGGTCGTTGACGTACACCATCGGGTTGTCCGACAGGGCCGGGTCGGAGATCGTGATGCCGACGGGGGCCTCGTCGAGCGCCCGCGTCTTCGTCTCCAGTTCCTCGCGGCGCGCGCGCTCGTCGGAGACGTCTCGGAGGATGCCGACGCTCCCCTCGAACTCCTCGCTCTCGTACGGGAGCGCGGCCATGTGGTCTCGACAGGGGATCGGCTCGCCCGCCTTCGGAACGATATCTACCGAGAAGTGCACCACCTCGGGCCCAGTACTCGAAAGGACCCGACCCAGCCGGTCCTCGGCCTCGTCGACCGCCGCGTCGTCCTTTATCAGTCCCGGGGTGCTGCCGATTATCTCTTCGCGGTCGTAGCCGGTCAGCTCCGCGAACGGCTCGTTGACGAAGCGGAAGACGCCGGTCTCGTCGACGACGTACACGGGGTACCCGAGCGCGTCGATGATCGTCGAGTAGCGGTCGGCGATCTCGCGGGTCCGGTGCTCTTCGACCGCCTGCTCGACCCGGTTCGCGAGCCGGCGGAGCTGCTCGGGACCGCCCTTCTAGAAGTACCCGGTGACTCCCGCGTTAAGCGCTTGGCTGGCGATCTCCTCGGACCCCTTCCCGGTGTAGAGAACGAACGGGAGCCGGCGGTGTGCCGCGTGAACGGCCTCGAACAGCTCCAGCCCGTCCATGCCGGGCATGTCGTAGTCGCTGACGACGCAGTCGAACTCGCCCTCGTCGAGCGCGTCGGCCGCGGCCGACGGCTCGGTGACGCTCGTCACCGCGACGGACGCCAGCTCGCGTTCGAGGAACGCCTCCGTGAGGTCCAGCACGGACGGGTCGTCGTCGACGTGTAACACGTCGATCCGTTCGGACATGGCGCGGTCTTCGGGCCGTCCAGATAAACGGATATCGGCTCAGCTATCAGTTCTGAGGATCGTCGGGCGTCGACGGCCGCGGTCGGAGGCGTTCCGTCCACGAGCGAGGGTCGTTTCACTATCGCCGCGCGTGGCTGGTTCTTAAGGCCGCCCGGCGCGGAGCCTCGGGCGATGGCGGGCGGAACGCTCCCCGGGACCGACGCGGACGACGACGCGGGGAGCGACCGCATCGTGTTTCACGTCGATATGGACTGCTTTTACGCCTCCTGCGAGCGCCTGCGGCGCCCCGAACTGGCCGACGAGCCCCTCGTCGTCGGCATGGGCTACGAGGCGGGAGAGGCGATCGGCGCGGTCGCGACCGCGAGCTACGAGGCCCGCGCGTTCGGCGTCGAGAGCGCGATGCCGATCTCGGAGGCGCTCGATCTGCTCCCCAGGCGGGTGAACGCCGACCCCGACGACCCGGACGCGCCCGACCCCGACGAGGCGGGTCGGTACCTCCCCGTCGACCTCGACTTTTATAAGGAGGTCGCGAGCGACGTGAAGACCGTCCTCCGCGACTGCGCCGACGTGCTCCGCGAGGTGAGCGTCGACGAGGCGTACCTCGACGTCACCGACCGGACGGCGTGGGATGCCGCCGGCGGGGAAAGCACCGCGACCGGCCCCGCCGAGACCCGGACGCTGGCGGAGGGGTACGCCAGACACATCAAAGAGCGCATCGAGCGCGAGGCCGGCGTGCCCGCGAGCGTCGGCGTCGCGCCGAACATGTCGACCGCGAAGATCGCCAGCGACGCCGACAAGCCGGACGGGCTGGTCGTCGTGCCACCGGGCGAGGTGGAGTCCTTCCTCGCGTCGCTGCCGACCGCCGAGATCCACGGCGTCGGCCCGGTGACGGAGCGGACGCTGGCGGAGCTTGGGATCGAGACCGCCGGCGACCTCGCCGCCGCCGATCCCGACCGGCTCGCCGACGAACTCGGCGACCGCGGTCGGGAGCTGTACCGGCGGGCGCGGGGCGACGACGACCGAGAGGTCACGCCCACGGGACTCCCGAAGAGTCTCTCGCGGGAGTCGTCGCTGTCGGCGACCGCCGACGAGGAGCGCAAGCGCGAGACGGTGCGCGCGCTCGCCGCCGACGTGGCCCGTCGTGCCCGCGAGCGGGGCTGTCTGTACCGCACCATCGGGATCAAGGCGGTCGAACCTCCCTACGAGGTGAACACTCGCGCCCGGAGCCTCCCCGGTCCGGTCGACGACCCCGACCTCGTGGAGTCGGTGGCGCTCGACCTCCTCGGCGAGTTCGCCGGTGACCGAGTCCGTAAGCTCGGGGTGCGCGTCTCGAAACTCGACTTCGCCGAGAGCGATCAGGCGACGCTCGGCGGGTTCGACGCGAGTGGGGGCGGCAGGGGCACCGCGGGAGGGGACAGCGGAGCCGACCGCGACCGCGAGTCCGAGGCCCAGTCAGTCGCCACCGACGGCGAGGGCGGGAAGCTCACCGACTGGGTGGGAGGCGAGCCGAACGCCGGGGACGCGGGCGAGGCGGACGAGACCGGAGACCGACCGACGAGCGAGACCGGCGACGGACAGGCATCGCTCGGCGACTGGTCGTGAGCGCTGGCGCGACCTCCTCCGGATCCGAGGGGAGCATTCGCCACCGAGTGCGGGGATTTAGGTGCCCGAGTGTTGACTCCGACGCATGGACGATCTGGCGTGGGAGACGCTCGACACCGACATCGACTACCGCTGTCCCGGCTTCGACGTGCGCCGCGACGAGGTGCGCTTCCCGGACGGCGAGACCGACGGGTACCACTACGTCGACGAGGCGCCGGCGGTCGTGGTGCTTCCGCTGACCCCCGACGGCGACGTGGTCGTCATCGACGAGTGGCGACAGGCCGTCGGTCGGGTCAACCGCGGGCTCCCCGCGGGGTCGGTAGAGCCGGAGGACGCCGACGACCTCGAACGCGCCGCCGCCCGCGAGCTCGCCGAGGAGACCGGGTACGAGGCCGACTCCTTCGAGCGGCTGACGACGGTCGAGCCGACCAACGGAATCGCGGACTCGGTTCACCATCACTTCCTCGCGACGGGGTGTGAGCCCACCGCCGAACAGGACCTCGACCACAACGAATCGATCGCGGTCGAGACGGTGCCGTACGACGACCTGCTCGAAGCCGTCGTCGACGAGGGGCTCCGCGACGGTCGGACCGTGACCGCCGTGCTGTGGTACGAGCTCCTGCATCGGTGAGGTGACGGCCGTCGGAATCCGGCGACCGCGGGGACGACGGACAGGTCTTTGGGCGATCGGTCCGTACGGGTACCAATGAGCGATCCCTCCCGGGGTGATGCGGGCCCCGACGACGACGGCGGGACGGCACCCGACGCGACGACCGCAGCGGATGCGACGGTCGGCGACGGCGGCGAACCGGCCGGCGCCGACGAGGTGGTGGACGCATCGGCGTCCGGATCTCCTGCCGAGGACGACAGTGGATCCCCGCTGCGGGCGATCGGGACAGCGTTCGGGCTCGGTCTTCTCAGTATCCTCATCCTCGTTGTCGTCGCCATCGTGGCCGGTGGAGGACTATCCCTTATCGGGACGGTCACGGACTGGCAACCCCCGTTTGTGGTGCAGGTCATGGTGCCGTTCGCGCTCAGTCAAATCGTCGCGTTCGTCGGTCTCGGCCTCGCGTACCTGCGGTGGCGGGGCCTCGACACCGACGACATCGTCGCGTACCTCGGTATCCGCTGGCCCAGCCCGCTGGAAGCCGTAATTGCCGTCGTCGGGCCGTTCGTGGCGATCGGAGCTGTGTTCATCACCCTTACCGTCGTGACCGGCTTCGTGACCGAGCCGGCCCCGAACCAGGGAGCGCAGGTGGCGCTGGAGAATCCCTCGATCATCCCGGTGATGATCGTGGGAATGCTGCTGGTCGTCGGCCCGTGCGAGGAGTTCCTCTTCCGCGGCGTCATTCAGAGCCGAGCGCGGGAGACGTTCTCCGCGGCCCCCGCCATCGTCCTCTCTGCGGCCGTATTCGCCCCGATCCACATCGTCTCGCTCGCCGGCGGCGGGTTCACGGCGATGCTGGCGACGATCAGCATTCTGTTCGTGCCGGCGCTCTTCTTCGGCGCGGTGTACGAGTACACCGGAAACCTCGTCGTCGTCGCCGTGATGCACGGGCTGTACAACAGCCTGATCCTGACGATGATCTACATCGCCATCACGTACGGCCCCGAGATGGAGGGTGCGGGACAGGCGGGCACAGCGCTCATCGGAGTGTAGGCGGCAGGGCGTCGTCAGTGAACGCGAGAGATGCCATCGCGATCGGTGCTTCCGCCCTTCTTACAACGCCGTTATCTCACGGCCCCGTATATCACGGTCACCGACGGCGGCGACATTGAGAGGCGACGTTAAGGGGCGACCGGTGGCGGCGTGACGCTGTTTCCTTTATAAACGGTCGAGCGGCCGAGTGCGTCCCGAACCGCCGACGCCGACATAGCTGTTTATGACTGAACGAGGCGGTGGCGTGCGCCGGTGAGCGGCCCGCAGGGCCGCGAACCGCGAGGGACCGAAAGTTCCTCTGGCAGACGGTGCTACGCGCCGGCGACGACCGCACGAGGGAGTCGGCCGGCGTTTATAAACGCCGGCCGACGAGGCTGGGGAGGCGCGAGGTGCGGTTGCGGGGCGGTGGGGATGCGGGTGCGGGGCGGTGGGGGTGGCGGTGCTGGTGCGGTCGGGTCGGGACTCAAAGGGGCAGGCGGGAGGCGGGCGCAGACGACGGAAGCACCGTAGGGAGCGAGTGAAACGAGCGACTGAGGAGCGCAACGAGTGTGCGCCCGCCTCCCGCCTGGGGCTTTGGAGGTGCTCGCCGTCGAGCTGCCGGTAGCCATTTATAAGCGAGCGGCTGGAGCCTTCAAACTCACCACCGATACGTCACCGCCGGCCGATAGCGAGAGATCGAACGTCCGCACTCGATCCGACTTATAAACGACGACAGCAACAGCGACACCGTTGACATCCTCCCCGCGCTGAAGCGCGAGGCTTTCTCCTTGATTCTCCGTAACTAACGAGTACGAAAGCGGACTGAGGGGAGTAAGCCCCCTTCGGTTCATCCCGACATTCGGCTAAGCGTCCGCGCCGTGGCCGGACTACCTTGTGGCGCGGACTTGCACCGGCGAGGATTCGCCGTTCCATCCGTTCCCACCCGTCGATCCTCATCGGGTTAACTCCCTTCCCTTGCGGGTCGGTTCGCGCGGTCGCGGGTGATCCCGCGGCCGCCGCGATCGCCGAAGCGATCGCGCGAATCACGGGTCGGGGTGGGGGGTGTCGTTGCTGTTCCAGAGCCAGCCGTCTCCGACTCCGGGCGTGTGCCCGGTCGCCTGTCCGGCCGGTGGGGGGACTTTCCTCATGCCAGAGGCACGGGAGTCGGGCTCCCTCTGTCCGGTCGCGTCTAGCCGACGCCCGCGAATAAGGCGTTCGGTCGTCGAGGGGAGAGATCGACAACCGGAGCGATCGTTCGCCGCTTCGCTCCTCCCGTCGATCGGGTGTGAACGGCCGGGTTCTCAAGGGAAGCGTTCAAGTCGTCAGCAACGTAAGGGTCTATTATGTCCGAGGCCCAGACCGTTCAGCTGTCGTACGACGACGGTGCACGAGCGGTCGAACTCGCGCGGGAGGCGGTCGAGTCGTTCGTCCGACACGGACAACGCGAACAACCCGGGAGCATGCGCGAGGCGTTCTATGCCCGAACTGGCGCGTTCGTCCGGTTGGAGTCCACGAGAGGTCGCGGCCGGCTCCGCGGCTGTGCCGGCGCGTGGGAGACCTCCGATCAGCTCGGTCACGCAATCGTCGAGGCCGCCATCAAGGCCGCCTCCGGCGATTCCTGCGGCTCCGAGGTCGAGCCCAAGGAACTCGACAACATCACCGTCTCCGTGTTCATCGTCTCGAACACGGTACTCACCAACGATCCCCTCGCTGACCTGAAAGTCGGCACCCACGGCGTCGCCGTCGACGGCGGCAACTCCCACGGCTGGCTCTATCCGACGGTCCCCGTCGAGAACGGCTGGTCCGGCGCCGAGTTCCTCTCCCGCGCCTGCCGGAAGGCCAAAATCGCCCCGAACGCGTGGGAAGACGACGAGACGATGGTGACGCTCATCGAGGGACAGGTGTTCCGAGAGCGCGCCGACGGCGGCGCGGTCGAAGAGCTATAACCGCCGAAAGCGACGCTTACTTCTCCGAATAGGCAATTCCTACTCGTTCGCTCCGTAGCCAAGGCCGTCCCTACTCGTTCGTCCCGTAGCCGACGGTCTCAGCGTCCGCAAGCGCGCGCTCCGTCGCGGCCGCGAGGTCGAACGCGTCGTCAGCGACGACCTCGCCGTCGCGGATCACCGGCTCCATGAGCGACTCGGCACCGTCGGGACCCGACCGGTCGGCTAGTCCGACAGCGTGGACGCCGTCAGCGGTGCGATACACGTCCTTCGCGCCGGAGAGCTTGCCGCGCTTGGCGGCCGGCTCCCCCTCGACGGCGACGATGTCGAGCGCGAAGTCGACCGGGTCGGCGTTCGAGACGTACCCGCCCACGCCGAAGCCGTCGACCACATCGCGGAGTTCGCGGAGGTCGGCCGGCCCGAGCCCGCCGGAGACGTACACGTCGACGTCGTCGTGGCCGCGAACGTCCAGCTCCCACTGCACTTCCCGAATGATGTGCCGGAAGTCGCCGCGACGCGAGCCGGTGGTGTCGAGCCGGACGCCGTCGAGCCGATCGCCGAGCGCGTCGACCGCTCGGAGTGTTTCGTCGACCTCGTCGGAGTAGGTGTCACAGAGGGCGATCCGCGGGACCGCCTCGTCGACGGCCTCGTTGAAGGCGCGCCACGCGGCCTCCTGCTCGCCACGGCCGAAGCAGATGGAGAGCGCGTGGGGCATCGTCCCCGAGGCCTCCCGGCCGATCAGGTCGCCGGCGGCGACGTGCGAGAACCCGTCGAACCCGCCAACCAGCGCGGAGCGCTCGACCGCCGCGGTCATCGACGGGTGGACGTGGCGCGCGCCGAAGGAGAGCACCTGCGAGTCCGGCGCCGCGACCCGGCAGTCGAGGGCCGCGGTCGCCATCCCGGAGGCGTGCGAGAGGAAGCCGAGGAGGGAGGTCTCCAGCCGCGCGAACGTGAGGTACGGTCCCTCGATTCGCATCACCGGACCGCCGTCGAATAGGCGGCCTTCCGGAATCGCGTCGACGTCGATATCGCGCCCCTCCAAGAGCGCGACCGCGTCTTTCAGCCCGGCGAACAGCTCGAAGTCGCCGTCGGGGAATTGGTCAGCGGTGACCTCGGCGACGACGCGGGGGTTTCGTCCCGCGTGTTCCAAGGCGGCCTCGGTCCGCTCGAAGTACGCGTCGGTCGCCCGGCCGTCGCGAATCGCGGCCGCGTCGACGATATCGAACTCGGTCATACCCGACGGTTCGGCCGCCGGGGAGGAAAAGCCACCCGGGTCGCGCGGGCGTTCGTCTCCGGTCGGTCAGGGGCGATCACGGGGCGATCAGGGCGATCACGGGGCGATCAGGGCGATCACGGGGCGGTTACGGAGTGTTCAGGGCCGTACGCGGCGCACAAAGAGCGCTACCGTCGCGAGTATGCCGACAAGCGCGACGAGGGGACCGAACCCGGGCACGTCGTCGCCGGTGGCAGCGTCGGAACCGGCGGAGCCGTCGGCGTCATCGCCGTCCGGGTCGATGTCGTCTCCATCGTCAGAATCGGTTCCGTCGTTGGTCCCGTCCGCGTCGTCTCCGTCGGTTCCGTCATCCCCGTCGGTCCTGTTCGCGTCGTCGCCGTCGTCGGTCGAGGAGAGTTCGAGGTCGGCCTCCGGCCGGAGATCGAGCACGTCGGCTGGCTCGGGGGCGTGCGCGATCGTCACCGTGGTCCCGTTTCGCTCGACGCCGTAGGCCCCGCGGAAGTCGCCGTCCGCGATCTCGTACACCTCGCCCGCGGCGTGGTCGTCGCCGCCGTGGGCGGTCAGCATGCGCAGGTACGCCTCGCGGAACTCGGTCGCGTCCGCGGGCGTCTGCCACTCGGTCACCCAGACGTAGCCGTCCTCCCCGTCGGTCGCGCTCGCGTCGTCCCCGTCCGCGTTCCCGTCGTTCCGGTAGGGGTACAGCTCGTCGCCCGCCCAACCGTCGGTCGCCTCGTGGGCGTAGTTGTAGTTCGCACGAGTTCGAAGCCGCTCGTCCGGCTGCGTGTGAATTTGGATATTATCCCGGATCGTCGCGTCCGGGTCCAACACCGCGTGGCGGTACTCGTAGCTCTGGTACCAGAACATCACGAACATCGACGCCTCGCCGGCGGTTTCCGAGCCGTTGACCCCCTGATTCGGATACGTCTCCCACCCGCCGGTGGCCGTGTCCTCGAACGTTACCTCGGTCGTCTCGTAATCGGGGTTGCGGTGGATCACCTCCGAGGTCGCGTTCGGCGGCCGGTTCATGGTCTCGTTGACGGCGCTCCACCCCTCCTCGTCGACGAGCGTCTCGGCGTAGAGCGCGCCATCGGCGTACGGCTGAAGCACGGTCTGGAGGATGCCGAAGTTGTAGTCCGCCGCCGACCCGCCGCCGCCACCGGAGTCGGGCGCGGCGAGACAGCTCCAGTTGCCGGCACAGCGCGCGTCGTACACCTCCTCGATGTGGACCGCCTCGCCCTCGACGATCCCGTCGACCGCGAGGTCGGCGTCCTGCGTAGTGCCGACGTAGCGGGGCCGGGTGAGGTCGTGGTACTGGTCCTGCATCGCGTGGACCAGCTCGTGTGCCAGCGTCGACGGGTTGATCTGCGGGTCCTCTCCCTCCGGGACGACGAGGACGATCCGGTCGTCGGCCGGCGAGTAGAACCCGGAGACTGCACCGCCGTAGACGCTGTCAATCGCGTCGGAGGCGTTCTCGTCCTCGCCGACGACGAACAGGGCCTTCCACACCTGATCGTTCCAGCGGTGGAACTCGGGGTCCGAGCCGCCCGCGCCCGCGCTCGCAGAGTCATTCATGAACGCCGAGCGGGTGACGGTCTCGACCGGCACGTCCTCGCGGAAGGGGCGCTCCCGAACGTGTTCGACGCGGGCCATCGTCAGGTGAGTCAGCTCCTCCAGCTCCGCCTCGGTCAGCCCGTCCGTCTGGTTGAAGGCGAGCTCCTCCTCGTAGTGGGTCCCGTTCCAGCAGCCGACGAGATCGGTTCCGTCGCCGGCGTCGCACTCTGTGGCAGTCGCGCTGGCCGGAGCGTCCCCCGGAATGGCGGCCGTCGACCCGGCGACCGCTGGCCCGGCGGCAACGGCTCCGCCGGCACCGATCGAGAGAAGGGCAATCACGGCGACGATAACCGAGAGGGTGAGAACCCGTCGCATAGGTTCGATTACGGCCGACCCGATAAGTAGTTTGTCGGTGGAGGGGGGTGGGAAGGTGGCGACACGGGGCTGCGAGAGGCGGCGGTGATTTTTGAGCCCAGGCGTCAAACTCCCGCACATGCCGTACGACCCGACCGAGACCGCGGTGATCGTCGTCGACATGCAGAACGGGTTCTGTCACCCCGACGGGAGCCTCTACGCCGAGCCGAGCGAGGCGGCGGTCGAGCCGGTGACGGCCCTCGTCGACCACGCCCGCGACGCCGGCGCGAGTATCGTGTACACCCGGGACGTGCACCCGCCCGAGCAGTTCGACGACACCCACTACTACGACGAGTTCGACCGGTGGGGAGAACACGTCGTCGAGGGGTCGTGGGACGCCGAACTCGTCGCCGAGCTTGACGTGCGAGACGAGGACCACATCGTCGAGAAGCACACGTATGACGCCTTCTACCAAACTGATTTGGAGGGGTACCTCGACACGCACGGCATCGACGACCTGCTGATCTGCGGGACGCTCGCCAACGTCTGCGTGCTCCACACCGCCGGCAGTGCCGGGCTCCGCGACTACCGGCCCGTCGTCGTCGAGGACGCGCTCGGGTACATCACCGAGGACCACCGCGAGTACGCGGTCGAGCACGCCGACTGGCTGTTCGGCGAGACGGCGACTCACGAGTCGATCGGGTTCGAATCGGCCTGAGGACGGGACGATCGACCCCGTTATCAGCCGCGTGAATCGGCGTGTAACCCTTTTTACCACCGATGGGGACCGTCGCGTATGGAACTCTCTCGACGCGGCATGCTCGGCGGGGTCGGGGTCGCGCTCGCAGTCGGGGGCGTCGGGTTCGCCGGCGCCGCCTCGGTGACCGACGGCGAGGCTATCGACGGCGGAACCGGTCCCGACGAAGGTGCGATCGGTGGGGATGCGATCGGCGGGGACGAGCCCGGAAACGACGAAGACGGCCAGACCGGGTCCGTCCCCGTCGATCCGGACGCCCCGTTCGAGGCGCGGCTGCTCCGCGACGGCGACGACGACCGGCGGCTCTTCGGCACCGGCGACTTAGACCGCGTCCAGGGCGTGATCACCGAGGACGACGAACACCTCGTGTACGTCTCGCTCGGCGACGCGGGGATCGACGCGCTACAGACGGGGCTGACGGACGCCGGCGCGACGGACGACCCGGAGGGGTTCACGGTGTCGATGACGCTCGACGAGACCGAGGTCAGGCGGGTCGATCTGGACGAGGCGACCGTGTCGGCGCTGACCGACGAGGAGTGGGGCGGGGTGTTGACGCTCCCGTTCGGCGAGGAGTCGGTCGCGGCGTCGGTGTACGACTCGCTGGCCGACGCCTAACCGGCGCGCCGCTCCGTCGAGGAGAGCGGTTATGTCGACCCAGTCCGTTCGAGGCGATATGAGCGACGCCGAGGGGTGTGTGGACGACGCCGAGGGGGGTATGGACGACGCCGAGGGGGGTATGGACGACGCCGAGGGGGGTATGGACGACGCCGAGGGGGGTATGGACGACGCCGAGGGGGGTGTGGACGACGCCGAAGACGAGGCGGCGATCGGCTCCGGCGGGCGGCCCTGCCCCCTGTGCGAGACGCCGATGTACCACCGCCACTGCAAGTACGTCTGTCCCGCACACGGGGTCGTGTACGACTGCTCGGACACCTTCTACTGACGCCGGCAATCGCGACCCGTGAGCCCGATCGTCGGCGATCGGCGAGCCCGTTCACTTGCGCTCGGCGAGCGCGTTTACCGGGTACCAAACCACGCTGTGCGAACTGTTATGTTCTTGCAGTTCGACTCGTATGTTATGATCGGCGACCCGCTCTCGATCCTCCCTGCCGACTACCAGAGGTCAGCATGGTAGACAAGACGCAGGTTGCCCGAGGAAAGCGGATCCAGCGTCGGACCGGGAAGACGTTCCACGTCGCGACCCGGCTGCTCCCGGAGCGGATCCGGCACCCGACGTACGTGCTGTACGGCTTCTTCCGTGTCGCCGACGAGGTCGTCGACGCTGCGGAGACTGCGCCGCCAGACGAACAGCGGGCGGAGCTCGATCGACTCCGTCGGGCCGCGCTGGCTGAGAGAGACACCGACGACCCAGTGTTGGAGGCGTTCGCCGCGGTCTGTGACGAACACGAGATCCCGGACGAAGACGTGCACGCGTTCGTCGACGCGATGGCGAGCGACATCGAAACCGACCGGTACGAGACCTACGACCAGCTTGAGTCGTACATGGACGGCTCCGCGGCCGCCGTCGGCCGGATGATGACGGCGATCATGGAGCTCGACGAGGAGGCCGAGGTGAAGGCGCTCCCCCACGCGACGAAGCTCGGCGAGGCGTTTCAGATGACGAATTTCATCCGCGACGTGCGTGAGGACGTGGCCGAACGCGACCGGGTCTACCTCCCGCTGGAAACACTTCGGCGGCACGGCGTGAGCGAGGATCAGATCCTGAATCTGGAGTTCGACGACGACGTGGCGGCAGCGATCCGCGAGGAACTCGTCCGGACCGAGCGGCTCTACGAGGAGGGCGTCGCCGGGATCAAGTACCTCCCGGAGGACTGCCAGCTCGCGGTGTTGCTCGCGGCGGTGCTGTACGCGGACCACCATCGGCTGATCCGCGATCTGGGGTACGACACGGTGTCGACGACGCCGGAACTGTCGTTCGTCCGCAAGATCTCGCTGCTCGTCCGGACCCGCTGGAAGTGGCAGTGGAACAGAGACCCCGAAGCGGTGTTTTACGAGATGTGCGGCGGCTTCGACGCCGCCCGCGAACACCGCGAACACGGATCGCACGGACCGGGTATCGCCCAGTCCGACTGACCCGGGGGCATCGTGAACAGATCCCGGTTTGTCGGCCTCGCACTCGCCGCGTTCGGGCTGGTTTTCCTCTCGTTCGTCGTCCGCGGCACGACCCGCCTTGTCGCGCCCTACGAGGTCGCCGTAGCGCTTTCGGCGCCAATTCTCTTCGTCGCCGCCGCGCTGTTGGTCGCGCTGGTCGCGCTCGCGACGCTGGACGTGATTGGGATCCGCCGGTTGGAGTAAGCAAAGTCGGAACGCCCTTTTGACCGCGGCCCCGAGAGCGCGTATGGACGTACGAACCGTCGCTGACCTCTCGCCGGCCGAGCGCCTCGCCTTCTTCGAGCGCGACGCCGGCGTCGACGCGGTCCGCGACGACGTGAGCGAGATCGTCGATCGAGTCCGGACGGAGGGCGACGTCGCGCTCCGAGAGTTCTCCGAGGAGTTCGACGGCGTGGCCGTCGGCAACATCGACATCACCGACGACGCCGAGCGCGCCCACGCCGAATTCGACGACGCAAACGATCCGGTCCTCGACGCGGTCCGCGACGCGGCCGCCAACATCCGCGAGTTCCACGAGCGACAGCACCCCGAGGACTGGCGCGATGAGTTCGGCGACCGCGAACTCGGCCGCCGGTTCCGCCCGATCGACCGCGCCGGGGTGTACGTGCCCGGCGGCGCGGCGGCGTACCCCTCCAGCGCACTGATGGGCGTGATCCCGGCGGCAGTGGCGGGCGTCGACCACGTCTCGGTCGCGACGCCGCCGGCCGAGGAGATCAACCCCGTCACGCTCGCGGCGATCCACGAGGCCGGCGCCGACGCGGTGTATCAGGTCGGCGGCGCGCAGGCGATCGCCGCGCTCGCGTACGGCACGGAGACCGTCACGAACGCCCAGAAGGTGGTCGGGCCCGGCAATAAGTGGGTCACCGCCGCGAAGGCGATCGTGCAGGGCGACGTGGAGATCGACTTCCTCGCCGGGCCGAGCGAGGTGCTCGTCCTCGCCGACGAGACCGCCGACCCCGACCTCGTCGCGAGCGACCTGATCGCGCAGGCCGAACACGACCCGAACGCCTCCGTGGTCGCCGTCACCGACGACGCCGCCCTCGCCGAGGCGGTCGCAGAGGCGGTCGACGAGCAGGTCGCGGGCCGTAAACGCGAGGAGACGATACGAGCCGCCCTCGACAACGACGCCTCCGGGGTCCTTCACGCCAGATCGATGCCCGAGGCGGTGTTGTTCACCGAGGAGTACGCGGCCGAACACCTCTCGATCGCGGCCGACGACGACGAGGCGCTGCTCGCCCGGATCTCGAACGCTGGCTCGGTGTTCCTCGGGGCGTACTCCCCCGTCGCCGCCGGCGACTACGCAACCGGGACGAACCACGTGCTGCCGACGAACGGCGGCGCAAAGCGCTACGGCGGGCTCTCCGTCGACACCTTCCTCCGGTCGTCGACGGTTCAGCGACTCGACCGCGACGCGCTCGACGGGCTCTCAGAGACGATCACGACGCTCGCGGAGGCCGAGGGGCTGGAGGCGCACGCCGAGAGCGTTCGGAAGAGGTTCGAGTAGCTGCGGTTTGAGTAGCGCGGTTTGAGTAGCGCGGTTCGAATGACCGCGGTTCGGTAGATTCGGTCGCCGACTGCCGCCCGCCGTAGAAACGGTTATCTCGCGGAGTCGCATCGAGACGGTATGATCCCGTCGCTGTCCGCGCTGTTCGAAGGACTCTCAGCGGTCGAGGCGACGGTCGCAGTTCTCGTGGTCTCCGTTATCGCCGCCGTGGGGATGGAGTTCATCGTCCTGCGAGTCGCCCGCCGGTATGTCTCGACCACCGACTCCGCGTACGACGACATCGTCATCTCCTCGCTTCGCGCCCCGCTCGTCGTCACCGCCGCGCTCGCCGGCGTCTACGTGCTCACGCAGGTCCCGGCGGTTCGATCGTCCGTGCTCTTGGACCCGCAGCTGCTCGACGCTGTCTTCGGTCGGCCGTCGCTTTCGGTCATCATCCTCGTGTGGGCACATGCCGCCAATACCGTCGTGAATCGGCTCGTCGCCGCCGTCAACGAGGAAGGCACCCGGTTCGACTTCGCGCCCGTGTTCTCGAACGTCTGGACGCTCGCGGTACTTATCGGGAGCGTCGGGACGCTGCTGTGGCTGTGGGGCATCGAGATTACGCCGCTCCTCGGCGCGGCCGGGGTCGCCGGCATCGCGGTCGGTTTCGCCGCGAAAGACACGGTCGCGAACTTCTTCGGCGGCATTGCGTTGTACTTCGACGACACCTACAAAATAAGCGACTACATCGTTCTCGACGACGGTACCGCGGGAACCGTGATCAAGGTCGGCGTGCGCTCGACGACGCTGCTCACCCGCGATGAGGTGCTGGTGACGGTCCCTAACGCGGCGCTCAACGCCGCGAAGGTGACGAACGAGTCCGCTCCACAGAGCCGGCGTCGCGTCCGGGTCCCGATCGGCGTCGCCTACGGGACCGACATCGACGAATTCGAGGCGCTCGCGGTCGAGGCCGCGCTGGCCGAGCCGCTCGTCCTTGATTCGCCGAAGCCGCGGGCCCGGCTCCGGTCGTTCGGGGACTCGGCACTCCAGTACGAGATCCTCTGTTGGGTCAACGGCCCGACGCGTCGCCGGCGCGCGCAACATACACTCAACCGCGCGCTGTACAAGACGCTGTCCGCGGCCGATATCGAGATTCCGTACCCCAAACGCGACGTGACGGTCACCGCGGCGGACGGATCTGCCACCGATGCCGCTAGCGGACAAATGGACACCCCGTCATCCACCGACGACGGGACTGCCGCAGCGACGCGCAACGGCGACCGGGGCCGGTAAACGAGCGCGGTGATCGGACGTCGGTCGGTGGTGCTTCCGGTTCGCCGGCGACCAGAAAGCAGACCCAGCGGCACCGGAACGACCTCAGGATCGGTCGGCGAAGACGACAGCGTCGCAGTCGGCGCAGGCGCGAACGGCACGCTCAGGATTCCCGCTGACGCCGCCCGGCCCACCACAGCAGTTCCGCAGGGTCGTGTCGCGGACCGAACCGTCACAGGCGGGACACGTATCGAGGAACGCGCGGAGCGGTCGCGCCGCCCCTCGGGCGACGCCGTCGTCGACGCCGCGCTCGCGAAGCGTCTCCGCGGCGGCCGTCTCCGCCAGCGCGATCGGTCGGCTCAGCCACGCGTCGCGCTGACCGGCGAGTAGTATCCGTCCGTCGTGGACCTGGCCGTCGGTGTCGGGACCGGCGACCGCTGCTGCACGCTCGGCGAGCGTCTCGTCGGAGCCGCGACGGAGCGCGGCGATCCGGTCGTACATCGCCGTCCGGAACGACTCGTCGAGGCGGAGCGTCTCACCGTCGTCGACGAGGGCACCCGCGTCGATAAGCGTCGCCATGAGCGTCTTCGGGTCGACGGCGTCGCCGTCTCCATCGTCCTCCCCGCCCGCGGCTCCATCGCTCGGCGCGATGCCGGCGTCGTGCCCGGGATCGGAGTCGGTGGCGCGTTCGGGGTCGGCGTCGCGTTCGGGAGGGGTGTCCGGCTCGTCCGCCTCCGGGTCGTCCGTCTCTGCTTGGACCGTCCTCGCGTCGTCTCCAGCCGTTTCGACCGTCCTCGCGTCGTCTTCATCTGCTTCGAGCGTGACCGCGTCGTCGGCGAGCGACCCGGAATCGAGCCCCGCCCGGTGATCGAGACCGATGTCGATCGGGAGCGGAGCGACGAGCCGCGGGGCGAACCGCGGGGTTCCGGGGACGACATAGCCGCGGAGCCAGATCGCCGCGCCGCCGAGGACGCTGGCGAGGAGCCCGAGCGATCGGCGACGGCGCGAGAGCAGGCCGGCGACGACCGCGACGCCGACCGCGTTAACGAGGGTGCACGGGAGACACCGGTTCTCGCCGGTGTGCTCAGGATCGACGAGCGCCGCGGCCGAGTCGCGCAGCACATCGAACGTCGACCGGTCGCCGCTCATAGCTTGGCGGCCGGGGTGTGCTGGAGCGGTTCACCGTGGACGGCGCGGTAGACGCTGGGGAACGCCGCGAGCCCGAGAGGTTGGACGACGCCGCCGAGCAGGGCGAGCCACAGCGACCCGGCCGCCGTCGCTGCCACCGCGATCCCGACGGTCGCAAGCAGAAAGAGGGCGCTGAAGTAGCCGACCCGTAGGGGGAGTGTCGCCAGCTCACCGCGGCGGGGCCACGCGCCGACATCGAGGGCTTTCGCCCGAAACAGGGCGATCGAGACGCTCCCGAGACCGATCGCGAGGAGACCAGCGATCGGGACTGCGTCGGGGTACCGCGTCTGGAGAATGAGTACCGCCACGAACGCGGGCGACGACAGCAGCGAGAGCTCCGCGCCGCCGAAGAACACTCGTTCGAGCCACTGAACCGTCTCGTCTCGTAGTCGTCCCGCGACCGTGCCGGTTGAACCCATGACTGGCACCCACTCGATGCTCGGGGCCCATAGCCGTTCCGACGATATTGGAGGAAGGTACGGCCCGCTTCGAGGACCCCGGATCGCGCGGCTAATCCGATTCTCGCGCGAGCGCGTGCGCCCTATCATGATGAGTGTTAGCATCAATAATTATATACGGGTGTATTTTGTAACAACAGCTGTAATGGTCGACAGCGAATCCGATCGCGAGAGCGGACGTGTGGGGGTATCGCGGCGACAGTTCTTGGAGGTGACGGGCGCAACGGGGGCAGCCGTCGGGCTCGCCGGCTGTTCCGGCGGTGGCGGCGGCGGCGACGGTCCGATCCAGATCACGATGGATGCCGAGTGGGGAGGCATCTCTGACGCCCTCACTCAGAGCCTGTACGACGCGGGTCTCGACGAGTCGATCGAAATCGAGATCCTGCCGGGCGACTTCGAGTCGGGGGCGCGCCGGTCGGAGTTCACGTCGGCGCTCGACGCCGGGCGGGCGAGCCCGGACATCTTCATGATGGACTCAGGGTGGACGATCCCGTTTATCGCGCGCGGTCAGCTCGTGAACCTGAGCGACGAGCTCTCCTCCGAGACGCTCGATTACGTCCAGAACGACTACCTGCCGAGCGCGGTAAACACCGCGAGCGACCCAGAGAGCGGCGACCTGTTCGGACTGCCGCTGTTCCCGGACTACCCGGTGATGCACTATCGAAAGGACCTGGTCGAGGACGCCGGCTACGACCCGGACGGCGAGAACTGGGCGACCGAGCCGATGAGCTGGCAGGAGTTCGCCGAGATGGCCGCCGACGTGTGGGAGCAGAACGGCGGCCCCGGTGGCGACTTCGATTACGGATTCACGACTCAGGGCGACAACTACGTCGGGCTCGCCTGCTGTACGTTCAACGAGACGATGACTTCCTTCGGTGGCGCGTACTTCGGCGACCACGAGAACCTCTTCGGCCCGATCGGCGATCGGCCGATCACGGTCAACGAGGAGCCCGTTCACGACACGATCCGCATGATGCGGTCGTTCATGGAGGGGCCCGACGCCGAGTACGCTCACCCGGACTTCCCGCAGATTTCGACGACAGATCTGCTCTCGTTCACCGAGGAGCCGTCCCGTGAGCCGTTCACGTCCGGGAACGCGATTTTCCACCGGAACTGGCCGTACGCGATCCCGCTCAACCTCGACTCCGAGGAGTTCAGCGCGGAGGATTACGACGTGATGCCGCTTCCGTACGGCATCGAGGCAGGCGAGGGCGAGTACGAGGGCACCGGCGGCGCCGCGGCGCCGCGGCGGCGCTCGGCGGCTGGCACCTCACGATCAACCCGAACACCCCGCGGCTCGACGACTGCGTTCAGGTGCTCGAGGCGTTCGCCAACGAGGAGGTCATGACGACGAACTTCGCCGAGGGAGGGTACCTGCCGCCGGATCCGTCGGTCACCGAGTCGGTTGACCCCGACGACGTAGGCGCGCTGGGCGACTTCCTCGACACGCTGGCAGTCGCCGGCCAGAACACGGTTCCGCGTCCCGTCACTGTGGCGTGGCCCGATCAGAGCCCGCAGGTCGCTTCCGAGGTCTCGGCCGCCTACCAGGGCGAGAAGTCGCCCGAACAGGCCATGTCCGACCTTGAGAGCTCGCTCGGATCGATCGAGTCCGACCTAGCTGAATAACGAGGACCGAGCATGTCAACCGACACGCGAGCGGACAGGGGCGGTTCGCTGCTCGCCCGACCGCTCAACTGGCTGGAGACGCAGAGCGAGGAGGTGTACGCCTACGTCCTGTTAGCTCCTGCATTCCTGCTGCTTGCGCTCGTCGCCTTCTACCCGCTGATAGAGACGTTCCGATTCTCGTTGCTCGCGGACGCCGTCGCGTCAGCCGATCCGTTCGGCGAGTTCATCGGCCTCGACAACTACGTCGACCTGTTGACCGGTGATACGACGTTCACCCAGCAGTTCATCTCGGTATCGACCACGGACTCGTTCCCGTTCGTCGGGTTCGACGCGCCCTTCCTCCAGCAGGCGTTGTTCGTCACGCTGGCGTTCGCAATCTTGAGCGTCCTGTTCGAGACGCTGATCGGGTTCGGACAGGCTCTCGTGCTCGATCAGGACTTCTACGGCCGCCGATGGGTCCGGGTGTCGATCATCATTCCGTGGGCCATCCCCATCGTCATCCAGGGGATGATCTTCTTCCTGCTGTTCAACCCGACCATCGGCTTCGGGACGGAGTTCATGCAGTGGCTCGGCGTGTTCGGCGACAATCCGCTGTCGAGCAGCACGGACTCGTTTATGATCGTGCTCGTCGCCGATATCTGGAAGACGACGGCGTTCATGGCGCTGCTGATACTGGCGGGGCTCCAGAGCATCGACCGCGGACTCTACGACGTCGCGAAGGTGTCGGGCGCCTCGCCGTGGCAGCGATTCCGGTACATCACCCTGCCGCTCGTGGCGCCGGCGCTGCTCGTCGCGATGCTGTTCCGCACGATGGACGCGATGCGGATTTACGGGCTCATCGACGCCACGGCGGGGTGTGAGACCGTGCCGTCGCTGACCTGTCTCGTGATCATTGCGCTCCAGAACAGTCGGCGCTGGGCGACCGCCTCCGCGGTGGCGTTCCTGACCGCGATCGTCATCAGCGGGTTCGTGGTCGTGTACCTGCTTGCGCTGCGCGGAAACGACGGGGGTGTCGCATGAGTACCGACCCCGCCGGCGGCGAGTCGGCCGACGAAGCCGATCCGACCGTCGAGATGGCCGAGCAGGCGGCCCTCGACGAGCCGGAGCTCGACCGCGGCCTCATCGAGGCGTGGGCCGCGAAGATGATCTCCAACCCGGATCGGGCGTACAGGGCGACGTTCTACGTCGCGACGATATTCTTCCTCGTTACGACGCTGTTCCCGTTCTACTGGCTGCTCGTGGTTGCACTGACGCCGCGGAACAACCTCTCCGAGGTCGGCGTGTTCCTTCCGGCGGGGTTCAACCCGGCGGCGTTCATCGAGATCTTCCAGACGCTGCCGTTCCATCGGTACGTGTTCAACAGCTTCCTGATCGCCACGGTTGCGACCGTGGCGGTGCTGCTCGTCGGGAGCCTCGCCGGCTACGTGTTCGGCCGGCTCCAGTTCCGAGGGCGCAACGCGATGCTCCTCTTAGTACTCGTCACGTCCTTCTTCCCGCCAGCCGCGTTCTTCATCCCGCTGAACCGGCTGTTCAACACCAACATCGAGGTGTTGCGGCCGCTGATCTCGGCCGGGTCGCTGTACAACACCCCGTACGCGATCTTCATCCCGCTGTCGGCGATCTTCCTGCCGCTGTCGATATTCATCCTGATGACGTTCTACTCGCAGATCCCCGACGGGTTGGAGGACGCAGCTCGCGTGGAGGGGACGACCCGGCTCGGCGCGCTGTTCCGCGTCATCGTCCCGCTGTCGGCGCCCGGCGTCGCGACCGCCGGCGTGTTGACGTTCATCTCGGTGTACAACGAGTACTTCTTCAGCTCGCTGATGACCGACGGGCAGCCGGGAAGCTGGGCCCCGATGCTCGAAGGGATACTGCGGTTCCAGGGCGAGTTCGAGGTGCTGTACAACCTCATGGCCGCCGCCAGCATCGTCGCGGTGCTGCCGGTCGCCATCCTCGTCGTCGTCGCACAGGAGAAAATCGTGAGCGGACTCACCACGGGGGCGGTCAAGGAGTAATCATGGCATCAGTCAACTTAGAGGGAATTACGAAACGGTACGAGGACGTAACGGCAGTCGACGACATGACCCTGGATATCGAGGACGGTGAGTTCGTCACCTTCGTCGGTCCCTCCGGGTGCGGAAAGTCGACCACGATGGAGACGATCGCCGGGCTCACGCTGCCCACCGAGGGCACCATCGAGATCGGCGGGCGCGACGTGACCAACCTCCCGCCGAAAGACCGGGGGATCTCCATGGTGTTCCAGAACATCGCGCTGTTCCCGCACATGGACGTGTACGACAACATCTCCTTCGGGCTCCGGCTCCGGAAGTACGACCAGGAGGAGGTGGACCGGCGCGTCGAGGAGGCCGCCGACATCGTCCAGCTGGAGGGAATGATGGACCGGATGCCCAAGGAGATGTCAGGGGGGCAGCGCCAGCGCGTTGCCATCGCCCGTGCCATCGTCCGCAACCCGGGCGCGTTCCTGATGGACGAGCCGCTGGCGAACCTCGACGCGGAGCTTCGGGTCCACATGCGCACCCAGCTCCAGCGGCTCCACCGCGAGCTCGACACGACGATCATCTACGTCACCCACGACCAGGCGCAGGCGATGACGATGTCCGACCGCATCGCGGTGATAAACAGCGGCGTGCTCCAACAGGTGGCGCCGCCGCTGGAGTGTTACAACGAGCCGAAGAATCTGTTCGTCGCCGGCTTCATCGGCTCGCCCGCGATGAACTTCATCGCGGGCGAGGTCGTCGACGACGGGTTCGTCTCGACGTACGCAAACGTCGATTTCGACCCGGCGACGCAGGGCGTAACGGCCGGGCAAGAGATCACCGTCGGGATTCGACCCGAAGACATCTACCTGGCAGAAAACGCCGAGAAGGCGGCCTCGCCGACGAAGGCGTTCGACGCCGTCGTCGACGTGATCGAACCGGTGGGCAAGGAGGTCAACGCCTACCTGCTGTTCGACCGCGACGTCGAGGCGAGCGCCGAGGGGCGCGGTGAGGGACAGCTGCTCATCAACCTCGCGCCGGATACCGAGATCGACGAGGGCGACGATATCCAGATCGTGATGGACCGCGAGAACATCCACCTGTTCGACCAGTCGAGCGGCGAAGCGATCACGCACTCGCTGGAGTAGGTGACGCGGTCGCTCGCTCGTGAGAGCGAGCGACTCGGATCCCTTCTTCGACCGACACGCTACGACGAGCGTCGCCTCCGTAAAGTTACTCCACGTCGACGACCGTGATCCGGTGGGCCTCGACGGCCTCGACCATTGCCCCCCAGCCGCCGACTTCGACGGGGCCGTCGTCGGTCTCGACCACGAGAGCGACCCGGCCGCCGTAGCTCGCGATACTCTCGGCGGCCACGTCGCCGTCGCCGGTGACGATGACCTCGGAGAGGGGTCCTTCGACGACACGGTCGGTGCCGGTGTCGGTGTCGGTCCCCTCGATCCGCACCCGGACGGTCGCCCCGTCTCGGAGGAGCGGGGTCACATCACGGACACAGTACCGGATGTCGATGTAGTCGATCGGCGGCTCGTCGTTGTCGAGAGACGTGTAGATCGGCTCCCACGTGTCCCACTGGGTCGTCAGGAAGTACCAGTGGAACACGTAGGTGTGGGTACGGTCATCGACGAGCACGCCGTACTCGTTGGTCGAGCCGGCGTGGGGCGCAAAGCAGGTCCGCGTCCGGTCGACGATCACCACGAACGGGGAGGGGAGCCGCCGGTGGCGCGCCTCCGAACAGACACCCTCGAGGTCTTCGGGGTCGGGCAGCGATTCGGTGTCGCCGTCCGGCGTGTGGATAGAGAGATTGACCCGGACGCCGCGCTCGGTCGCGGCCTGCAACGCGGGACGAAGCCGCTCGAAGTGCTCGGCGCCGACGGAGACGTTCACCTGCGTCTCGGCGTCGCGGATGAACTCGTCGGCGTTCTTGATCACCGTCTCGAAACGGGTGACGATGCTGACGGTGGACTGCTCGACGGACGGCTCGTTCCAGCGGCGCTCGATCTCCTCGGTCGCCTCGGTGAACCGGTTCGCTCTCGTCCGGAGGTCGTCGGTGAGCGCGTCGAGGCTGTTGGCGCGGGCGTACAGCGACTCCTGCTCGTACGTTTCGATGTAGCCGGCGCTCTCCAAGTCGCGCAACACGTCGTATATCCGGGGATCGGGGACCCCGCTGGCGTCAGCGACCCGGGTGACGGGCGCCGCGCCGAGTTCGAGCACGGTCACGTAGGCGTCCGCCTGATACGGCGAAAGTCCGGCGTCCTCCAGCGTCTCTGTGAGATCTGCACGCTCCACGTTTATCCCCCGCGTTCGATCGCGCGGTGGTAGATGTGGTCACGGCAACCCGTGCGATCGCGGTGAGCCGTCGCAGTTCGACCGGTAGGGCCGCCTATCATTCGGTTTCGTCTGATACGTGCTTTTGCCATGGTTTGAACTACCACGGCCGTGATAAAATATTTTATTTCTGTGGCGGGGAGCGCTCGGCGACCCTCTCGTTCCGACTGAAAAAGCTTTATTCGGTCGATGGCGGAGGAGACGTATGCACGAGACGCCGGAGAGCGACGGCGGTCGATCGCGCTCGCGGTGGACTAGAGAGCAGGCCGCGTCGATCGAGCGCCGCCGCGGGAACATCGCCCCGCCGGCGGGTGCCCCCGAGCTCGACCCCTTCCCGGATCTCCACGTCTGGGACACGTGGCTGCTCCGCGACCGACACGGCGAGATTGCCGACGTGAACGGGTACCGACTGGCGTTCTCGCTGACTGCCCCGGCTGACCTGCTCCCCGGAAAACGCCACGATGTGGCCGAGATCCGGTGTTTCTACTCCGCTGACGGGAAGCGATGGCACGACGCCGGACCGGTCTTCGACGGCGGCGCGCTCGGCCAGCGCCAGTGGGCCGGCTCCGCGCTGTACGACGACGGCGAGGTCTACCTCTACTACACCGCCGCCGGCGACGAGGCCGCCGACGAGATGACGTACACTCAGCGGATCGCGGTCGCGCACGGCGGAACGGCGAGCGCCGACGAGGACGGGATCGAACTCTCCGGTCCGTGGACTCACGAGACGCTACTGACGCCGGACGGCGAGTGGTACGAGACCGAGGCACAGTCGCGCGGGATGACCTACACCTTCCGGGACCCGTGGTTCTTCGAGGACTCGGCGACCGGCGAGACGCACCTGCTGTTCGAGGCGAACGCGCCCGCGCCGGAGCGACCGGGCGACGACGAGGCGACCGCCCACCGCCGGGAGTTCAACGGCTGCGTCGGCGTCGCCGTCTCGGAGTCGGGCGACCCGCTCTCGTGGGAGCTTCGCCCGCCCCTGCTGGACGCGGTCGAAGTCAATCAGGAACTGGAGCGCCCGCACGTCGTCGTCGCCGACGGGCGCTACTACCTGTTCGTCTGCAGCCACGTCCACACGTTCGCGCCGGGCGTGACCGGGCCGGACGGGCTCTACGGCTTCGTCGCCGACGCGCTCGACGGCGAGTACCGCCCCCTGAACGGCTCCGGGCTCGTCGCCACGAACCCGCCCGAAGCGCCGTTTCAGGCGTACTCGTGGATGGCGTTCGCCCACGACGAGGAGGTGCTCGTCCAGAGCTTCCTCAACTACTACGACTTCGCGGGCGACTCGCTCGACGCGATCGCCGACCTCCCCGAGGCCGAGCAGCGCGAGCGGTTCGGCGGGACGCTCGCCCCGACCCTCCGACTCGCGCTCGACGGCGACAGCACCCGGCTGCGCGGAACGCTCGACGCGTGGCGTATTCCCACCCCGGACGAGCCGCTACCGCCGGCCGACGATTCGGAACTCCCGGGCGGCGACGCGCTCAGCGGTCGGCTCCGAGAAGGCGGGAGCGGCGGCGGGTACGCCGGGGGACCGAGCGGCGCGGTCGACAGCGAAGGCGATAACTCGCTCGGCGACGCCGAAACGGGAGACGACGGCGGCTCTCACGGCGCTATTTAAATATCGAGCCGCCCGAGAACTCGCGAGTCGGACGCCGCTGGCGAGCGAAGTGACCGATCAGTCAGTCGGGGGTTCGGGGGAGCTGAATCCGATCGGCTCCGACGCGTGGACCGAAACGTCCGGATGCCGAGTGGTAGAAGGCTTATACCTGATCGACCGATAAGTTCGGGTATGCAGCGATCGACCTCGCAGAAGCGGCCCTGGCTCGCGGCCCTTCTCGGAGCGCTCGTGACCGGGTTCGGTCACCTCTACCTGCGTCGGTGGCGCCGCGCGGTCGGCTGGCTCGCGGTGCTGTTCGCGGTGAGCTACGTCTTCGTCGAGCCGGCGGCCATCGAAGCGCTCGCGGCCGGGGGGCCGGTCGATCCGCTGAGCATCGCCCCGACCCTGCTCGTGGGCGGCGCCAGCGTCGTCGACGCGTACGTCCTCGCCCGCGCGCAGAACGCGCTCACGCGGACGAGCGGCGCGGCTGAGTCGGCGAAGAATCCGGGAGAGCCGATCGACAGCTGTCCGAACTGCGGCAGGGAGGTCGATCCGGCGCTCGACTTCTGTCACTGGTGTTCGGCCGATCTGCCGGGCGGTGCGGAGGCCAGATCCCGGGGCGGTGAGCCAGAACGGTCGGAACGCTAAGCGTCGCCCTCACGGAGCGTCGCGTCGACGTACTCCGCCGCGGTCGCCCGCGCCCTCTCGTACTCGCCGACGTCGTCGAACACCACCGATCGGGTGCGGGCGCCGTCGACGATCGTCAACAGCGACCGCGTGACGCGGTCGGCGTCGACGTCCGCGAACGCGCCCTCGTCGATGCCGTGGTTGATGACGGCCTTGACCAGGTAACGGACGTACTCGTCGTTCTGGCGGAACCGCTCGGCGAACGCCTCGTTGTAGGGCGCTTGACTCCGCATTTCCAGTAGGGCGACGGACAGGTCCGGGTTCTCCTGCGGCGCGACGAGCAGCTTGTCGAGCAGAACCGTCAGGCGCGCTTCGGGGTCGGTCGTCTCGACCTCGCGGATGGAGGCGACGAACCGGTTCAGGATGTAGTCGAGAAACGCCGCCAGCAGCTCCTCCTTCGTGTCGTAGTGGTAGTGTATCGCGGCGGTCGACTTGCCGTACTCCGCCGCGATCCGCTTGATCGTAAGGTCGGCGTACCCGTACTCGCGGAGCGCGCGGTAGGTCGCCCGCATGATCTCCTCGTCCGCGTCCGAGAAGGTCCGCCCCGATGGTTCGGCCATGTCACGACGGTTCCGGCCACGGGCGAATAACGATTGCGGCCGAGATCGCCGTCCGTCTGCAGTATCTGACCGAGAGATCACCGGTGGAAAACGACTATGACCACCCAAAGACCGTACATGGATATCTACTCCGCCTCCAGAAAGTTTTTGACTAACTAGTTAGTAAGTTCGACAACGACCACGATGGAAGACGGAGCCACAGTGATCTCGAAAGTGACGGTCCGTACCGACAGCGAGCGCGGAGGATCGGGAGTCAGTCTCCCGGTCGACGGGCCGAAAAAGCGCGCGGAGGCGTCCCGCTGATGGGGCTCCTCGACCGCGTCGACGCCCTGTTCAAGGGCCCCGATGAGTTCGACCTCACGTCGGGCGGGATCGCGAAGCCGCTCTTTTTCCTCTCGATGCCGATCGTCGTCACGAACCTCTTTCAGACGGCGTACAACCTCGCGGACACGTTCTGGCTGGGGCAGTACAGCACGGACGCGCTGGCGGCGATCAGCTTCGCGTTCCCGATGGTGTTCCTGCTGATCTCGCTCGGGATGGGGATCTCCGTCGCGGGGAGCGTGCTCGTCGCGCAGTACACCGGCGCGGGCGAGGCCCGGGAGGCGGAGTACGCCGCCTCGCAGACGGTGACGTTCGCGGTGATCGCCTCGGTGGTCCTCGGCGGCGTCGGCTACTTCTTCGTCGGCGAGTTCCTCGAGTTGATGGGCGCGTCGGCGGACGTGTTGCCCCTCGCGGCGAGCTACATGGAGGTCATCTCGCTCGGGCTCGTGGCCATGTTCGGCTTCGCGGTGTTCATCGCGCTCATGCGCGGGTACGGCGACACGATCACCCCCATGCTCGTGATGTTCGGCTCCGTCGTCCTCAACATCGCGCTCGACCCGTTCCTCATCTTCGGCTGGGGGCCGTTCCCCGCGCTTGGGATCGAGGGTGCGGCGATCGCGACCGTGTTCTCTCGGGCGCTGGCGCTTGTCGTCGGGCTGGCGATCATGTTCCGCGGGGTGCGCGGGGTCCGGATCAACGTCGCCGACATGGTCCCCGACGCGAGCTACCTGCGCCGGCTCCTCCGCATCGGCCTGCCGGCCTCGATCGAGGGGACCGGGCGGGCGGTCTCGATGAACCTCCTGCTTTTCATCGTCGCGCTGTTCCCCGACCCGGTCGTCGCCGCCTACGGGATCGGTACGCGGGTGTTCTCCGTGATTTTCCTCCCGGCGATCGCGGTCGCCCGCGGCGTCGAGACGATGACCGGCCAGAACATCGGGTCGGACAAGCCCGACCGGGCCGAACGGGCCGCGAACCTGGCGGCCAAGACGCTATTCGCGGTTCTCTCGGTCGCCGGCGTCGCCGTCTTCCTCGTCCCCGAGCCGATCGTCTCGGTGTTCGTCGGCGCGGATCAGGCCGACGCCGGCCGGGTGGTCGCGGTCGGCTCGCAGTTCCTCCGGATCGTCGCGCTGACCTTCGGCTTCATCGGCATCATGCGCGCGTACACCGGGAGCTTCCGCGGCGCGGGGAAGACGCTCACCGCCGCGGCCATCTCGGTGCTGATGCTCGGCGTCGTCCGGTTCCCGATCGCGTGGGTCGCCGCCGGTCGGATCGGCGAGACCGGCATCTGGCTGTCGTTCGCGGTCTCGAACGTCATCGGTGCCGTCGTCGCGTACGCGTGGTACCGCCGGGGAACCTGGCGGAGCGGCGACCTCACTGACCGGAGCGCCGCCGGCGACGTCGACGAGCCGGTGGTGGCCGCGGAGTCGACGGACGATTGATCGACCGCCGTCTGGACCGCTCAGTCGCCGTCCGTCGGCATCGCCTCGCCGAGTTCCCACGCCGACAGCGACGCGATCTCCGCGCGCCCGCCCTCGGCCCGCGCGGAGACGCCGACCGCGTCGTCGCGGGTCGGGTACACCCGGCTCGTGAGACAGTGGCGACCGTTGGCGTAGATCTCGATCACGGAGCGGTCGAGGAAGACGCGCAGCGAGAGGGGCTCGTCGTAGGGAGGAACCGCCATCGATTGCGCGTCGGCAAACGCGCGCGGGTCTCGGCTCGACGGGGTGCGATCGATCGACAGAGTCCCGTCGCGCGCGTAGCGGATCGGGGTGTGTTCGGCGCGGTCGGGCGTCTCGAACACGGATATCTCGACCGCCTCGGCATCGTCAAGTGCGATCTCTATCTCTATCTCGATCGCCGCACCCGAGACGTCGAGGCGGCGCTGGTCGTCGGGCGCGAGCGCGACCGTTTCGCCGTCGGCGAGCCGCTCGGTCCGGAGGTCGGTCGCCTCGTCGGCCGGACGCTGGCGGAGGTCGCCGTCGGGGGCGGTCTCGATCACCCGGGGGAGCGAGAGCGCGCCCGACCAGCCGGCGTCCCACTGTGCGTCCACGTCGCGGGCCTCGGGGAGCCACCCCCACGTGAGCGAGCGCTCCGTATCAGTCTCATCTTCGGCACCTCGGTTCGAGTCCGAGAGGGACTGCGGCGCGTAGAAGTCGCCGTGGTCGAGCACCCCTTCGGAGTCGACCACGAACTCGCCGTCCTCGACGGTCCCGAGGAAGTAGACGACGTTCTCGTAGTCTGAGACGTGGAGGAGTCGGCGGTCGCCCAGATCGAGCAGTTCGGGGCACTCCCACACCGCGCCGGCGTCCGGCCCACCGGCGAGCAAGGGGCCCTCGTAGGTCCACTCGGTGAGCGTCTCTCCGGTGTACAGCAGGGCCGCGCCGCCGCCGTCGACGAGCCCGGTACCGACGAGGTGGTGCCAGCGCCCGTCCTCGCGCCAGACGTTGTGGTCGCGGAACTCGGCGCGCCAGTGCTCCGTTTCGAGCACGTCGAGGTCGGCCGGCGGCGACTCGATGACTGGGTTCCCCTCGTACTTCTCCCACGACCGGAGGTCGGGGTCGTCAGTCGTCGCGAGACAGGGGAGCTGATCACGGCCGTTTCCGCCGGTGTACAGAAGCGTTGGGGTACCGTCGTCGTCGACCGCACAGCCCGACCAGCAGCCGTCGCGGTCGGGGCCGTCCGGGGAGGGTGAGAGCGCGACCGGCTCGTCGCGCCACGTCACGAGGTCGTCGCTGACGGCGTGGCCCCAGTGGATCGTGTTGTGGAACGGGCCGCCGGGGTTGTACTGGTAGAAGACGTGGTACCGCCCGTCCCATCGGATCAGCCCGTTCGGGTCGTTCAGCCAGTTAGCGGGTGGCGTGAGGTGGTACTTGGGACGGCCGCCGGGGCCGTCCTCGCCGGCGTCATCGATCCGATCGCGGAGCCGGCGCATGTCGTCGGCGTCGGTCGGGCGAGCGGGCGTCCCGTCGTCGACGGCGAGGCTTCGGAGGCAGCCGGCAACGAGGCAGTCGCGCGTCCCGGCAAGCCCCGGGGCGTCGGGATCGTGGACCTCCAGATCGTGGGCGTGATCGTCGATACCCGGCGGATCGGCGAACAAGACGGGCGCGCCGAGTCCGACGACTGCACCCCCCGGCCCGCCGCGCTCGTCGCCCTCCCCGACTCGCCACGAGACCGCCGTCACCTCGTCCGGGATCGCGGTGTCGCCGCGGAGCGTGGAGGCGAGCGGTTCACCGCGCTCGGGGAGCACGCGCTCGTACCGGACCGTCGGGACCGTGCCGCGCTCCCGGACGTGGTGTCGGAGTCCCTCCAGCGACGCCATCGCCGGGTGGTCGGCGTACAGCGACCGCCACAGCACGCCGGTCGGCTCCCCGAGCGAGTCCTCGCCGACCCGGTCGGGCGGGACCGACTCGACGGAGAGGCGGTCGACCGACGCCATCGCGCGGAGCGTCAGGAGGAGACCACCGCCGGCAGCGAGGTATCGATCGATCCCTTCGGCCGCGTCGGCGAGGGGATCGCTCTCGGCGATCGGGGCAGCGCGATGCCACCAGAGCGCGTCGAACCGGCGAAGCGGGTCGGTTCGGGATCTGCGGTCACCGACACCTAGGCCAGGATACGACTCGTCCGGGGACGGGTGGGACGACTCTGCGGACACTTCCGTGGATGATTCCGAGGACGCATCCGAGATCGGTGCGGCGAGATCGTCGAACGCGACTCTCTCGATCGCGATCCCGTCGCGCGCGGCCAGCCAGTCGGCCGCGGCGCGCTGCTCCTCGGAGAAGTCCCCGTCGGTGAGAATCCCGACACGGGACGGCGACGCCGTCATACTCCGGTTCACTCGCTACCGAGTCAAAACCGTATCGCCCGGGCCGCCGGCGCCGGCAGGGTTTTTATCGTTCGGACGAAACATGTTCGCATGAGCACCGAAACGGTCGATACGGGAAGCAACCCGGCGATCGAGGTGACCGCAGACGCCGCGACAGAGGCGCTCTCGCTTTTGGAGGATGAGGGCCTCGACACGGAGGTGGCCGGGCTTCGACTGTTCGTCCAGCAGGGCGGCTGCGCAGGCCTCTCGTACGGGATGCGGTTCGACACGGAACCGGAAGACGACGACCTCGTTGTCGAACACCACGGGCTGCGCGTGTTCGTCGACCCGGCGAGCCGGAACTACATCGGCGGGAGCAAACTCGACTACGAGCACGGCCTGCAGGCCGCCGGCTTCGAGGTCGAGAACCCGAACGTGGTCTCCGAGTGCGGCTGCGGCGAATCGTTCCGAACGTAACCGGGCTGTCGGACCGAGTTCCGAATTGTCCCGGCCGCAACCCGGCCGGCGGTCCTGCGGTCGAGTCATCCTTTTAAACGGTTCCGACCGATACGGACGAGTATGAGTCTTGACGCGTCGACGACGGCCGACGGCGAGCGGGTGTACACCGACCGGACACAGGTCGAGCGGGGCGCCGAGGGCCCCTTCTACGTCGTGTTCGCCGACGCCGACGGGTCCTCGCGGTGGGGGTACCGCTGCGGCAACTGCGGCTCGTTCGACACCGCGATGGACACGATGGGACGGATCCAGTGTACGGAGTGCGGCAACCTTCGGAAGCCGGACGAGTGGGACGCCGCCCACGAGTAGCGGGACGCCCACAAGCGAGCGAGACAGCAGCGAGAGGGTGAGATCGAAGGCGAGAGGTGGTAGAGCAGTCGGAATCGCAGACGGGACCGTGGGCAAAATCGCCGACACGATCACGGCGACACGATCAGGGTTGGGATCGCGGGAAACCGAAATCGTGAGAAAGTTTATCACGGAAGCCGGCCAACGTCGAGGTAGATGGCCACTGCGAGCATCCCACCGACGACGGAGGCCAGAGACGTCTTTCGTGAACTCGGGTACACCGTCTCCGAGGGCGGACAGGAGTTCGTCGCGGAGCGAAAATGGCGGCGTGTGCTCGTAACCGTGTTGTGTATGGAGAACGACGATATCGGTCGGTATCTGGCTGACGGCGGCGACACCCCGCGCCTCCGCTGTTTCGTCACGTGGCGCAACCGGGCGGGAGATCTTCGGGACCGCCTCGTCTCCAAGAAACCACCGTACGACTGGGCGGTGATCGGCATCAACGCCGACGGCAAGGACTTCGCGGTGATGGAAGGCGCACCCGGCAGTCCCTGACCGGTCCCTCGTCCCCATCGCCCTCTTTCGTTCCCATCGCCCCCTTTTATATCGGTGTGTGTCCAACTAGCGCGTGACATGGTGTTTAAGAAAATCACGCTGATCGGGACGAGCGAGGAGAGCTTCGATGCCGCCGCCGACGAGGCGATCGACCGCGCCGAGGACACGCTGGAGAACGTCTACTGGGTGGAGGTAGAGGAGTTCGGCGTCGAACTGAAGGGCGCGGCCGATCGGGAGTATCAGGCGGAAGTCGAGGTCGCGTTCGAGCTCGAAGGCTGAGATCGATCCGCGTCTCGTCGAGCGGCGGTTTCGGTTTTTTAAGTGTTCGTGTGGATCGTGAAGTGTCCAGCCGCTCGTTTATAAGTGATAATTGCAGATCGGCGGTGACCACCTCCAAAGCCGCAGTCGCTCAGTTATAAGTGATCGCCGAGCCGCCCACCTATTTATCCGACCGCCACCACGAACCGCCAATGACTGCGTCACGCGCGCCGGCGGAACCCGAGGTGCGGGAGTTCGAGGCGACGGTCGAATCGGTCGACGACCGGGCGATCGTCCTCGACGAGACGTACTTCTACGCCGAGTCGGGCGGTCAGCCAGCGGATCGGGGAACGATCGACGGGATCCTCCTCGCAGACGTGATCGAGCGCGACGGCCGAGTCGTCCACATCCTCGACCAAGACGCCGAGACGCTTCCCGAGGCCGGCGAGACGGTCTCGGCGGTCGTCGACGACGCGTTCCGGACCTACTGCACCCGCGCGCACACCGCCTCACACGTCCTGTACGGCGCGGCACGCCGGACCTGCGATGACCTCGGCTACGCCGGCTTCGACATCTCGGCGACGAAGGTTCGCGTCGACCTGACGACCGCGGAGCCGCTCGACGACGCGGACCTCGTCGAGTTAGAGCGGCTCGCCAACCGGGCCGTCTGGGACTCGCTCCCGGTGTCGTGGGAGGCGCTCCCCGAGGACGAGGCCCGCGCGGTCGACGGGATCGCGTTCAACACGAAGACCGAGGAGGGTGCCATGAGCGGCAGCGAGGCGGTTCGCGTCGTGACGGTCGGCGAGCGGGGCGGCGAGCGCGACGGGGAACACGGCGGAGAGAACGCGCCGACGTGGGACGTGGCCGCCTGCGGCGGGACCCACGTCCGGAACACGAGCGAGATCGGCCCGATATCCGTGCTCGACCGGTCGAACCCCGGCGAGGGCGTGACCCGCGTGGAGTTCGCGGTGGGGCCGACAGCGATCGACCGCGAGGCCGCGGTCCACGCGGCAGCGCTCGACGCGGCGACGGCCCTCGACGCGCAGATCGGGGACCTCCCGGACGCGGTCGACCGGCTCCGAGAGCGAGCCGACCGGCTCGAAGCCGATCTGCAGGCCGCCACGGCCGACCTGCTCGCCGCGCGCCTGCGCGAGTTCCCGGTCAACAACGTCGACGCCGACGGCGACGATGGCGCGACGTGGGCGGTCGGAACGGTCGACGACGCGGACCCGAACGACCTGCGCGAGCCGGCCCAGCGCGTCCTCGCGGAGGCGGACGCCCCCGACGCGATTGCGGCGGTCGGGACCGGCGACTCGCCGTTCGTAGTCGCCGCGGTCGCGGAGGAGGCGGTCGGTGGGGGAGATGACGACAACGCACCCAATGCCGGCGCAGTCGTGGACGCCGTCACCGACGAGTTCGGCGGCGGAGGCGGCGGCGGCCCGACGTTCGCACAGGGCGGCGGGCTCGACGCCGACCCGGACGCCGTCGTCGCGTGGCTCCGCGACCGATGACCGGCAAGCTCGGTCCCGATGCGCTCGCAGAGGTGCTCGCGGCGACCGGCGCCGACGATGCCGCGGTCGACATGGGGCCCGCCTACGGCGAGGACGCGGCCGCGATCGACTTAGCGGGCACAGAGTCCACCCTCGTCGTCGCCGCGGATCCGCTGTCGCTGGCGGCGGACGCGGTCGGAGAGCTAGCGGTCCACGTCGCCTGCAACGACGTGGCCGCGAGCGGCGCGGACCCGCGGTGGCTCACCCACACGCTCTTTCTCCCCGACGACGACGCGACACGCCGGCGGACAGTCACGCAACAGGTCGACGCGACCGCCCGCGACCTGGGCGTCGCGATCGTCGGCGGTCACACAGAGGTGTTGCCGTCGCTGGAGCGCCCGCTCTGCTCGATGACGGCACTCGGCACCACGGACCGATTCGTGTCGAGCGGCGGAGCCGAGCCGGGCGACCGGCTCCTGCTCACGAAGGGCGCCGGCATCGAGGCGACCGCGATCCTCGCGACCGACTTCCGCGAGGCGTGCGCCGAAGCGGGCGTGTCGGCCGCGACGCTCGACGCGGCCGCGGGCTTCCTCGACGAAGTGAGCGTCGTCCCCGACGCGGCCGCCGTGCGCGACGCCGCGACCGCCATGCACGATCCCACCGAGGGCGGCCTGCTGACCGCGCTGGTCGAGACCGCGAGCGCGAGCGGGACCGTCCTGTCCGTGGAGCGCGACCGGGTCCCGGTTCGACCCGAAACGCGGGCCTGCTGTGACGCGCTCGGCGTCGACCCGCTGGCGACGTTCGGCTCCGGCGCGCTGCTGGCGGCGGTTCCCCCTGAGCGAGTCGACGCGGTGACTGACGCGCTGGCGGCCGCCGGAATCGATGTCGGCGAGATCGGAGAGGTGCGGGCGGTAGACGACAGCGAGGGTTCCGACGACGGACACCTCCTCCTCGACGGCGACCGGATCGACGAAGCGCCGCGCGACGAGCTGTACCCGTTCTGGGAGTAGCGAGCGGAGAAGACGACGCGCGGGCCCCCACCCCCGATCGCTCACCTTTTTCCGTGTGAGATCGAACCGGAAGGCATGACTGGCGCACGCGTCGGCTCGTCGCTCACCGACGAACAGGAGGCGATTCGCGACCTCGTCCGCGAGTTCGCGGCCGAGGAGGTCCGGCCCGGGGCCGGCGAGGCCGACGAGGCCGAGTCGTTCCCGGAGGAGGTGTGGGACGGGCTCGCCGAACTCGACCTGACCGGGCTGACGGTCCCGGAGGAGTACGGCGGCTTCGACGCCGACGAGACGACCTACGCGGTCGTCAACGAGGAGCTCGCGTACGGCCACCTCGCGGTCGCGACCGCGCTCTCCGTCCACTGTCTCGCTACCTCCTGTATCGCCGAGTTCGGCAGCGAGGCCCAACGGGAACGCTGGCTCCCGGAGATGGCGGCCGAGGGGCGACCCGTCGGGATGTTCTGTCTCTCCGAGCCGCACGCCGGGTCGAACCCGGCGGAGATGTCGACGACCGCGGAGTACGACCCGGAAGCCGACGAGTACGTCCTCAACGGTGAGAAGCAGTGGATCACGAACGGGCAGCGGGGCGGCGTCGCGATCGTCTTCGCGAAGACCGACGGCGACGATGAGCGGTCGATCACCCAGTTCCTCGTCCCCGCCGACACCGAGGGGTTCGCAGTCGGCAAGAAGGAGGAGAAGCTCGGTCTGCGCGCCTCGGACACGACCGGCATCTCCTTCGACGACTGTCGGATCCCGGCCGAAAACCGGCTCACTGAGGAGGGGAAGGGGCTCTCGGCCGCCTTCCGGACGCTCACCGGCGGCCGGATCGGAATCGCGTCGCAGGCGGTCGGACTCGCGCAGGCGGCCTTCGACGAGGCGAAGGCGTACGCCGCGGAGCGCGAGCAGTTCGGCGGGCCGATCGACGACATCCAGACGATCCAGCACACGTTCGCGGAGATGGCGACTGACATCTCGGCGGCCCGCCTGCTCGTCCGCGAGGCGTGTCGGCAGGCGGAGGCGGGAGAGGACAACCGCGTCGCGGCCTCGAAGGCGAAGTACCGAGCCAGCGAAACCGCGATGTCGGTGACCAACGAGGCCGTCCAGATCCACGGCGGCTACGGCTACACGACCGATTTCGACGTCGAGCGGTTCTACCGGGACGCGAAGATCACGGAGATCTACGAGGGGACGACGGAGATTCAAAAGACGATCATCGCTCGGGGGGTGTTGGGCAAATGACGGCGGACGACGGGCGAACGGTCGAGACAGGCGGAGACGCCCCCAAAAGCGCCGCCGGTACCGTCCCGAGCGTCGACCGACCGATCGACCTCGCCGCGTACGACGCCGTCGTCTACGATCTGGACGGCACCCTCGTCGAGCTCGCGGTCGACTGGGGCGCGGTCGCGGAGTCGGTCCTCGAGGTGTACGCCGAGCACGCGATGATACCCCCGACCGACGAGCTGTGGGGTCTGCTCGAAGCCGCCGGGGACTACGGGATCCGCGACCCGGTCGAGGAGGCCATCGCGGTTCACGAGCGGTCCGGCGCGCGCGAATCGGTGTTGCTCCCGCTCGGTGGGCGGCTGATCGAGAGCGTCGAAGACGGTCGAGAGAGCCCCCCTGCGGGCGTCTGTTCCCTCAACTGCGAAGAGGCCTGCCGGGTCGCCGTAGAAACCCACGGGCTCGGCGACGCGCTCGACCCGGACGCGATCGTCGGGCGCGACACGGTCGACACGCACAAGCCGGACCCGGAGTCAGTGCTCGCGGCGGTCGAGCGGCTCGGCGCCGACCCGGCGCGAGCGTTGTTCGTCGGCGACTCGCGACGCGACGCCGTGGCGGCGAAACGCGCGGGCGTCCCGTTCGCGTGGGCGGCGGATCTGATCGATCGGTAAGTCCGGTCGGTCAGCGAGTCAGGCGTCTCCGGCGTCCTCGTCGACCTTCTCAGCGCCTCCAGGGTCGTCGGCGGCATCGGGATCGTCGTCCGCCTCCGCCACCCCACCGTCGCCGGCGTCGGTACGTCGCGCGTAGACCGCGACGGCGACGGCGGTGGCGAACCAGATCGGAGCGCCGACCCGGACGGCGAAGGCCGCGCGGGCCGGCCACGAGTCGAGGGTGACGAACACGGAGAGGACGGCGACGACCGGCGCGCCCACGAGGATGGTGACGACGAACGTCGTCTGCATCACCCAAGCGTAGTCGATTCCCTCGTACTCGGCCCGCTCGACAGGTTGCACGACGAGCCCTCGGTGGCGGACGTGCAAATCGGTGACGGTCCACGCGAGCGGCAGAAGGGAGCTTCGAGGGCCGAGAGACGACCGAACTTCCGGATTCCGGCCATTTTAACCGGTCGCCCGGGTGTGTTCGAGGTATGACCACGACGCGGGGACTCCGGGATAGCGACGAGCCGATCACGATGCTGACCGCCTACGACGCCCCGACAGCGGCGGTCGTCGACGAGGCCGGGATCGACATCGTCCTCGTCGGCGACAGCATGGGCAACGCCGCCTTGGGCTACGACTCGACGCTACCCGTAACGTTCGAGGAGGTCGCGAGCCGGACCGCGGCGGTCGCCCGCGCGACCGAGGACGCGCTGGTCGTCGCCGACATGCCCTTCCTCTCGTTCGGCGTCGACGAGGCGGAGTCGGTGCGCAACGCGGGGCGACTCTTAAAGGAAGCCGACGCCGACGCGGTGAAGATCGAGAGCGGTCCGCACACCGTCGAGATGACGCGGCGGATGACCGACATCGGGATCCCGGTGATGGCGCATCTCGGGCTGACGCCCCAACACGTCAACCGACTCGGCGGGTACACCCGACAGGGAACCGATCAGGCCGCCGCCGAGGAGATCATCGACCTCGCCGGCGAGCACGTCGAGGCCGGCGCGTTCGCGCTCGTGTTGGAGCACGTCCCCGCGAACCTCGCGGGCGCGGTGACGGAGGCGCTGGAGATTCCGACGATCGGTATCGGCGCCGGCTCGGACTGTGACGGACAGGTGCTCGTGATCAACGACGTCGTCGGTCTGGGGGAGTGGTCGCCACCCTTTGCCCGGCAGTTCGGCGACGTGCGCGGCGAGATGCTCGACGCCGTCGAGGCGTACAAGGAGGCGGTGACGGGCGGCGAGTTCCCGGCCGAGGAACACTCGCACGTCGAGGAGGACCTCGACGACCTGTACTGATAGGGATTCTCGTCGAAATTCATAGCTTCGAGACGACCGGCGCCGCTCAAACGCTTGGCAGGGGACGCGTTCCGGATCGATCCGGTCAGTACGGACACGGCGACGATCGATGCCGGGAGTGAATCTCGCACGGTGGTAGAGCGGTTGTTTATACGTGATCGAGTGGTGTTGCTGTCGGATGTTTATACGTGATCGACGGCTCTGGGGTGACGGCCTCCAAAGCCCCAGCCGCTCGCTTATAAATAGCTGACCGGAGATCGACGGCGAGGACCTCCAAAGCCCCAGCCGTGAGGCGTCCAGACACTCGCTGCGCTCCTCGTCACTCGTTCGACTCGTTCCTGCGGTGCTTGCGTCGTCTCTGGGCGCCTCACGGTTGCCCCTTTGAGTCCCGCCCCGCACAGCGACCGCAGCCTCACGCCTCCCCAGCCTCGTCGCTGGCGGCGATCGCCGCCAGCGACTCCCTCGCGCGTGCTACTCGGCCGCGAGGCGGCCTCGCAGGCACGCGCCAACCGCATTCATTTATAAATGGCCGTCGCTCAACCTCTCGTTTAAATATGCTCTCGTCGCCACCGATCTGCAATACCCACTCCCGTCATCGATCAGAGAACACGCTCGGTGGCCGACCGCTTCGAACGAGAATCCGCTCGAAGAATCGGATTCCAACGGCACTACCGAGCCGGAGCTAGCGCCGAAACCGCCACACCCGGCGTGGGGTATATACGCTCCAACGGCCTACGTGAATACGTGACAACCCGGACCATCCGCGCCCGCGACCGGCCGGTGTTCGGCGTCGACGTCCACAGCGGCGACGTCCGCGGCGACGACCCCTCCTACGCCCTCGTGATCTTGGATCCCGTCGACGACGACGATCCGGACGCGCCCGACACGGACGAGCCGATGGCGCGGGTGACCCGCGACGTGGTGTCGTTCCGGAAGCTCTGCCGATTGATCGACGACCGCAAACCGCTGTACGTCGCCACCGACAACGCCTACGAGCTGGCGGCGAACAAAAACGATCTCGTGGGCTTCCTCCGATCGCTTCCCGACGGCACGCGGCTGGTGCAGGTGACCGGCGCGGAGCGCCCGGAGCCGCTCTCGCGGGTCGCCTCCAGACACGGGATCCCGTACGGGAAAGAGCCGATGAAGGAGGCTGAGGCGTCGGCCCGGCTCGCGGCCGCCAACGTCGGCCACGAGGTGACCGCCTTCACCGACGAGACGCAGGTGAAGGTGTCCCGCGGGCGCTCGACCGGGAAGGGCGGCTGGAGTCAGGACCGCTACACCCGGCGGATCCACGGGAACGTCCGGAAGCGGACCCGACAGGTCCAGTCGAAGCTGAAGGAGGCGAACCTCGACTTCGAGCGCGACGTGACCGAGAAGTACGGCGGCTACGCGAACGCGACGTTCGCGGTCGAAGCGCGCCCGGAGGACATCCCGGTGTCGAACTCGCGGGCGGGCGACGTGCGCGTCGAGGTCGAGCGCGAGCGCCGCGACGGGATCGAGTACGAGCCGCTCGTGAAGCGACGCGACCGGGTGATCGTCGGGATCGATCCGGGGACGACCACCGCGGCCGCCGTGGTCGGGCTCGACGGCACCGTCCACGCCCTCTACTCTTCGCGAACGTCCGACACGGCCGACGTGACGGAGTGGATCATCGAGCAGGGCCGCCCGATCATCGTCGCCGCCGACGTGGAGCCGATGCCGGAGACCGTCGAGAAGTTCCGGCGTTCGTTCGACGCCGCGGGCTGGCGACCGACCACGGACCTGCCCGTCGACGAGAAACTCCATCGGACCCGCGAGACCAACTACGACAACGATCACGAGCGCGACGCGCTGGCGGCCGCGCTGTACGCCTACGACGACCACGAGGACCAGTTCGAGCGCATCGCGGCGAAGACCCCGCCTCGGCTCGACCGCGAGGCGGTGATCGCGGGCGTCGTCGCGGGCGGGTCATCCGTCGAGGCCGTCATCGAGGGGCTGAGCGAGGACGACGGGAGCGGCGGTGGTGACGGGGGTGGCGACGGCGGCGCGGAGGAGACGGACCCCACCGAGCCCGAGCGCACCGAAGAGGAGGAGACGATCCGGCGGCTCCGCGAGCGCGTCGGCCGGCTGGAGTCGCACGCGGAGTCGCTGGAAGCGGACCTCACAGAGCGCGACGAGCGGATCGCGGAGCTAGAGGGCGAACTGGAGGAGGCGAGGCGGGAAGAGCGGATCGAGGCGCGGAGCCGGCGGGCGGTGTCGCGGCTCGAACGCGAGACGGACCGGCTGCAGCGCGAGCGCGACGAGGCCAGAGAGCGGGCGGACGAATTAGAGGGGAAAGTGGAGACGCTGAAAGAGCTGTGGCGGCTCGATCACTCCAACTTCGGGGACGTGGCCGCGGATCAGGGGCTCGCGAGCGTGAAAGTCGTCGAGCAGTTCACGCTCGACGCGCTGGAGGCCGCAGATGAAGCGTATGGCCTCGTCGCCGGCGACGTGGTGTACCTTCGGGACGCTTCCGGAGCGGGACGGCGGACCGCAGAGCGACTGGCGGAGACGGAACCGCGGGCAGTGATCCGCGACGGGAACCTCTCGGAGGTGGCCGACCAGGTGCTCTTCGACCACAACGTGCCGGTCCTCCCGGCCGACGCGGTCCCGGTGCGCGAGGTCGACGAACTGGCGGTTGCGAGCGAGGAGGCCGTGGCGGCCGCCGTCGACGACTGGGAGCGACGAGCCGAACGCCGGCGAAAGGACGAGAAACAGGAGCACCTCGACCGGATCATCTCGGAGCATCGAGCGGGGCGGACGCTACCGGAGACCGAAGAGTAGTCCGGCGGGGCCGACGGCGGACCCCTTCCATCGAGACCCCCTCGCCATCCGTCCGCACGCATCCAGAAGTCATATGTCCGACAACCGCACAGTCGGGAGTATGGATGCCTACGAGCGGATCACCCGGAACGCGGCCGAGGTGGTCACCGAGGAGGAGATCGAGGCTATGGCCGACGACCCCGACGGGAAGCGGGCGTACGTCGGCTACGAGCCCTCGGGCGTCCTCCACATCGGGCACATGCTCACCGCGAACAAGCTCATCGACCTCCAAGAGGCCGGGTTCGAGGTGACGGTGCTGCTCGCCGACGTACACGCGTATCTCAACGACAAGGGGTCGTTCGAGGAGATCCGCCACACGGCCGAGCGGATGCGCGACCAGTTCATCGCCTACGGGCTCGACGAGTCGAACACGCAGTTCGTGCTCGGCTCCGACTTCCAGCTCGACGACGACTACACGCTGGATCTCCACTCACTGGAGTTAGAGACGACGCTCGCGCGGGCCGAGCGCGCGATGGCCGAGATCACCTCCGGCGACTCCGTGAAGGTGTCGCAGGCGGTGTACCCCCTGATGCAGGCGCTCGACATTCCGTACCTCGGCGTCGACCTCGCGGTCGGCGGGATGGAGCAGCGGAAGGTCCACATGCTCGCGCGCGACGTGCTTCCGAGCATCGACCGCGAACCGCCGACGAGCCTCCACACCCCGCTCATCGCCGATCTGGGCACTGGCCGCGGGAAGATGTCCTCCAGCGAGGGCGTCACCATCTCGATGGAGGACTCCCGCGAGGATATCGAGTCGAAGGTGAACGACGCGTACTGCCCGCGGACGGCCGACCCCGAGCCGACCGACGACGGCCAGTCGCGGGAGAACCCCGTTCTGCAGGTGTTCGAGTACCACGTGTTCCCGCGGTTCGACACCGTCGTCGTCGAGCGCCCCGAGGAGTACGGCGGCGACTTGGAGTACGACAGCTACGACGCCTTAGAGGCGGAGCTGGAGTCGGGCGAACTCCACCCCGCCGACGCGAAGGGGGCGCTCGCGGAGTACCTCAACCGGCTGATCGCGCCGGGGCGCGAGCAGCTCGCGGAGTAGGCGGCTTCGCTTCGGTCGATTCGTCTCGGTCGGTTTTTCTCGCCGTTTCTACTCGCTCGCCGTGTGGCCCTCGTACTCACAGCTCCCGTCCAGACAGCCGCGGCCGGCGGCCGTCTCGAAGACGGGGAGCCCGCAGTCGCACTCGTCGACGACGACGCCGGAAGGGATCGAAAAGGTGGTCTCACAGCCCGGGCGGTTCTCGCAGGCGAGGTAGACGCGACCGGGCGCGGACTGGACGGTGAGGTCGCCCTCGCAGTCCGGGCAGCCCCAGACGCGGTCGAACCGGTCGCTGACGGCGGCTTCCATCGGGTCGCACGCGGGGTCGAGACAGAGGTGGAACGGCTCGCCGCGCTCGATCCGGATCTTCGGAAGCTCGCAGTCCTCGCAGACCCCGTCGGTGACGCTCGCACCGGCGGGGAGTCCCCAGCGAGTCTCGCAGTCGAGACAGACCACGTCGCCCCGCGAGCGCACGAGTACCCCACCGTCCTCCGGGCAGGTGCCGACCGGGAATCCGGCTTCGGTAACCGGGAGCGCGCGGCTGGCGGTCGCCTCCTCGGCGACGACTCGGAGCCGGCGGGTGCCGTCGCGGGCGGTGATAGAGAAGCCGTCTCCGTCGCCCTCAACGACGACCGAGTCGGGACGGGTGAGCCACGCGACCGGCTGGTAGCCGTCGGCGTCGTGCACGAGGGTGGTGTCGTCGGGCTTGATCAGGACGACGACGCGCCCCCGGTGGGTCCGAGAGCGGTCGCCGCGTTCGGTCACTCGGCAGTCGCCTGCGAACACGCGGAGTCGTTCGGGCATGTCGCGGGGTTGCCCCGTTCTCCGATTTAAGCATGGGCGGTGAGGCCGAACCGCGAGCGACCGGCTCGCGATCTTCGGATGGGGAATTGTGTGTTTGATTTAACAAGATCGTTTCCGTAGGTCTACATATGAGCGAGAACTCCGGTTCGGCTCCGTCGAGAACAACGGACTCAGCGTCTCCCGTTCGAGTCGGGGTATTGAGTTTTCACAACAGCAAAGAGACCAAAGCGATCCTCAACGCCGTTCACGCGCTGGGGCACGAGCCGGTCTGGCTCCGCGAGGAAAACGCCCGGTCCTGGATCGAAGCCGGGAATCTCCGTTTCGACCCCGACGTAGAGGTCGTCTCGAACCGGCTGCTGACGACGAAGGCCGCACAGCCGCTCGACGACCTCGGAATCGCGACGAGTTACGCCGCTTCGTGTCCCGTGTTGAACCCGCCGGCCGTCGTCGTCCAGGCCATGCACAAGTACGGCGCCGCGGCGACCCTCACTGCGGCCGGGATCCCGGTTCCGGACGCCTACATGGCGTTCACGCACCGAACGATCAACGAGGGCAACCGACTGACGAGTGAGAAAGCGGTCCACAAGTCCGCGATCGGGACGAACGGGGCTCGGATGTCGATCGTCGGTGCGGACGACACCGTCTCTCCGCATATCGCCCACCGACGAGCGTTCTTACAGGAGTTCATCGACACCGGCACGGAGCGACCGTTCGACGTCCGGGCGTACGTCGTCGACGACCGTATCGTCGGCGCGATGAAACGGTACGCGCCGCCGGACGAGTGGCGTACGAACGTCGCCGTCGGCGCCGAAGTCGAGGATTTCACCGCCGACCTCCCCGAGGAGGCGGCGCGGCTCTCGCGGGAGGCGGCCGACGTGCTCGATCTCGATTACGCCGGCGTGGACCTGTTGTGTCGTGACGGCGCGTGGTACGTTCTCGAAGTGAACGCGACGGCGGGATTCAAAGGACTCTTCGAGGCGACGGGGACCAGCCCCGCGCCGTTCATCGCCGGCCTCGCGATCGAGAGGGGCGGCGGCCGGGTCGACCTCGATCGCGTCACCGACCTCGCGGCGGAACTGGACGACTCGACCCCGGAGTGTAAGCCGTCGATCGACCCGGAGCCGACGGAGTCGGCGGCGATCGGCTACACCGAGCGCGTGACGGTGGGCGCCGGCGGACGAACGATCGACGCGATCGCCAAATCGGACACCGGCGCCCGGCGGACGAGCATCGACCTCGACGTCGCCGCGGATATCGGCGCCGGTCCGATCGTCGGTACGGTCCACGTGAAATCAGGATCGCAAACCGGGCGGCAGAAGCGCCCGCTCGTCGAGATCGACGTCAAAATCGGCGACCGCTGGCAGACCGTAACCGCGAGCATCGAGAACCGGAACCACATGGCCTACCCCATACTGCTTGGTCGGGACATTCTCGACGGCTACCGCGTGGACGTCACGAAACGGCAACGCGGGGAGTGAGCTACTTCACCCGAACCGTTCGCGTCGCTTTGACGGGCATCAGCGGGAGATCGGGGAAGACGACTTCGACGACGAACTCCAGTTCGTCGGCGTCGGGCGGACCGAACACGCCGACTGGGACCGTCGTCTCGCCGTCGAGGTACGTCGTCGTCGCGGTCATCTCCACGTCGTTGACGGTGACCCGGATCCCCGTGCGGGCGCTCCCGGAGACGGTCGAGACCGCGACCTCGCACATCTCGTTTTCGCCGACAGCGATCGCGTCGGGGAAGTCGCCCCAGTCAACGTCGATCCGGGGGCAGTCACGGGCGGCGTCGACGATGCGCTCGGCGACGGAACCGCTCATGCCGGCGTTTTCCAGCGCTCCGGCGCCGGCGTCGACGACGGCGGCGGGAGAGGTGAGCCCGGCGTCCGCGAGGCGCTCGGCGCGGCCGGAGCCGACCCCGTCGATCGCGGTGAGCGCGACGGCCTCCCGCGAGACGCCGTGCTCGACGCGCGCCTCGACGCGGCACGCGAGGTTGGCGGCGCGGGGGCCGGCGAATCGGTCGAGAAACTCCGAGAGCGCGGCGAGCAGGCGGAGCGCGTTCTGCCGGATAACCCACGCGTCCGAGCGTAGGTCCGAGGGGATCGAGTCGGCCATCCCGGCGAGCAGAATGGCGAACACCTTGCGGTGGCCGTCCTCTAAGTCGGTGTCGCGACCGTCGAGGATCCGGTCGATCGCGTCCGACTCGGCCGAGCGCGCGGAGACCGAGTCGAACTCGCCGGCCGACGCGACGGTCTCCAACACCGAATCGACAGTCAGCGTCTCGTGGTCAGCGAGCCGCCGGAAGCGACGGGCCGTGTCGAGCCGGAGGTAGTACTTCGAGGCGAGCCGCCCGAGTCCCGTCGGCTCGATCGCGAGGTCGTCGTCGGCCGCGACGAACCCGTCGTCGACGAGCGATTCGAGGGTGTCGCGGACGCGGTCGCGGAGGGTGGCGAACTCGTACTCGTCGGGCTTCGACTCGGCGCGGACGTAGTAGAAGGTGGTCTCCAACCACTCCATCACGTCTTCGAGCCCGCGGATGGTGCCCATCGCGATCTCGGCGTTGAGGTGCGATTCGAGTTCGGCGGCGAGCCGCGACTCGATCTCCTTGCCCTCCCTCAGTAGCGCGCGGTACTTGTCGGCGTCCGCGCGGTCACAGACCACCCAGCCGTACCCCACGTCGTCGTAGCCGGGGCGACCCGCGCGCCCGAGCATCTGGAGCACGTCGAGCGGCGAGATGTCGGTCTCGCCCTCCAGCGGGTCGTGATACTTCGTGTCGCGGATGACGACGCAGCGCGCCGGGAGGTTCACCCCCCACGCCAGCGTCGACGTCGAGAAGAGGAGCTTGATCTTCCCCTGCTTGAACCACTCTTCGACGCGGTCGCGGTCCTCCTTCCCGAGCCCCGCGTGGTGGAACCCGACGCCGTCGGTGACCGATTGCCGGAGGGTGTCGTTGGTGAGCTCCTTCGCCTCGTTGTGGAAGTCGTAGTCGCCCCGCGAATCGATCGGGATGTCCCGTTCCGTTATCTCGTCGCGCGCCTTCTTGGCCGCCTGCACCGTGTCCTGCCGCGAGGAGACGAACACGAGCGCCTGCCCGTCCTCTCGCACGTGCGGCTCGGCCAGATCGAGCGCGCGGTAGAGCCGCCGGTACTTGTCGGCGAAGGCGTTCGAGCCGTGCGAGTACGTCTTCACGCCGGTTTCGAGGTCGACGGGGCGGTACTCGTCGCCGAACTCGTAGGTCGTCTCCGCGGGCGCGTCGAGCCACTCGGCGACATCCGCGATGTTCGGCATCGTCGCCGAGAGCGCGACGACGCGGGGGTCCTGTAGGCGGCGGAGCCGCGAGACGGTGACTTCGAGCACCGCGCCGCGTTTTTCCGAATCGAGCAGGTGGACCTCGTCGATGACGACGCAGTCCACGTCAGTGATGAAGGAGTACCGCCCGGAGTCGTGCTTGCGCGTCGCGCTGTCGGCCTTCTCGGGCGTCGTCACGAGCACGTCCGCGCGCTCGGCACGGCGGGGGTTGAGGTCGCGCTCGCCGGAGACGACGTACACGGAGTAGCCGAGATCCTCGAACCGCTCCCACTCGCTCTCCTTCTCATTGGTGAGCGCGCGGAGCGGCGCGATGAAGAGCGCAGTCCCGCTCTCTGAGAGCGTCTTGCAGATCGCGAGCTCGGCGAGCGCGGTCTTGCCGGAAGCTGTCGGCGCGGAGGCGACCACGTTGTGGTCGGTCTCCAAGATTCCCGGCAGCGCCTCGCGCTGCATCCGGTTGAACTCCTCGAACCCAAAGGCGTCGGCGAACTCCGGCACCGCGTCCGCGACCTTCACGCCGCACCACGCCCGTGGGCGACTCGACGGCGACCGAGAGTCGTTCGCATCACGTCGAACGGGGGGCTTCAAGCGCAAAGGCGTTTCTCATGCGGGCGGCCGGACCGAGCGGTCGGTGCGGGCGAGCGCGTCCGTCGCGTTCGGGCCCCACCGCCGACCCCGAGTGTTTACGTGACCGCAGGTCGACCGCCCGGTATGTTACCGTCGTCGCCAGTCGTCATCGGTGCCGCCGCCGTGATTGCCCTGCTCGTCCTGCTGATCGCCGTCCGCCGTCTGCGCGCCCCCTCGTCGGAGGCGCGCGAGTCGAAGCGCGCCCACGACGCCGCCCAGAAGCGCGAACCGCCGGTCGCGATCGGCGAGACGTACGAGTTCGGCGTCACCGAACTCACCGACCACCACTCGGGCAAAGAGGTCGCCGTCGGCAAAGTCGAGGGGTTTGTCCTCTTCACCCAAGACATTCCGAGAGACATCAGCGAAAGCGACGTGATCCGCGCCAAGGTGCTCTCCTTCAACGAGGGGCGCACCTCCGCGGACGCGACGTTCGTGACGAAGGCCTAGCGCGGTCGCGTCTCGAACGCGAACGGACCGCCATCGAGTTCGCCTCTGCTCCGAACATGAGGTTCATACGTGGTGGCGACGAAGTGATTTCGTAATGGCTCAGGCCGGGAATCAGGACCTCACGGAGCGGTTCATTCAGTTCTACCGTAACTACTACCGCGAGGAAATCGGCGGCCTCGCGCAGCGATACCCCAACGAACAGCGATCGCTGTACATCGAGTACGACGACCTCTACCAGTTCGACCGCGACCTCGCCGAGGACTTCCGCACGAAGCCGGAGCAGATGCGCGAGTACGCCGAGGAGGCGCTGCGGCTCTACGATCTCCCCGCAGACGTCAGCCTCGGGCGCGCGCACGTCCGGATCGAAAACCTCCCCGAGAGCATCGACATCCGAGGAATTCGCGTCCACGACGATCACATCGGCAAGCTCGTCTCGATCAAGGGCATCGTCCGTAAGGCGACCGACGTTCGCCCGAAGGTAACCGAGGCCGCCTTCGAGTGCCAGCGCTGCGGGACGATAACGTACATCCCCCAAAGCGACGGCGGGTTCCAAGAGCCCCACGAGTGTCAGGGCTGTGAGCGACAGGGGCCCTTCCGCGTCAACTTCGACCAGTCGGAGTTCGTCGACTCCCAGAAGCTCCGCATTCAGGAGTCGCCCGAGGGGCTCCGCGGCGGCGAGACGCCTCAGAACATCGACGTCGACATCGTCGACGACATCACCGGCAAGGTGAGCCCCGGCGACCACGTCACCTGCGTCGGCGTCCTCCACATCGAGCAGGTCGAGCAGGGCAACGAGAAGTCCGCCATCTTCGACCTGTACATGGACGGCGTCTCCATCGCCATCGAGGACGAGGAGTTCGAGGACATGGACATCACCGAGGCGGACAAACGCGAGATCATCGAGCTCTCCAACCGCGAGGACATCTACGACGCGATGGTCGAGTCCATCGCCCCGGCCATCTACGGCTACGAGGAGGAGAAGCTCGCGATGATCCTCCAACTCTTCTCGGGTGTCACCAAACACCTTCCCGACGGGTCGCGGATCCGGGGGGATCTGCATATGCTCTTGATCGGAGATCCGGGTACTGGAAAGTCCCAGATGATCAGTTACGTAGAGAATATTGCACCGAGATCAGTTTATACGTCTGGTAAGGGATCATCTGCTGCGGGTCTTACCGCCGCAGCTGTAAGAGATGACTTCGGCGACGGTCAGCAGTGGTCACTCGAAGCCGGCGCTCTCGTCCTCGCTGACAAGGGAATCGCCGCAGTCGACGAGCTGGATAAAATGGATTCGTCGGACCGCTCTGCGATGCACGAGGGGCTCGAACAGCAGAAGATCTCCGTCTCGAAGGCGGGGATCAACGCGACGCTGAAAGCGCGGTGTTCCCTCCTCGGCGCGGCGAACCCCAAGTACGGTCGGTTCGATCAGTACGAGCCGATCGGCGAGCAGATCGACCTCGAACCCGCGCTCATCTCGCGGTTCGACCTCATCTTCACGGTGACGGACAGCCCGGATCCGGATCACGACTCCCGACTGGCGAAACACATCATCAAGACGAACTACGCCGGGGAGATCAACACGCAGCGCGAGGAGCTGGCGAGCTCGGAGTTCACGCCGGAACAGGTCGCGGAGGTGACACAGGAGGTCGCGCCGGAAATTGACGCGGAGCTGCTCCGAAAGTACATCGCCCACGCGAAACGCTCCTGTTACCCGACGATGACGGAGGAGGCGAAGGATCTCATCGAGGAGTTCTACGTCAACCTGCGCTCGAAAGGCGCCGACGAGGACGCCCCGGTCCCGGTCACCGCCCGGAAGCTGGAGGCAATGGTGCGGCTTGCGGAGGCGAGCGCGCGGGTCCGGCTCTCGGACACGGTCGAGCGCATAGACGCGGACCGCGCGACCGACATCGTCGAGTCGTGTCTCAAGGACATCGGTGTCGACCCGGAGACGGGGCAGTTCGACGCCGACGTGGTCGAGACAGGGACCTCCAAGAGCCAGCGCGACCGCATCAAGAACATCAAGGGGCTCATCGCGGATATCGAGGAGGAGTATCAGGAGGGCGCACCCGTCGAGGAGGTGCTCGACCGCGCCGGCGAGATTGGGATGGACCCCGGGAAGGCCGAACGCGAGATCGAGAAGCTCCGCACGAAGGGCGAAGTGTACGAGCCCCAGCAGGGTCACCTCCGGACAACCTAGATGGACCGGATTTCCGCGATACGGAACGTCGAGGATGCACTCCGTGCGTTCGAGAACGGCGACGCCGACCTCGCCGACACCGAGCGACGCGTGGCGGCGGTCCTCCGGACGTACGCCACCGAGTTCGACGGCGACGACGACGTGTTCCGCGCTGTTGGCGAAGATCCGATCGACGGAACGATCGTGGTCGCACCCTCGGCGCCCGCGGCGCGGGAACGCGTGCTCGCGCTCATCGGGCCCGATAGTTTAGAAGATGTGACAAAGATAAGAGGCGACTCTGTCCCCGAATTCGACGTGGAACGAGTGTGATCGTCGTACCAGTTCGGAACCGATAAGTTCCGGAGTCGATCAACCGCGTTCGTGCTGCTGGTCGTGACGTATTCGACGGCGGCTCGCACCGGCCTCCGAAACCTGTGTCGCCGTCACGAAGAGACGGTCGTTCGGCGGTTCGGGCGGGCGGCACTGCTCGACGCGACGGTGTACGCCGCGTTCCTCGCGCTCCGGTTGCGCGAGTCGTACGGCGGGGACGTACAGATCGAACAGACGGAGCCGTTTAACGAGTTTGTCGCGCTCGACAAACCGGTCCGCGAGGCCGCGGGCGCGTACGCGAACCGTAACGCGAAGTCGACGCCGTACGCCGCGTTTGCTGCTGGAACCGACCATCCCAATCCCGACTCGATGCGAGGCAACGAGCTGTGAGCGGTGCGGACGGACGGCGCAATCGGGACGAACCCGACGAAGCGCCCAAAAGCGAGGAGCGGGCCGACAGGCTCGACGGCAAAACCTACGGACAAGACGATATCGTGGCGACTCCCGATCCGGTCATCCCCGATCCGGCTGCCGTGATCGGCCGCGTCCCGACGGAGACGAGCCTCTGGCGTGAACTTGCGGCGGCGGCCCGGACGCTTGGGCTGGCGTCGTCGATCGAGGGCGAACTGATCGAGATCCGCGACGCTATCGCGTCGATCGAGATTGAATCGGTCGATCTCGACGCGGCCCGGCGCCAAGTCGCAGCCGCGAGCGGCGAGGAAGAGCGACTGAAAGAGCGCGTTGCGGCCCTCCGCGGGGGCGTGCAAGCGCGCCGAGAGGTCGAGGCGGAGACCGACGAGGCCCTCGGCGATCTGGAGTCGGCGGCCGCTGAGCTGTCGGCCGCACAGAGCGAGCGAATCGCGGCCGAGCAGGCACTCCAACACGCCCGGAAGCGAGCGGCCAGCGCCCGCGACGACCGGGAACGACGCCTCGAACTACGGGACCGGCTGCGGAATCGGCGTCAAGACGCCCGTCGAGAGCTCGCTCGTGAAGTGTACCCGGCGTTCCGCGACGCGCTGTCGGTCGTTCCGGGCGCCGGCCCCGCCGACGCCGGTGCGAAGCCTACGGCGTACGACGGCCCGCCCCTCGCGGCGTCGCTGGCGGCGGTTCGGCTCGCGAATCTCGACGGGCCGGTCGCGCTCGGTGCGGAGGCGATCGGGTGGATCGTCGACCGCGGCGGAGTGGTGCCGGAATCGGTGATCGACGCGCCGGTGGTCCGGCCGTGCAGGCGGTCGCAGTCCTAACAAGGGAAAGTCGGACCGTCCCGACGTTCGAACGGCGCTGGGTCGGTGATCACGCCCCGTTCGATGGGTTTTATCCGGTCGTGTCGCGTGGATTCGGTGTGAGTCAGTTCGATCGAACCGCCGGCGCGGACGCGGGTGCGGAGACCGACACAGCGACCGAAACGGAGCCGGCGGCGGAGACAGACGCGGGGTCGGACATCGACTCCGACGACGACCTGACGGCCGCCCTCCGGACGGAGTCCCGAGTGCTCCCCGCGGAGGTGTTCGCCACCCTCGGCAATGATACTCGAGTCGACATCCTGCGCGCACTCCTTGAACTCGGCGCCGACGAGGAGCCGGTGAGCTTCACCGATCTCTTCGAGCGGGTCGACATTGACGACAGCGCCAACTTCAACTACCACCTCCGACAGCTCACCGGTCACTTCGTCAAGCGGAGCGACGACGGCTACGAGTTCCGGTACCCCGGCCGCAAGGTCGTCAGCGCGATCTTCACCGGCACCCTCACCGATCGGGCGCAAGTTGGGTTCTTCCCGGTCGAGGGGTCGTGTTACGACTGCGACGGCGACCTCCACGGCTGGTACGTCGACGACACGCTCACCGTGGGGTGTGCCGACTGCGGCACGATTCAGGTGAGCTACCCGTTCCCCTCCGGTGGGCTCGACGACCGCACAACCGACGAGCTGCTGCAGGCGTTCCACCACTACGTCCGCCACCACTACTGTCTGGCCGCGGACGGAGTTTGCCCCGAATGCACCGGCGCGGTCGAGACGACGCTCGTCCGCGACCCCGACGAGGAGGATCTCGACGTCGCCGTCGAACACGTCTGTCAGCGGTGTAACTACCGGCTGCGGTCGACGGTCGGGGTCACCCTCTTGGACCACGCCGAGACGCTGCTGTTCTTCTCCGAGCGCGGCGTCGACCTGAACACCGAGCCGTTCTGGGGGTTCGACTGGTGCGTGAGCGACGAGCGGACGACGATCGTTGCCGAGGACCCACTCCGGGTCCAACTCTCGCTTCCTTGCGGGGGCGACGAGCTTCGCGTGGTCGTCGACGGGTCGGTCGATGTGGTGGAGACGACGCTGGTTGAGTAGGTTGCGGACGATACTCGCGGAGTAGAAGCGTCCACCGGGCGGGCCGAACGACCCGGCGGGCAGTAGAATATCTCGGTAGGATCGGTCAAATTTCGACCGATCGATCGACGTTCGTTACTCGAACAGCTCGACGGCCTGCTCGTAGCGGGTCGCGGGCTCGTTCCAGTCGACGACCTCGAAGAAGTTGTCGACGAACTCGCCACGAGCCGGGCCGTAGTCGTGGTAGTAGGAGTGTTCCCATACGTCCAGCGCGAGAATCGGGTGGCCGCCCCAGATCGCGCCCTGGTCGTGCTTGTCGACCACGACGTTCCGCAGCTGGTTCGAGAACGTGTCGTACACTAAGAGCGCCCAGCCGGACGCGGCGGACGCCGCCGCCTCGAACTCGCCCTTCCAGGCGTCGTACGAGCCGAAGTCCTCCTCGATCTGGTCGGCAAGTGCGCCTTCAGGCTCGTCGCCGCCTTCCGGACTCATGTTCTGCCAGAACAGATCGTGCAGGATGTGACCCGACGAATTATGGGTCACGTTTCGGATCGCCCCGCCCGACGATGAGAAGTCTCCAGCGTCGCGGTTCGCCTCAAGCGTCTCCTCGGCCGAGTTCCACCCGTTCACGTAGCCCTGGTGGTGAGTGTCGTGATGCCATTCGAGCACCTGCTCGGAAATGTGCGGCTCCAATGCGTCGTAATCGTACGGCAGCGGATCAAGTTCGTAGCTCATGTCTACATTCATTTCCATGTTCGGGACGGGTAAGAGCGTTCTCTGTAGCACTTTTCAGTAAGAGGTTTGTCTTTTCCAAATGACTCAGAAATCCCCCATAAATCCGTTTTAAACCATAATCGGAACAAATATATTTATTATCTAGTTGTTTTTGACTACCGGCGACGCGGGCCTTATCTGTGCCGAACTCGTCAGATCGAATATGACACCAGACGAGAGCGGCGCGAGCGTCGAGCCGCTCTCCGGCGAGACGGTCCGGCACGGAACCGGCGTGAACTCCGACCGTGCGTTCCCGACGAACGGCCATCCCGACAACCTCGACCCGTTCGTGCTGTTCGAGCGGTTCTACATCGACCCCGACAAGGGGTTCCCGATGCACCCGCACAAGGGGTTCGAGATCGTCTCGTACATGATCGAGGGCGGGATGGACCACGCGGACTCGCTCGGCGTCGAGCACACCGCGCGCGAAAACGAGGCGATGCGGATCACGACCGGGAGCGGCATCCGCCACTCGGAGTTCCCCGCCGACGACGAGGCCTGCAACGGGCTCCAGCTCTGGGTGAACCTCCCGCGCGAGGAGAAGGAGGCGGATCCGGACTACGTCGACGCGAGCGCCGAGGAGCTCCCCACGACCGAACTCGACGGCGCGACCGTCACGACCGTCGTGGGCGAGGGCTCGCCGATCGAGTTGCACACCCCGATGGAGTATCTCGACGTTCACGTCAGCGATACGTGGACGTGGGAGATTCCCGACGAGTGGTCCGGATTCCTCTACGGCGTCGAGGGGAGCGGGACCGTCAGGGAGGGCGACGCAGCCGCCGGTGCCGGTGCCGACATCCGCTGCGAGTTCGGCGCAGGCGACGTGCTACCGAACGCGGACGCACGAGACGTGACGGTCGAGAGCGACGAGGAAGATGGGCTTCGCTTCGTCGCCGTCTCCGGGCGGCCGCACGGCGAACCGATCCGCCAACAGGGGCCGTTCGTCCTATAAAAATCACCGTCCGGAGGGAATCGATCTGCGATCGAGCGAACCACGGGGTATGATAACGCGGCGCGCCGAAGGGACGACCGAATGCCACTCGATCCGGACCGCGTTCAGACCGTCACCTTCGACTCGTACAGCACCCTCGTCGACGTGGAGGCGGCCGAGGCGGCGCTCGCCGAGCGCGTCCCCGACCCGGAGCCGGTGTCGCGGCTCTGGCGGTCGCGGTCGCTGGCGTACACCTTCGTCGCGAACGCGATCGACGCCTACCAGCCGTTCTACGAGATGAACCGCGACGCGCTGACGTACGCCTTGGCGGCTCACAACGTTGATCTGTCGTCCGCCGAACGCGACGAGATCCTCGCGGTGTACCACGAACTGGAGGTGTTCGACGACGTGCGCTCAGGGATCGAGCGCCTACGGGAGGGCGGCTACGAGCCGTACGTGCTCTCGAACGGAAACCCGGAGATGCTCGATTCGATGGTCGAACACGCCGGTATCGGCGATCTCATCGCTGGGACGATAAGCGCCGACGAGGTGGAGACGTTCAAGCCGGCGGCGGAGCTGTACCGCCACGGCGCCGCCCGAACCGGGACACCGATCGACGAGATCGTTCACGTCACCGCGGGCTGGTTCGATGTGTTGGGCGCGTCGCACGCGGGGATGCAGGCAGTTCGCGTCGACCGGAAGGGGACGCCGTGGGAGCCGTTTGCGGGCGATCCGGATATGACAGTCGAATCGATCCACGAGCTGGCCGACGCGCTGGGAGTCTGAGGCGGTCGCGTCCGGCGTCCGGGGACGCTCGCGCTCGGTGAAGAAAATCTGCGATCTCAGTCCCGCTCGGCGATGATCGTCTCGCCGGCGCGCACCGCGTCACCCTCGCTCACGAGGAGGTCAGTCTCGTCGATATCGGCGGGGAGGATCACGTCTGCCCGCGAGCCGAACGAGACGTGGCCCACGCGCTCGCCGCGGTCGACGGCATCGCCGGGCTCGACCGAGGGATGGATCCGGCGAGCGAACCAGCCGGCGATGACCAACAGTTCGTACTCGCCGAAGTCGATCGCGACCTGCTCGTTGCGGTCGGACTCCTTGTCGAAGGCGGGCCGATTCGCGCCGGGGCGGTGCCGAACCTCGCGGACCTCGCCCGCGAGCGGCGCGCGATTCACGTGCACGTCGGTGACGTTCATGAACACGCCAACGCGGAGCCGTTCGCCCTCCTTGCGGACGACCGAGACAGTTCCGTCGGCGGGGGCGACGACAATCCCCTCGGCATCTGGCGTCGAGCGGTCGGGGTCGCGGTGGAACCAGAGGACGCCGAACGCGAGCGCCAACAGGCCGATCCCGACCGGCGGCAAGAACGGCAGCGTCACGGCGGCGGCGAGCGCGGGCGCGAGCGCCAGCCGCCACGCTTCGTCGACGACGTCGAACGGGAGGACCGTCGCGAGCGGGGGGTTCCGGGCCATCGTCAGGCCTCCACGGGGTCTCGGAGGTCTGGTCGGAGCTCGGTGCGCCCCGCGGCCCACGCCGAGAGCAGGTGAACGAGGTGGGTGCGGTCGTCGAGCCCGTCGACGAGATCGAGGTCGGCCTCGCCGGCGAGGACGTGGAGCCGCGCGAGATCGTCGCCGCCGTACTCGGAGCCGGCACGGGCGACTCGCAAGGTCTCGCGCAGCAGTTCCTCGCCGTCGTATCCACCATCGTCGAGCAGGTCGTCAAGGGTCGAGCGAGCGTCCTTGAAGTCGCCGGCACGGGCATCGGCGAGCGCCTCCCGGATCGCGTCGTCGTCGCCGACCTCGCCGAGCGTCTCGTAGGCGGTCGACATGGTGATCTCGCCGCCCTCGGCCGCGGTGGCCTGCGCCGAGAGGATCGCCTTTCGGAGATCGCCGCCGGCCGCGCTGGCGACGAACTCCAGCCCGTTGCCGTCGTAGTCGACGCCCTCGCGCTCACAGATCGTTTCGAGGACGTCGATCGTCTCGTCGGTTGTCGGCGCACGCACGCGAACCGGAAAACATCGCGAGCGGATCGGCGCGATGAGTTTCGACGGCTGTCGGGTGGCGATCACGAACTGTGTGGTACGATGGTGCTGTTCCATCACACGTCGGAGCGCCTGCTGGAAGTCCTCGCGGATGGCTTCGGCGTTGTCCAACAGGACCGTTTTGTACTCGCCCGACATTGGCGCGTACGACGCCGACTCCTTCAGCACCCGGTTTATCATGTCGCGTTTCGCCATCCGGCTTCGACCCTGTAGGAACCCCTCAAAGCGGGGATCGCTCCGGATCTCCTTTTTGGTCCGGCCGAAGAAGTCGGCGACATTGATCTCGATCAGGTCGGCGTCGGGGGTTTCGTGGGCGACCCGGGTCAACGCCCGCGTCGCTGCCGTCTTTCCGACACCGGGCGGCCCCTGCACGACGAGGTTCATCGGCTCATCGACCGCGCGCTCCAGCCGCTGGCGGGCCTCGTCTTGACGGATCTCATCGAGCGCCGGGGCGTGCGCGTCGATCCACAGCGGTCCCTCCATATCGCATCTTCCGGGCCACGCGCTCAAGAATCGGTCGGTCCGACCCCCGGATAGTCGAGCCTCAGGCGGCCCGGCCCCGGTTACGCTGTGCTCGGCTCTCACACCGAGCGCCCAAACTCATCAACACGTAGACATTTCAGCGTCCCAACAGTGGCCGTGACAACTCTCCTAGGTGATACGTGACAACCACCCCAGGTGAGATAGCTGATCGCGCGCCTGTTCAAGGATTAGCGTGTAGACATTTTTAACAATCGGAGTAAATGAACATCAATCGTTAAATATAGGGAGGGAGATCATCATTATACATGTCACACGACAGCCGATCCGACGACAACAACCGCCTTACGCGTCGCCACTACGTGGCCGGCGCCGGTACCCTCGCAACCGTGGGGATCGCCGGCTGTTCCGGCGGTGGCGACGGCAGTGACGGTTCCGACGGCAGTGACGGCAGTGACGGTTCCGACGGCTCCGACGGGAGCGACGGCGGCTCCGGTGAGCCTGTCGAGGTACTCCACGGCTGGACCGGCGGCGACGGCGCCGCCGCGGCCGAGGCATTGGAGGCAGCGTTCAACGAGGTTCACCCCGATGTCGGCCTCGAGATGAACCCCATCGGCGGCGGCGGCAACCAGAACCTCGACGCAGTCGTCGCGAACCGACTCCAGAGTGACGATCCGCCGGGATCGTTCGCCGGCTGGCCCGGTCCGAACCTCCTCCGCTATCAGGGGGTCCTCGGCAGCGTCGACGACGTTTGGGAGGAGAACGGCTTCGAGGACGCGATGGTCGAGGAGGCGGTCGAGCTCCACAAGCAGAACGGCAGCTACCGCGCCGTGCCGCTCGGCTCCCACCGACTGAACTGCCTCTTCTACAACGTCTCCGTCGTCGAGGACGCGGGGATCGATGTCGACTCGCTGAATAGCCCCTCGGCACTCATCGACGCCTTCGAGACGGTTTCCAGCGAGACCGACGCGATTCCGATGACCCACGGGATGTCCGGGACGTGGACGACGACGCAGCTGTGGGGCGCCGTGATGCTCGGCGTCAACGGCTACCAGCCGTATATGGACTTCCTCGAGGGTAACGGCGACGAGAGCGCCGTCCGGTCGGCGTTCGAGACGACCGCAGAGATGCTGGAGAACCATATCAGTGACGACGCGGCTTCGATCGGTCTGACCCAGTCGAACCAGAACATCATCAACGGCGACGCCGCGTTTATCCACCAAGGTAACTGGGCGGCGGGCGCGTTCCGGAACGCCGAGAACTTCGAGTACGGAGACGACTGGGGCTTCAAGACGTTCCCCGGGACCGAGGGAATGTACACCCTCCACTTCGACTCGTTCCTCTACCCGTCGGACAACCCGACGCCCGAGGCCTCGAAGACCTGGGAGGCGTTCGCCGGCAGCCCGGAGGCCCAGATCGCGTTCAACCAGTACAAGGGCTCGATCCCGACTCGGACCGACGTGAGCATGGAGGAGTTCGGTCCGTACCTCCAGGAGACGGCCGAGGACTTCGCGAACGCGGAGTACCGACCGCCGAACCTTCAGCACGGCCTCGGCGTCCCCTCCGAGACGATGACGGCGCTCAACGACGTCATCTCTTCGGAGTTCACGGGACCGTACAACGTCGACGCCGCGACGCAGGGCTTCCTGAACGCGGTGTCGAACTGAACTCCACGCGATGCTCGATTTTTACCGTCGATTGCACCGGACGATCAGTCCCTCCTCGAGGGACGACGACAGCGAGGTCCGTACCGACGGCGGGGTCGTGAGCGACGGCCCTGGCGCCGACCCGGCGCCGGAACCGGACCGGGACCTGACGACCCGTCTCAAGGCGACCTTGGACCAGCGCTTCGGGAGCGACTTCATCGAGTCGTCCGTCTTCTGGCTCCCTCCGTTCCTGCTGATGGGGCTGTTCGTCTACGGTGCGATCATCTGGAACCTGCTGATCTCGCTGACCGACTACCAGCGCTTCGAGAACGCGCCGGACTACTCGAACCTCGACTTCGAGATGTACACGCGTGCGCTCGCAGACACCGGGTTCATCGACGCCGCGATCAACACGCTCATCCTGCTTATCGCGTTCACGGCGGGGACGCTCGTGGTCGGCCTCGTGCTGGCTATCCTAATCGATAGAGGGATCCGGTTCGAGAACACGTTCCGGACGATCTATCTCCTGCCGATGAGCCTCTCGTTCGTGGTGACCGCCCAGTTCTGGCTGTGGATCTACAACTACAACAACGGGATCGCCAACAACGTCATCGGCACTGTCGGTCTCGGCCCAGTGAGCTGGCTCGGCAACCAGGACATCGTCCTCTACGCGGTCATCTTCGCGTTGATGTGGCAGTTCTCGGGGTACGCGATGGTCGTGTACCTCGCTGGGCTCCGAGCCATTCCGACAGAGCACTACGAGGCGGCCACGGTCGACGGCGCGTCGACCCTGAAGATGTACTGGCGCGTTATCATCCCCCAGTTGAAGGGCGCGACGATCAGCGCCGCCGTAGTGCTGATGGTGTTCGGGATGAAGGCCTTCGACTTCCTCTACTCGCTGTCAGGGGGATACCGGCCGCCGAACGGCGCCGATATCTTAGCGACGAAGATGGTTCGTGAGGCGTACGCGAATCTCAACTGGGCGTACGGGTCGGCGATCGCGATCGTCCTGTTCGGAATGGCGCTCAGCGTCATCGGCCCCTACCTTGTGTACGAATACCGGAGGGACAACCTATGAGCAACGCAAAACCTCGAACCGACGGCGGCGCAACGGCGACGGCGCGGCTGCGCCGGACCATCGATCAGCTGACGGCCGAGGATATCGGCCTGTACGTTGTCCTGACACTCGCGGCGGCGTTCTACCTCGTTCCCATCGAATCTGGCCTGGTCACGTCGTTCAAGACCGGCACCGCGATCATCGAGACGGCGCCGTTCGCCCCACCCGGCCCGTCCGGGTTCACACTCGAGAAGTGGCAGACGGCGACCGATACCCTGCTGCGTGGGATGGGGAACAGCCTGCTGTACGCTGTGCCCGCGACGGTCATCTCGGCGTTCGTCGGGAGCGTCACGGCGTACGGCCTGACGATCCCAACCTGGAAGAAGTCGTACAAGGCAGTGGTACTCATGCTCATCGTCGCCGGGATCTTCATCCCGTATCAGGCGGTGCTGGTCCCGCTGACCCAGTTCTGGTCGCAGTGGGTCCAGCTCGGCGACGCGTTATCGTTCGTCTGGGCGCTCGGGATCGACGACGACTACGTTGGCATCATCGAGTTGGTGATCACCCACGTCGCCTACGGGCTCCCCATCTGTACGCTCCTGTTCCGGACGTACTACAAGACGATGAGCGACGAGATGATCGAGTCGGCCCGCCTTGACGGAGCGACGCTCCGTCGGGTGTACCGACGGATCGTCCTCCCGCTCTCGGGACCGATGTTCGCCGTCGTCTTAATCTATCAGTTCACCCAGATCTGGAACGATCTCCTCTTTACGCTGGTGATCGTCTCGACGGAATCGAGCCCTGCGGCGCCCGTCGTGTTGATCCTTGCGGGACTCGGGAGCTCGCTGGAGGGACAAGACTTCGCGCTCCGGATGGCCGGGGCATTCTTCGCGGCGCTGCCGACGCTTGCGGTGTACATCCTCTTCGGCGAGGAGTTCGCCGAGGGGGTGGCGGCGTGACCCGCACGCCGACCCCGTCCAGCGACGGGACCCGTCCGAGACGAGGGCGTCCGGGATGCGACGCGGCGCGACGCGCAAACGACCACACGACACCGACCACAACACACAGATATGGCAACGCTTGAACTCAACTCGATAACGAAGACGTTCCAGGACGGCGACGAGGAAATCGTCGCGGTCGACGATGTGTCGATGTCGATCGACGACGGCGAGTTCCTCGTCGTCGTCGGTCCGTCCGGCTGCGGGAAGTCCACGACGCTCCGGATGATCGCTGGCTTGGAGACGATCACCTCCGGCACGCTCAGCATCGACGATCGCGTCGTTAACGACGTGAAATCACAGGACCGGGATATCGCGATGGTGTTCCAGTCGTACGCGCTCTACCCGCACATGAGTGTCCGGCAGAACATGTCATTCGGACTGGAGGAATCGACGGACCTCCTCGACGACGAGATTAACCGGATGGTGTCTGAAACCGGCGAGATGCTCGGAATTTCGCCGCTGCTCGATCGAAAGCCGAGCGATCTCTCGGGCGGGCAACAGCAGCGCGTCGCACTCGGCCGCGCCATCGTCCGCGACCCTGAGGTGTTCCTGATGGACGAGCCCCTCAGCAACCTCGACGCGAAGCTCCGTGCGGAGATGCGGACGGAACTACAGCGGCTTCAGAACGATCTCGGTGTGACGACGGTGTACGTCACGCACGACCAGACCGAGGCGATGACGATGGGCGATCGGATCGCCATCCTCGACGGCGGCAAACTGCAGCAGATCGCGTCGCCGCTGAAGTGCTACCACGAGCCGGCCAACCAGTTCGTCGCGAGCTTCCTCGGCGAGCCCTCGATGAACTTCTTCGACGTGACGCTCGACGGCGACCGGCTGGTCGGTGACGTCTTCGAGTATCCCATCGGCGACGACGTGCGTGTGGACCTCGGAGAGACGGCCGATCTTGTCATGGGGATTCGTCCCGAGGCGATCAAGCTCGTCGCGAGCAAGTCCGACGCACACGAGTTCGAAATGACCGTCGACGTCGTCGAACCGATGGGCGACGAGAACACGGTGTACCTCCATTTCGACCCCGACGCAGACCCCGAGTCCGCTGCGACCCTCGTCGCGACGATCGACGGGTTCACGCAGGTCAGTGAGGGAGACTCGGTCGTCGCGCAGATTCCGGAGGACGCGATCCACATCTTTGATCGCGTCACCGGCGAGGCGCTCCACAACCGGTCGATGAAGGACGCCGCTGATCAGGTCAACCTCGCCTGACCGGATCCGGAACCGTTTCGATTTTTCCGTTTTTCGCGGGTCGCCGTCACCAGTAGCCAGTTCGATCGACGCTCTCGGCGATGAGCGCCGCGGCGGCGACGTGGGCGTAGGCACACCACCCAAGCACGAGGAGCGCGGCGACGCTCCGTGTGGCCGTCGCTGCAAGCGCGCTCCATGCGACGACGACGAGCACGGTCGCGCCCACCCACGCGAGGAAGTACGTGCTCGACGCCGTACCGCGGAGAGCGTCCCGCCGGAGACCCGCACGGAGTCCGTCTCGAACGCTCACGACGGCCGCCGCCGGGAAGAGGTACCCACAGACGACCGTGACGAGCAGCGCGGCGGTCGCGAGGGTCGCGAGCGTCACGCCGCCCAGCGCGTCCGGAACCGTCCCGCTCGCGACGACGTAGCCGGCGGCGACCACAGTGATAGCCGCAGGGAGGAGGTAGACGGTAGCGACGCCGAGGAGCCGACCGGCGAGACGCACCGTATCGGTTGTCGCCAGCGGGGGGAACCCGCCTCCGGCGAGGACACCTCCGAGGAGGCCGAGAAACGCGAGCAGAGGAGCGACGGCGAGCAGAAGCGGTGCCACCAACGCCCAGTCGGGCCAGAGGCGTGCTGCAAACCGAAGCAGCACCCCGCTGAACAGGAGCGCTGCGAGACACTTCGCGGTGCCGTCTAACCGCGTTCGATCGGCAAGCGGGTACCGGAGTGCGTCGACAAACACGTCAGATCCTCTCGCTAGCGCCGCGCAAAACGATGACGGTCGCGGTCGAGATCTGGATCGGGATCGGGATCACTCGCGAACCCGCTCGACTTCGCGCCGGAGTCCGTCGCGAACGCGCTCGGCGAGGTCCTCGGCGTCGCTGCGGTCGACGGTCTCGGCGTCTTCGGTCTCCAGCAGCCGGTCGAGCTTGCGCTCGAACTCGCGCTCGTCGATCTCGCCGCGAGCGTAGCGCTCGCGGAGCGCGCGGAGGGCGGGGTCGTCGGGGGCATTGGCGTCGGAGTCGTCGCTATCCTCGTCGGGCACCGGCTTCGTCAGCGTGTGAAGGACGGGCAACGCGACGAACAGCCCGAAGAACCAGACGAGCGGCAGCGACCACCAGAGCCCGGTGATGAGCGGGGCGGCGACGCCGATACCGATCACGAGGAGCGCGAATATCCGCCGCCAGCGGTGGCGAAGGTTCCACGCGATCCGGCGAGAGAGACCGGTCATGGCTTGGTCGACGCCCGCGAAGGGCAAATCGGTTTCGTCGCGGGGTACGGTTTTGTCGCGGTCAGTCCACCTCGAAGACGAGCCGGTCACCCGGCCCGACACCGTTGCGCTCGCTCCACCCTCGCGGCGCTTCGAGGACGTACCGACCGGTGCCCGCATAGCGGGTGTACGGGCGCGAGTCGGGCGCCGCCTCGTGGATCTCGGTGACGGTGCCGTTCGGCGCGACGAAGACGATGTCGAGCCCGAACGACATTCCTCGCATCACGTAGGCGTGTTTGCCCGTCTCGTCGTGGACGAACAGCATTCCCTCGTCGTCGGCGAGCTCGTCAGTCTCGGAGAGGCCGACGTACTGCTTCGCGAAGCCGTCTGCGACGCGCGTCTCGACGGTTGCGAGCGAGTCGCCCGTCTCGCCGTCGACCGCCTCGACGGTCGTGGTGTCGTAGCCGGCGATCAGGAGGGCCGGGTTCGCCGCGATCGCCGCGACGAGCAGGAGGGCGATGGCGCCGAGGGCGCTAGCGATCGCGAGGAGGCGGCGGTTCACGATCGATCCTTGCGCCGCAGAAAGAAACCGTTTTCCGCTGCCGGCGGGTTTGAAACTCTGAGGGCTCGTGGTCTAGCTGGTCATGACGCGGCCTTTACAAGGCTGAGGTCGGCGGTTCGAACCCGCCCGAGCCCATTTCTGGGACGAACGAAGTGCGTCACAGAAATGTATGTGAGGGCGGGTTCGAACCCGCCCGAACTCCCACGCGATGAGGATCGATCGAGACATAGGTGCGACTGGTGGTGTCGATCGGTCGTGAGTCGGCGCGATCAGCTACTCTGCGGTGACCACTCGGAGGCGCGCGCCACCGCACAGCCATTTATAAGTGCATACTGATTGACTAGAGTCAGCCATAGCGTTTTGTGTGCCCGCCGTGACGGGAGCGTGTATGCCCGAAAAAGCGGTTCACGAGTCGCGGCAGTCACGGAGCCGACAGGCGCTTGCCACCTACTTCCGACGCATCGCACGGGCGCTCGGTCGCGGGGAACCGGTCCCCGTCGACGACGCCGGTACGGTGACGGTCGATCCGGCCCCAGAACAAGAGGTCGAGATCGAACTCGAACGCGAGGACGGGATGGTCCACTTCGAGATTGAGATGGAGTGGCCGGAGACGGAGGGTGAGATCAACGACGACGCTGCCGCGAGCAAGGCGGCCTTCGAACTATACACAGACAGCGTCGACGAGTGGCGCTGGCGGCTCGTCCACGACAACGGGAACATCATCGCCGACGGCGGCGGTGGGTACTCGGACAAACGCGACGCCAAGTCGGGCATCGAGAGCGTCCAGCGGAACGCGCCCGGCGCCCACGTGATCGACATCTCTCGCGACGAGGAGGCACCCGACGAAGGAGGGAGCGACGCCACCTTCGAGATATTCAGGGACACGGCGGACGAACACCGCTGGCGGCTCCGCCACGACAACGGGAACGTCATCGCCGACGGCGGACAGGGGTACGCCTCCAAACAGAAAGCGAAACAGGGACTTAACAGCGTGAAGTCGAACGCGCCCGGCGCGGCAGTCGAGGAGGCGGGAGACGGCGAGCCAACTGACGAGGAGGAGTAGCCGAACGATGGTCCCCGACGACACACCCTCCACTGACGACATCGCTTCCACCGACGCTCGCTCCCCAGGCGCGGACAGCACCGCATCGACCGACTTCCTCGCCCCCGGAGACGGTACCCCCGCGGACTTGGTCGACGTACTCGTCTACGGGATCGTAGGCGGAATCGCCGGCTCGGTTCTGTCGTTCGTCCCCTTCGCCACCGTGCTCGGCGGCGCGGTCGCCGGCTACCTCTGTGGCGGCCGGTCGAGCGACGCGCTCAAGGCGGGCGCGGTCGCCGGCTACCTCTGTGGCGGCCGGTCGAGCGACGCGCTCAAGGCGGGCACGGTCGCCGGGGTCGTGATGACCCTACCATTCGTGGCCGTCGTGTTCTTCCTGCTGTTCTTCCTCGGATTCGCCGGAGCGCCCGCGGAGTTCGGGCTTATCGCGCTGTTCGTGATCGGCGTCGCCGTCATCTACACCCTCGGGTCCGGGATCGTCGGCGGGGTCCTCGGGCACTACCTCCGCGGGCGGCTCTAAGTCCGTCTCACGTGGTTCTCACCTGCTCCCCGATGCACCCATCCGCGCCGACGCGGACCGCACCGCTTATTCGCCGCCCGTTGCTACCTCGGCCCGGACATGGACGCGCTCGACGCCAAGTACCCGTTCTTCGCGACCGCCCGCGAGGCGGTCGCCGACGCCGCGGTGTCGCTGCCGGAGCTCGTCGCGGCCGACGCGCCGGCGGTCGAGCGCGCCCGCGAACGCGTGGAACGCGCTCTGATGGACGGGACGGTCGCGTCCGAGAGTGGCGCCTTCCCCACCGAGTCGGCCTACGACACGCAGGCCGAGTTGCTCTCGTATCCGATCGCACGGATCCTCGTCTCGCTGCTTGACTCCGACCCCGCGATCGAGAAGTACGCCGCCGCCGAGGCCGCAACCGCGATCGACCGGATCCGCGAGGACCTCGCGACCGACGACGAGCTGCGGTCGATGTCGACGCCGACCGTCGCGCTAGACGACGTACTCGCCGAGTTCGACCTCGCGGATGCGGTGCGACCGGAATCGCTCCGATCCGACCCGGGGACCGGCGGCACAACCGCGACAGGGTCCGGCTCCGCCCCCGGCCGCGACCCGGAACACTACTGGATCGCCGTGGGACCGTATCTTCGGCTCACGTCGCCCTCGTGGGGTGAGTCGTGGCGGCTCGTCAACCGCGCGCTCGACGACGGCGAGGTGCGCATCTCCCGTGAGGAGCTTCTGGATGCGCTCGAAGCCGCGGTCGAAGATCGGGTCCGAGAGGGCCTCCCGTTCGAACTCGCCGCCGGGGAGGGGATCGCCGCCGAGCTCGAATCCGGCGTCGCAGACCTCAAGCGGCTGCTCTCCGAGCGCACCTACGCCGGCCCGGTCGATGTGGTCGCCCCTGACCTGTTCCCGCCCTGCATGCGGAACCTGATCGAGAAGGCCGAGCGCGGCACAGAGCTCTCCCCGCCGGAGTCGTTCGCGCTGATGGCGTTTCTCGTCGGAATCGGGATGACGCCCGACGAGGTAGTGACGTTTTGCGCCGACACGAGCCTCGACGCCGAAGGTATCCGATACCAGACCGAGTACCTGAGCGATGACCGGGGGAGCCAGTACCCGCCGCCGACCTGCGAGACGCTGGCGAACTACGGGATCTGCCACAACGAGGACGACCACATGCAGGTCGCTGCCGACCCACTCGCGTACTACGAGGCGCGCGTGGACAAAGCCGACGAGATCACCGACTGGCGCGAGCAGAACGCGGCCGCAGGAAAAGCCGAAATCGAGTAGTCGTCCTACGCGTCGTCGTCGCTCGCGCGGATGAGGTACGCGCCGACGAGTGCCATCAGCAACACGAACGCGGCGAGCAGCGCAACGAGGGCGATCGCGCCCGTCTCCGGCAGCCCTTCGGGACCGCCGAACGCGACCCCGATCCCGACCAGTCCGGCGACGAAGATCGCGGCCGCCGACAGCGAGACCACGATCTGTCGACGGAGCTCCGCGTCGATTTCCATATCCGCGAGTTTCCGTCGCCACTAAAAAAGGACTTCGATGAGGGCGGCGAGGTCAGCACGGTCGAGTCGACGAGGGCGTTCCGAACGTGGAATATCCGCGCTCGACCCATCTCAGCGGCGTATTTATCCGTTTCCGTCTCGTATATTGACGTGAAGCGAGAGTCCTCTCGCAGTCACTTATGACGCACACCCGAGACGCATCCGCGTCAACAGCCGGCGAAACGACCCCGTCGCGAGAGCCGTCCTCGACGCCGCCAGCGGCGTCTTCCGGCGAGCACGACAACCGATCCACGCGCGCCGTCACGGAAGAGATGACGATCCGCCCGCTTCGCGACCGGCGCTACGTCGTCGAGACCGACGGCGGCACCTACGTGGTTGCGCTTGACGCCGGCACCTGTACCTGCCCGGACCACGCGATCCGCGGCTCGCGCTGCAAGCACCTCCGCCGCGTTGCGATGGAGGTGACCGCGGGGTCCATCCCCGCCCCCGACCAGCGTATCGGCGCCTGTGCGGTCTGTGGCGCGGAGACGTTCGTCCCGTTCGACGCCGGCGGCTCGCACCTCTGTGACCGACACGCGTTCGAACCGGGCGCGATCGTCCGCGATCGCGAGACGGGGAAACGACTCATCGTCGTCGCAGTCACGACCGACCGGGCCGACGCCTACCGGACCGACGAGGGGCGTGTCATCGCCGAGTACCCCACGAACGCCGGCTACGGCGCCCACGAACCCGTCGTCGAGGCGGTCTACGCGGACTCGCTCCGGCCGGGACGGAGCGTCGCGGACTGCGACCGGTACGGGTTCCCCGCCTCGCGGCTCACCCGGCGAGATGACTGATGTCCCGACGGAGCGTGTACCCCTTCGGCACTCCGACGGCACCCAGACACTCCTCGCACAGCACTCGCTCGTAGTCTCGGTTCGTCTCCTTCTCGAGCAGCGAGACATCCTCGATCGGGAACACCGACTCGCACCGATCGCACTCGACCTTGTCGCCGTCGACGATCTTCATCACCTCTCCGTTTCCGAGATCGGTATATAAACTCGTGGACGACGTTATCACTCCGGATAGCGAAGTTCAATAAAAATCGGATGTTTGAGAGTCGGTCGACGCGGTCGAAGTCTCGGCTATCGTCCGGCGTTAGCCGAAGAGCTCGCCGAGGCCCTCGCCGCCGTCGTCGTCCTCGTCCTCGTCGTCCGCCGCTTCCTCGGCGGCGTCGTCCTCGTCGTCGCTCTCGTCGGCGGCCTCGTCGGCGTCCGCGGCGTCCGCGGAGCCGCCCGCGGCGGCGCCGGCGGCGGGGGCCGCGGCGGCCGTCTCGATGGCCTCCTCGATGTCGACGTCCTCCAGCGCGGCGACGAGCGCCTTGACGCGGGATTCCTCGACGTCGACGCCGGCGGCTTCGAGCACGCCGGTGACGTTGTCTTCGTTGATCTCTTCGCCAGTCTCGTTCAGGATGAGCGCAGCGTAAACGTATTCCATTGGTGTATCCTCGTGGTGTTATCCGAACATCGCGCCGAGACCGTCGCCGCCGTCGTCGCCGTCGTCGGCGTCGTCGTCGGCTGCCTCAGCGTCGTCCGTGTCGTCTTCTTCCTCCGCCTGTTCCTCTTCCTCGTCGGCGTCGTCCGTCTCAGGAGCCGGGGCAGCTTCGACGCCCTGCAGCTCCTCGGGAAGCGCCTCCTCGTCGTCGATCTGGGCCGCGAGCGAGCGGAGCTGGGCGTCGGCCTTCCCGATGAGGTCGGGCACGACGTCCGGGCTCTCGATCTCCGCGAACAGTCCGACGGACTTGGCCTCGCCGGACGCCTTCGCGAGAAGGGTGCCGGCGGTGGCGGCCGTCGGGTACGCGGCGTTGACCGAGAGGTTTCGCGCGGCGGCGGCCGCCGAGCGGATGTCCGCTTCGTACTCGTCGACGTCGATTTCGAGCTCGTCCGGCTCGAACAGGACGCCCTCGGAGTAGACGCCCTTGAGGTCGAGTCCGACTTCCTTCGGCTCGATGCCGAGTTCGGTCAGGACGTTCGCGAGGTCGTCGTCGACGACCTCGCCCTCTTCGAGGACCTTCGAGTCCTCGGTGACCATGATCGAGCCGTCCTGAATGCGCGCGGCGGCCCCGACAGTCTGGAGCTCGCCGACGAACGGTCCCGGGTCGACGCCCGTGTCACCCTCGGGGATGACGACGTCGTTGGGGGCGACCTCGCCCGCGTTGATCGGGGCGGGGGTCTTCGAGGCTTCCAGCTGCTTGAAGAGGCCGAACGGGTTGTCGTTCGTGCCGATGAGCGCGACCTGACCCGCGACGTACTGGGTCAGCTCTTCGACGCCGTCGTTTACCTCTTCGAGCGCACGGACGGTGAGCGTGTTGCGGCTCATCCGGACGTCCGCGGAGCCGTGCAGCTCGCGGCGCATGGCCTGAAGCTGGCGGCTCGGGATGCCGGCGACGCCGACGATCCCGACGGAGTTGAACGACTCGATAAAGTCGACGAGCTCGTCGACCTCCTCCTGTTTCCACTGCGGGATCGTCTCGGTCTTGCGGACCGAGCTCATACGGGCACCTCCTTGGCGGGACCCATCGTGGTCTTCACGTAGATCCCGTCAATGTTGAGCGGGCCCTTCTCGAGGCTCGCTTCGAGCCGCCGGATGATGACGTCGATGTTGTCCGAGATCGCGTCGGGGCCCATATCCTCGGCACCGACACGGGTGTGGAACGTGCGCCGGTCACGCGACCGGAGCTGCACCGTGTTCTTCATCCGGTTGACTGTGTCGACGATGTCGTCGTCCGGCTGTAGTGGGGTAGGCATCTTCCCGCGCGGACCGAGGACGGTACCGAGGTACCGACCGATGTCCTGCATCAGGTTGGCCTCTGCGACGAAGAAGTCGGTCTCGTCGGCCAGGTCCTTTGCGCGGTCGTCGTCGTCTCCTAAGTCCTCAAGGTCGTCGCTGTCAAGCACTTGATCAGCAACTTCCTGAGCGCGGACGGCGGTTTCGCCCTCCGCGAAGACGACGATCTGTGTCTCCTGCCCCGTTCCAGCCGGCAGCACGACGGACTCGTCGATTCGGTTCGACGGATCGTTGAGGTCGAGGTCTCGCAGGTTGATCGCGATGTCCACGGTCTCGCGGAAGTTCCGCTCGGGCGCATCGTCGAGTGCGAGGGTTACGGCCTCTTGTATTGTGTCTGCCATTTTCACCTCCGTAGTACGCAGGTCGCTCCTACGGGTCAGTGAAACAGGCGAAGCCTGTCTCACCGGAAAGTGGTCCATCGGAGGTTTAAAAGCGTCGAACCGGCCGTCAGAGAGTGAACCCGAGACAGGGGCCGTGCGGACGGTTCCTCAACGCGAGGTCCTGCTTCGACACCGAGTTCGACGCCGGGCCCCGCTTCGATACCGAGTTCGACGCCTGTCGAAGGCGAAAACGTCGCATAGGGGAACCCTTTTGATGCCGCTCGCCGACCCACGAGGTAATGACTCAGGGTGGTCCGGCGTGACGATGGACGACCGTATCGAGGATCTCCGCGAGCGTCGAGAGCGGGCGGCACTCGGCGGCGGCGAGGATCGGATCGAGTCCCAACACGAGAAGGGGAAGATGACCGCGCGCGAGCGGGTCGACTACTTCCTCGACGACGGGACGTTCCACGAGTTCGACCGGTTCCGCACCCACCGGAACAACAATTTCGGAATGGAGGAACAGCAGATTCCGGGCGACGGTGTCGTCACGGGATACGGCGAGGTGAACGGCCGGAAAACGTTCGTCTTCGCACACGATTTCACCGTCTTCGGCGGGTCGCTCGGCGAGGTGTTCGCCGAGAAAGTCTGCAAAGTGATGGACAAAGCGATGGATGTCGGCGCGCCCGTGGTCGGACTCAACGACTCCGCGGGTGCCCGCATTCAGGAGGGCGTCGCCTCGCTCGGCGGATTCGCTGAGATCTTCCGGCGCAACACGGAGGCGTCCGGCGTGATCCCGCAGATATCGGCGATTATGGGCCCGTGCGCCGGGGGTGCGGTCTACTCTCCGGCGATCACGGACTTCACGTTCATGGTCAAAGACACCTCGCACATGTTCATCACCGGCCCGGACGTCATTGAGACCGTCACGGGCGAGGAGGTGAGCTTCGAGGAGCTCGGCGGCGCAGTCACCCACTCGTCGACCTCCGGCGTCGCGCACTTCGCAGAGGAGAGCGAGGAGGACGCGCTCGACGACATCGCGCGACTGCTCTCGTACCTCCCCGCCAACAACGTCGAGGATCCGCCGCGCGTCGAGCCGTGGGATGATCCCGAGCGCACCGACGACGAGTTGGGCGACATCGTTCCCGACGCCCCGCGAAAGCCGTACGACATGAAGGACGTGATCGGCAGCGTCGTCGACGAGGGCTCCTTCTTCGAGGTGCAGGAGAACTTCGCGAAGAACATCGTCGTCGGGTTTGCCCGGCTCGACGGCCACTCGGTCGGGATCGTCGCCAACAACCCCCGCGTGAACGCGGGCACGCTCGACATCGAGTCGAGCCAGAAGGGCGCCCGATTCGTCCGCTTCTGCGACGCGTTCAACATCCCCATCCTCACCTTCGAGGACGTGCCCGGGTTCATGCCGGGAACCGATCAGGAGCACAACGGGATCATCCGCCACGGTGCGAAGTTGCTGTACGCCTTCTCGGAGGCGACGGTTCCCCTCCTGACCGTCATCACCCGAAAGGCGTACGGCGGAGCCTACTGCGTGATGTCGTCGAAGCATATCGGCGGCGACGTGAACTACGCGTGGCCGACCGCCGAGATCGCGGTGATGGGGCCGAAAGGCGCCGTCAACGTGCTCTATCGCGAGGAATTGGCAGCGGCCGACGACCCCGACGCGCGCCGACAGGAGCTCATCGACGAGTACCGCGAGGAGTTCGCGAACCCGTACACCGCCGCCGACCGCGGCTTCGTCGACGACGTGATCGAGCCCACGGAGACGCGCGCACGGCTGATCGACGACCTGACGATGCTGAAGGGGAAGCGCTCGGAGGCACCTGAGAAGAAGCACGGCAACATCCCGATCTGATGGCGACCGACGCATCTGAATCAGACGATGTCGCACCGAGGTCGGGTGACACCGCACCCGGCGTATCAGCCGTCCTCGACGGTCTGTCGATCCCGGAGCACGCCGACGACGCGGAGGCAGCCGCTATCGCCGCCGCGGTCGCGGCCCACCTCCGAGATGGCGAGCGTGCCGCGGCGGCCGCGGCCGCCGCGGCGGACGACAACCCGGACTGGGAGGGCAAGCGCTGGTCGTTCGCTGGTCGAGTCGACCGCCTGCAGAATCGATCGGTCCGCGTTCCCGTCGACGCGCCGACGGACCCGTGGACCGCAGCCGGACGCGCCGACCGGTTCTGAGTCGAAACGCGCGCATACCCTAGGCGGCAGACCTCGGTGGGTTGCGGCGATTTGACCGCCACACGAATCCTTCACAGAGTGTGTCCGAGGGTATCACCGATTGCGTAGATATCTATGGCCGCCGGATCACGCCTCGCGCGACTCGTCGGCGTCGCTGTCGCCGTCTCCAATCCCCTCGGTCGGCTCGTCGCGCCAGTCGTTGGTCGAGCCGCCGCCGAGGATCCGATTGAGGACGATCGGCACGACGCCCGCGAGGAAGGCAAGGATGCCGATCCGGACCAGCAACGAGGCGTCCGTCAGAAGCGTTACGGCGAGATACGCGCCCGCCGCGACCAGCACCGACGGCAACACGTAGGGATTTCCGGCCGAGAGCATGTCCGGATGTGGCGGCCGGCAGGCTCTTAACCGTCTCGGGAAGTCGCGGGGGTGACATCCTCCCCGGCGTAAACGCCGGGGCTTCCCGTACCGCAGGTGGGATATTTGCTGGTTTACGATACAACCTGTTCTCTCGGGCGAACCGTCCCGCTCTCGCGGTCGAACAGGTGTACCGATGGCTGTGCCACACAGCCGTTACTCCTATCCTCTCCGTGAGGACTCGGAGTTATCTTCTGGCGCATGTTCTCCGCCCCGTTACAATCCGCATTGGCTACCAATTCACACGACGAACACACGTACAATCCACGTTCGACACGGTTTGACGTCGTGTCGTCGCCACACCGTGAACACGTCTTCGAGGTGTCCCATTCGTTCTCTTTCAGTACTTCGACTCCACGTTCTTCGCCCTTGTATTCGAGGTACTGGTAGATGCGATCGAACGCCCACGTGTGGAGTTTCTTGTTGCCGGTCTTCCCCCAGTCGGAGTCTCGAACGTCTTCAGGCCAGCTCACTGCCAGCGTTCCAACACCACGTTCGACACACTCTGTGATGATGGTGTCTGAGAGAACGTGGAAAAAGTGTGTCTCGCGGTCAGCAAGTTTTCTACGTGCCCACGTCGACTTGTTAGATGGGCCGTTTTTACCTTCCGTGTCGTACTCTGAACGCTTGAAGTAGTGTTTGTCCTGCTTGATCGAGTTACCGGGATACAAGACGTATTCGTCCGGAAATGCGACCGTAGCGATGTTTGTGATGCCGAGGTCAATCCCCGCTACTTCATTTCCTGTGGAGTCGTTGGTTTTGAGCTTGACTTTACAGACGAAGTGTAGTTCCCACTCGTCACCGTTCCAGACCGCACGAACGTTCTGTACCGAGTTGACTTCTGAGAGATCAACGTCAGGGCGGGTCTGGTATTCGCACAGCAGGAAATCCGACCAATACCCCTTGAGATTGGAACCTTTCGAGAGTCGGACGCGGTTGTTGTCGGGGTCGTGTTTGAACCCGTCTTCTTTGAATGAGACCGTACTGCGCGGTCGTTCGTCTCCGTGTTTGCGGTAGCCGGGAGGATTCGCCGTGTCGTCTTTCTGCCGCAGGTCGAACCATGACTGGAAAGCGTCAGAAAGTTCTTCAATGACTTTCTGACTCGATTGTGCGTTCAAGTCCTTCCAGCACGCTTGGTTCTTCATGTACGCTTTCAGAACGCTCACATCGGGAATTTTGCCAGTTTCGTCCCAGATGCGGTTCGCTGTCCACCGTGCGACGTTTCAGATTTTCGAGGCGGAATCACCGAGCAAATCCAGACCACTCTGTACCTGACGCTGGTTCTGTATGGAACCAATGTAGGTACGAGTAACCTGAATCGCCATATATAGCCTATGTAGATTAATTGAGTTAATAGTTCGGAATAGCGTTGAATATCCGTCCATAGCGTCGTTGGCGGATCGTTTGGGGTTGTCGGATTCACTCTCGCCGTAAACGGCGGGATTCTCTCCTCGGGGAAAGATAGCCGACGGAGTACGACAATCGTCGTCACCGTTCGTCGTCACGGACCGATAGAATGAGGTGGGTTATGGTGGAAGGAACGTGCAGGAATGTTCGATAAGGTTCTGGTCGCGAACCGCGGAGAAATCGCGGTTCGGGTGATGCGCGCCTGTGCTGAGCTGGGTGTCGACACCGTCGCCGTCTACAGCGACGCGGACAAACACGCGGGTCACGTCCGGTACGCGGACGAGGCGTACAACGTGGGACCGGCCCGCGCTGCCGACTCGTACCTCGACGGCGAGGCGGTCGTCGAGGCCGCGAAGGCGGCCGACGCCGACGCGATCCACCCCGGCTACGGCTTCCTCGCGGAGAACGCCGACTTCGCGGCCCGCGTCGAGGCGACCGACGGGATCACCTGGGTCGGTCCGTCGAGCGACGCGATGGAGCGGCTCGGGGAGAAGACCCACGCGCGCCGCGTGATGGACGACGCCGACGTGCCCATCGTCCCCGGGACGACCGAGCCCGTTACCGACGTCGAGGCGGTGACCGAGTTCGGCGACGAGCACGGCTACCCCGTCGCGATCAAAGCCGAGGGCGGCGGCGGCGGCCGCGGGATGAAAGTCGTCGAGAGTGCCGACGAGGCCGAGAAGGCCCTCGAATCCGCGAAACGCGAGGGCGAGGCGTACTTCTCGAACGACTCCGTCTACCTCGAACGCTATCTACAGAACCCCCGCCACATCGAGGTCCAGATCGTCGCAGACGACCCCGAGGGTAACGGGTCCCTCGACGAGAGCGACGTGGTCCACCTCGGCGAGCGCGACTGCTCGCTCCAGCGCCGCTACCAGAAGGTGATCGAAGAGGGGCCTTCCCCCGCGCTCTCCGACGAACTGCGCGAGCAGATCGGCGAGTCCGCTCGCCGCGGCGTCGCCGCCGCCGACTACACCAACGCCGGCACCGTCGAGTTCCTCGTCGAGGAGGACGTGGACCGCGACCCGTCGGACCTGCTCGGGCCGGACACGCCCTTCTACTTCCTCGAAGTCAACACGCGGATTCAGGTCGAACACACCGTCACGGAGGAGCTGACGGGGATCGACATCGTGAAAGAGCAGCTCCGGGTCGCCGCCGGGGAGGGCATCTCCGTCTCGCAGGACGACGTCGAGCTTGACGGCCACGCGATCGAGTTCCGGATCAACGCCGAGAACGCCGCCGCCGACTTCCAGCCCGCCAACGAGGGACGCTTGGAGACCTACGACCCACCGGGCGGAATCGGCGTCCGCGTCGACGACGCGCTCCGACAGGGCGACGAGCTGGTCACCGACTACGATTCGATGATCGCGAAGCTGATCGTGTGGGGTTCGGACCGCGAGGAGTGTCTCGCGCGGTCGAAGCGCGCGCTCGCGGAGTACGACCTCGAAGGAGTCGTCACCATCGTCCCGTTCCATCGTCTCATGCTCGACGACGAGCGGTTCGTCGCGGGCACCCACACCACGAAGTACCTCGACGAGGAGCTCGATGAGGCGCTGGTCGCGGACGCACAGGAGAAGTGGGGCACCGAGTCGTCCGCGAGCGGCGACGACGATGAAGAGGTGTCCGAACGCGAGTTCACCGTCGAGGTGAACGGCAAGCGTTTCGAGGTCGAACTGGAGGAGCGCGGCGCACCCGCGATCCCGGTGCCGGAGGGCGGGATGGGCGGCGCCGGCGGCAGTGGTGGCGAGCAGCGGCCCCCGCAGGCGAAGTCCGACGACGGGAGTGACGACGGTGTCGACATCGCTGAGGGCGGCGAGGCGATCGAGGCGGAGATGCAGGGGACGATCCTCTCGGTCGACGTCGACGAGGGCGACGAGGTCGCCGCCGGCGACGTGGTCTGTGTGCTCGAAGCGATGAAGATGGAAAACGACGTGGTCGCCGAGCGCGGCGGCACCGTCGTGAGCGTTCACGCCGGCGAGGGCGACAGCGTCGATATGGGCGACGTGCTGATCGTGTTGGAGTAGCGCGGCGCAATCCCCAGCGCGATGGGTTTTAAGTGAGAGAGTGGTGTTGCTGTCGGCTGTTTAGAGCCGTCAGCGACTCCCGTCCTGACCGACGGTGTTTAACCGAACGCCCGAAAAGAGGGCGATATGGAGCCGGTCGACGACTGGCAGGCGGCGATCGCGGAGGCCGGGGAGCTGACCGGCCCGATCGCCGCGGCCGTCGTCGACGAACACGGCGACCGCGGGAAACGCGCCATAGAGGCGGTCGGCGAGGGACGGGTCAAGCGCTACCGCGATTTCACCGTCGTCGTCGGCCACGACGACGAGTACGTTATCGAGGACGGCGAGTGTACCTGCGCAGACGCGACCTACAACCTCGACGCCGAGGACCCCTCGGAGCGGTGCTGGCATGCGATCGCGGTCGACGTGGCGGACGCGGTCGACGCGGTCGATCACCACGATATGTGGTACTCGGAGGTCAGGGAGTTCCTCTAGGTCGGCGTTGGGACTCGACCGACTGATCGATTTACCCACCGTTCACCCGAATGAGGCGCCGATACGCCGGATTCATCGGCCGCCCAGTCGAAAACGTTTCAATGGCGGCCGGTCTCTTCTACGGTATGGCGGACTGTCCACTCGCCGACGATTGCCCCAGCTTCGACGAACGAATCGAGGGAATGGGGTGCCAACACTACGGCAACAAGGGCGGCGCGGAGTGGTGTAACCACTACGACATGCCCATCTACGAGCTGAAACAGCAACCGGTCCAGCCCGGCGAGGAAATCGTCGTCGAGGTCGACGACATCCACGAGAGCGGCGCCGGCGTGGGGCGTACCGACGACGGCTTCATCGTCCTCGTCGACGGCCTGCTCCCCCCGGCGCGTGCCGAGGTCCGGATCCACCGCGTGAAATCGAGCCACGCGACCGCGCAAGATGTCGTCGAGCGCCTCCCCGACGATCCGGAGGAAGGCGAGGGCGACGACGGCGACGGGGATGACCCCGCCGGCGACGACGTTGACGACGCCGACGACACCGAGGAAGATGACGGCAAAGGCGACCGGCGCCGCGACCGTCCCGACCGCGAACGGCTCGGCAGCCGCGAAAACTTCTGGGGCAAGTAGACCGTCCCGAGAGCGGTCCCACCCCACGGACAGTCCAGACGTTACCGATCCGTCGCCGACTCTGGTCCCGTTTTGCACCCTCTCTGTTCCGTCCACTCCCGTTGAAACCGCCGTTTTTTGGGCGCGCGTCTCCTGATGACACGTATGGTCGCAGACGACGGGCCCCCCGATCCAGACCGGGACCCTGACCCCGACAACGTCGACGCCGCGGCGCTGTTGGAGCGCGCGGGGTTCGACGCGGACGAGAGCGTCCTCACCCGCCGGCAGGCCGAGGTGCTGGCCCTCCGCGAACGGGGGCTCCGCCAGTCCGACATCGCGGACTGGCTGGGTACCTCCCGTGCGAACGTCTCTAGCGTCGAGGCCAGCGCCCGCAACAACGTGGCGAGCGCCCACGAGACGGTCGCGTTCGCGGAGGCGCTCGCCGCTCCCGTCCGCGTCGAGATTGAGGCGGGAACCGACCTCTATGACGCGCCGAAGCGCGTGTACGACGCCTGCGACGACGCGGGCGTGAAGGTGAACCAGACCGCACCCGACCTGATGAAGACGATCGGGGAGCGTGCGGGCGACGCGGTCCGCGGACGCGAGGTTCGCGATCGGCTGTTTGTCACCGTCGACACCAACGGCACGATCCGGGTGCGGCAGCCCTAACTCGAAGTGGTCGGAGGAACCCGGTTCTTCCTCTCGCGGCCGCCGGCTGGGCGGGTCGATCGCAGACGCCAAATCGACGGGTCGACCACGGACGCTAAGTCGGTGGGCCGTGGATGCCGAGCCGAGATGCGGGTCACCCTCCTCGGAACCGGCGACACGACCGGGACGCCGACGGTCGGCTGCGATTGCGACACCTGCGCCGCGGCGCGCGAGCGCGGGGTGTCGCGCTCGCGGTTCTCGGTCCACGTCGCGAACGAGCGCACAGGCGAGTCGCTACTCGTCGACTTCAGCCCCGATTTCCGGAGCCAGTTCCTCGACAACGACGTTCCGCTGCCCGACGCCGGCATCGTGACGCACATCCACTTCGACCACTTGGACGGGCTCGGCAACGTCTACCGGCTGGTCGACGGGCTCCCGGTCCACGCGCCGTCGGAGACCGATCCCGCGACCGACGAGAGCGTCGCCGAGACGATCCGAAGCAAGTACGACTACTTGGAAGACCGGATCGGCGTCCACTCCCGCGACCCGTTCGACCCGTTCGAGAGCTGCGGGTTTGAGGTTCGGTTCGTCCCCGTCGACCACCCGCCGCTCCTGTGTTACGGCGTCGTGATCGAAGACCCCGAGACGGGCGCCAAGCTCTCGTTGACGGGCGACACGAGCTACGACGTGCCAGAGCGGTCCCGCGACGCGCTCGCCGACGCCGACCTCCTGCTCGCCGACGCCATCGTCCCCGCGTCGCTTTGCGACCATCACCCGATCGGCGGGCGCCACGAGGGCCCGGACGGGGTCCCGCGCACGTTCGGCTCGAAACACATGACCCGGGAGGGCGCGCTCGCGCTTGCCGACGAGCTGGACGCGGACCGCACCCGCCTCGTCCACCTCGCGCACTTCTACCCGCCCGACGAAGCGTTCGAGGAGCCGCTGGCGGTGGATGGGGAAGTGTACGAGCTGTGACGACGCTTTTGTCCCGGTAGCACCTACCACGGCCGAGATGGACGTGAGATCCCGGATCGGTGGGGCGCTCGACCGGCTGGAGCCGCCGCCGCGCGCGGTCGACTGGTCACTTTTCGCGTTCGTCGTCGCCGAGGCGATGACCGGGCTCGTCTCGTTCACCGTCGGCGTCCCCGAGGGATGGCCGCTGTTCTGGCTCCACCGCGCGCTCGGGATCGGGATCGTCGCACTGCTCGCGTGGAAACTCGCGCGTGTCGGCCGTCGGCTCACGGATCCGAGCCTGTGGCGGCGGTCGACCGCGCTGTCAGTCCTGACGCTCGTCGCCGCGCTCGGCACGCTTGCGACCGGGATCGTCTGGGTGTTCGGGCTCGACGTGCGACTCTCCTACTGGACCCTCCTCTCCGTCCACGTCGGGTTCGGCCTCGCGCTCGTCCCGCTTGTAGCCGCGCACGCGGCGACTCGGTTCCGGCTCCCGCGACGGGTCGACTTCGAGCGGCGGCGCACCGCGATACGCTACACCGTCCTGCTGGCCGCGGGCGCGGCGACGTACCGCCTCCAGCAGGCCGCCAACGACGCGCTCGACACGGCCGGCTCCGACCGGAGATTCACCGGGTCACAGCCGCGGGAGGGCGAGGGGAACGGCGCGTTCCCGATCACCTCGTGGGTCGCCGACGACCCCGACCCGATCGACCGAGAACCCTACCGACTGATGGTCGACGGACTCGTCGTCGACCCGATCGCCCTCAACGCCAGCGACCTCGCCGCGGGCCACGAGACGGAGGCCCTGCTCGACTGCACCAGCGGCTGGTACACGGTCCAAGAGTGGGGCGGGATCCGCGTCGGCGACCTCCTCGACGCGGCCGGCGGGGTCGCGGCCGCGGGGGAAACCCCCGGTGCGGATTCCGACCGCGAGCCGGCATACGTCCGGTTCACGTCCGTGACGGGCTACCGCTGGAGCCTCCCGATCGAGGAGGCCGAGGACGCGCTGCTCGCAACGCACGTGGGCGGCGAGCGCCTCTCGCACGGGCACGGCGCGCCCGCTCGGCTGGTCGCGCCCGACAGGCGGGGGTTCCAGTGGGTGAAGTGGGTGACGCGGGTGGAAGTCAGGTCGGAGTACGACCTCGGCCAGTGGGTGGTGACGCTGGTGAGCGGGTTCGAGTAGCCGGCTCGCTGGCGGAAACGCGGGCGTTACTCGTACTCGCTCCCGACGACTTCACGGATGCGCTCGGCGGTCACCGGGCCGACCCCGTCGACCTCCAGTAGGTCGTCCTCCGGCGCGGTCATCACGGCCTCGACGGTGCCGAAGTGTTCGAGAAGCGTGCGCGCGGTGACCGGGCCGATGTCGGCAATGGAGGAGACGACGTACTCCTGCTGTTCGGCGCGGGTCTTCGCCGTCTTCTCGCCGTGGACGCTCACCTCGCGGTCCCGCGTCTCCTGCTCGCGCTTGGCGATCGTCGCGAGCAGTTCGGTGGTGTCCGACTCGCCCTCGGTGCGGAGGACGCTCACATCGAAGTCGACCGCGAGCGACGCGAGCGCGCCGCGAATCGCGTTGGGGTCGATGTCGCGCTGGCCGTAGAGGTTCGTCCCCTCGACGACCATCACGGGGCGGGCGTACGCCCGCGAGAGCTCGCCGACCTGCTCGAACATCGACCGATCGGAGTCGAGCATCGAGTCGACGAAGTCCGCCGCCGACTTGCGCTCGACGGCAACCCGGTCGGAGAGCACGTAGTCGCCGACCGCGAGCGTCTCCAGCCGGGTGACGAGTCCGTCGCGCGTCGAGAGGTCCTTCGCGATGGTGGAGTCGAGCTCGCGCTGATCGACGACGACTTCGACGCCCTCGTCGACGCCAGCGGTCGCGACGACGCCGGCATCGTCGCTGTCCCCCTCGCTTGCCTCGACCTCGCCGGCATCGTCGCTGTCTCCCTCGCTCTCGTCGCCCCCGTCGCTCTCGTCGCCTCCGTCGTCATCGTTATCCTCCCCATCGGCGTCTCCGTCTCGCGCCTCCGCCGCGAAGTCGGTGAGTCCGGCGTCGGTGTTGTCGTCGTCGCCGCCATCGTCACTGTCTGCCGCGCTATTGTCGGCTTCCGGCTTCGTGTCGTTCCCGGCGGATCCCCCGGCGAACGCGTCGAGCCCCGCCTGTCCATCGTCGACGGTCTCTTCAATGTCGTCGGTCGCTTCCTTCAGTTCGGCGAGCTGGCTGGCCATCTTCTTCTCGCGGCGCCGCGAGATCCAGAAGAACGCCTCGTCGCGGGTGTCTTCTGCCATCAGGACGACGACTTTCCCCTCGGCCTGCCGGCCGGTCCGGCCCTTGCGCTGGATCGAGCGGATCGCGGTCGGGACCGGCTCGTAGAAACAGACGAGATCGACCTCTGGGACGTCGAGCCCCTCCTCGGCGACGCTCGTGGAGACGAGTACCTCGAAGTCCCCGGCTTTGAACTCGTCGAGCGTCTCCTGTTGCTGTTTCTGGCTCATTCCGTCGGAGCCCTCCTTGTCGCCCTGTCCGACGAACTTCCGCACGTCGAAGCTCGTCGAGAGGAACTCCACGAGCGCCTCCGCGGTGTCGCGGGACTCGGTGAACAGAATGGCACGCTCGCCCTCGTTGATCCCGAGCGTCTCCGCCAGCAGGATGCGGGCCTTCGAGAACTTCGGGTGGAGCCCGTCGAACGCCTCGGCCTTCCGCATCGCCTCGCGCACTTTGGGGTCCGCGACCATCCGCTGGCTCGCCTTCGAGGCACCGGAGGAGCGCGCGGCCTCGCGCTGGCGCTCGAAGTAGCGACGAACGGATTCGACCGACTGGGTCTCGACCAGCTCGGTCGCACGCCGGAGCTTCATCACCTCGGCGTGGGTGGACATCCCTTTGTACCCGTCCGACTGGTCGTTGTCCATCATCTTCTTCAGCTTCCCGCGCATCTCGTTGAGGTCGCGCTGGGAGAGGTCGGGGCTTGTCTTGTTCGTCACGCCGAGCGACTTCAGCTTCTCCAGTCGGTCGGTTATCACCTCGTTGAGGGCGTCGCGGATCGCGATGACCTCGTCGGGGAGCGTGACCTGCTCCCACTGCACGTCGGTGTCGTGGGTGTACTCGTCGACGTCGGCGTCCTCCTCGGTCATCACTTCCACGTTCGAGAGCCCGAGGTTCTCACAGACCGTCTCGATCTCCTCGGTGTCGCCGCCGGGCGAGGCCGACATCCCGGTGACGAGCGGGTCGGCCGCGTCGGCGTGGTAGCGCTCGGCGATGTAGACGTACGCGTAGTCGCCGGTCGCGCGGTGACACTCGTCGAAGGTGCAGTGGGTCACGTCGCGCAGCGAGATCCGGTTGCCGACCAGATCGTTCTCGACGACCTGCGGAGTCGCGATCACGATCCGGGCGTCGTTCCAGAGCGCGGCGCGATCGTCGGGTTTCACGTCGCCGGTGAACACGACGATCTCGTCGTCCGGAATCGAGAGCGCCTCGCGGTAGAAGTCGGCGTGCTGCTGGACGAGGGGTTTTGTGGGGGCTAAAAAGAGCGCCTTCCCGCCGACTTCGTGGAGGCGCTCGGCGGTGACGAGCAGGCTGACCGTCGTCTTGCCGAGACCGGTCGGGAGACAGACGAGTGTGTGTTCGTCGGCCGCGGCGTCCGCGAGCTGGAGCTGGTAGCGGCGCCGCTGAAGGAAGTCGTCGACGAGCAGGGGTCTGTCGATGCCGGTGGCCTCAGTCGCCATCGGCGGGGCTTCGCCGCCGTCGGCCTAAAGCCTTCGCGAACCGGGGTGAAAGTTAACAGTCACCGGATCGCTCCTCTCGGAGCTTCTCCGGCACGTTCTCGTCGACCAGGTTCGCCCACTCGACGAGCCGGTCTTCGGATGGCGTTTGCGCACTCATCACACGACTGATCTCAGTGGTTCGTATTAACACTTACCCCGATTCCGCGCGAGTTGGGGGGCGTCGGGGGCGAGACGGGCCGGATCGAGGCGGGCGCCCTCGGGCCGACTCGCACGCTTTTTACGGTTCACGTGCGTCCGGCCGGCATGAGCAACCTCGACGAGTTCCTCGCGGGCGAGCGGCTCGACGACGTGGTCTTCTACCTGAGCGACGCGTATCTCGACGACGACTCCCGGCTCCGCAACGTCGGCACTGAGACTGACGGTGGGGTTCGGCTGATCCTCGACGGGGAGACCGGTCGGTCCGCGTTTCAGGCCGGAACCGGTATGGGCGCGATGGAGTTCGCGAAGACGGCGATGGGCGCCGAAGGCGAGATCGCGCGATTGCTCGACGACGGGGCGTGTCCGTTCACCGAGGAGAATCCCGACGACGATCACGAGATCCGGTTCATCTTCGCGTTCGCGGAGGCGCAAAATGAGGAAGTCGGCGGGCTCTACGCCGAGGGCGACGTGATCCACGCGTACGCCCACTGCACCTGTGGGGAGAGCTACTCGCACAAGTGGGTCATCGGCGACCGCGACGGCGAATAGACCACCCGCGGTCGACCCGTTAACGACCTACTCCTGTTCGGGCGCGTCGTTTTTCGGAACGGACCCCTCCACGAGCGACTGGTCGGCGTACTGTTCCCGGAGGTCCTTTTTCGAGAACTTACCGGTGGCGGTCTTGGGCACCTCGTCGATGAACTCCACCGCGTCCGGTACCCACCATTTCGGGTAGTCCTCGCGGAGTCCGGCCTCGATTTCCTCGACGAGCGCCTCGCGGTCGACACCGTCGGCCGCGACGACGAACGCGACCGGGCGCTCCTGCCAGCGCTCGTGCGGGACGCCGACCACGGTCGCCTCGCTGACGCCGTCGTAGGCCATAATCGCGTTCTCCAACTCGACACTGGAGATCCACTCGCCGCCCGACTTGATCACGTCTTTCGTCCGGTCAACGAGCTGGATGTAGCCGTCCTCGTCGACGGTGACCACGTCGCCAGTCTTCAGCCAGCCGTCTTCGAACCCCTCCTCGCTGGCGTCGGGGCGTGCGAAGTACTCTTGAGTGACCCACGGGCCGCGGATCCGGAGCTCGCCGAACGCCTCGCCGTCCCACGGAATCTCCTCGTCGTTCTCATCGATCACCTCGAACTCCAATCCGGGGACGACGAGTCCCTGTTTCGAGCGCTTGTCGACCTGCGTCTCGTAGTCGGCGTCGCGCAGGTCCGAGGTGAGGTGCGAGACGGTGCCGATCGGCGACAGCTCAGTCATCCCCCACGCGTGGAGCACCTCGACGCCCCGGTCGTCGTACCACTCGATCATCGACCGCGGCGCAGCCGCGCCGCCGACGATCACGGTGTCGAGCGTCGAGAGGTCCACGTCGTTGCCCCCCGTGATGTACTCCTGGAGGCCGAGCCACACCGTCGGGACGCCCGCGGAGACGGTCACGCCCTCTTCCTCGATCAGCGCCGCAAGGTCGGCCGGGTCCGGCGACGGCCCCGGATAGACGTGTTTCGCGCCCGCCGCGGTCGCGGTGAACGGCATCCCCCACGCGTTGACGTGGAACATGGGGACAACTGGCATGACCACGTCGGAGTCCTCCATCGGGATCCCCTGTGGCGTCTGGGAGGCCATCGTGTGGCTCCACAGCATCGACTGGGTGTACTCAACGCCCTTCGGCTTCCCCGTCGTCCCGGAGGTGTAACAGAGGCCGGCGGGCTGGTCGCTGTCGAGGTCGGGCCAGTCGTAGTCGGTCGGTTGGTCAGCGATGAACTCCTCGTACGGTGTGGCATCAAGCGCGTCGATCTCTGACGAGCCCATGGAGACGAAGTCGACGTCGTCGAACTCCGCGGCGCCATCGGCGGCGCCGGCGAGTTTCGGCGCCAGCGATGCGTCGACGAAGACAATCTCGTCGGCGGCGTCGTCGACGATGTACTGGATATGCTCGTCGGGTAGAAGCGGGTTGATCGTGTGGAGCTGCGCGCCGGTGCTCGGGACGCCGAAGTACGTCTCGAAGTGGCGGGTGTGGTTCCAGCAGAACGTCGCAACCCTGTCGCCGCGTTCGATCCCGTACTCGTCGAGCGCGTTCGCGAGCTGTGCGGTTCGGTCAGCGTACTCAGCGTACGTGTGCCGCGTCCGCCCCTCGTGAGTCCGGGAGACGATCTCGGTGTCGGGGTACAGTCGTTCGGCGCGCCACAGGAACGGTCGAAGCGTCTGGGAGTGTCCACCGGGCATACCTCACACACCACGGAGTCAAGAACTATGAACGTTGTCATGGTTGATCGTGTACGTATGAGGTGGGTGATTTTGACTGCTCAGAGGTGCACCGATAAGTATTGACACCGATCCGGCGGTGAACGCCTCCAAAGCCCCAGCTCGTCGCGGCCGTCGATGGCGACCGCTCGCAGGCGCGCCAACAGCACAGCAGCTATGGTTGTAAACCTCAACTACCCTTTAAAAAGGCTCGCGTGAACCGGCGCGTGGTCCCGCTCGGGCCGCGCGGAGTCGTTACCCCCACCGCCGCCGTCATCGGAGACCGCCCGACCTCCGACCCCCTCCACGAGGAAGTCACGCAGCGGCGGGCCGACATGTTCGGGCTCGACGAGGAACGCGTCGTGGCCGTGATCGGAGTCGATCACGTGGTGGGCGACGGGGACATCCCGATCGCGGAAGGCGGCCGCAAGCGACGACGACTGCTCGACGGTGAAGTGCCAGTCGGCGGTAAAGCTCATCAACAGCGCCTCGCCCTCGAAGGCGGCGAGCGCGTCGGCGTCGGTGCCGTGGCCGGCGGAGAGGTCGTACTCGTCCATCGCGCGCGTGAGGTAGAGGTAGCTGTTGGCGTCGAACCGCTCGCTGAACCCCTCCGCCTGATAGTCGAGGTACGACTCCACCTCGCGGTACGGGAAGAAGGCCGCCGTTGGCTCCGGCGGGAGACCCAAATCTCCCTCCTCGCGGGTCAGCGAGTCGCGGCCCGCCGAGCGACGACCGAACTTCCGCTCCATCGACGCCTTCGAGAGGTACATGATGTGCCCGATCTGACGGGCCAAGGCGAGCCCTTCGTCCGGCGAGGGGCGGCCCTCGCCGTAGTAGTTGCCCCCGTTCCAGTTCGGGTCCGCGCGGATCGCCCGCCGGGCGACCGCGTCGAGCGCGAGACACTGCGCGTCGAGGCGACCGGCGGTCGCGATGGCGACCACGCGGTCGACGTCGTCGGGGTAGCGCTTCGCCCACTCCAAGACGTTCATCCCGCCGACGCTCCCGCCGACGACGGCTCGGAGCCGGCCCACGCCGAGGTGGTCCAGCAGACGGCGCTGCGAGCGCGCCCAGTCCTCGACCTGCACCGGCGGGAAGGCGGTCCCCCACCGGTCGTGATCGGGTTCCTCGGGGAGGTCGAGGTCGGCTGGGCGCTCGCTCGCCGGCCCCGTGGTGCCGTAACAGGAACCGGGAACGTTCGCGCAGACGACGTAGTACTTCGTGGTGTCTATCGCCTTCCCCGGGCCGACGATGTCGTCCCACCACGCGCGGGCCTGTCCGGCCTGCCCGGCTCCGCGGGTCCCCTCGTTGCGCTCCGGCGCGGGCGACCGGGCGACGTTCTGGCTACCGGTGAGCGCGTGGCAGACCAACACCACGTTGTCGCCGTCGAACTCGCCGTGGGTCTCGTAGGCGACCTCCAGATCGGGGACCGACTGGCCGCACTCGAAGACGAACTCCCCGAGAGCGGCGACGCCGTGGTCGGTCGGAACGGTGCTCACGGCGTCACACCTCCGTGTCGGTCGCGGCGCGTTCGCCGGCGGTGAGCCCCTGATCGAGGTCGGCGATCACGTCGTCTGCGTCCTCGATTCCGACGGAGAGCCGGAGCATCTCCGGGTAGACCCCGGCGAGCCGCTGTTGCGTTTCGTCCATCTGCGCATGCGTGGTCGAGGCCGGGTGGATGACCAGCGTCTTCGCGTCCCCGATGTTCGCGAGGAAGCTCGTCAGGTCGACGGCCTCGCAGAAGGTCTTGGCGGCCTCGTAGCCGCCGTCGACGCCGAAGGTGACCATCCCGCCGTAGCCGTCGAGGTATTTGGCGGCGTTGTCGTGGCTCTGGTGGTCCTCGAAGCCGGGGTACGTCACCCAATCGACCCGGTCGTCGTCTTGGAGGAACTCGGCGACGGTCCGGGCGTTCTCGCAGTGGCGCTCCATCCGGAGCGGGAGCGTGTTGAGCCCCTGAATCGTCTGCCACGCGTCGAACGGCGACTGCTGGCCGCCGGTCGGCCGCACCCCGCGCTGCCGGGCGACGTTGCCGAAGGCGGCGTCGCCGAACCGCTCGACGAAGTCGATCGGGTAGGCGGGGGACTGCCCGTCGAGTTCGTCGTAGTCGGCGTCGGGGTGGTCCCACGGGAACTGGCCGCCGTCGACGACGATGCCGCCGACGGTCGTCCCGTTGCCCGTGATCCACTTCGTCGTCGACTCCCAAACGATGTCGGCGCCGTGCTCGAACGGCCGACAGAGGTAGGGGGTCGCGAACGTGTTGTCGACCACGAGCGGGACCGCATTCTCGTGGGCGATCTCCGCGAGCCGCTCGAAGTCGGGCGTGACGAGCGAAGGGTTCGCGACCGTTTCGACGTGGACGAACGCGGTGTCGTCGTCGATCGCGTCCGCGTACGCCTCGTCGTCGAGCGTGTCGACGAGTCGGGCCTCGACTCCGCGGCGGTTCGCGATGCTGGTGAGGTACGCGGCCGTGCCGCCGTACATCTCGGAACTGGCGACGACGTTGTCGCCCGCGCTCGCGAGCACGGTCGTTATCGCGTCGAACGCGGCCATCCCCGAGCCGGTCGCGACCGCGTCGGAGCCGCCCGACAGGTCGGCGATCCGGTCTTCGAGGACGCTCACGGTCGGGTTGGAGAGCCGGGAGTAGATGTGGCCCTCCGCCCGGAGCGCGTACATCTCCGCCGCCGTCTCCGCGTCGTCGAAGACGAACGAGGTCGTCTGGTGGATCGGGGTCGCGCGCGACCCGGTCGCCGGGTCGGCCTCGGCGCCGGCGTGGAGACTCCGGGTGTTGAACCCACGTGTCATGTGTGTAGTGCATATATCTACAAACATCTATAACCGTCAGTTACGGCAAGTGATGCCTCCGCCTGTGTCGGAGCGGAGACGGCGAGACGCGCAGTCGCTTCCCGCCGACCGGCCGAAGCGTGAGTTTATCCCCGATCGCGAGCCAACGAGTCGTAATGGCAGTCGCCGATCCTCCCGTGCCGGAGCTCACTGCGCGCGCGAACGCCTGCGCCGGCCGGCTCCGCGCAGCGGACCGCGTGCTACTCGCGTCCCACATCGACGCTGATGGGCTTACCAGCGGCGCAGTCGCCTCGACGGCGCTCGCGCGGGCCGGGATCGACCACGAGGTCGTCTTCGAAAAGCAGCTCGACGCCGAATCGATCGCGGGGATCGCCGCGCGTGAGTTCGACGTAGTGCTCTTTACCGACTTCGGCTCCGGACAGCTCGACGTGATCGTTGGCCACGAGGATCGCGGCGACTTCGTCCCCGTGATCGCCGACCACCATCAGCCAGCCGACCGTGACACGGATTTCCACCTCAACCCCCTCCTTGAGGGGCTAAACGGCGCGAGCGAGCTGTCGGGCGCGGGCGCGAGCTACGTGCTTGCCCGCGCGTTGGAGGGCCCCGACGGCGACAACCGTGACCTCGCCGCACTGGCGGTGGTGGGCGCGGTCGGCGACATGCAGGACTCCGACGGCGGGCTCATCGGCGCCAACGAGGCGATCGTCGCCGACGGCGTTGACGCCGGCGTCATCGAGACACGGACGGACTTGGACCTGTACGGCAGGCAGACGCGCCCGCTCCCGAAACTTCTTGAGTACGCCTCTGACGTGAAGATCCCGGGTGTCTCGAACGACGAGGCGGGTGCGATCTCCTTCCTCACCGACCTCGACATCGAGGTGAAACGCGACGGAGAGTGGCGGCGTTGGGTCGACCTCGATGCAGGGGAGCGACAGATTCTCGCGTCCGGACTGATGCGCCGCGCCGTCGCCTCCGGCGTCCCCGCCGACCGGATCGAGGCGCTCGTCGGTACCTCCTACACCCTCGTCGACGAGGAGCCCGGCACAGAGTTGCGGGACGTAAGCGAGTTTTCCACGCTCCTCAACGCCACCGCCCGGTATGAACGGGCCGACGTGGGACTCGCGGTGTGTCTCGGCGACCGGGGTGACGCACTCTCCGAGGCGCGCCGGCTCCTCCGGAACCACAGAAAGAACCTCTCTGAGGGGCTTCAGTGGGTGAAAAGCGAGGGCGTCACTGAGGAGCAGCACCTCCAGTGGTTCGACGCTGGCTCGCGGATCCGCGAGACGATCGTCGGGATCGTCGCGGGGATGGCGATCGGCTCGCCGGCGCTCGATCGCTCGAAGCCCGTAATCGCGTTCGCCGAGGAGAGCGCCGAGGAGCTGAAGGTGTCCTCGCGGGGATCACACTCCCTGGTTCGGCAGGGACTCGACCTCTCCGCAGTGATGCGAGAGGCGAGTCAGGCCGTCGGCGGCGACGGCGGCGGTCACGACGTGGCCGCGGGCGCGACGATCCCGATCGGCGAGCGCGATGCGTTCGTCGCCGAGGCGGACCGGCTGATCGGCGAACAGCTCTCGTAGCGACGTATCGAGGAGAACAGAAGCGTCAATCCGGCCGCGTCAGGCCTCACCGAGATCACGGAACATCGCGCGGTAGTCGTCGGAGGATAGCGACTCGCCGAGCTCGTCGATGTTGGCGTCGAGGTCTTCGAGCCGCTCGACCAGTTCGGCGTACGACTCGTTCCCTTCACGTTGGGCGGCCGGCTTCTGGGTGTTGAGCACCGCGCGCTTGCTCGCCAACGCCGCGGCCTCCTGGATCAGGCCGTCGTACTCGCTGCGGGTCAACAGCGTCTCGATCGCCGCCAGCAGCTTCGAGCGACTGACGGGCTTGGTGAGGTACAGATCGAACCCCATGTCGATGATGTCAAAGTCGGGCTCGACGGCGGTGACCATCGCGACCCGACAGTCGTAGCCGGCCTCACGGATGTGTTCGAGCACGTCGTCGCCGCTCCCGTCTGGGAGTCGACGGTCGAGCAACACCACGTCGACCGCGCCGTCGACCCGATCGATCGCCTCGGCGGCTGTCTCGGCGAGATCTACGTCGTATCGCTCTTCGAGGAAGCCGGCGTACAACGCGGCGATATCCGGCTCGTCCTCGACGACGAGGACCGATGGATTGCTCACCGCCGATCACCGCCGGGGTCGACGGGGGACGCTTCACCGGGCATACACGAAGGGGCGGCGTGTCGAGGAATAAACCTGTCGCCGTCCGTGCGGTCGGTCCGTCGGATCGTCTTTTATATACTCCCGCTGCTAAGAACGGGACGAATGTCAGAACTCGTCTCCACCGGGGTCGAGGGGCTCGACTCGATCCTCACCGGCGGAATCACGGAGCGATCGACGGTCCTCGTCTCCGGAAACCCCGGTACGGGCAAGAGTATCTTTGGGATCCAGTACCTCTACCACGGCGTCACCGAACACGACGAGCGCGGGGTGTACGTCTCCTTCGAGGAGGACGAAGCGGACATCCGCGGCGCCGCCGAGTCGATCGGGTTAGAGGGGTTCGGCGACCTCGTCGACAGCGGCGACATCGTTATCTTGGACAAGCGAGAGATGCTGCGCGAGACCGATTTCTCGACGGCAGTCGACAAGCTGCTCGACACGATCGAAGATGGAGAGTTCGATCGGCTGGTCCTCGACTCGCTATCGATGTTCCAGCTCTTCTTCGACGCCGAACAGGAGAAGCGGACGTACCTGCTGAAGTTCTCGGACATCCTCAAGGCCCCCGGGCTGACCTCGCTGCTCATCAACGAGCAGGGCGCGGTGTTCCCCGACACCGAGGTCGGACTGGAGAACTTCCTCACCGACGGGAATATCTACTTCATCCAGACGCCGACCGACTCCGGCGTCAACCGCTACGTCTGGGTGGCAAAGATGCGGAAGCAGGATATCGACACCGACATCTTCCCGATGGAGATCGGTGAGGGCGGGATCACCGTCCACGAGCGGGCCGGCGGATTCTCGATGATGGGGCGGTCAGAAGAGCCCTCGTTCTGACTTCAGCGAGGATACAAACGAACGCGGGCTGGCGGAGACGAACGCGATCTTCGGAGACAAACGCGGAGTGTTACTTACTCGACGAGAGATCACGCCACACGTCATCGAGCCGGTTCTTCACCGCGGAGCGCTCCTCGACCTCCACAGTGAGCCCGTCGCGGAAGTCGACTTCGACGCCGTCGACCTTCCGGCGGTACACCTTCACACGGCGGTGTTCGTCCGAGAGCGGTCGGTCATGGAGCTCAAGCAGGTCAGCTTCCTCGAGTTCGTTGATCCGACGGTAACACGTCGCGATCGGGACGTCAAGTTCGTCGCTGAGGTCCTGTGCGGACATCGCGTCGCCGGTCGCGGTCAGGATATCCGTGTTGTACTTGTTGCCGAGCACCGTGATCAGGTTGTCCCCCACCATTCACGTTATCGAAACTGATTTTTAGTCTTAAAAGGGTATCGGTAATCATTATCGGCCGAGATGCCGCTCCGGGACGCTGTCGAACAGTGTGCCGGGCGTTCGGCTTCTTCGGGTATTTCCGGGTGTTATCGCCGGTGATAGCCGCCACCGTGGGTTTATACGTCGACTCCGGTCACGGTGGGTATGGAGCTCATCGAGGGGCTGTATCTCGTGACGACTACCGTGCTGGCCGGCGCGAGCGTGACGCTGCTCGCGTTCGCGGTTTCGGCGTACCGATCGTCGGGCCGAACGGCGATGGCGTACCTCGCGGTCGGGTTCGGGCTCGTCGTCCTCGCCGCCGTGGCGACGCCCGTGGCCGCCTTCCGGACCTCGTTCGCGAACCCGCAGGCGCTGCTGCTCGTCAACACCGGCCTGCTGGCGGCGTCGATGGCGCTGGTCGCCGGGAGCCTCGCGGTGTACGAACCCGGGACGCGGGAGTTCGTGATCCCCGACTCGGAGCTGGCGCAGATCCAAGATCGCTGAGGCGGGTCGGAACTCCGCGGAGCGGCCGAAGCGATCGGCGGCGGACCAGCGGATTCGGGAAGCGACTGTCCGACGATCGCACGCGAGAGCGTCGCGGATCCGCGTGCCGACCGCGCTCGATCCGACCGTCGATACGGAACTCTCACAGATCCAACGCCGATAATCCGATCACGACTTTGTTGATATATTCAAAAATCATTCGCTAGAAAATAATCCGATAATCGCAACACTGCAGCGTTTTATCAATTTGGATAATCTGCACGGAGTCTTTAATAGGGAAATTACACTTCGTAGCGATAACGCCCGCCGGGCAGGCCGGGGGCCAACGCAACACACAATGTTCGAAACAATACTGAACGAGGAAGAGCGCGGTCAGGTTGGCATCGGTACGCTCATCGTGTTCATCGCGATGGTACTGGTGGCGGCGATCGCCGCCGGTGTCCTGATCAACACGGCCGGCTTCCTCCAGTCGCAGGCGGAAGCAACCGGACAGGAGAGTACGGATCTCGTCTCCGAACGGATCGACGTGACGAGCGAGGTCGGTATCGTCGGGAACAACAGCACCGGCGAACTTGAGTCGATCCGCGTCGCCGTTACCGGTGCGGCCGGGTCCGATCAGATCGACTTATCAGAGACGACGATCCAAGCGGTCGGTCCGAACGGACAGGCGAACCTCGTGTTCACCGACGAGGCTGCAAATGGTACATCTCTAGTCAATAACGAGAGCACATACAATGCGAGCAGCCTCAATGCGAGTGAGTTCGCTGTGCAAGATTCCCAAGGCGATTGGGTCAGCAGTGGCGGTGCAGTGCTGGACGACGAGAACGATTACACCATCGTCCTCAACCCTGGCGCAGAACCGTTCGGGAGCCTCACTGCGGACGGTACCGATGGCACAGCAGTCTACGGTGGAACGTGGACCTACGCTCACCAAACTGCAGACGAAGAGGCCTTCGGACAGAGCCAATCCTCGTCGCTCGAGATCGTCTCGCCCGCGTCGGCGACGACCTCACTCGAACTCACTTCGCCCGACCTCTACAGCGAAGACGGCGAAGCGGTCCGGCTCTAACGAGCCTCGAATAGCCCCCTAACTACCTTCCCGGCGGATCCCTCCGCCCGGAACACCTATTTTCTCGCACCACAACGGCTACGCCATGAGTGACCACGAGGCACCGCCGGCCGACCCCGACGAACTCGACTTCACCGACGACGAGAGCGTCGTCGAGATCGGGGAGAGCCGGTACGTCGTCGGGACGAACGGCCGGCCCAACGTCCGCCGGTCGCAGCCGGACCGGCGCCCCGCCGACGAGACGGGCTTTACGTCCGCCGACCCGTCGAACCCGGCGGAGCGGCGACCGCCGGACCCGGGCGGCGGCTCGGGGGGCGCAGAGGCTGGAGGTGGCGGAAACGCTGACGCGCCCCGCGATGCAGGCGGTCAGGCGCAGGGCGGCCACAGCGCTCCCGAGGTCGACCGCCAGTCGGTGAGCCGATGGCTGGCGAGTTCCTTCGACGACGACGGGTTCACCTACGGGATCGACGCGACGCTCCACGTCGACGGCGACACCACCCGCCAGCGGATGGTCTCGAACGACGTGACGGCGACGTTCGACTCGCTCGTGTCGTGGTTCGCGTCCAACGCGGGCCCGAGCTCGCCGACGCCGGAGGCGCTCGGACTCCTACTCGTCGCGAGCGAGACGACCGTCGACGTGCCGCCGGTGGCGATCAAGCGCTTCGCCGCGAGCCAGGGGCTCACGGCGAGCGACAGCATCGGCGATCTGGTGCGCGCGGCTGAGGAAGCCAACGGCTTCCGGATCGAGTAGCGAGTTCCTCTGGTAGCGATTTTCGAGGACGTGTTTATAAGAGAACGAGCAGCGCGACGCCGAGCAGCGCGAACACCGCGTACAGCCCGGCCATCACCTCGCGTTTCAGCGGGCTCCCGAGCGGCTCCGCGGTCAGACGACGGATCGGCGGGAGGATCGCGATCCCGCCGAGAATTAGGGGGAAGGCGCCGACCTGCGGGACCAGCGTGAGCGCGACGACAATCGTCCCGTAGCCGAACACGTAGCAGCCGCGGCGCCAGAGCTGCTCGCGGTCGGTGAGTTGCTCGGTCGGGACGAACCCGGACCCACCGCCGTCACTCTCGGCGTTCCCGGCGTTTCCGAAGTCCCCACCGCCTCCGCCGCCCGTCCCCCCGGACTCGGCGGCCACCTGCTGGGCCTGCCGCTGTACGTACTCGTCGAGTTCCTCGGCGGCGTCCTCCGTTTGAGGGGCGCCGCAGTCGACGCAGTAGCGGGCCTCGTCGTCGAGCGACGAGTCACATCGGGGGCAGGTCTTCATCCTCATCGAAACCGTACCGCGGGCGGACTTAACTCTTCGGAGCTTTGCTGACGGCCCGATCCCGCTTCGGTCCGTCGATTTACTTCGCGTTCCTCCTCGATGAGTCGATCTGGTTCTCCGACACGATAATCGGGAGGGTACGCTTTAGTCGCTGAGATCCCGAGGACGTACCAACCGACAGCGGGCCGGCGGAACGGCTCGGCCCGTCACGCGAAACGGACACCACGATGACCTCCAGATCTTCACCGAACGGCGCGGATCGGTCCGGCCGGACGACGACGGCCGACGGTCGAAGCGGACGGACCGATTTGGATACCGGGCGCGCCGGCTCGCACACGAAACCGGGCGAGGGGAATGCGGAGAGGGACATGGAAGCGACGCTCCGCGCCCGGCTCTCGGACCTCGGCGTCGTGCTGGTCGCGATCGCGGTACTCCTCTCGTTCCTCAGCGCGGCGGCCACGGGCCCCGCATCAGCGACTCTCATGGGAGGAGATGCGGCGACAGGCGGTGGAGACGAGGTCGCCCCGGCGATCGCGGCTGACGACGAAGCGGAACCGGGTGGCGCCGCCCGGCGGGAGATCAGCGGATCGTTTAGCCGACCGACATACACCGGGACGGCGGGGGATCCCGTGGAGATCAGACACGTCATCGGCGCGTCCGGAAACGATAGCGCGTACCTGCTGATCGGCGGCAACCGGCTTACCGACTCCGGCGGAACGGTCGGGTTCGTCGACGTTGTCAAGGCATCCGGCGGGTCAACGACAATTAACACGCGGCTTCTCGGGACGAACGAGAGCAACGTCGAGAGCTGTAGCGACCCCGCCACGAACTGCGACCTCGAGTTCAGAAACGGGGACGGCGACGTGATCGCGAAGAGCCTCGCGGAGCTGTCCGGCGCGGCTGGCGCAACCGGCGCGAGCGGCCTCGCACGCCCTCTCGCCCCGCAGCGATACCGGCTCGCGGTCACGAACGGGACGTTCATCGTCCGGAACTCCGGTGCGGTGGACCCCGTTAAGGTGGCCGCGGAGTCCGACCTCGTGTTAGAGAGCCCGACGTTCCACGACGACGTCGAGGTGTTCACGACCGCGGACAGCGACGTGATCACCGACGGCGAGGGCGAGACCGAGTCGCTCGGCGCGCTCAGGGAGAACGGGCTCGAGCGCACGGCGGTGACGAAGGGCGACCGCGTCGTGCTGGGCTTCGAGTCGACCGGAATCTGGGGCGCCCTGTCGTACTTCGCCGAGCGGCGGTCGACCGGGGCGATCGAGCCCGGGACCCAGATCGATCACCGAGTCCTCTCCGACCTCCTCGAGGCCGAGGAGGGCGTCTCGCTGCGAATCCGGCAGACGAACCCCGGACGAAACGAGCGGGGGGCGGAGTTCGACCTCGCAAATGCCGACCCGAAGGACGTCACGCTCTATCTCGCGGAGGGAGAGACGCTCGAACGCGGCGAGAGCGATCGGGCGCCCGGTCGGTTCTACCTCGCGATAGACACGAGCGACGGGGGCCCGTTCACCGACGACCCCGAACCGGGCGACGAGTTCGCGGTCGAGTTCGCTCTGGAGGGGACCGACGGCGAGCGGTACGCGTTCCGTGACGGCCAAGAGCCGCCGGCGGCGTTCGAACCGAAGTCGGAGGCGAACGACCGGGTGTCGGAGCAGTATCCGTACCACGAGAGCGCCGACGGTCGGGTGAGCACCGAGGCGTCGTTCAGCGTCAGTGAACGCTACCTCCGCTACGAGCACGTCACCGCCGACCGCGACCTCCTCATCGAGGCCGGCAACGAGAGTATCACCGGGACGACCTCGATCCTGCCCGCGACGGAGCTGTCGGCGACGATTGTCAGGGACGGCGACGAGGGACCGTCACGGACCGAGTCCGAGTTAACGATCGACAGAGGGAACTTCTCCGTGGACAGCGGGCTCGCCGACGCGGCGCCCGGGACGAAGGCGAGCTACCGGCTCTACCGGGGCCAGTCGCTGCAGGACAGCCGGACGGTCCTCGTCGTCTCGGACGCCGGAGATCCCGCCCGTCTGCGGCTGACAAATGGGACGACGACGAATCTCACGGTGACCCGGGGCGAGTCGCTGTCGAATCTCTCTGCGACTGTGCAAAACATCGGGCAGTTGCAGAGCCGGGAGCGGCTGTCACTCGACATCGACGACGGGACGATCGTCGAAGAGCGCCACGTGACGGTCGGGCCGGAAGCCTCGAAAAACGAGACGTTCGGCGAGATCAACGCCAGATTGGAGCCGGGTGAGTACCCGTACGTACTCGCGATCGACGGGCACAGCGTGAACGGAACGCTGACCGTGGAAGCGGACCCGTCGGTGACGCGCGTCGACGACGCTGGCGCCGACGGGGGCGACTCGGCGGCGATCGACGGAGCGGAAGGAGGAGACGGAGGAGACGGAGAGGGCGAGGCAGACGAGGCAGACGGCGACGGCTCGGACGATGGAGGCTCGGATGAAGGGACTTCGAGCGGTGGCGGTGGGGGAGACGCTCCCAACGAGGAACTCCCGGACGACGAGGCGCCAGACGGCGCGTCGCCGACGTTCCTTCCCTTCGGCATCGGGACGCGGGAGACGTTCGGTGGGACGCTCCTCGTCGGCGCGACGTATCTCCTCGGTCACTGGGTATGAGCGCGGTTGGTCTCGCTGTTTTCACCCTCCCGCGATCGGTTCTCAGCGCTGAGAACCGCGGGGGAGTCGTTAAGTGAACGCTGTCCCGCGTTCCGGATAACTATGGCAACGCGCGTGCTTATCGCGGACGATTCGGAGTTCATGCGGAACCTGCTCCGGGAGATACTCGAAGGGGAGTTCGAGATCGTCGGCGAGGCCGAAAACGGCGTTGAGGCGGTCAATATGTACGAGGAACACGGTCCCGATCTCGTGATGATGGACATCGTGATGCCGATCCGCGACGGCATCGAGGCGACGACGGAGATCCTCGAAACGAACCCGGAGGCGACGGTGATCATGTGCACCAGTGTCGGGCAAGAGGAGAAGATGAAGGCGGCCATCAAGGCCGGCGCCGAGGGGTACATCACGAAGCCGTTCCAGAAGCCGAACGTGCTCGACGCCATCGGATCGGCGGTATAATGCGCGTCGACGTTCGGGCGCTCGGCGCCTGTAACCGGTTGGCAGAGCGGGGGGCCAGACAGGCCGCCGGCGCGCTCACCGACCTGACAGGTACGGATCTCTCCGTGGAGGTCACGGGCGCCAGCGTCGCCAGCGGCGAGGACCTCGCCGAGGCGTTCGCCGGCCGGGAGTCGATCGGCGTGAGCGTCGGGCTCCGCGGCGGGCTGGAGGGCGAGGCAGTCCTCGCGTTCGACGCGGAGAACGTCGACGCTCTGCTCTCGCTGTTACCCGGTGGGGCGTCGATGGGACGCAGCGCGGTGACGGAGGTCGGGAACATCGCGCTCGGCGGCTTCCTGGACGGCTGGGCGAACTATCTCGGAGCGGCGATAGACATGACGCCGCCTCGGTACTTCGAGGCCGACGGCGCCGCCGTCCTGCCCGACGGGGCGCTGGCCGGCGACGGCGTGTTCCTCTTCGAGAGCCGGCTGGACGCGACGACGACGGATCTGGACTTCTCCATCTACATGCTTCCCGACTCCGGGAAGTTCCGCGACCTCGTCGTGGGCAAGACCGCGCCGGCCGCGGCGTCGGGCGCGGACGGCGGGGCGGGGACCGACGGCACCGAGAGCACCGCGATCCCGTACGAGTCGCTGTCGACGTTCGCGTCGCTGGCGAAGCGGGGCTCCGCGAACGCCGCCGACAACATCGCGATGATGACGGGCCTCGACACGAGCGTCGACGTGAGCCGACTCCGATTCGTCCCCCTCGCCGACGTACCCGCCGAAGTCGGCGTCGAGCCGCACGCGGGGACCGTCTTCGAACTGCAAGGGGAGCCGAGCGGCTACCTCGCGATCCTCTTCGAAGAGGAGTCCGCGGCGAAGATCGCCGCCTCGATGCTCCCCAGCGAGCCGGACGAGCCGCTCGGCGGGATGGCGGAGAACGCGCTCTGCGAGCTCGGTAACGTGATGACGAGCGGGTTCATCGACGGGTGGGCGAACGTGCTCGGCACGTCGATCACCCACTCGCCCCCGGAGTTCGTCCACGACATCGGCTCGGCGGCGATCAGCCCGCTGGTCGCCAAGCTGAGTCGGCGGCAGGACTACGGGTTCGTAATCGACGCCGCGATTCAGACGGAGGGCGTACAGGCGCGGTGCGACGTGTACGCGCTCCCGGATGAGCGCGAACTGGCGCGGGCGCTCGATCGGCTTTCGGAGCCGTGAGCCACCCCCCGTCGTCTCGCGATCGGACGCCCCGCGACGGGTCCGAAACCCAAGACGCCGGCCGGATCAAGGTCGGCGTCAGCGAGTTGGCGATCGCGACCGGCGGGGAGACGCTGACCACGAGCGGCCTCGGATCGTGCGTCGCCGTGGCGCTCGTCGATCGGTCGACCGGCATTCGGGGGCTGTTACACGCAATGTTGCCGAACGGTACCGGAACCGACACCGGGATCGAACGACCGGGGAAGTACGTCGACACCGGAATCGAGACGCTGCTCGCGGAGTTGGAGGCTGCGGGGGCGTCCACCAGCCGACTGGAAGCGCGCGTCGCCGGCGGCGCGGAGATGCTCGATCTCACGGATGCGGTCGGGCCGCGGAACGTCGCGCGCGTCGAGCAGTCCCTCGATGCGGTCGGGATTCCGGTGGTCGAGCGCGCCGTCGGCGACGGCGTCGGCCGGACCGTCCGGTTCAGGGCCGACGGACGACTCGTCGTTCGTGCCGCTGACGGGTTCGAGCGAACCCTATAAGGGATCGAGCTGACTCTCGGAACCCGCGCAGTCGTCCGATTTTCCGCCAAGTGAATGTCTTCTCACAGTTGATATTTTGAGGGGTGAATTGAAGTGTGTTCTGGGGGTGGTACTCGGTAATGGGCCTCGAACTACCGGTGTGGGGAGCTCCAACGGCCGCATGGATAGTCGCCACGCTGGGGCTCGTCGGTGCGAGCGTCCTCGACAGGTTCCTCGACGATGACGGCTCCGACGACGACGATTCCGGGGGCATGGGCGGCGGCGACGACCCCTTCGGCGGCGGCGGGATGGGCGGCGGTGGCGGCGGGATGGGTGGTGGCGGTGGCGGCGGAATGGGCGGCGGCGACGACTTCGACGACTTCGACGGAATGGACGAGTGGGACGACGACTTCGACGACGGCGGCGGTGGCGGATCGGACACCGACGAGCTGGAGAAACGGCTCGACGACCTGGAGAACGAGGTCTCCTCGCTCTCGTCGACCGTCTCGACCGTCCGTTCGGAGAACGAGGAGATCTCGGCCGCCGTCGACGACATCGAGGAGGACGTGCGGAACTTACTCGACATCTACGAGATGGTCACCCGCGGCATCAATCCGTTCGTCGACGACTCCAGCGGTTTCGACGGGGTCGACGACGGCAGTGAGGGGTCGTTCGGCCTCTTCGACGACGACGAAGAAGAGAACGAAGCCGACGACGATCTCGACGAGGACGTCGCGAACGCGGACGCCGACGGGTTCTTCGACGACGACCTGCTCGACGATGACCTTGAAGACGATGACGACGAGTTCGCCGAGCTGGACGAGGAACCGGACGACGAGCACACGGACGACGGCGACTCCGCCGACGCCGCGTCCGAGACCGCGGCGGCGGACGACGGAGACGACATGAACGACGATGGAAAGAGCTTCAGCGAGCTGAAAGAGGAGTACGACGCCGGGGAGGCCGACTGGGCCGACGAAGACGGCGCCGAAACGGACGCGGATGCGGCCGCGGACGAAGACCCGTTCGACGACGGGGGCGACTCGTTCGAAGACGATCTCGGCGGCGAGCCGGACCCGTTCGACGATGGTCCCGGCGACGATGGGCCCGCCGATGACGGCGTCGACTCGTTCGACGAGGGGATGGGCGCGTTCGACGATGGTCCCGTCGACGACGGTCCGGTGACGAACGGCCACGAGCCGGAGTCGGAACCCGACCCGGAGGCCGACCGCTCGCGCGGCCCACAGCCCGGCGGCGATCCCGCCGAGGCGAGCGGCGACGGCTTCGAGTACGTCCGCGAGGGCGATCTTTCTGGGACCCGCGGCAAGCCGTACCTCACGGAGCTGCCCGGCGACTACGTCGGCGACCTCCTCGTGATGGAGTGGCTGGAGTTCCTCGTCTCCGAGAGCGACGTCACCGACGCGGTACGCGCGATCAACTACTACGAGCGCATCGAGTGGGTCGGTCCCGAGGCCGCCGCGCGGCTCCGCGACTTCCTCTCCGGGTTCGGCACGATCGACCGCAACCTCGTCGACCGACCCGGGACCGACCGGCTGGTCCGTGAGCACCACACCCGCAGTCTCCGGTACGTGACCCAACTCAACGGGACGAGCGGTCATCTGCTGCTGCTCGACCGCTGGGACGATCTCGCCGGCGGTTCGCTGGTCGGGGGCGGCCCGCCACGGATCGGTTCGGGGGGTCGCAGGGGGCGAGGAGGTCACGGGGGGCGCGGTCGTCGCGAGGAACGTTCCCCACGCGAGGATCGCAGTAGCGACGGCCGCGACCGGCACGCGAGCGAGAACGGTCACGGCGGCGACGCGGAAAACCGAAACGGCCACGCGGAGAGACGGAACGGCCACGCGGAGAGACGGGACGACCACGCGGACCGTCACGGGTCCGAGGGCCGCGAGCGCAACGACGGCTCTCCACGGCCGATGAACGACCCGAACCCGCGTTCCGACCGCGCCGACCCGGCCGACGGAGGGTGGGGCGATGGGCGTTAGCGTCTCGGCGTCGACGGCCATCATCGTCGCGGGGCTGTTCTTCGCGTTCACGACGTTCTACCCCGTCGCGGCCAACGGCTTCGACCGCGTCAGCGACGCACAACACGGGATAAACGAGCGCGCGCTCGAACGACAGAACACGGACTTCGCGGTTTCGAACGCGACGTACGACGACACGACCGGCAACCTCACTGTCAACGCCACCAACGACGGCTCGATCGGGCTCGTCGCCGGCGATGCGACGCTGCTCGTCGACAACGAGTACGTCGACGTGGGCGGGGCAAACGCGACCACGACCGTCGACGGCGACGGCGACACCGAGCTGTGGCTCGGCGGCGAGACGCTGACTATCGAGGTCGACAAGAACGATCTCTCGACCGACGTGGTCGCGGGCGAGACCCGCGTCGTCCTCGTCGTCGAGTCCGGCGTCCGCGACACCGCGGAGGTGAGCGCGTAGATGGCCAGCGTTCCCGTCTCGCACCTCATCCTGTTCATCGCAAGTCTCGTGATCGCCGCCGGCGTGGTCGGCACGATCACCACGGGGGTCGATCGCGTGAGCGCGGCGGTCGAGGACGCCGGGCTCGATGCGACCGAACAGCTCCGGACCGACGTGACAATTATCTCCGACGCGAACGCGGGGGTGTACAACGCCAGCGGCCAGCAGAACGTCACGCTCTTGATCAAGAACACCGGCACCTATCGGCTCGCGCCCGACGGCTCGGGACTCGATGTCGTCTTCGACGGCCAGTACATCCCGCCGAGCGCGGCTGACGGCGAGCTCGTCTCTGCCGACAACGGCGCGGTCTGGAGCCGCGGCGACGTGTTGCGTCTCACGATCAACGTGAACGAGCTCGACGGGACGAACGGCGGGCTCGCCGACGGCGACCACCGGGTGTACGTCACCGCCAACGGCGACGAGGAGCTGTTCCAGTTCCGCGTGGAGGGGGGTAACTGACCATGCCGCACGACAACCTGCTCTCGCTCGGCCTCGGCGAGCGCGACCGGCTGAACAAGGAGCTTGGCGGGGGGATCCCCCGCGGGAGCATCGTCCTCATGGAGGGCGACTACGGCGCCGGCAAAAGCGCCATCTCCCAGCGGTTCGCCTACGGACTCGTCGAAGAGGGCGCGTCGGTGACGGTAATGTCGACGGAGCTCACCGTCCGCGGGTTCATCGACCAGATGCACTCGCTGGAGTACGACATGGTGAAGCCACTCCTTCAGGAGGAGCTGCTCTTCCTCCACGCCGACTTCGACTCCGGCGGAGCGTTCTCCGACGACGACGGGGAGCGCAAGGAGCTGCTCAAGCGGCTGATGAACGCAGAGGCGATGTGGAACTCCGATGTCATCTTCCTCGACACGTTCGACGCAATCTTCCGGAACGACCCAACCTTCGAGGCGCTGGTTCGGAAAAACGAGGAACGACAGGCCGCCCTTGAGATCATCTCCTTTTTCCGGGAGATAATCTCACAGGGGAAGGTGGTGGTGCTCACCGTCGATCCCTCGGCCGTCGACGACGACGCGATCGGCCCGTTCCGGTCGATCGCCGACGTGTTCCTCCAGTTGGAGATGATCGAGGTCGGCAACGACATCCGCCGGCAGATCAACGTGAAACGCTTCGCGGGGATGGGTGAACAGGTCGGCGACACGATCGGCTTTTCGGTCCGCTCGGGGACCGGAATCGTCATCGAGAGCCGCAGCGTCGCGTGAACGCATGCCCGAGTCGACGCACAGCCGTCCCGGCCGCCGGGACGCGACCGATCGGACAGGAGACACGGAGTAAGACATGACCGAACACGGAACAGCGAAACCGTCAGACGAACTCCGGAAAGCCGCCATGCGGCGGCCGCACCTCCGCGAGCACCTTCGGGAGTTCAAACAGATAACGGGGGAGTTCCCGCAGTTCATCGAGGAGCCGAAAGACGAGTACGAGTCGAACCGCCCCAACGTCATCTACCCCGTCGGCGGACCGATCTACAGCCACATCTACGGCGACCTCGGACAGGACACCAAGTACTACGCCATCGAGCCGGAGGTCTCCGGCCCGCAGGCGGAGGTCCTCAACGAGGTGAAAAACCGCCTCCTCACGGTGAGCGGCCAGCACAGCGCCCCCGACAGCGAATCCGAGTACGACGACCTCATCGAGGAGCTGTTAGAGGAGGTCACCCATGTCGACGAGCAGAACGGGGGGTTCCGTGGCAGCCTCTCGAAGGTGCTCAACATGGGGAAGCTGTCGGTCACCGAAGAGACCTACGAGAACATCCGCTACCGGCTCAACCGCGACATCGTGGGGCTCGGCCCGCTCGAACCGGTGATGCGCGACTCGGCCAACGAGGATATTCACGTCATCGGTCCCAAGGAGTGTCACGTCGATCACGGCACCTACGGCATGCTGGAGACGACCGTCGACTTCGGCACCCCGAAGGAGTTCGACAACTGGCTGCGCAACATGGGCGAGCGGATCGGCGACCCGCTCTCCGACTCCGACCCCATCGTCGACTCTACGCTCCCGGACGGGTCGCGTATCAACATCATCTACTCCGACGACGTGTCGCTGAAGGGCTCCTCGCTCACGATCCGGCAGGGCGAGGAGGTGCCGCTGTCGATCAACCAGATCACCAACTGGGGGACGCTCTCGCCCGAGCTGTCGGCGTACCTCTGGCTCTGTCTGGAGAACGAGCAGACGGTGTTCGTCGTCGGTGAGACGGCGTCCGGGAAGACGACGACGCTGAACGCCATCCTCTCGTACATCCCGAGCGACTCGAAGATCTACACCGCGGAAGACACCGCCGAGGTCATCCCGCCGCACAACACCTGGCAGCAGCTACTGACCCGTGAGGGCGGCGGCGAGGGCTCCTCCGACGTGGACATGTTCGACCTAGTCGCTGCCGCGCTCCGATCGCGTCCTGACTACATCATCGTGGGCGAGGTCCGGGGCGCCGAGGGGCGCATGGCGTTCCAGGCGGCCCAGACGGGGCACCCGGTCATGCTGACCTTCCACGCGTCCGACATCGTCTCGATGATCCAGCGGTTCACCTCCGAGCCGATCAACGTCCCCGAGACGTTCATGGACAACGCCGACGTGGCGCTGTTCCAGAACCGGGTGAAGCAGGGCGATCAGGTGTTGCGCCGGGTGACCAGCGTTCAGGAGATAGAGGGGTACTCCAAGGAGATGGAGGGCGTCGTCACCCGCGAGGTGTTCAGCTGGGACCCCGTCGAAGACGAGATCGTCTTCCAGGGAATGAACAACTCCTACGTGTTAGAAGAGCAGATCGCGACGCTTCTGGGGTACGCCGACACCCGTGACATCTACGACGACTTGGAGTTCCGCGCGGAGCTGATAGAGCGGATGATCCAAGAGGGGATCTTGGGCTACCACGAGGTGAACAACGCGATCGATTCCTTCCAACGCGACGGCGTCGAGGGGCTCCCCTTCGACATGCACCGGAACGTCAGATAGCCATGGCGGTGAAGGAGGTCGGCAACGGGCTCGCGACCGCGGCCGAGCTAACCTCGGCCGTGATGGAGTCGTACGACAAGCTCGACATCTCGAAGCGGAAGTACGTTGGGTTCGTGTTGATCCCGGCGATCCTCGTCTTCCTCGCGAGCGTCGTCGGTCTGTTCGTCCTCCCGCTCCCCTTCGCCGCGCGGGTTCCCGTCCCGATGTTCGGCGGGCTCGTGTTGGTGTCGGCGGTCATCTACCCGAAGATCTACCTCTCCAGTCTGGAGAACAAGATCGACAACCAACTGCATCTCGTGATGACCCACATGACCGTGCTGTCGACGACGAACATCGACCGCATGGAGGTGTTTAGAACCTTAGCGAAAGAAGAGGAGTACGGCGTCGCCGCCGAGGAGATCGCCCGCGTCGTCCACCTCGTCGACACGTGGAACCAGAGCCTCGACGACGCGTGTCGGCGGCGGGCTGAGGAGGTCCCCTCCGACGCGATGGCCGACTTCTTCGACCGGCTCGGCTACACGATGGGCGCCGGCCAGTCGTTAGAGGAGTTCCTCGTCTCCGAGCAGGACGTCATGCTCGCGAAGTACGAGACGCTGTACGAGTCCTCGCTGTCGAATCTGGAGGTGATGAAGGACCTGTACATGTCGATGATCCTCTCGATGACGTTCGCCTTGGTGTTCGCGATCGTCCTCCCGATCTTGACCGGGAACGACCCGACCGCGACGGTCGCGGCGGTCATCGTCCTCTTCGTCTTCGTCCAGCTCGGGTTCTACGCGATGATCCGGGCGACCTCGCCGTACGACCCGATCTGGTTTCACCCGGACGAGCGCGCGCCCGGCGACCTGAAGCTGTGGGCGTCGCTCGGGATCGGCGGCGGGCTCTCCTTCCTCATCATCGGGATCACGGCCGCCGGGATGTTCGGGTACGGCCCGGGGCTCCCCGGACTGCTCTGGTTCATCGACGACGTGCGGCTCCCGCTGTACCTCGCGGTGCCGATCTCACCACTCTTTATCACCGGCGTCGTCCTCCGCAGCGAAGAGCAGGCGATCACGGCCCGCGACGGCGAGTTCCCCTCCTTCATCCGGGCGCTCGGGGCGACCGAGAGCGCCAAACAGTCGACGACCACCGACGTGTTGACCACGCTGCGCGACAAGAACTTCGGCGACCTCTCGCCGTCGATCGAGCGGCTCTACCGCCGGCTCAACATGCGGATCAGCACCGAGGGCGCGTGGGAGCAGTTCACGTACGACACACGGTCGTACCTCATCCAGAAGTTCTCCGAGATGTACCTCGTCGGCCGGCAGATGGGCGGAGATCCGAAGATGCTCGGCGAACTGATCTCGAAGAACATGAACGCCGTGAACCAGCTCCGCGAGCAGCGCCGGCAGGCGGCGATGACCTTTATCGGCCTGCTGTACGGGATCACGGCGGCGGCGACGTTCGCCTTCTTCATCGGACTGGAGATCGTCGCCATCCTCGCGGACCTGACGGCCGATTTCCAGCTCGATGAGATGGATATCGGTCAGATCGTCTACCCCGGGGCGTACGACATCCCCCTCATCGAGTACCTGCTGCTCACGGTCGTCCTCTTTAACGCCTCGCTCTCCTCGCAGATGATCCGACGGATCGACGGCGGCAACCCCGCAAACGGGTACATCCACTTCGTGCTGTTGACGTGGTTGGGTGCGGCGACGGCGATCGCGACGCGGACGCTGGTCAACGCAATCTTGACGATTTAGCTGAATTGAGGCGCTAAGCCCCCTTCCTCAGCGAGCGGCGACCGAACGGGAGGCGCGAGCAGGGAGGGGATACAGCGCCGCACAGTTCTCATATACGATTCGGTGGCAGGCCAACAGATCCTCGTAATCACAATTTTTTTGCAGTAGGGTAGCATAGTATTTGTCGAACCTAATAGTGTACGACCTCGACTCGGGAGCGCATTCGACGTTTTCCCTGCACTACCACCTGATACTCACCACGAAGTATCGGCGCGGAGTGCTAACCGAGGAGCGAACCCAATTCATTCACGAGGTCATCGGCGGGTTCACGGACAACTACGGTGTCGAACTGACGAACCTCGACGGCGAGGACGACCACGTACACATCCTGTTCCGAGCGAAACCAACCACGGACCTCGTGAAGTTCATCAACACGGTCAAGGGCGCAACCGCTCGCCGTATCCGCAACGAGTACGCGGACGAACTGAAAACCGAACTGTGGGGCGACTCGTTCTGGAACGACTCGTACTGCCTCATCTCGACGGGGCAGGTGTCGCTGGATGTGTTGAAACAGTACGTCGAGGACCAACGCGAGTAGAATGTACTACGCCTACAAGTACCGTCTCAAACCGTCCGACGCCCACCGCGAGGCGTTGGACCGCCACCGAGACATTTGTAGGCAACTGTACAACCACACACTCAACCGCCTCAACGAGTACCAAGACGAGCACGGTGAACTGCCATCCATGACCACGCTTCGGTCGGAGCTACCCGACCTCAAGAAATGGTGGGACGGCCTCTCGGACGTGTACTCGAAGGTTCTCCAAACCGTCGTGGAACGGCTGTTTGACAACCTCAAAGGCCTCTCTGCGCTCAAGAAGAACGGCCACGGCGTCGGCCAACTCAAGTGGAAGCCGCCACGGGAGTTCCGCAGTTTCACGTACAGTCAGTCTGGCTTCAAGCTCGACAAGAAGGGCGGTCAGACTGTGCTGTCACTCTCGAAACTCGCGGACATACCGATTCGGCTTCACCGCGCCATCCCCGACGACGCCACGCTCAAGCAGGTCACGGTCAAGAAGGAACCGACGGGCGAGTGGTTCGCCACGTTCGGCGTCCAAATGGACCGTGAACCTCCTGAGCCACCTGAGAATCCCGAGAAGTGCGTCGGTATCGACGTGGGGATTCTCAAGTACGCTCACGACACCGACGGCACAGCAGTCGGGTCGCTCGATCTCACCGACAAACGTGAACGCTTGGAGCGCGAGCAACGGAAACTCTCGCGGAAGCAACACGGGTCGAACAACTACGAGAAGCAACGGCGACGAGTCGCGGAGTGTCACGCTAATCTCCGGCAGAAGCGCCGTGACTTCTTGCACAAACTCTCGGCGTATTACGCTCGGGAGTACGATCTCGTGGCGGTCGAAGACCTGAACGTGAAGGGGATGATGGAGTCGCCGGCGAACAGCCGCAACACCGCCTCCGCCGCGTGGCGGACGTTCCTCTCGTTGCTCGAATACAAGTGCGAACGGGAGGGGGCACACTTCGTGGCGGTTGATCCGAGAGGGACGACCAAGGAGTGTGCGTCATGTGGCGTCTCGACGGAGAAGCCGTTGTGGGTCCGTGAACACTCCTGTCCCGCCTGCGGGTTTGAGGCGGACAGGGACGCGAACGCGGCGTGGAACATTCTTTCTCGTGGCCTCGGAGATGTAGGAGTGGGACACTCCGAATCAACGCCTGTGGAGACTGCGCTCCCTGTGGATACAGCAGTATCTGCAAAGCGCGTCCTGGAAGCAGGAAGCCCTACTCTCAAGGAGCGAGCGGCGTCAGCCGTGAGCGAGTAGGGGAGGGTAGTTCACTTGACGGCCTTGGAGAGCTCGGCACCCGCCTTGAACTTGACCACGTTCTTCGCCGCGATCTGGATCTCTTTTCCGGTCTGAGGGTTTCGTCCGGTCCGGGCAGACCGCTTTGAGATGCTGAACGTGCCGAACCCCTTATTCTCGTCCTCTTCCTCACCCAACGACAGCCGATCACCTTTCTTCAGGGCCTTCGTCGTCGCGTTGATGAACGCCTCGAGCGCCCACTTCGCGTCGTCCTCCGATAACCCCTCGTGCGAGTTGCGTCTCGTTTCACTCGCGATGTACTTCGCGTCGATCACCACGTCGGCGTCCCGGCACTTGGCGCTGGCCTCGTCACCCTTGCCGGGGTTGAGATCGAGGGCGGCCGCGAACTCCGGGCAGGCGTCGAACGTCACCGGCGAGTCGTCTACAGGTCCGTTTCGGGAGCTCGGATTTCGCCCCGTCCGGGCGGAGCGCTTCGAGATACTGAACGATCCGAATCCGACCAGTACGGCGCTGTCGCCCTTCTCCAAGGCTTTCGTCGTCGCGTCGGTGAACGTGTCGAGCGCCCGCTTCGCGTCCGACTTGCTCAGTCCGGATTCACTCGCCATCGACTCGATCAGTTCCGCTTTGTTCATCGCCGCTGCCTGACCGGTCGTCGCTAACAGGGCTAGTCCGAGGGACGTCGAGAGGATAGCACCCCTCCGCAGTACGGTTCGCCGCGAGAGCTCGATTTGAGACCTGATATTTTTACTCACGGTACTCTATCGCTGGATTAATATATGAACCTATTGTTAATTTCATTTTTAATATATTCTCGTATGATAATTTTGATTAAAAGCGGATCCCGACCGCGAGAGGGTTGGAACCCGCGAGAGGGTTGGAACGTGTCTCCTGCTGCTGATAGGAACGGAGCCGAGGCGCATCCCCCGCGGCCTACCGCTCGAACAGCGTCGGCTCAGAAACGTCCTCGTTGGCCGCCTCGCGCCACGAGCGCGAGGGCGTCCACCCGAACAGTCGCTCGGCCTTCGCGATCGCGTACGCGCCGCGATCGTCGCCCTCGGCGAGCGCGCTCCCGTCGACCGCGCAGTCGTCGGGGACCTCGCCGTACGCCTCCCGCAACAGGTCGAGCAGGGGGCGACCGAGCGCGTTGTCGGCGGCGACGCAGTTGACCGCCTCGTGGGTTCCGGGCGCTACCGTCGGGTCCGATCCCGCCGTGTCCGCGAGCGCAGCGGCGACGAGGTCGGCCACGTCGCGGGCGTCGATGTACGACCAGAAGTTACCTGCGCCGGCGTCGAGGTCGTTCACGTACCCGTCGCTTCGGCAGGCGTACTCGCCCGGGAACTGGATCCACGAGGGGCGGATCGAGACGGCTGGGACGCCCTCGCGGCGCGCGACCGCGCCCGCGGCCGCCTCCGCGGTCACCTTCGAGAGGCCGTACGGGTCTTCTGGTTGGAGGGGATGGTCCTCGGTGATCGGCAGCTCGTCGGGGAACGGCGTCGGATCGGCGAAGAAGAACCCGTAGGCGCCGTCGCTCGACGCCTGTACGATCCGGGCGTCGGCGCGTCCGGCGGCGTCGAGGACGTTCTTCGCCGCGTGGACGTTCGTCTCGAACACGCGACCGTCGGGGTGGGTGCCCGCGACCGGGATCGCTGCCCAGTGGACGACCACGTCGGGGTCGACGGCGTGGACCACGTCGAGCGCCTCGCCGCGGTCGGCGAGGTCGGCTGCGCGGAACGAGACGTGGGAGGTCGGGTCGACTCCCGGACCGGGATGTTCGTAGTCAACGACGACGACCTCGTAGTCGCCCGCGAGTCGGTCGACGATCCAACGCCCGGAGGCGCCGCGACCGCCGGTGACGAGAACGGTTTCCATGCGTGCGGGTCGCCCGGGCGAGGGAAAAGCGCTACCGTCGCCGTCTCCGGCAGTCTTTAACCGACTGAGGGGTACAATACAGGTATGGAATGGAAGACGGATTGGGGATTACGTGGACGGATGGGGTTCACGATGTTCCTGCTCTTCGCCCTCTACGTCGTGTTCATCGGTGTCCTGATCGAGGTATTCAACGTCGAGATCATCTTCACCCTCGCGATGTTCGGCGCGTTCTCGTTCGCCCAGTACTTCTTCAGCGACAAGCTCGCCCTGCGGAGCATGGGCGCTCGCAAGGTGAGCCCCGAGGAGTATCCGGATCTGCACCGACGGGTCGAGCGCCTGAGCCAGCAGGCCGATCTCCCGAAGCCGACCGTCGCCGTCGCCGACACGCAGGTGCCGAACGCGTTCGCGACCGGCCGGAACAAGAAGAACGCGACCGTCGCCGTGACCACCGGCCTGCTCCGAGCGCTCGACGACGACGAGCTCGACGGCGTGCTCGCCCACGAGCTCGCGCACGTGAAGAACCGCGACGTGATGGTGATGACCATCGCGTCGTTCCTCTCGACGATCGCCTTCTTCATCGTGCGGTGGGGATGGCTGTTCAGCGGCGACAACCGGCAGGGCGCGCCCGTCATCGTCGCAATCGTCGTGTCGATCCTCGTCTGGATCGTCTCGTTCCTGCTCATTCGCGCGCTGTCGCGGTACCGCGAGTACTCGGCCGACCGTGGCGCGGCGCTCATCACGGGGAAGCCCGGCGCGCTCGCCTCGGCGCTGATGACGATCGACGGCCGGATGGACCGCGTACCCAAGGAGGACCTCCGCGAGGAGGCGGAGATGAACGCGTTCTTCATCATCCCGATCAAGGCGGGGTTCGTCGGCAAGATCGCCTCGACGCACCCCCCGACGGAGAGCCGGATCGAGCGGCTCCGCGACCTCGAACGGGAGATGGAGACGGCCTGAGCCGGAACCGTCGCGACGACCGCCCGCCGGACAGACCGCACCTCCCGAGTCCCTTTTTGCGAGCTGAAGGCGAAACACGCCGAAGCATCGCCCGCATCGACCCCCGTCTCGTATTCGACTCCGTCGAACGAAGTCGATCGACGCGGTCGGCACCGGAGCCCGATCGATCACGGACGGAGTACCGGTGGTGAGCGCGGAAGCCGCGCGTTCCCCATTCGGCGTCGGTAACGCTGTCGTATCAGAAATACATACAGATATGGAATAATATAAGACTCATATAGAATCTCACATTGCACGCCGAGCGTCAGGGGGAGGACTTCGAGCAGACCGATGAGCAATACGAGACGATCCGCGAGATCCTTTTAAAACCACAGTCGTACGACGGTTTATAAGCTAAGATGTCGTTTTATCCGTGAATTATCACGATCGGAGAGTCACGGTCGGGTCACTCACAACTCGGTGTCCGGAGATGGATCGTCGAGTGACGGTCCGAGAGCGACCGAAACGGCCGAGCGAATATCAGTTAAAATATCAACTAGAAATCGAGAGTGTTCGAGAATTTTATATGAGTAGGTCGGAGCGGACAACGCCGGACAGAGAGTCCGAACCGCTCGGCAGGGATGACTCGCCGTCTGAACGACGATTCTCTCGGCCGATTCAAATAACAACAGTACTCGTGTTATTTGAATCGACGACACCGACTTCCCTTCGAGCCAGTGACGGCGTCTCTGTTCGATGTCGTCGAACGAACTGTCGGCGGCGGGGAGGGGTTCGATCGCTCGACGGCGTCAGGAGTGCGCGATGTTGAGTTCGAGTTCGTTGGCCGCCCCGAGCAGCAGGTCGGGGAGGTCGGATTCGAGCCGCTCCCCGTTCAGGCGGTGAGAGGGACCGGTCACGCTGATCCCGCCGATCACGTCGCCGTCCGGGCCGCAGATCGCGACGCCGACGGCGTGAGTCCCGCGGAGCGACTCCTCCCGGTTGAAGTAGTATCCCCGCTCCCGCCCCGCTTCGATTTCCGCGCGAAGCTCCTCCGGGTCGGTGATCGTGTGCTCCGTTACCGGATCGAACGACATGCGTTCGAACATATCGGACAGTTCCGGCTCCGGCAGCTCCGCGAGGATTGCTTTCCCGGCCGACGCCGCGTACAGGGGGATGCGGCTGCCGATGCCGGGGTCGGTGCGAACCGCCTGGTTGCCGACGGCCCGGGAGAGGTACACCACCTTTCCGTGTTCCTCGACGAAGAACTGCGCGCGCTCGCCGGTCACCTCGGCGATCTCCTCGACTTTCCGTCGCACGAGGTCGTACCCGCGGTAGCTGCTCCGAGCGGTGACCCCGACCTCGAGGAATCGGAGCCCGACGTGGTAGCCGTCGTCGCGGTGGACGACATAGCCGAGTTCCTCCAAGGTGTGGAGGTGCCGGTGGACCGTACTCTTCGCGTAATCGAGCTCGCTCGCCAGCTCCGCCAGGGACGCGCCGTCGTCGTCAACGAGGCGTTGCACGATGTCGAACATCGTCTCTGCGGTCCGAACCGTGTCGGCTCCGGTCCCGTTCTCGGCGTCGATCGATGGTTCGGTCATAGTCGATACTTGATGTCCTCGCATATAAGCGTTCGAGTATGTCGAACGGTTCTAAACCGGCGATCCGGCCTCGTCTGTCGTAACACGTAGGTTTAATTCGGGAGACCGTGTGCGGACAGGCGTGGTATCACTCTCGTCGATCGCGGGAGCCGACTCGGGGATCGTTCGGGAACGACCCTTCCAGTTGCTGCTGCTCATCAACGTGCTCCCGCCGCTCGGCACCGCTCTCCTGTCGCCGGTGCTCGGCTCGTTGGTCGAGCCGCTCGGCGCGTCGACGGCGAACATCGGCCTCATGATGTCGGCGTTCACCGCGCCCTCTATCTTCGTCATCCCGATCGCGGGCGTCATCTCCGATCGGTACGGGCGGCGGCCGGTGCTGATCTTCGGACTGTGCTGGTTCGGACTCACCGGCACCGCGATCGCGTTCGTCTCCACGTTCGGCGCAGCGCTCGCGTTGCGCGCGCTCCAGGGAATCGGGTTCGCCGCGCTCACGCCGATCATCATCACCAGCCTCGGCGACCTGTACGCGGGGACGAAGGAGGCGACCGCGCAGGGGCTCCGATTCACCGGCTCCGGGCTCTCGCAGACGGCGTTCCCGCTGGCCGCAGGCGTCCTCGTCGGGGTGGCGTGGCAGTACCCGTTCCTGCTGTACGCCGTCGCGTTCCCGATCGCGGCCGTCGTCTACGTCTACTTCGAGGAGCCACTCGACGAGGCGCCTGACGAGGAGTCCGAGGCAGGGATCCGAGAGCAGTTAGACGACATGCGGACGCTCGTCGCGCATCGCCGCGCGTGGGCGATGGTCGCCGCCCGCGGAACGGCGAACATCGCGTGGTTCGGCTTTCTCACTTACAATTCGATCCTCGTCGTCAACGTCCTCGGCTACACGCCGACGGAGGCGGGGATCCTCGCGGCGCTCGCGAGCCTCACGTACGCGCTCGCGGCGTCGCAGGCGGGCCGCATCGCCGACCTCTTCGACGACCGGCTCTACCCGCTCGTCGCGACGAACCTGTCGATGGGCGCCGGTCTCGCGCTCACTTTCCTCGCCCCGTCGCTCGCGGTCGCCGCCGTCGGCGTCGTGTTCATGGGAGCCGGGTTCGGGCTCGTGCTCTCCATCTACCGGAGCGTCATCACGACGCTCCCGCCCGCGGACCTGCGCGGCGGACTCGTCAGCCTCGGCGAGGGCAGCGGGCGCGCGGCGGCGACGGCAACTCCGGTTGTCATGGGTGTTGCCGTCGCGGTCGCGACCTCCGCACTCGGGTTCGAGACCGCGGTTCGCGCGGTGGGAGTGGGAACCGGTGTCGTCAGCGCCGGCGTCGGAATCGCCTGTCTCCTCCTGATGAGCACGTCGCCGCCGATCCGGATGGGCGAGTGAGTCGATAACGCGCCGTCCGCTCGACGCGGCTCGCCCGCGCCGGCTACCGCCACCCCGAGAACTTTGTCGGCCGGCCGCGTCGCGAGGATCATGTCCACCATCGATATCGCGGTACTCGATCACGATGCACACGGTATTCCGGCGGCCGACTACGCGGAGATACTCACCCGACGACTCCCCGACCGCGAAGTCCGTCTCGCCGCGACGCCCGACGAACACCGACGCTACCTGCGGGAGGCGACCGTCGTCGCCGGGAAGTATATCGACGCGGAGGAGGCGGCGACCGCCGAGAACCTGCGGCTGTTCGCGTGCAACGCCGCCGGCGTCGACCACCTCCCGCTGGACGCGCTCGCCGAGCGCGGCGTCGCGGTGACGAACGCGTCAGGCGTCCACGGCCCGAACATCGCCGAGCACGTGCTCGGTTGGGTGCTGACGTTCGCGCGGCGGCTCGACGAGGGGCGACGCCGACAGCGGCGCCGAGAGTGGCGCCGCTTCCAGTCGTTCACCGAACTCGCCGGCAGCACCGTCACCGTCGTCGGGCTCGGGTCCATCGGCGAGACGCTCGTCGAGCGGTTCGAGGGATTCGACGTCGACACGGTCGGCGTCCGCTACTCGCCGGAGAAGGGCGGGCCGACGGACGAGGTGGTCGGCTACGACGACCTCCCTGAGGTGTTGCCGGGGACGGACGTGCTCGTCCTCGCATGCCCGCTGACGGAGACGACGGAGGGATTGATCGGCGAGGGCGAACTCGACGCGCTGCCGACGGACGCGATCGTCGTCAACGCCGCGCGCGGCGGCGTGATCGACACGCCGGCGCTCGTGGACGCGCTGCGGTCGAACGCGCTCCACGGGGCCGCCCTCGACGTCACCGACCCGGAGCCGCTCCCGAGCGACCACGACCTGTGGGGGTTCGAGAACGTCTTCCTGACTCCCCACGTCGCGGGCCACACGCCGAAGTACTGGGAGCGGCGCGCGGACATTCTCGTCGAGAACCTTGAGCGGGTCGACGAGACCGGCGAGTACGACGGGCTGCGAAATCAGGTGGCCTGACAGAGCGGTCGAAAAGTGAAACGAGCCGTCGGTGCTACTGGTACGCCGGGATCCCGGTGAGGTCCTCACCGATGATCAGGGTGTGGATGTCGTGGGTGCCCTCGTAGGTGTACACCGTCTCCATGTTCGTCATGTGACGCATCGGCGAGTAGTCGGCGGTGATCCCGTTACCGCCGAGCATCTCGCGGGCGATCCGCGACTGGTCGCGGGCGGTGCGAACGTTGTTGCGCTTGGCCATCGAGACGTGTTGCGGCCGCATCTCGCCCGCCTCCTTGAGGTCGGCGAGCCGGTGGGCGAGCAGTTGCGCGAGCGTGATCTGCGTCGCCATCTCCGCGAGTTTCTGCTGTTGCATCTGGAAGCCGCCGATCGGCTTGCCGAACTGCTCGCGGTCGGTGGCGTACTCGCGGGCGACCTCGAAGCAGTCCATGGCGGCGCCGACCGCGCCCCACGCGATGCCGTAGCGGGCCTGGGTCAGACACGACAGCGGCCCCTTCATCCCTGTCACCTCGGGGAGGACGTTCTCGGCGGGGACGTGCACGTCCTGAAGGCTGATCTCGCCCGTGATCGACGCACGGAGGCTGAGCTTCTCGTCGATCTTGTTCGTCGTGACCCCGTCGCGGTCGGTCTCGACGAGGAACCCGCGAACCGGCGTCCCCTCCTCGGTGTGGTCTTTCGCCCAGACGACGGCGACGTCCGCGATCGGGGAGTTCGTGATCCACGTCTTCGAGCCGTTCAGCACGTAGTCGTCGCCGTCGGCCTCGGCGCGCGTCTCCATCGCGGAGGGGTTCGAGCCGTGCTCCGGCTCGGTGAGTCCGAAGCAGCCGACGGCCTCGCCGGTGCCGAGCTTCGGTAACCACTCCTCCTTCTGCGCGTCGCTGCCGAACGCGTGGATGGGGTACATCACCAGCGCCCCCTGCACGCTCGCCATCGAGCGGAGCCCGGAGTCGCACGCCTCCAGTTCGCGCATCAGCAGGCCGTAGGCCGTCTCGCTGACGCCCGGCAGGCCGTAGCCTTCGAGGTTCGGCGCGTAAAAGCCCATCTCGCCCATCTTCGGGATGAGATCCATGGGGAACGTGCCGTCGATCCAGTGTTGACCGATGTCCTCGACCTCGCCGTCGATGAACGACCGGGCAGAGTCGACGAGCATCCGCTCCTCCTCGGACAGGGTCGACTCCATGTCGAAGTAATCGAGCATACGATCGCTAGCGATCGCAGAGATAAATAACCATAGTCTCCGGCGGTCGGGACGCCGGGGTCGCGAGTCGGTGCGAGTTCCGGCGGCCCGGTCCGGGACCTCCGGCGGCCCGCCTCAGAACCCGTCGGTTCCCTCGAGCAGGTGCTCTTCGACGACGGCCTCGTCGAGTTCGATCCCGAGCCCGGGCGCCTCCGGCACCGCGATTCGACCGTCCTCGATCAGCGGCTCGTCGCGCACCAGCAGGTCGTCCCACCAGTCGACCTCCAGGGCGTGGTACTCCAAGAGGTCGAAGTTCGGGGTGGCCGCGCCGAGGTGGACGCAGGCCATCGTCCCCACCGGGCTGCAGACGTTGTGCGGGGACATCGGCATGTAGTTCTCCTCGGCGCGGTCGGCGATCCGCATCGTCTCCGTGAGCCCGCCGACCGTCGCCGGGTCGGGGGTGACGATGTCGACGCCGTGGTCGTAGATCAGGTCCGACAGCTCGAACACGCGGAACCGGTTCTCGCCGGTCGCGACAGGCGTCCGCGTCGCCTTCGTCACCTCCTTCTGGGCGTCCATGTTCTCCGGCGGGATCAGGTCCTCAAGCCACATCAGGTCGAACTCCTCTAGCTCGTGGGCGAGCCGCTTCGCACTCTCGACGGAGTAGTCCCAGTGGCAGTCGAAGGCGAGGTCGATGTCGTAGCCGATCTCCTCGCGGACGGCCGCGACGATCTCCTTCTTTTCCCGGATCGCGGCGTTGTTCAGGCGCCCGTTGTACGGGTCGTTCTCGTTGTCGGCCGGGAGGTCGAGGTCGAACTTTAGCGCCGAAAAGCCCATGTCGGTGACGCGGGCGGCCTCGGCGGCGTACGCCTCGGGAGAGTACGCCTCGGCCCCGGCGTAGGCGGTCGCGCCGTCCTCGACCGCGTACGCTTCGCCGGCGTGGCAGTCGCAGTAGAGCCGGACCTCGTCGCGGTACTTCGAGCCGAGCAGTTGGTAGACGGGGAGCCCGAGGATCTTCCCGGCGGCGTCCAACAGCGCGATTTCGATGCCGGACGCCGCGGTGACGACCTTCCCGGTCGTGCCGCCGTGACCCGACATCTCCTGGAAGATGTAGCGAACGAGCCGCTCGACGTCGAGCGGGTTCTCGCCGACGAGGAACCGGTTCGTGTACTCGACGAGTTCCGGGACGCCGCCGCCCCGGTACGCCTCGCCGATGCCGGTGACGCCGGCGTCCGTCTCCACTTTGATCAGGTTCCACTCGAAGTTCCCCTCGACGACGCAGGCGTCGAGGCTGGTGATCTGTACGTCTCGGTCCGGGTCGCGGGTGTCGATCTGGTCTGAGTAGTCTCTCATGTGTGTCTAAATTGTGTCTGTCGGGGATCAGTCGTCGGCGAATTTCGCGAGCGCGTCTTTATCGAGCGGGACGCCGTGACCGGGGCGGTCTGGTAGCTCGATACTGCCGTCGTTGCCCGGCTTCACCGGATCGGCGACGACGTCGTCGAACGCCTTCACGTCCATGTCGCGGTAGAAGTACTCCACCCAGAGGCCGTTCTCGATGGCGCCTAACAGCGACGCGTGGATGTTCCAGTTGTAGTGGGGCGCGATCTGCACGTCGTACGCCGACGCGTAGTGAGCGATCTTCAGCCACTCCGTGATCCCGCCGCAGACGGTGACGTCGGGCTGGAGGATCGTCGCCGCGCCGGAGTCGACGAGCCGCGCGAAGTTGTGTCGGGTCCCCTCCAGTTCGCCGGTGGCGACGGGGTAGTCGATCCCGTCGTTCACCTCGGCCATCGTGTCGACGCGGTCGATCATCACGGGCTCCTCGATGAAGTACGGGTCGTAGGGCTCGAACGCCCGACAGTTGCGGAGCGCCTCCGTGGAGGACCCCCAGACGCCGTTGGCATCAAGCAGGAGGGTGCGCTCGTCACCGATCTCGTCGCGCACCGCGGCGACGCGCTCGACCTCCTCGGCGGCCGACAGGCGACCGACCTTCATCTTCACGATGTCGTGGCCCTCGTCGAGGTACCGTCGCATCTCGCCGCGAAGCGCTTCGTGGCCCTTCTCGTCGCGGTAGTAGCCGCCGCTGGCGTACGACGGCACCGACTCCGAGTGGCCGCCGAGCAGCTTGTGGAGCGGCATCTCCGCGGCCTTCGCCTTCACGTCCCAGAGCGCGATGTCGACGGTCGAAATCGCGCGCAAGAAGAGGCCGGTGCGGCCGATCTGGACGTTGCCGTCGTACATCTTGTGCCACAATCGCTCGGTGTCGCGGGGGTCCTCACCGACGAGCAGCGGTTCGAGCATCGACTCGACCGCGTCGGCGATGAGGCCGGCTCCCTCGTACCCGAGCGAGTAGCCGACCCCCTCGTGGCCGGTGTCAGTCCTGACGTACGTGATCGCGTGATCCCGATAGGTGAGCGTCCGGTTGGAGAACGACACCGGCGACTCCAGCGGGAGCTTGATCGGAAATGACTCGACTTCGGTTATTTCCATGTGTGCAGCGGCGTCACACGGGTACAAGTAGACCCCTGTATCGGCAAGCCTCTCACCGGCTGTCGTCGCGACAGCATGCTTACAACTGGCAGTCTCACCCGCAGCTTTTGTACTGGCGCCGCGAGGGACCCCACATGGAGTTCCCCGACCGACGTGACGTCGACCACCTCATCGATCCGCAGCCGCTCCCGGAGTTCGCGCGGGTGCGGTACGAGCCGCGGACGGAGCGCCTCGACGACCCGGTCGCGGCGACCCGCGACGAACTCGACGCGCTCGACCTCGACGCCCTCCCCGAGGGCGCGACGGTGGCGGTCGGCGTCGGCAGCCGTGGGATCGACCGCATCGACGAAGTCGCGGCGGCGGTCGTCGCCCGGCTCGCCGAGCGCGGCTTCGACCCGGTCGTCGTGCCGGCGATGGGGAGCCACGGCGGCGCGACGCCCGAAGGGCAGCGCGAGGTGCTGGCGGCGCTCGGGGTCACCGAGGAGACCGTAGGCGCGCCGATCGACGCGCGAATGACGGCCAGAGCGTTAGCGACGGTGTCCGTCGGCGACGCGGAGACGCCCGTGTACTTCTCCGAGGCGGCGCTGGAAGCCGACACCGTGCTCGTGATAAACCGCGTGAAGGCCCACACCAACTTTACCGGGCCGATCGAGAGCGGGCTCGCGAAGATGACCGTCGTCGGCCTCGGCAAGCAGCGCGGCGCGAAGTCGTTCCACTCGACGGCGATCGCCGAGGGATACGTCGAGACGCTGACGGCAGCTCTCGACGTCATCGAGCGCGAGACACCGCTGATCGGCGGGATCGCGCTGGTCGAGAACTTCGAGGAGGAGATCGGCCACCTAGAGGCGGTGCCCGCCGGCTCGTTCCTCGACCGCGAGCCGGAGCTACTGGAGCGCGCGTACGAGGAGATGCCGACGCTCCCGGTCGACGACATCGATCTGCTGGTCATCGACGAGATCGGTAAGGAGATTTCGGGCGCCGGGATGGACACGAACGTCATCGGCCGCTACCGCGTCCTCAACGCGCCCGATCCCGAAACGCCGGCCATCGACCTCATCTACGTCCGGGGACTGACAGAGGCGACGAAGGGGAACGGAAACGGGATCGGGCTCGCCGACCTCACCCGGCAGGCCGCGGTCGATCAGCTCGACATGAAGAAGACGTACGCGAACGCGCTCACCAGCGGGTCGCTCTCGAAGTCGAAGCTCCCCGTCGTGGCGCCCGACGACGAGTTCGCGCTCCGGACCGGGGCGGCGGCGCTCGGCGGCTACGACTCCGAGACGGTTCGGATCGTCTGGATCCGGAACACGGAGGACCTCGGCGAGCTTCGCGTCTCCGATGCCGTCGTCGACGACCTCCCCGAAGCGGCGCGGGTAGTGGGACGCGAGACGGTGGCGTTCGACGACGGAACGGCGCGCTTCGAGGCGGCGACGGACGACGATCCGGACGCGTAGCGGTCCGACACGGCTCGGGCGCGTAGCGGTCCAATTTCCGCCCGGCGCGGGCGCCGCGCAGTCGGGGGGTCGCGTCTCCAGTGCGAGATCAGTTGCCTTGCCTATAGGGAAACGTTTTCACGGACCACTCGGAATGAGTGAGACATGGACCTACAGATCGACGGGAACGCGGCCCTCGTCACGGCATCGTCCAGCGGACTCGGAAAGGCATCGGCGAAAGCGCTGGCCCGCGAGGGCGTCAACGTCGTCATTAACGGCCGCGACGAGGAGCGGCTGGCGGCCGCCAAGGAGGAGATCGAGGCGGTCGCGACCGGCGAGGTCGTCGCACAGCCCGCCGACCTGACCGACGCGGACGAGGTCGCGGCGCTCGTGGAAGCGACCGTCGACGAGTTCGGCACGATCGACCACCTCGTGACGAGCGCGGGCGGACCGCCCTCGGGCGCGTTCCTCGACACCGACGACGAGGACTGGCAGCACGCCTTCGACCTGCTCGTGATGAGCGTCGTCCGGCTGGCGCGGGAGGCGTATCCGCACCTCAAGGAGGGCGACGGCGGCACCATCGTCAACATCACCTCCCGCAGCGTGAAGGAGGCCATCGACAGCCTCGTGCTGTCGAACTCCGTCCGGATGGGCGTCATCGGGCTGGAGAAGACCCTCTCGAAGGAGTTCGCTCCGGAGATCCGCGCGAACGCCGTCCTGCCGGGCCCCCACGAGACGAGCCGGATCCGTGACCTCGTCGAGGCCGCCGTCGAGCGCGGCGACTACGACTCCTACGAGGAAGGGCTCGACGACTGGGCGCAGAACCCGCTCGGCCGCATCGGTGACCCGATGGAGCTCGGCAACACCGTCGCGTTCCTCTCGTCGCCGAAGTCGGGGTACATCAACGGCACCGCACTCCCGATCGACGGCGGCTCGACCGGAGCGAACCTATGAAGCCGGTCGCGTTCGACGACGCCGAGACGTACGAGCCCGAGGACGGCTGGCGGCGCGTGTCGATGGCGGGCAGCGACCAGTTCTCCTTCGAGTGGTTCGAGAAGCCGCCGGGCCACAGCTCGCCGATGCACGACCACGAGAACGAGCAGGTGTGCCTCTGCTTAGAGGGCGAGCTCACGGTCGCCACCGAGGACGACTCGGTCACGCTCCAGAAGAACGATTCCGTCCTCTTAGAGTCCAACGAGACCCATAGAGTGGAAAACACCGGCGACGAGCTCGCGGTCGGGCTCGACGTGTTCGCGCCCGGGCGCTCGTTCGACTTCTGGACGGACCGCGAAGAGTGAGCGAACGATGAAGTACCTCGCACGCACGGCGACCGGCGACCCGCTGCTCGGCGACGACGAGGGGTACGTCCCCCTCGGCGCCGTCGAACCCGATCTGGGGAGCGTCCGGGAAGCACTCCCGCGCGCCGCCGCAGGCACGCTCGGCGATGTCGCCGACGCGACCGCCGACCCCGTCCCGGCGGCCGACATCTCGTTCGGCGCGCCGCTCGAATCGTTCGGGAAGCTCTGGGGAATCGGACTGAACTACGCGGAACACGCCGGAGACCTCGACGAGCAGCGCCCGGACGAGCCGGCGAGCTTCATGAAGCCGTCGTCGGTGCTGACGGGACCGAGCGGGCCGATCCGTCTGCCGCCGGAGTCACAGAGCGAGCGGGTGACCGCCGAGGCGGAGCTGGCCGTCGTGATGGGGCGCACGTGCCGGAACGTCGAAGAAGCCGCGTTCGAGGACGTGGTGGCCGGCTTCCTCCCCGTCATCGACATGACCGCCGAGGACGTTCTCCAGCGGAATCCCCGGTTCCTCACGCGGTCGAAGAGCTACGACACCTTCCTCGTACCCGGTGCCGCGCTCGCGGTCCCGGAGGAGCCGCTCGACCTCGACGCCCTCTCCGTGCAGACGGAGGTCAACGGCGAGATCGAGGCCGAAAACGAGATCCGGAACATGCTGTTTCCCCCGTCGGAGATCGTCTCGTTCCACTCCGACGTGATGACGCTGGAGCCCGGCGACCTGTTCAGCACGGGGACGCCCGGCGCCGCGCACATCGAGCCCGGCGACGAGGTGCGGGCGGTCGTCGAGTCGATCGGGACCGTCGAGGCGCCGGTCACGCGATAAGGGATCGACAGCCCCACCGGCAGGCACATTTATTACCCGCTGTTCAGTTAGGGTCTCGCATGTACCGCGTACTGCTCCCCGTCGGCGGGGACGTCGAGCACGTATTGTCCGCAGCCGACGCCGTAATATCGCTACCGAACGCCACGACCGAGGTCGAAGCAGAGATACTCAACGTCTACGAGGGGTTCGAGGCCAGCGGCGAGGGCGGTCGAGTCGACTCCGAGGACGTGTGGAACGAGGAGAACTACCCCGACAGCGTCGGCGTCGTCGAGGACCGGCTCACGGAGGCCGGCGTCTCCGTGTCTAAGCGGCGCGAGCACGGCGACCCGGCGGAAACGATCATCAGCGTCGCCGAGGAACTCGATGTCGACAACATCACCATGAGCGGGCGGCGACGGAGTCCAACCGGGAAGATGCTGTTCGGGAGCACGACCCAGTCGGTGTTGCTCGCGGCCGACCGGCCGGTGACGGTGATCCTCGACGATTAAATTGCGGTCGGAGCCCGTGAGATGGCTCGATCGGCATAGTATAGAATATCCGTCACAATCGGAAAACGTGTGAGGCGGCCGTCACGACAAGGAATATTCTCTGCGTTTAAACCGGAATAAACAGATACATTGTTAACGGTAGGCCGATTGGTCACGGTTGAGCATGACAGACGACTCAGTCAATCGACGGAAGTTCCTGTACGGTACCGGCGCGGTCGGCATCACCGGACTCGCTGGCTGTAGCGGCGGCGGCGACGGCGGCGACGGATCGGACGGCTCCGATGGTTCTGATGGATCGGATGGGTCGGACGGCTCCGACGGCGGCAGCGGGGATCTCTCGCTGCGCGTCGGGACGTCGGCCGGTGGGACGCAGGACGTTGGGCTCGCCGTCGAGCGCGCGGTGAGCCAGGAGAGCGACACCCTGAGCTACTCGACGATCGAGAGTCCGGGCTACGTCGGAACGATCCGCCGGATGGCCAACAACCAGTTCAACGCCGGCATCACCGACAACAACTCGCTGTCGAAGGCGATCGACGGCACCGGCGCGTTCGAGGAACAGGGCGTCGATCGCATCCCGCAGTACGGCTTCTACGCGTTCCCGTACAGCATCTACATCATCGCCCGCGACGGCACGGGGATCGAGACGTTCGACGACCTCGCCGGGAAGAACGTCTACCCCGCTGAGCCGGGGTACTCGACCCGCGCGACGACGCTCGACGTCTGGTCGCAGGAGCCGACGGCGGACATCTACGACCAGATGAACATCCAGAACATGGGTGTCGACTCCGCGCCCGGCGCGATGGAGGAGGGCAACATCGACGCCTGCATCGCGTACGGCACGCCCGGCGTGCGGTACACCGGCTTCGTCCAAGAGATCGCCTCCCGCATCGACATCCACTACGTCGAGCCGACGGACGCGCTCCGTCAGTCCGCCGAGTCGTACCCGGGTGCCGGGAGCGGCACGACGAGCTACGCCGACTGGCCCATCGCCGACGCCGACATCGGCACGGACGAGCTGTTCCACTGGAACCTCGAAGTGAACTACACGTTCAACCCCGAGGCGAACCCGGATGCCGTCTACGAGCTGTGCCGCGTCGTCGACGAGCACAACGACACGGTCAACGAGGGCGAAGCCCAGTTCAACGACTTCGAGTCCACCGAGGACATGCTCGGTTCGGCCCGTGAGAACATCCCGGTCCACCGCGGTGCCGTGCAGTACTACAAGGACAACGACGCGTGGGACGACAACCTGACCGAAGGCGACAGCGCCTGATCGCCCGGTAACCCGCTTTCCTCCCCGCTCTTCGGGACGTTCCGATCAGTAATTTAAAATCATCGAATGCGTAACCGACAACCCAGACACCAACCATGATACGACAAAACACGCCCGGGCGGACGAACATCCAATCTAACGTACGCTGGCGCCAATGAGCACAGAAACGGCCGCGACGGAACACGAATCCGGACTGCTGCGGGGGCTCGACGTGACCGTCACGGCGGCGGCGCTGCTGTTCTGGGCCGGCGTCCTCGGTTGGGCACACACGCAGGCGATCTCGCAGGTGCGGTTCGCCACCGCGTTCGTGGGCGGCATCCTGACCGTGTACGCGCTCAACGAGACGCGGCTCGCCATCTCGGACGGCGACTGGATCGACGGCGCCGTGTTGATCGCCTCGTCGGTGGCGCTGATGACCGCGTCGGCGTTCTTCGCGATCAACTTCCAGGACGTGTATCTCCAACGGCAGGGGTACGCGCTCGAACACGAGTACATGCTCGCGCGCCTCGTCATCATCTCGCTGATGTACCTCACGTGGCGCGAGTTCGGGAACGTATTCCTCGGACTCATCTTCGCCGTGTTCGGGTACGCGATGTACGGGAACCTCGTCCCGGGCGTGTTGGGTCACGCGGGAATGCAACAGGCGACGCTGCTGCAGGCGACGGTCACCGACCTGTACGGGTTTTACGGGAGCCTCACGCAGATCACGGCCTCGTGGATCGCACCGTTCCTGCTGTACGCCGGCCTGCTGTTCGCGTACGGCGCGTTCGACCTCATCCTGCGGGTCGCCATCGTGGCGGGGAAGTACATCGAGTCGGGAATCGCCCAGACCGCCGTGCTCTCCTCAGCGATCATCGGCTCGATCAACGGCTCGTACACCGCCAACGCGGCGATGACGGGCTCGTTCACCATCCCGACGATGCAGGAAGCCGGGATGAAAGGCCACCGCGCGGCTGGCATCGAAGCCGTCGCCTCGACCTCCGGACAGGTGCTCCCGCCCGTGATGGGGGCGTCCGCGTTCGTGATGGCGTCGTACCTCGGTGTTCCGTACCTCGACATCGTCGTCGCCGGCCTCGTACCGGCCGCGATCTTGGTCGTGTCCATCTCTGTCGCCGTCCACTACCTCGCCATCTCCGACACCAGTAGCCAGGAGATGGAGTTCTCCGAGTTCTTCGACGAAGAGCTCTCGACGGAAAAGAAGGTGTTCGAGGCGCTCCGCTTCGGCATCCCGTTCGCGCTACTCATCTACCTCCTCGGGATCGCCCAGTACACGGTGATGACGTCCGCGCTGTACACGGTAGTCGCGATGATGATCACCGGCGTACTCATGCCGCCGCTCCAGCGGATCGTGGACAACTCCGGGATCGGACCGGGAGGAGAGTTCGTCACGCAGGTGAAAAACACCGTCCACGGGATCCGGCGTGGTGCCGTCATCCTGGCACCGATCGCGATCATCCTGGTCGTCATCAGCGGCGTCGTGAATCTGTTCAGCACGACCGGCATCCCGGCGAAACTCGCACTGCTGCTCATCAGCATCTCGGGCGGCGTGCTGCTGTTCGCGGTGCTGCTCGGGATGGCCGTCGCCATCCTGATGGGCGTCGGCATGCCGACGGTCGCTGCGTACGTCATCGTGGCCATCCTGATCGTGCCGACCTTCGTCTCCGACTTCGGCGTCGAACCCATCACGGCCCACTACACGATGTTCTACGCGGCTATCCTCGCGGGGATCACGCCACCCGTGGCGACCGCAGCAGTGATAGCGGCGGGGATTGCGGAGGCGAACTTCTGGCGGACCTGTGGCGCTGCGATTCGGATCGCGGCGCCGCTTTTCGTCCTCCCGGTTGCGTTCGTCTACAACCCCGGTCTGATCTCGATGGATCCCGGACTCACCACGCTGTACGTCGGGCTGCTCGTGCTGCTCGGCGCGGTGGCGATCATCTACGGGCTGAACTACCCGTTCAAGATGCGCCCCGGGCGGAAGATCGGCACGCGCGCCCTGCTCGCGACGCTCGGTATCCTCATCATGGCGTACCCGAGCAACGTCGCGAAGATTGCGGGGATCGCCGTCTTCGCCGCCGTCTTCATCGCTGAGAAGGTGATGATCCGCGGTCTCTCACTGCCGTTCAGCAAGGGGGCAAGCCAATGAGCGACGACAGCTCTCCCGAGTCGATCGCAGAAGAGTCCATGCAGCAGGCGGGCGGCCTCGGCGAAATCGTGCCAGAACCGCTGCTGCCGGTGTGGAACCAGATCGAGAAAGTCCAAGCGTTCCGCCGGACGCACGGCGAGAAGTACGTCAGCGTTCTCGAGCTGCTCACCGCGCTCACGCTCACCGTCGGCTACGTCTGGTGGCTACTCCTCTTCCTCGAAGTGCTGTGAGGCCGTAGTCGGCATCGGACCGCCGTTTCTTTTTAAACCGCAGCGAGCGACTCGCCGAAGCTTGTCACTCGAACCACTCCGCCGCACGCTTGATGTCCTGCGGGATGTGATACTCTCGCTCGGAGACATCGTCGAGGTACGAGCGCAGCTCGGGCGCATACTCAGGATGCGCACAGCGCTCGACGACCAGCTCGGCGCGCTCGACCGGCGACAGTCCGCGCACGTCGGCGACGCCCTGCTCGGTGACGAAGATGTCGACGTCGTGTTCGGTGTGATCGACGTGGAAGGTCTGCGGGACGATCCGCGAGACTGCACCGTCGTTCAGCGTGGAGGGGAGCGCACAGACGGTGACGAGCGCGTTCCGGTTGTAGTCGGCCGAGCCGCCGACGCCGTTTATCATGCGCTCGCCATGGACGTGTGTGGAGTTGACGTTGCCGTAGATGTCGACCTCAATGGCGCTGTTGACGCCGACGACGCCGAATTGGTTGATAAGGCTGGGGTGGTTGGAGATATCGGCCGGCCGGAGCACCACGTCCTCGGCGTACCGCTCGACATCATCGAAGAGTCGCTGTTGCCCTTCGTCGGTAAGCGCGAGCGACGTGGCGCTGGCGGACTCCAGCCGTCCGGCATCGAGCATGTCGAAGAGCCCGTCTTGGATGAGCTCGCCGAAGTACACCACGTCGCGGCCGCCGAAGTCCATCTCCTTCAGCTCGCCCATCAGGGCGTTACCGAGCGATCCGACGCCGAACTGGAGGTGGATCGCGTCGTCGAACACCGGGGATCGGTCCATCTCGCGGCGGAGGAACGACCCGAGGTTGGCGGCGATGGCGAGGTCGTCGTCGGTCGGGTCGCGGAACGTGTACGTCGAATCGGCGAGATCCGTCTCGACGACGCCCGCGAGCTTCTCGGAGTCGAACTCGACGTGCGGGGTGCCGATGCGCTCGCCGGGGTCCGACAGCGGGATCGGCCCGCGGTTCGGGGGCGCATCGGGCCGGTACACGTCGTGGAGCGTCTGGAGTTCGAGCGGCTGGTGGCGGTTCAGCTCCACGAACAGCGTGTCGGCGGCCTCGACGAACGCGGGGACCTGCCCGAGCGACGTGGAGGGAATGAACCAGTCCTCGCCGACGGCGACTGCCTCGACGACGGCGACATCGGGATCGACGAGCCCTCCGTACTGGACCTCGTCGCCGATCGAGGAGGCGTTTCGGTCGCTGAAGGCGATCTCGCGGGTGTCGGTCTTCTCGCGGGCGACCCGCGAGGATTGGTAGGAAAAGCGCCGCTCGACCTGACCGGAGCCGACGAGCTCGACGTCGATCTTATCGCCGACCTTCCCACTGGCGACGAGGGTGAGCGACAGATCGCGGGGCGACGACGCCAGCGCGAGCGGGATCGCCTTCGGGTAGCCGACGCTGCCGAAGCCGCTCGTGAGCACCGTCGCTCCGGGATCGATCGCAGCGGCCGCCGACTCCGCGTCGACGATCGGCACGTCGTCGTGGAGACGGCTCTCGACGGGGCCGGGACTGGGACCGGGACTCATTGCGGTCCTCGGTCCGGCCGGCAGGAGCGTTCGCGAGTCGTGGTGCGATCTCGGGCGGCGAGAGGCACGCGGCCGCCGCGCGTCGGGGAGGACGTATGAGGTGACATGGTTGTGATGACGGAGCGAGTCGCACAGCGGAAGCGCGGGCGCTCCCCCGACTCGGCCCCGCGAGTGGTGGTCAAACCCTCGGACGGTCGGGACTTAAACCATGAGATTCGGCGGGGCGACCGGGAGGGAGTGGGACGGACGTGGCGGCGCTTACACCTTTGCCGCGAGCCGCTCCGCGATGTGGTCGCCGAACGGCAGCGAGGAGGTGAGCCCGGGGGAGACGGCGTTGAGGATGTGAACGGCGTCCTCGCGCTCGACGAACAGCGGGTCCTTGACCAGTTCGCCGTCCTCGCTGACGAGTTGGGCGCGGATCCCCGCGTAGCTCTTCTGGAGGTCCTCGGCGCGCACCTCGGGCACCAGCTTCTGGGAGGCGGCCGCGAACTTCTCCTTGCGGTAGGACTTGTTCAGCTCCGACCACGCGACTGCGAGCATCAGCGGCGAGGCGAGCAGCCGCTGGAACCCGCCGTAGGTGAGCGTCTCCAGCAGCTCTCGTGGGTTCACGTCCGTGTTGTCGTACGCCTCGCGGCCGAACGCGAGGACGGCGTTCGGGCCGACGATGACCTTCCCGTCGGTGCGGCGCGTGTAGTGGACGCCGAGGAACGGCAGTTCGGGATTCGGCGTCGGATAGATCATCGTTTCACAGAGTTCGGCGCGCTCGGGGCGCACCTCGTAGTACTCCCCCCGGAACGGGACCACCTGATACTCCTCGCCGACGCCGACCTGGTGGGCCAAGGTGTCGGCGTGGAGCCCCGCGGCGTTGACGAGATACGAGACCTCGAACCGACCGTTGCTCGTGTCGAGTCGGTACCCCTCGGCCGCCGCCTCGATCTGCGAGACCTCGTATCCCGTGTACACCGTGACACCCGCCTCTCGAACCTCTCTCGCGAGCGCGTAGACGTATTGCTCGGCGTCGACGGAGGCGGCCTCCGGAGCGTGGAGGGCGGCCTGCCCCTCCGCGTGAGGTTCGTGTTGACGGATCGCCTTGCGGGAGTCGAGCAGCTCGTAGGCGACGCCGTTGGCCTCGGCCTGCTCGGCGAGATCGTCGAGCCGCGCCTCCTCCTCGTCGTCCGTTGCCACGACGAGGACGCCGAGTTCCTCGCAGGGAACGTCGTGCTCCTCGCAGTACGCCTTCATCCGGGCGGTGCCCTCGGTGGCGAACCGCGCCTTCTTCGAGTCCGGCGGGTAGTTGAACCCCGGGTGGAGCACGCCGGAGTTCCGGCCGCTCTGGTGGGACGCGAGGTGGTGTTCTTTCTCCAAGACGGCGACGTCGAGGTCGGTGCGCTCGGTGAGGTGTTTGGCGACCGACAACCCGACGCAGCCGCCGCCGACGATGGCGACGTCGTGACGCATCATTGCTCGTCCATCGGATCCGAGGGTGGGGGCTTATAGGTGCTGTTCGGCGCAGACCGGCTGTGCCGCGGTCGGACCCCACGGCAACGCCTATGTCACTGCTCGACGGTGGTTGGGACGAATGACCGACACGGACGACGGGAGCGGTCGCCGAAACAAGGTGGCCCGCCTCGTCGACGAGTACGATCTAAGCGGCGTCAGCGACGAACTGGAGGCGCGGTGGACGGCGACCGGCGACGACCACTGGAGCCTGCGCGACCTCGCGGCGACATTCAACCGCGAGCTGATCGAGGCGCGGCTCGACGAGGTGGACGTGCGGCTGTCGGAACGAGAGATCGACGCAGTGGCGCGGTCGCTGACGGGCGACGAGGTGAGCGCGGCCGACCGGACGCAGCTCCATCGGCGGCTCGAACGCGACGGGGTCGACGTCGATGCGCTTGATCGCGACGTGGTCACCTACCAAGCCGTCCGCAGCTACCTCCGGGACCACCGCGGCGTCGAATACGAACGCGAGAGCGGCGATCGGACGACCACCGCCACCAAGGCGATCCAGAAGCTTCGCGGGCGGCTGGTCTCGGTGACCGAGACGAAACTGGAGGGACTCCGAAACACTGCGAACCTCACGCTCGGGGAGTTCCGCGTGACGATCGACGTACGGGTGCTCTGTACGGAGTGCGACTCGCGGTACGGCGTCGCAGAGCTGCTCTCGTCGGGCGGATGTGACTGCCCGGAGACGAGCGACGCGAAGGCGGATTCCGAGCCGGGAGAGTAAGGTCACGCGGGCCGTGCCGGTGTCGAGGGCATCAATATGACGTGATAAATATGTTTTTTGAGTCATGACTGATTCTATATAGTTCTAGCGAAGAGACGGACATCGATCGCATCAGCGGCGAGAACACCCTCAGATCACACAGAGACGGCTTATAAAGAAGATCGGTACAACAAGACACAGACAGCGATCGAAATAAAAATCCATTCATCAAATACCGGAAAATACTATGTAAGCGGGTTTGGCGGGTGTTTATATCATTTTCGACGAAACTCGATGCGATCCGGAGCGACGCAGAACTACATGCCCTACAGAATATATTTGAATTTGATATAAATAGACTCCTCCGGCCAACCGAGCACGCCGACGTTCCTACGCCGCGCGGTCGTCGGCGCCGTCGACCAGCTCTTCTGCGACCGTCTCGGGCCCCATTAGGGCCGGGTCGATCGCGAGGTCGGCGACACCGGCGACGAACTCCGGCAGCGACCGCTCCGCGTACGTCACCGCGAGCACGTCCGGATTCAGTTCCTTGGCGATCGGGATGCCGGTCGCCTCCTCCACGTCCGTGAGGACGAAGTAGGCGGCCTCGGCGATCCCGACCTCGGAGAGCGCGTCGGCGGTGACGAGCCCCTCGATCCGGCGGATTTCGACGCCGAGCGCTTCGAGTTCCTCGCCGAGCCCGTGCTCGTCGGGGCCGGCGACGACGGCGATAGGCTGGTCTGTCATCACTCGTACTCGATCGTCGCGGGCGGTTTATGCGTCACGTCGTAGACGACGCGCGCCACGTTCTCGTTCTCACCGGTGATCCGGCTCTGGATCCGCTGGAGCGTGCTCCAGTCGAGCTCCTGAGCACGCGCGGTCATCCCGTCGCGGCTCTCGACCGAGCGCACGGCGACGACCCAACCGTGGACGCGGTTGTCGCCCTTGACGCCGGTCGCTTTGCCGAGGACGGCGGCGAACGCCTGCCACGGGTCGTACTCTTCCAGTTCCTCTTCGACGACGTGGGTCGCCTCGCGGGCGACCGCGGCCTTCTCCGGGGTGACCTCGCCGACGATCCGGACGGCGAGTCCGGGGCCGGGGAACGGCATCCGCTCGGAGATGACCTCCTCTAAGCCGAGCGCGCGGGCGACCTCGCGGACCTCGTCCTTGTAGAGGTCCCGGACGGGTTCGACGATCCCCTCGAAGTCGACGATATCGGGAAGGCCACCGACGTTGTGATGCGATTTGATGTTCCCTTCCGACTCGATGCGGTCGGGGTAGATCGTCCCCTGTACGAGGTAGTCGGCGCCGACGTCGTTGGCGACCGTCTCGAACTCGTCGATGAACCCCTCGCCGATGACGTGGCGCTTCTCCTCGGGGTCGGTGACGCCCGCGAGGCGGTCGAAGAAGCGCTCCTGCGCCTCGATCACCCGCAGCGACTCCATGAAGGAGAACGTCTCGCGGATCTCTTCCGTCTCGCCTTTCCGCATCAGCCCCGTGTCGACGTACACCGGGGTGAGCTGATCGCCGACCGCCTCGTACGCGAGCGTCGCCGCCACCGAGGAGTCGACGCCTCCGGATAAGGCGATCACGGCGTTCGCGTCGCCGATCGCCTCCCGGATCTCCGCTTTCGCCTCCGCGATGAATTCCTCCGTCTCGACCATCTATAGCCTCACGTCCGCGTTCCGTTCGGTTGTGTCCGTCGATCCCAGCGCCGCCTCGACGAGGGCGACGAACGGCGGGCTCGCGCGGTCCGGCCGCGAGCGGAACTCGGGGTGCGCCTGCGTGCCGAGGAAGAACGGGTGGTCCGCGCGTTCGAGGATCTCCATCCGGTTGTCGGCGCGGCCCGAGAAGGTGAGCCCACCGGCCTCTAGCCGGTCGATATACTCGGGGTTCACCTCGTAGCGGTGGCGGTGGCGTTCGGTACACGAGTCGGCGTCGTACACCCGCGCCGCGAGCGTGCCGGGCTCGATATCGGTCTTGTGGGCGCCGAGCCGCATCGTCCCGCCCATGTCTTCCGTCTCGTACTGGTCGGGAAGGAGATCGATGACAGGGTGTGGGGTGTCCGGGTCGATCTCGGCTGAGTGCGCGCCCTCCAGCCCGAGCACGTTGCGCGCGTGCTCGACGACCGCCATCTGGAAGCCCAAGCAGAGCCCGAGGAAGGGCACGTCGTTCTCGCGGGCGTACCGAATCGCCTCGATCTTCCCGTCCGTTCCGCGGGAGCCGAACCCGCCGGGGACGACGACGGCGTCGGCCGACGCGAGCCGCTCCTCGTGGCGATCCGTGGTCTCGTCGGCGTCGACCCACAGCACGTTCACCTCCGTCTCGGTGTGGATTCCGGCGTGTTTCAGCGCCTCGTGAATCGACATGTACGCGTCCTCTAAGGCGTATTTTCCGACGAGCGCTACGTCGATCTCCTTGTCGCGGTCACGGGTGACCAGCTCGCGCCACTCGGTCGACCGCTCCGCCTTCGGGAGCGCCTCGTCAGCGAGTCCGAGCCGCTCCATCACGTACTCGTCTAACCCCTCGTCTTCGACCATCAGCGGGACGTGGTAGATGTCCTTGACGTCGGGGTTCGAGAAGACGGCGTCCGTCGGCACGTCACAGAACAGGGCGATTTTCTCTTTCGTCTCCGGGTCCAGCCGGTCCTCGGAGCGCCCGACCAGAATGTCGGGCTGGAGCCCGATCGAGCGCAGCTCCTTCACCGAGTGCTGGGTCGGCTTCGTCTTCTGCTCGCCGTTCTTCGAGTAGGGGACGAGCGTGACGTGGGTAAAGAGGATATCCTCGTCGTCCTCCTCGTGGGCGAACTGGCGGAGGGCTTCGAGGAAGGGCATCGACTCGATGTCGCCGACCGTCCCACCGATCTCGATCAGACAGACGTCGGAGCCCTCGGCGGCCTCCCGGATGCGCCGCTTGATGTCGTCGGTGACGTGCGGGATGATCTGGACGGTCTTGCCGAGGTAGTCGCCGGCGCGCTCGCGCTCGATGACGTGCTGGTAGGTCTTCCCCGTGGTGACGTTGTGGTCGAACGTCATGTCGGTGCCGAGGAAGCGCTCGTAGTTGCCCAAGTCGAGGTCGACCTCGCCGCCGTCCTTGAGGACGTACACCTCGCCGTGTTCGTACGGGTTCATCGTTCCGGCGTCGACGTTGAGATAGGGGTCCACCTTGACGGCGGTGACGTCGAAGCCCGCGTTCGCGAGAAGACGCCCGGTGCTGGCGGCGGTGATGCCCTTACCCAGTCCGGACATCACCCCGCCTGTGACGAACACGAACTTCCGACCCAGCGACGGGTCGTACCCTGTGTCGGGATCCGTTGGCATATCGACCGTCCGTCAGGGGTCGGCAAAACCGTTTCGGACCCTCCGTTTCGGGTGGACGTTCGTGATGTTTCGACGGCGACGCGCTCGGTACCGGAGCGACGGCGCCGGTGGCCAGCGCCGTCGGCGGGGTCGTGTACCTTGTTGTCACCGGCGCGGTGCTGCTGTGGGCGGGTCCCGAGCAGGGTTCGGTCGCCGCCGTCGGCGCGATCGGATCCGCAGTCGGCGTCGAACTGGCGGTCGTCGCGTTCGCCGGGCTCGCGCTGGGTCGATCGCTTATAAATGGTCGCTGACTATGGAACGGCGGTGAACACCGCCAAAGCCCCAACCGCGAGGGCGACGCCGCACAACACCGCACCTCTCACCTCCCCAGCCTCGTCGGTGCGGCGCTTATAAGCGCCGCACCGACTCCCTCGCACGCGCTCCTCGCGGGCCGATGGCCCGCTCGGAGGCGCGCGCCACCGCGTTAGATGGTGTAGCTCAGCAATCGAGGTGAGATATCGCTACCATCGATCACAGTTATAAATAGCCGACACTCGGTGAGTTCGAGTGAAGTTTTGCGAGGGAAGAGCGCTCCGAGAGCGTCTTCCGCATCACGGGGGTGTGCCCCGACGATGCGAGGGGAGGGATTTGAACCACGGTCGCGCCAGAGGCGCTCCCTGATTCAAATCCTCCCCCCTGGTGTGCATTCGCGCGTTGTGGACGCGCTCATGCGAGGGGAGGGATTTGAACCCACGGACCTCTACAGGAGCGGATCTTGAGTCCGCCGCCGTTTCCGGGCTTGGCTACCCTCGCACGCGGCCGAGAGTTCGGCGCCGCACCCCTTTATCCCGTCGGTTCCGCGCCGACGAGCCGCGCCTCGAAGCCGCCGTCGGCCGACTCGCCGATCTCCAGCGTCCAGCCGTGCGCGGCCGCGACGCGCTCGACGATGGCGAGCCCGATTCCCGTCCCGCCGTCGTTCGAGACGCCGAACTCGGTCACATCGCCGTGCTCGCTGCGCTCGTCGGCGGCGAGTCCCGGCCCGTCGTCAGCGACGTAGATCCCGCGGTCGTCGACGCCGACCCGAACCGCGGGCGCGTCGCCGGCGTGGTCGAACGCGTTCCCGAGCAGGTTCCCGATCGCCCGCCGGAGCAGGTCGCGGTCCGCCGCGATCGGACCGACCTCCTCGACGACGAGCGTCGCGTCAGCCGGCGGATCGCCGAAGTCACCGGACTCCCAGCAGTCGGTCGCGAGCGCGTCGAGGTCGATCGGAGCGAGATCGACCTCGATCACCGCGGGCTCTCTGGCCATCACGAGCGCCTCGTCGATCAGCGTCTCGATCCGGTCGAGCGCGTCATCTGCGGGGTCGAGACGGTCGAGGTCCCCGGTATCACGGGCCACATCCAGATACCCGCGCGCGACGGCGAGGGGGTTCTTGAGGTCGTGCGAGAGGAACCCGGAAAGGCGTTCGAGTCGCTCGTTGAGCCGTGCGAGTTCGTTTTCTCGCTCGACGCGCTCTGTCACGTCGCGGATCACACCGACGAGGCCGACCACCTCGGTGGGACCTTCCGAACCGCCGGCGGCCTCTTCGGTCAGCGGCGTGAGCCGCGTCTCGGTCGTGACCGTCGACCCGTCGCTGAGCGTCGTCGTCAACTGAACGCGCTCGTCGTCGGACTCGCCCGCGAGCACGCGCTCCGTGGCGACGCGGAAGCGCTCGCCGGTCGCTTCGTCCCAGTACCCCTCGGCGACGATACGCTCCGGGTGTTTCCCGTGGAGCACCTCGTCGGAGAACCCCGTCACCTCCCGGAGCCGGTCGTTGACGAACACGCGGTTCCGGTCCGCGTCGAGGACGTACGCGCCGTCGCCGAGCGCGGCGACGATCGACTCGGCGTATCCCGATCCGGATCCCTCGTCGCGGTTCATATGTTGCCTTCGAGCCCCGGCGTGACGTGTTTTGCGGGTCGCGTGTCACGGACCGTCACTCGTAGCGACATCTCTCGCAGCAGCGTCACTCGCAGCGGCCACCCTCACAACGCGATCATCCCGACGCCGACGACGGCGAGGAGGGCAGCGACGAGTCGGATGCGAAAGTAGCGCTCGCCGAGGACGATCCCACCGAGCACGACGGCGATGATCGCCTGCGTGTTGATCACCGGGGAGGCGACGCTCGCGGGCAGCGCCGCGAACGCGACCGTGGTCAGGTGCTCACCGAGCGCGACGAGGGCACCGCCAGCGAGGAACTTCGGCGCGTCACGGCGCGTCACGCTCGGCGGATTCCGGATCGCGCTCGGGAGCAACACGAGCCCGGCGCCCGCGAGCAGTAGCGGCACCCACAGCGTCCCCGGGATCGCGAGCTCCTGAAGCCCCACCCGCTTCCCGAGGTCGGCGACCGCGTAACACGCCGCGCTCACTAACGCGAGCTGGGCCGGCCGTGAGTGGACCGCACTCGCGATCGGGGCGAGCAGGTCCCCCGGCTCGTAGTTCGCGACGTACACGGCCGCCGTGGCGACGACGACCCCGGCCACCTGCACCGGCGCGAGAACCTCGCCGAGCAGCAGCACCTCCATCGGCAGCACGAACATCGGGACGACCTTGTTGATCGGAGTCACGTACGAGACGTCGCCGTCCTCGATCGCCCGGAGAAACAGCACGAACGCGGCCGCCGTCGCCGTCGCGGTTCCGGCAACGACGGCGACGGCAGCGGGGTCCACGCCGGCCACCGCCCGGAGAACTCCCCCCGTCCCGTCGACAGCGAGGTCGGTCGTCGCGACGGTGACCGGGAGGAACCACGCGATCGCCGAGGCGTTGATCAGCACCGTGAGCCCGGCGGGCGGATATCCCGAGAAGAAGCGCTTGAGCACGAGGATGTACGTCCCCCAGACGACCGCGGCGCCGATCGCGGAGAGGAGGCCGGCGTCCATTGCCCGACTCGACGCTTGGCGGGGGAAAGAACCGTTCGATCCGGTGGGGGGTCGAATTCCGCGAAACGGTTAGGTCGCTGCGGACGCGACGCGTCTCCATGGACGAGCACACCCGCGATCCCGGCGTCGCCCCGCCGCTCGGGAACCCGACCGGGTGGCACGCGGCTGGCGAGGGCGGCGCAGACGAGGGCGGCGCGGGCGACGGCGGCGCGGACGGTGGTGACCCGGACGCCGACGCGCGACTCGCCGGCGGCCACTGGGAGCACGCTACCCTCCGGCGGGCGACCGAGCACGGCGTCCGGCTGTTCAACGCCGGGGCGTACCACGAGTCGCACGACTGCTTCGAGGACGAGTGGTACAACTACGGCAGCGGCACCGCCGAGAGCGCCTTCCTTCACGGGATGGTGCAGGTCGCGGCGGGCGCGTACAAGCGCGTCGACTTCGAGAACGACGACGGGATGCGGTCGCTGTTCGAGACCGCACTGGAGTACCTCCGCGGGATCCCGGGCGACTTCTACGGCGTCGACCTCGACGAGGTCCGGGCGACGCTCCGGGCCGCGCTCGACGACCCGACCGCGATCGACGGGTGGAAGATTACCATCGACGGCGCCCGCCCGGAGGCGTACCCGGCCGACTACGAGTACGCGGAGCGGCTCGACGAGGGGCACTGAGTCGGCGAGAGGAACTGCGTCGAGAGGGATCTAAGCCCCGCCCGCGATCCGAACATCACTTATCAGCGGGCCTCTTCTCGGAGGTATGGACGTACACGATCTGGGCGAGGGGGAGCCGGAGGTCGCGGTCGTCGGCGCGATCCACGGCGACGAGCCCTGCGGCGCCCGCGCGGTCCGACGGCTCCTCGACGCCGACCTCGACCTCGAGCGCCCCGTGCGGCTGATCGTCGCCAACGAGGCGGCGCTCGACGCCGGGGTCCGCTACCTCGATGCCGACCTGAACCGGTCGTTCCCCGGCGACCCGGACGCGGAGTCACACGAAGCGCGACTCGCCGACGAACTGCTCGACGCGCTCGACGGCTGTTCGACGCTCGCGATCCACTCGACGCAGTCGTACGCCGAACCCTTCGCCGTCGTCGATTCGATGGATGAGGTTGCCCGCGCGGTCGCCCCGCACCTCCCGGTCGACGTGGTGATCCAGACCGACGCGTTCACCGAGGGGCGACTCATCGAACACCCGCACACCCTCGAAGTGGAGGCCGGTCTGCAGGGCTCCGACGGCGCCGCCGACAACGCCTACTGGCTCGCGCGGGCGTTCCTGGCTGCGACTGGCGTCGTTCCGGCGCCCGGCGCCGAGGACGTAGTCGACGCCGGCGGACGCGAGGACGTGGAGGTGTTCCGGCTCCGCGACCGGATCCCCAAGCCGGACGCCGAGGCGTACGAGGTGTTCGCGCGCAACTTCGAGCGCGTCGAGGTCGGCGAGGCCTTCGCGGCCGCCGACGACGAGCAGCTCCGCGCCGACGAGCCCTTCTACCCCGTGTTGCTGTCGCCGTACGGCTACCGCGACCAGTTCGGCTACGTCGCGGACCGCGTCGGGACGATCGAGTGAGGGGCCGAGTCGTCCCCGTTACTCGACCAGTTCGATCTCGTCGTCCCCGTTCGGCACCACGCAGATGAACGCTCCCGGCTCCTCGCTCTCGTTCCGGTACCAGTGCTCGACGCCCGCCGGAATCAGGAGGGCGTCACCGGGCTCGACAGCGTGCTCTTCCTCGCCGATACCGACGACGTACTCGCCCGCGAGCACGTACTGCTCGTGTTCGACCGCGTTCGTGTGACGCGGGACCGCGGCGCCGGCCGCGAGCTCGAACCGCCGCATCGCGAAGTTCGGGGCGCCGTCCGACTCGTCGAGGAGGACGCCCTTCCGGAGCCCCTCGGCGGCGTCGACCGCTTCGTAGCTGATCTCGCCGCTGCGCTTCACGACAGGAGCCGGCTCGCCAGCCGCCGGCACGTCGTCAGTGGTGTTGCTCATACCCGCCGATCGGCGGCTAGCGGCTTATAAACGACGGCGTCCGGTCGCGGGTCCGTCGCCGCCCTGCTGCTTCCCCGCTGTCGCCCAGACGTTTAACCACCCACCCGCCCAACTCGCGGGTATGCGTGGAATCAAGATCGGGACGGTGCTGGGGATCCCGGTCAGGCTCAACTGGACGTTTCTGATCGTACTGCCGCTTTTCGCCTACCTCATCGGCTCGCAGGTCGGGATGATCGCCGAGGTGATGAACGAGGCGTTCAGCGCCGGCATCGACCCCGCCGCGCTCGGTGCGGGGCTCACGCCGTGGGCACTCGGGTTGGCGGCCGCACTCGGGCTGTTCGGCGGCGTCCTCCTCCACGAGTTCGGCCACTCGATCGTCGCCATGCGGTACGGGTACGAGATCGAGTCGATCACCCTGTGGCTGCTCGGCGGGATCGCCAGCTTCACCGAGTTCCCCGAGGACTGGAAACACGAGTTCTGGATCGCGATCGCGGGACCGGTCGTCAGCGTCGCCGTCGGGCTCGTCTGTTACGGCGTGTTCGTGCTCGCGCCGCTCGGCTCGAACGCCGTGTTGTTCGTCTTCGGCTACCTCGCGCTGTTGAACATCGTGCTCGCGGTGTTCAACATGCTTCCCGCCTTCCCGATGGACGGCGGGCGCGTCCTTCGGGCGCTCCTCGCGCGGAACCAGCCGCACGCGCAGGCGACCCAGCGCGCAGCCGCGATCGGGAAGGTGTTCGCCTTCTTCATGGGACTGATCGGACTGTTCACCTTCCAGCTCCTGCTGATCGTGTTGGCCTTCTTCATCTACATCGCCGCCTCCGGCGAGGCCCAGCAGACGACGCTGAAGGCCGCCTTCGAGGACGTCACCGTCGCCGACGTGATGACCCGCCGCGAGGACCTCCACACCGTCACCGGAGACACCTCTGTCGCGGATCTGATGAGCCGGATGTTCGAGGAGCGCCACACCGGCTACCCCGTGCTCCACGGCGGCAACCTCGTCGGGATGGTGACCTTAGAGGACGCCCGATCGGTCCGGGATGTCGAGCGGGACGCCTACCAGGTCGCAGACGTGATGGAGACCGAAGTGGTCGGCGTCGGTCCCGAGGCCGACGCGATGACCGCGCTCCAGACGATGCAGGAGAACGGCGTCGGCCGGCTCCCGGTCGTCGATCGGAGCGACGAGCTGGTCGGACTCATCTCCCGTTCGGACCTGATGACCGCGTTCAACATCATCCAGACGGGTGGCACTCCGAGCCTCATCAGCGGACGCCGACAGGGGGCCGAAGGCGGCCCCGGCGTGTTCTGAGAGCGTCCGTCGCGTTTTAAACCAGTAACAGTTCGCGGAACTCACTCACCCTCGGCGCTCGCGAAGAACGCCACGTCACCAGCGATGACGGCGCTCGCGATCACCGCCGCCCCGACGAGCACCGCGACGACGAGCGTCGTCAGCATCACGCCGAGGGTGGTCCCACCGACGGCGACGCCGACGAACGCGCCGACGGACCCGCCCACGCCGCCCGCGATGATCGCGAGCGTCTTCGCTTCGCTCATAGGTGTCGCTTTCCAGATAGGCCCAATAAACGTTCGCGTCGGGTTCTCTCGGGTGATAACGGGTCGTCACGGCCGGCCGTGTCGCGCCTGACCCGCGACCGCCTCAACGAGGGTACTGCCGACCGAGATCAATATCCGTCCCGTCGCTGTCCGTGTCATCATCCTTCTCTTCGCCCCCGTTACCGCCCGGGCTCACGCTCCCGGTGCGGTAGCCCGCCATGTCGAGGGTGACGTACTCGAACCCGACATCGGTGAGGTGTTCGTGGACCGCGTCGGCGAACGCCGGGTCAAGCGCGCGCTCAAGTTCGTCGGGCGCGATCTCGACGCGCGCGAGCCCGTCGTGGTCGCGGACGCGAAACCCTTCGAATCCCCACTCGCGGAGCACCCGCTCGGCCTTCTCGACGCGGGTCAGCCGCTCCTCGGTCACCTCCAGTCCGGTCGGGATCCGCGAGGAGAGACACGCCATCGAGGGCTTGTCGGCGACCGACAGATCGTACGCCTCGGCGATTTCGCGGACCTCGTCTTTCGTAATCTCGGCGTCCAAAAGCGGCGAGAACACGTCCAGCTCCTCGACTGCACGCAGGCCGGGACGGTGGCCCTCGCCGGGGTCGTCGGCGTTCGTCCCGTCGCAAACAGTGCCGATACCGAGATCTTGGGCCGTTTCGTACATCTGCCCGAGCCGCATCGTTCGGCAGTGGTAACAGCGGTCGCCGTCGTTGGCGACGAAGTTCGGATCGTCGAGTTCGGAGAAGGTGACCGTCTCGTGGCGGATTCCGATCTCGCCGGCGACTCGCTCGGCGTCGTCGAGCTCCGCGGCCGGCAGCGTCTCGCTCCGTGCGGTGCACGCGACCGCGTCGTCGCCGAGCGCGTCGCACGCGAGCGCCGCGACGACCGAGGAGTCGACGCCGCCGGAAAAGGCGACGAGAACATCGTCGCGCTCGGCGAGCGCGTCGCGGGCAGTCGCCGCTTTCGCCGCCGTCTCCGGGGCGAGATCGCTCCCGTCGGCGGCGAGGGTGTGGTGGCTCATGCCCTTGGGTTCGCGGTCGCCGGGAAAAAGCGCATCGTCCGCGGCGAGACGGTCGAGTGCGGGCGAGAGAGTCGGGCTCACGGATCGGGACCCCCTATCCTTTTGCGCGTTGCCGCGATACTCGGAGTGAATGGAGTTGGAGGCGATCCCCGGCGTCGGCGCGAAGACGGCCGCGGCGTTGCACGAGCTCGACGACCCGGTCGCGACCGTCGAGTCCGGCGACGTCGCCGCGATCGCCCGCGCGCCCGGTGTCAACGAGGCGCGCGCGGCCCGCATCGCTCGCGGAGCGATCCGTCGCCGACACGACGACGACGGGCGCGTGCTGGCGACCGACCGCGCCCGCGAGGTGTACCGCTCGGCGATCGACCTGCTGCGCGAGCGCACCGTCACCGACTACGCCGCCAAGCGGCTGGAGACGTTCTACCCGAGCGAATCGACCTCGCGGATCGCGGAGGCGCAGGCGTTCGTCGAGGGGGCGATGGAGCGCGAGCCCGATCCCGCCGTCCACGAGGCGCTCGCCGGGGTCAAACCCCTGATCGACCCGCCGACGGTTCGAGTGCGCGACCGCTGTCTCGCGACGGCCGACGCCGAGGCGCTCGCCCGCGCCGAGTCGGCGGTGCCGGAGCTGTCGGTCGAGACCGTCGAGAACGCCCGTGACATCTCGGAACTCGCGCGGTCGTACGCGACCGTGATCGTCTTAGACGAATCGTTCGCCGGACTCGACGTCGAGGGTGACGTACACGTCCGCCCGGATGCGTTGGACAAGCCCGCGGAGACCGTCCCCGAGCGTCTGCTCGCCTTCTTCGCGGCGAACCGCGAGCGACTGGAAGCGGCCGCGGCGGTCCACGAGACGGCGAACCTCTCCCCCGCGGCCGACCTCGACCGCCTCCGCGACGCCCTCGCGCGGCTCGACGACGACGGGACGGTCGTCGGCGACGGGGAGCTCGAACGACTGACCGCCGCCGTCGACGACCTCGATGCCGCGGTGTCGACGGCGGAGTCAGTGGCCGACGACCGGCTCAGAGAGGCGATCCGCGAGCGCGACGTGACCATCGAGGGGACCGACTTCCTCTCGCTGGTCGAGCAGGGCGCCCGGGTCGACTCGCTCTTAGACCGCGAGCTGGCCGACGAGTACGACGCGGCGATGGCCCGCGCTCGCGAGCACCTCGCGGACGCGCTCCGCTTGGAGCCCGAGGAGGCGGAACTCGCCGACCGGGTGTTCGGCGACGACCCCTCTTTCCCGGTCGAGCACGATGAGAGCGCGGTCTCGCGGCTCCGCACCGAGCTTGCGGCGGCGCGCGACCGCCGGGCTGCCCGCCTGAAGGCGGAACTCGCGAGCGACCTCGGCGACCTGCGGGAGCCCGTGGAGGAACTCGTCCGGGACGCCCTCGAACTCGACGTGGAACTGGCGATCGCGCGATTCGCGCGCGACTTCGACTGCGTCATGCCCGAGGTGGTTGATTCGGACGGGGACGGCTCTCCCGGACCCTCCGGCTTTCGGATTGTGGGCGGCCGCTCCTCACTTCTCGACGTTGATTTCGAGAACGTGGAGCCGATCGACTACGCGGTGTCGGGCGCGACGCTCCTCTCGGGAGTCAACTCCGGCGGGAAGACCTCGACCCTCGATCTCGTGGCGCTCGTCGTCGTCCTCGCGCAGATGGGGATGCCCGTCCCCGCCGAGTCCGCCACCGTCGAGCGCTTCGAGGAGATCCACTACTACGCCAAATCGCAGGGAACCCTCGACGCGGGCGCGTTCGAGGCGACCCTGCGGGACTTCGGCGACCTCGTCGAGGGCGCGGACGGGCGGCTCGTCTTGGTCGACGAGCTTGAGTCGATCACGGAGCCGGGCGCCTCCGCGAAGATCATCGCGGGCATCCTCGAAGCGCTCGACGAGCAGGACGCCACCGCCGTCTTCGTCTCCCACCTGGCCCGCGAGATCCGGGACGCGGCCGACTTCGAAGTCGCCGTCGACGGAATCGAGGCCGCCGGGCTCGTCGACGGCGAGCTACGGGTGAATCGCTCACCGCGGAAGGGTCACCTCGCGCGGTCGACCCCGGAGCTCATCGTCGAGAAGCTCGCGGGCGACCGCGACACCGACTTCTACGGGGACTTACTGGAGAAGTTCTGAGCCGGGAGCATTCCCGCCCGGTGGCTCGTTCGGCCTCAGTCGTCGTTGAGCTCGGCTGTGACCGTGATCTCGACGTCGAGCGGTGCGGGGAGCCGGGACACCTCGACGCACGTCCTGGCCGGGTACGGCTCCGAGAGAAACGACCGGTACGCCTCGTTCACCGCGTCGTAGTCGTCCATGTCGGTGATATAGACGGTCGCCGTCACGATCGCGTTCGCGGTCGTACCGGCCGCCTTCAGTACCGTGGCGACGTTCGCGAGCGTCTGTGTCGTCTGTTCGGCCACCGACTCCGGGGCCTCGCCGGTGTCGGGATCCACACCCGTCTTCCCCGAGACGTGGACCGTGTCACCAGAGACGATCCCCTGCGAGTACGGCCCGAGGGCCTCCGGCACGTCGTCGGTCGTGATCTCTTGCATCGGTCTGAGCGACGGCGCGTCACGGCATCAAGATGCGGGTCGCGAGGGGACCCGTCGGTCGGGTTCCTGCCCTGGCTGCAGCGATCCGCCGAGAACGCTCAGATCAACACCGCCCGGGCCAGTCCGAGGAAGACGACGAAGCCCAACACGTCGGTCGCGGTCGTGATGAAGATGGTCGCTGAGGTCGCCGGATCGTACCCGAGCTTGTCGAGGATGAGGGGTGTGAGGGCGCCGAAGAACCCCGCGATGACGAGGTTCGCGACCATCGAGACGCCGATAACGGCGCCGAGGAGGATCCCGAACGCGCCGTACGAGAAGGCGGTCGCGATGACCGCGACGAGCGCCCCGGTGATGAGTCCGTTCGCCGCGCCGGCGATCGCCTCGTTCGCGATGACGCGTTTCCCGGTCGACAGCGACACCTGTCCGAGCGAGATGCCCCGGACGGTGACCGCCATCGACTGCGTGCCCGCGTTCCCCCCCATCCCGGCCACGACCGGCATGTAGGCGGCGAGGATGGCGACGGCAGCGATCGTCGACTCGAACAGTCCGACGACCGCCGCAGCCATGAACGCGGTGGCGAGGTTGAGGATGAGCCACTTGTACCGCCGTCGGATCTTCACGACGGCCCCGTCGAGGACGCTCTCCTCTTCGGCGACGCCCGTGAACTCATAGAGCGTCTCCCCGGCGGCTTCGTCGATCAGTTGCAGGAGGTCTCTCGCGTGAATCACACCGAGGATGTCGCCGTCCTCGTCGAGCACCGCGACGGTCCGCTCGCTGTTCTGACGGAACACCGCGAGCACCTCCTCGTCGGCGCGGTCGTACCGGACCGACGGCGTCTCCCGGAGGTGGTCCGTGATCCGTTCGGTCTCCGGGTCCGCCACCGAGAGCGCCGTGCCGGGAAGCTCGCCGAGGAACTCCTCGCGGTCGGTGACGAAGATGGTCGGGACGCGCCCCGTTCGCTCCTCGAAGCGGCGGACGCGCTCGGCCACCTCGTCGAACCCCCGGCTTCGGTCGACGGTGACGTAATCGAGGTTCATCAGCCCGGCCGCGCTCTCGGGATCGAACGACAGCAGGAAGTCGATCTTCTCGCGCCGCTCGGCGTCGAGGGTTCCGAGCACCGCTTCGCGGGTTTCCGCGTTGGCGTACCCGAGCACGTCGGTCACCTCGTCCGGGTCGAGCCGGTCGGTGAACCGCTCCAGCTGCGACCGGCTCATGTCCGCGACGAGCGCCCCCCGGGCGGGCTCCGAGAGCCCGAAGAACACGTCGCGCCGCTCGTCTCGCGGCAACTCCGCGAACGGTACCGACGGCTCCGACGACATCGAGATGGTCTCCCCCACGTCCTCCGCCTGAATAGCCATACGCGCAACGGACGGACCGTCCGGTGAATTACTTTCCCCTGCTCGGTATCGTTCGCTTTTAAAACTGAACGCGAGGCCGCAGAACCCGAGGCCTCAGTCGTCGTCCGCGACCGCGGGCTTCCGCCGGTCGTCGCGCGGTCCCGCGATGTCGACAGCCGGGAGCATGTCCCGCAGGTATCGCCCGGTGTGGGAGTCCTCCTCGCGAGCCACGTCCTCCGGAGTCCCGTTCGCGACCAGTTCGCCGCCGCCGTCGCCGCCCTCGGGGCCCAGATCGATCACGCGGTCGGCGTTTTTCACTAAGTCCAGTTCGTGTTCGATGACGACGACCGTGTTGCCGGCGTCGACGAGCCGGTGGAGCACGTCGATCAGCTTGCGCTCGTCCTCCTTGTGAAGCCCCGTTGTCGGCTCGTCGAGCAGGTAGAGGGTGTCGCCCGTCGCCTTCTTCCCCAGTTCCTCGGCGAGCTTCACGCGCTGGGCCTCGCCGCCGGAGAGCGTGGTAGAGGGCTGACCCAGCTCCATGTAGCCGAGCCCCACGTCTTTTAAGAGCTTCAGGCGGCGCTGGAGCCCCTGGTGGCTCTCGAAGAAGTCGTACGCCTCGTCGACGCTCATGTCGAGCACGTCCGAGATGGTCGCGTCCTTGTACGTGACTTCGAGCGTCTCGTCGTTGTAGCGCGCGCCGCCGCACTCCTCACAGGGGACGTACACGTCCGAGAGGAAGTTCATCTCGATTTTTACCGTTCCCTGACCGCCGCACTCCTCGCAGCGTCCGCCCTTCACGTTGAAGGAGAACCGGCCCTTCTCGTAGCCGCGACGCTTGGAGAGCTTGGTCTCTGCGAACAGCTCACGGACGTAGTCGAACACGTCGGTGTACGTCGCGGGGTTCGAACGCGGCGTCCGACCGATCGGTGACTGGTCGATGAGCCGCACCGTCTCGATTTGGTCCATTCCGTCGATCGCGTCGTGCTCGCCGGGGTCGACCGAGGTGTTGTCGTTCATCTCGCGGACGATTCCCTTATAAAGAACGTCGTGGATCAGCGTCGACTTCCCGGATCCGGAGACGCCGGTGACGGTCGTCAAGGTGCCGAGCGGGAGCGACACGTCGAGATTTTTGAGGTTGTGCTGGCGGGCGCCTCGGACCGTCAACTCGCCGTCCGGGTCGCGACGCTCCTCGGGTACCGGAATATCCTTGCGTCCGGAGAGGTAGTCGGCGGTGATCGAGTCGTCGGCCGCGACGATGTCGTCGAAGTCGCCCTGTGCGACCACTTCGCCGCCGCGCTTGCCGGGACCCGGCCCCATGTCGATGATTTCGTCGGCGCGGCGCATCGTCTCCTCGTCGTGCTCGACGACGACGAGGGTGTTGCCGAGGTCGCGGAGCCCCGCCAAGGTGTTCAGCAGGCGGTCGTTGTCGCGCTGGTGGAGCCCGATCGACGGCTCGTCGAGGACGTAGAGCACGCCGACGAGCCCGGAGCCGACCTGCGTCGCGAGCCGGATGCGCTGGCTCTCACCGCCCGAGAGCGTCGAGGCCTCGCGGTCGAGCGTGATGTACTCCAAGCCGACCTCCTCCATGAAGCCGAGCCGCGAGCGGATCTCTTTGAAGATTTCCGTCGCGATCGTCGTCTCGCGCTCGTTCAGCGCACCTTCCATCCCCTCGAAGTGCTCGCGCGCCTCGGCGATCGACATCTCGTTCACCTCGGTGATCGCGGTGTCCGCCACGAGGACGTGTCGCGACTGCTCTTTGAGCCGGGTTCCCTCGCACTCGGGGCAGGTCGTCACGGCCATGTACTCCTCGATGTGGTCGCGGGCGCGCTCGGAGTCGGTCTCGACGTGGCGGCGCTCCAAGTTCGGGATGACGCCCTCGAAGCGCTCGGTCTTCTCGCGGGTGCCGTTTTTCGTGGTCCACTCGAAGTGAACCAGATCGTCGGTGCCGTAGAGGAACTGCCGCTGAATCGTCTCGTCCAGCTCCTCGAAGGGGGTCGAAAGCGAGACGCCGAAGTGGTCGGCGACGTTGTCGAGCTGGCGGGAGTAGTAGGTGCGGTCGTAGCTCCACGGTTCGAAGACGTGTTTCAGGGGCTTCGAGGAGTCGTCGATCACGAGCCCCTCGTCGACTTCCTTCGTCGAGCCGATCCCTTCACACTCCGGACAGGCACCGTACGGGCTGTTGAAGGAGAACGAGCGCGTCTCGATCGCAGAGAACTGCACGTCGGAGTTGGGGTTGCCGAGCTCCTCGGAGAACTCGACGACGAGCCGGTCGTCGCCGTCGGCGTCCTCGGCCAGCGATCCGGTCGAACGCGCGTTCGAGGCGAAGGGCACGTCCGCGGGCGGGTCCGGGACGATCAGCTTGAGGGCGCCGTCTGCTTCTTCTAAGGCGGTCTCCACAGAGTCTGTGATCCGCGAGCGGGCGTCGGGGGAGACGGTCACCCGGTCGACGATCACGTCGATCGTGTGGTCGTAGTTCTGGTCGAGTTCGGGGTCGTCCAAAGTCAGATCGATCGGTTCACCGTCGACCTCGACGCGGGCGTACCCGTCGCTTACAAGCTCCTCGAACAGGTCCTCGAACGCGCCCTTCTGGTCGCGGATGACCGGCGCGGCGATCTTCGCGCGGGTCCCCTCGGGCAGTTCGAGGATCTGGTTCACCATGTCCTGTGCGGACTGTTCGCCGACCTCCTCGCCGGTGACGGGGTCGTACTGGGTCCCGATCCGGGCGTACAGCAGTCGGAGGTAGTCGTGCAGTTCGGTGACAGTCCCTACGGTCGATCGGGGGTTGTTCGCGGCGTTCTTCTGGTCGATGGAGATCGCGGGCGAGAGCCCCTCGACCGACTCCACCTGCGGTTTGTCCATCTGTCCGAGGAAGTTGCGGGCGTACGCCGACAGCGACTCAATGTACCGGCGCTGTCCCTCGGCGTAGACGGTGTCGAACGCGAGCGACGACTTACCCGACCCGGAGAGCCCGGTGACGACGGTGAACTCTTCGCGCGGGATCCGGACGTCGAGGTCCTTGAGGTTGTGCTCCTCGGCGCCGCGGACCTCGATGTAGTCCTTGCTCATCTTGTCCGCTCATAACGTACGAGCGCGGGAATACCCGTCGGTCTCGGCGGTCTGACGCGCTATCAGTGATGTAAGTGGATGGCAAGCGGGCCAAGAATGGACGAGGTGCGGTGACCCTCTCAGCGCCCGACGAACTCCGAGGGCGGCGAGAGGTCCCGCCGGCCGCCGAGCGTGACGAGGAACAGGACGCCGATGCCGACGCCGTACGCCGCCATCAGCGGGAGCGTCGCGAGGAACATCGTGATCACGTCGGCAGGGGTGAACACCGCCGCGAACAGCATGATCCCGACGGTGACCTCGCGCCAGCGGTTCCGGAAGACATCGTACGGGATCCCGGCGTTGTTCAGCAGGATCATCGCGATCGGGATGTCCGCGAGGAAGCCGATCCCGACGGTGGTGTAGACGACGAGCCAGAGGAAGTCGCTCACCTGATAGGTGATGATCATGTTCGCCAGCTCGGCGTCGGTGACGAGCCACCCGATGATACCGGGTGCGATGTAGGCGTACCCGAGCGCGAAGCCGCCGAGCAGCCCGCCGAGCAGCGCGCCCGCCCAGAGATACACCTTGTAGATCCGCCCGGCGACGAAGCCACGCTCGCGGAGGGCGGGCCACGCGTAGTAGAGCGCGACCGGGAACACGGCCACGATCCCGAGCAGCACCGAGAACTTCACCATGAAGATCAGCGCCTCGACCGGGTGGAGCGTGATGATGTTGATCCCGCCCTCGATCTCGGCCGGAACGCGCGACTCCAAGTCGTTGCGCACCGTCGCGAGTCCGCCGAGGTACAGCCACGTGAACACGGCCGCCATCACACCGCCGAAGACGGCGACGAGCCGGAACGACCGTGACCGCAACGAGTCGAAGATGAACTTGAGGTCCTTGTAGTAGCCGCCGATGTCGTCTTCGGCCTCCTCTTCGTCGCCGTCAGTGAGCTCGGAGAGGAACGTGGAGCTGGCTCGGGACGTGCGGTCCTGAACGGTTCCCATCAGGCCGTCGTCGCCGCCGGAGCCGCCCGAGCCGCCAGAGCCGCCCGAGCCGCCGGAACGACCCGCCCCGTCTCCGCTCCCCGTCGCAGAGCCGTCCGCTCCATCGTCGCCGTCGCCCTCGCCGTGTACCGCGTCGAACCGGTCGAGGATCGCCTGCGCCTTCTCAGGGTCGTCGTCGTCGATCGCGGCCTGCGCGAGCGCGAGCGACTCTTCCTCGTCCATCTCCGCGAAGGCGTTGTCCGGGGCGGCACGGACGCCGGCCGCGTCGAGTTCGCCCACGTCGATGGCGGCCGGGTCGCCGTACTGGTAGCCCGCGCTCGTCGTGTCGAGGTCGGCGAACACGGCCCACAGCGTCGCGACAGCGACGAATGCGAGCGCCCATCCGGCGGCGTAGATCGCGGTCGCAGTCGCTGGGTTGACGCCGAGACTCGCACCGGGTTCGAGGAAGCGCCAGTCGCTGTTGGCGAGTCGGAGGAGATCGTTGAAGCCGGTCCGTCCGCCGTACTCGTAGAAGGCGTACACGAGCCCGCTGCCGAGGACGGCCGCGCCGCCCACGATGTTCCAGTGGTTGCGGGCCGCGCCGAGCACGTCGATGCGGTCGGAGCTCCGCTGGGCCGTGACGACGAGCTTCGCGAGGTAGAGGCTGAATCCGTACAGGACGATGAGCGGGAATGCCCACATCAGCTGGGTGAACGGGTCCGGCGGGGAGAACACGGCGCCGAAGACGAAGATGGCGACGACCGCGTAGCGCCACTTGTCGCGGAACGTCTCGTACTGGACGATGCCCGAGTAGGAGAGCCCGGTGATGAGAAGCGGCATCTGTCCGGCAAGTCCGAACGAAAGCGAGAGGAAGACGATGAACTCCGTCCACATCACGATCCCGTAGGTGGGCTGGAGCCCGGCCTCCAGCCCGAAGCCGGCCAGGAAGGAGAACATGATCGGGAAGAAGGCGTAGACCCCGTAGGCGACGCCGACCACGAACAGGCCGACACCGAGGAGCCCCATTCCCGCGAGCTTCCAGCGCGCAACCGGTGACTGCGGCCATGCCCCGCGAGCGCGAAGCTCGTCGCGGGCGACGTAGATGAAGGGCGGAATTGCGAAGATCACACCGACGATTAGCCCGATCTTCGCCTGCAGGAGGATCACCTCGAACGGGGTGGTGGCGATTACGTCGGCCTCAGCGGCGACCTCGGGCGACATGTTCGACTGTGTAATGTTGTAGAGGGAGTCCCAGATGAACACGCGGAGCGCCCAGAACGTCGCGAGAAAGCCCAACAGGAAGACGACGAACACCTTCTGAAGGTCCTTCTGGATCGACCGGAGGAACGCCTTCGCCGACTCGCGTCCTTCCGCGAGCGACTGCTGGGTATCCTCGTCGAGGGCACTCGCCATACGGGCCCTGAGGCCCGTCGCCGTTATCAACCTTTTCGACCGCGTTCGCATCCGCGCACCGGGGCGCCGCTCGTCGCCATCCGAAAAGGCCTATAGTCACCCGGTTGCGTAGAAGAAGTGAATGGACGACTCGGACCGGTCGCGTGACGAGCCCTCAGCCCCCGAGGACGACTCGGTCGACGGCGACGGGACGGTCGACAGCGCCGATGCTACATCGGACGAAGCGGTCGGAATGCCCGGCGGTACGTCCGAGAATCGCCGATCCGCTGGCGACGAGAACGGTGACGACACCGGACCGGAATCCGTCGAGCCGGAGGTGTCTCCTGAAGTCACGTCGGAGATCGGCGCGGACGCGGGCGACGCCGACAATTCGGACTCGTCGACCGTCGAGGATGCGCCGACCGTTGAGGACGGCGGCGTCGCGAGCGAAAGGACCGCGATCGAAGGGACCGCCGAAAGCGACGAGGAGTTCGCGGGCCTCGAGGCGCCCGAGACGGACGAGGAGATGCCGCTTGCGGCCCACATCGAGGAGATGATGCGGCGGCTCGCCGTCGTCTTCGTCTTCGGCGGGCTGGCGACGCTGGTCGTCGTCACCGAGTCGACGGAGCTCATCAACTACTTCTGGGGCTACCACATCCCCGCGCCCTTGGAGAACCGACCGCGGCTGTACGGCCCCCTCGAACTCCCGCTCACGCGGCTGAAGGTCGCCGGCCTCGCCGGCGTCGTGGTCGGACTGCCGGCGTTCGTCTACCAGACGTACCGGTTCATGAAGCCGGGGTTGTACGAGAACGAGCGACGCTACTACCTCGCGGCGGTCCCCACGAGTCTCATCCTCGGCGGGATCGGCATCGCGTTCGCGCACTTCCTCGTGTTGCCCGCGATCTTCTCGTACTTCACCACCTACACGTCCGACGCCGCGACGATCGCGTTCGGCCTCGCAGAGACGTTCAACCTGATCGTCATCATGCTCGCGTTCATGGCGATCGTCTTCCAGATCCCGCTGTTCATCATGCTCGCGATCATGATGAACCTCGTCACCCGGCAGTGGCTGGAGGCGAAGCGGCTCATCTTCTGGGGGTCGTTCCTCGGGATCGCGTTCCTCTTCAGCCCCGACCCGACCGGGATGGCGCCGATTATCGTGACGCTCACCATGATCGTGCTGTACGAGGGAACGTTGGCGGTGCTGCGCTGGACCGGGAACTAGATCCGGTCGCTGTCGTTTATAAATGATCGTGGGTCAGAGTGAGGTGTTCAGGAGGGATCTTCAGGAAATCCGCATCCGTCACGATCGCCCGTTTATAAGTCGTGGAGAGCAGATCGACGGTGAACACCTCCAAAGCCTCACCGCTCGCGCTTAAAATCGCTCGCGGCATCCCTCGCGCGTGCGACTCGCGCCCTCGGGGCGCTCGTCGGCACGCGCCACCGCATATCTACTTATAAATAGCGTCGCTGCTCAACCAATCTCGATCCGCACTCACTCCCCGCCGAGCAACTCGACGAGCAGCGCGTTCTGCGCGTGCATCCGGTTTTCGGCCTGGTCCCAGACGAGCGCGCGGTCCGACTCCAACACGCCGTCCGTGATCTCCTCGCCGCGGTGCGCGGGCAGACAGTGCATCACCTTCGCGTCGGTGCCGGCCAGCAGGTCGGCGTTCACTTGGAACCCCTCGAATGCGGCGAGCTTCTCCGCGCGCTGGTCCTCCTGCCCCATCGAGATCCACACGTCGGTGTAGACGACGTCGGCGCCGTCGATCGCCGCTTCGGGGTCCGTCGTCGGCTCCACGTCGGCGCCGAACTCCGCGGCGCGGTCGAAGACGTGAGGGTCCATTCCGTACTCCGCGGGGGTGGCGACCTGTACGTCGATCCCGGTCATCGCCGCGCCGACGACGAACGACTGCCCGACGTTGTTGCCGTCGCCGACCCACGCGACCGTGGCGTCCTCGCCGACCGTCTCCCGGATGGTGAGGAGGTCGGCGAGCGTCTGGCAGGGGTGCGCCTCGTCGGTCAGCCCGTTGATGACCGGGCAGTCGGCGTACTCGGCGAGGACCTCGACGTCTTCGTGATCGAAGAGTCTGGCCATCACGCCGTCGACGTAGCGGCCGAGCACCCGCGCGGTGTCGCGCAGCGGCTCGCCGTGGCCCAGTTGGATGTCGTCCGGCCCGAGGAACATCGCGTGGCCGCCGAGTCGGGTCATTCCCGTCTCGAAGGAGACGCGGGTGCGCGTCGAGGGCTTCTCGAAGATCATCCCGAGCGTCGCGTCCCCGAGTCGGGGGTCGGTCTCGCCCGCCTTCATCGCGGCGGCGCGGTCGAGCAGGGCGTCCAGTTCGGCTGGCGTTACGTCGTCGATGTCGAGGAAGTCGTCGGTGGCGAGTGGCATGGGTGGATCGTGAGTGTCGGTGGTGGTGATGCTGTGACAGCGGCGAGGTCAGTCGTCGGAAGCGAAGCGCGACGGTTTAAAAGGAGACGGCGTCACGGTCGGTGCCGTGACGCCTACGGTCGGTCCCGGCAGACGTCACTCAACACCGCCGTCGCGCGGTCCAACTCGGAGAGGGGGAGCCGCTCGTCGGGCGCGTGGTCGAGGTCCGAGTTCCCGGGGCCGTAGGTGACCATCGGGCAGTCCCACGCGGCCGCAAACAGGTTCATGTCGCTCGTCCCGGTCTTGCGCAGCAGGCGGACGTCGCCGCCGGCGCCGCGGATCGCGACGCGGAACGCCCGGGCCAGCTCCGTCCGCGGACTCTCCATCACCGGGGGAATCGGCTCCTTCCAGTGGACCGAGCCGGTCGACAGCTCCGTCTCGGCCAGCTCGTGGATCTCGTCGACCGTCCGGTTCGGCGGGACGCGGAGCTGCACGTCCATCGACGCCTCGACGGCGAGCCCGTCGTCGGTGAGTCCGCCGTCGAACGAGACGGGCTTGGTCGTCACCTGCTCGAAGACGGGCGTGTCCGGATCGGTCGGTTCGAACGTCTCCTCGACCCCGTGCCACCAGTCGATCGCGTGCTGGATCGCGTTCGGCTCCGGACGCGAGGTGTGGCCGGACTCGCTCGTGTTCACGTACGTCCCCGCGAGGAAGCCGCGGTAGCCGAGGGTAACGCCGTCCCAGCCGGAGGGCTCGCCGTTCACCACGGCCTCCGGCGCGTCGCGGTCCTCGACGAGGAATCGTGCGCCCCGCGAGTTTGTCTCCTCGCCGGCGACGCCGACGAACGAGACGCCCGTCTGGACCGCCGCGACTGCCATCGCGACGAGCGGGCCGGTCGCGTCCACAGTCCCGCGCCCCCAGAGGACGGGCTCGCCCGGCTTGCCGACTTCGTCGTCTTCTGCCGCCGGTTGCACCTCGACCGGGATATCGCCCGGGACGGTGTCGATGTGCGAGGTCAGCAGGACGGCGTCGCTGGCGGGCGCGCGGACGTTCCCGACCTCGTCGATCCACGCCTCCCGGCCGTTCGCCTCGAAGAAGTCGACGAGGCGCTTCGCGGCCTGCTCCTCCTCGCCCGAGGGAGAGGGGATCGACACCATGTCGAACAGCAGCTTCCGGGCCGGCGTGTCGCAGGCCTCGGGGTAGCCGCCGCCAGCGACCACGTCGGTTCCAGCCGCGGACGAGTCGTCAGCCGTCGACTCGGTCGAATCGTCCGATTCGCACTCCGTCCCGGTGGACATCAGCCGATCACCTCCGCGAGCGCGTCGATCACGGCGTCGGCGTGCTCGCGCTCGATCGTCAGCGGCGGGAGCAGGCGCAACACGGTGCGGCCCGCCGGCAGCGCGAGCACCTGGTGGTTGATCGCCAAGTCGCGCAGCAGCCGGTTCGAGCCGCGCTTCACCTCGATGCCGATCATCAGGCCGTCGCCCCGCACGTCGCGAACGCCGTCGCCGAGGCGCTCGTCGATCTGTCCGCGGATGTACGCCCCCATCTCGTCGGCGTGCGCGGGGAGGTCCTCGTGTTCGATCACGTCGAGGGTCGCTCCTGCGGCCGCGGAGACGACGGGCCCGCCCGAGAACGTCGAACCGTGATTCCCGGCGTCCTCGGCGACCCAGTCGCGACACAGCGTCGCGCCGATCGGGAGCCCGCTGGCGAGCCCCTTCGCAGTCGTGAGCACGTCCGGGACGATGTCGTGCTTCTCGGTCGCCCACAGCGATCCGGTACGGCCGAGCCCGGTCTGGATCTCGTCGAGGACCATCGCGGCCCCCGCCTCTTCCGTCGCCTCCCGGACCGCCTGCAGGTACTCGGTGGCGGCGGGGTTGATCCCGCCTTCGCCCTGGAGGGGTTCCAAGATCACCGCGGCGGTCTCGTCGTCGATCGCCTCGCGCATCGCGTCGGCGTCGCCGTACTCGACGAACTCGACGCCGCCGGCGAGCGGCTCGAACCCCTGCTTGTACTTCTGCTTCCACGTGGTCGCGAGCGCGCCCATCGTCCGACCGTGAAAGCCCTGTGTCGTCGCAACAATCTTCTCGCGACCGGTGGCGTGTCGGGCGAACTTCAGGGCGGCCTCGTTGGCCTCGGTGCCGGAGTTACAGAGCCAGACGTTGTCGACGTCGCCCGGCCCGGCCTCGGAAAGCTGCTCGTACAGCGCCGTCCGCGCCGCGTGCGGGTACGACGCCTGCACGTACATCAGCTCCTCAATCTGGCTCGTCGCGGCGTCGACGACTTCGGGGTGACAGTGGCCGACGGGCGTACACGCGTAGCTCGCGCCGAAGTCGAGGTACTCGGTCCCGTTCGTGTCGGTGAGCGTCACGCCGTCGCCCGAAGCAATCTCGATCGGCTTCTCGGAGAAGACGAAGCCGCTCATGCGGTCTCACCCTCCGTTTCGGCCTGTTCTGCGATCGCCGATCGTTCGATCGTCGTCCCCGCGCCGCCGAGCGCGGCGACGATGGGGTCGTTGACGTTGGCACCGGCGACGATCACGCGCCCGGAGCCGCCAGAGAGCGCCTCTTTGGCGGCCATCACCTTCTTGCCCATGAACCCCTCGGCGGCGGCTTCGACCGCCGCCAGTTCGTCGGGCGTCGCCGCCGACTCGATCAGCGTGTCCGGGTCGTCGGGGTCCGCGTACACGCCGGCCACGTCCGTCAGCAGGACGAGATCCGCGTCTAGCGCGCCGGCGACCGCGGCGGCCGCCCGGTCCGCGTCGGTGTTGACGGGCGTGACGCCGCCGTCTCCCTCTTTCCCCTCCATCGGGGGCGAGACGACGGGGGTGTACCCGTCGGCGAGGAGCCCGTCCAGCAGGTCGGCGTTCACCGACTCGATCCGGCCGGAGTGCTCGCCGCGGCGGATCTTCTTTTTGCCGTCTTCAACCACCCGGACCGCCGACTTGCGCGGCCCCGAGAGGAGCCCGCCGTCGACGCCCGAGAGGCCGACCGCGTCGACGCCGGCCTCGCGGAACAGCGCCGTCAGTTCGGTGTTGAGCTTGCCCGCCATCGCCATCGTGAACGCCTCCATCGTCTCCGCGTCGGTGAATCGACCGGTGACGCCGGAGGCGGACTCGACGTACTCGGGCTCCATGCCGAGCCGCTCGATGACCTCGTCGACGACCGTCGAGCCGCCGTGGACGACCACGACCCGCCGCCCGTTGGCGGCGAGGTGGGCCACGTCGCCGACCGCGCCGGCCGGATCGACCGCCTTCGCGCCGCCGATCTTGACGACGACGGGTGGCTCCTCTGCGGTGGTGGACTGCTCGTCGGTCATGGCGACCCCACGGGATGGAGCCCCTGGAACTCCAGACCGGCGTCTTCGGGCAGCCCTAAGGCGATGTTCGCCGCGTGGACCGCCTGCCCGGCGGAGCCTTTCATCATGTTATCGATCGCCGAGAAGACGACGATGCGCCGGTTACCGGGATCGAGTTCGAAGCCGACCTCGCCGTAGTTCGTGCCGGCGACCGCCTTCGGCTCGGGGTAGCGGTAGACGCCGCCCCCGCCGGAGACGATTCGCATGAACGGTTCGTCGGCGTAGGCGCCGCGGTACGCCTGCCACAGGTCCGCCTTCGAGACGGGCTCGTCGGGGAAGACGTGGCAGGTCGCGCTCGCGCCGCGGATCATCTCGACCGCGTGGACGGTAAAGGAGACGTCGAGCCCGAGGTACGCCTCGATCTCCGCCTCGTGGCGGTGACCGGTGGGCGCGTACGGGCGGACGACGCCCGAGCGCTCCGGATGTGAGGAGGCCGCGCCGCCGCCGGCGCCGCCCTCCGAGGAGCCCACCTTCACGTCGACGACGACCTCACCGGTGTCGGGACCGAGCGCGCCCGCGTCGACGAGGGGCTTGAGCCCGAGCATCGTCGCGGTCGCGTTACAGCCGCCGCCGGCGATCAGGTCGGCGCCGGAGAGGTTCTCGCGGTTGATCTCGGGGAGCGCGTACTCCGCGCGCTCCAAGTACTCGGGCGACGTGTGCCCGTCGTACCACTCGTCGTACAGCGCCGCCTCGGGCAGGCGGAAGTCCGCCGAGAGGTCGACGACCGTGTCGGCGGCCTCGAAGTACTCGTCGACCTGTCCCATCGAGACGCCGTGCGGCGTCGCCGAGAACAGCACGTCGACCGATTCCAGATCGTCGGGGTCCGAGAAGCGCAGGTCGAGCCCGCGCAGATTCGGGTGGGAGCGACCGACGGTCATGTTGTCGGCCGACCGCGACGTGGCCTGCACGACCTCGAAGTCGGGATGTCCCGAGAGGATCCGCAACAGCTCGCCGCCGGTGAAGCCCGTGCCGCCGACGATGCTCGCGGTGTAGGTCTCGTCGGTCATGCCGTGACCTCCTCGCCGTCGGCCGCCGCGACCTTCGCCTCCAGCCAGTCGACGACCTTCGCGGGAACGTCGACGTCGGTGGCAGCGTCGAGTGCCTTGAACTCAACTGTGTGGTTCACCTCGTGAACGGTGTACTCGCCGGAGCCGGTACCACCGACCTCCATCAGGTCGACGCCGAGCATGCCGCCGCCGACCGCCTCCGAGGCGCGCTCGACCAGATCCAGCGCGCGGTCGTCGAGATCAAAGGATTTCGTCTCGCCGCCCTTCGCGGCGTTCGTGAGCCAGTGATCGGACGACCGAGTCATCGCAGCGATCGGCTCGCCGTCGACCGCCAGCGCGCGGATGTCGCGGCCGGGCTTGTCGACGAACTCCTGGATGTAGAACACCTTGTGCTCGTAGTGGCCGAGCGTCTCCTTGTGCTCTAAGATCGCCTCTGCGGCGTTCCGCGTGTCGATCTTCGCCATCAGCCGGCCCCACGAGCCGACGACGGGCTTGAGCACGCAGGGGTAGCCGAACTCCTCGATCGACTCCATCGCGGCCTCCTTCGTGAACGTGACCTCCGTCGCCGGGGTGGGAATATCCGCCTCGGCGAGCGCGAGCGAGTTCTTCGCCTTGTCGGCGCAGATGTCGCCCGTTTCGGGGGAGTTCACCACCGGGACGCCGTAGCTGTCGAGGAACTTGGTCGCGTACAGCGACCGACTCGTCGACAGACAGCGGTCGACGACGATATCGAGGTCCTCGACGTTCGCGGTCGTCGATTCGAGTCCGAACCGCTCTTTCCGGACGTCGATCTTTTCGACTTCGTGGCCGCGGTCGCGAAGCTCGCCGAGCAGCAGCTTCTCGTCTTTCCGGATCCGCGAGTAGAGGATCCCTATTTGCATGTCGACCACTCGCGTGTCGCGGTCGTGGCGGTCGTCGCCATCTACTCGCCCCAATCCTCCTCAAGTTCGGGGGCCTCTTCCAACACGACGGGGTCCAGCGAGATGACCTCCAGTTCGGTCCCGGTGACCGGACTGTCGATGATCTCGCCGACTTCCACGTCGGCCGGAAGCTCGATCTCTTCGCCCGTGATCGGGTCCTCTGCCATCACTGGATCAGTGTCGCTCGTCATCGTACCACCTACTCGGCCGTGAACCCGCATAAATCCTTCGAACTTGTAATTTAGTTTACAATAAATAGACTACCCGCTAACGGATGATAATCGGTCGTACAACCGCCGTGTGAAATCTAATATCAGATTTCAATGATTAGTGTGTCCCCTCGCGGGGACGGCGGCGTCGTCGGCGGTCGCGGATCGACCGTCGACGGCGCCGGTCGCGGTCGGGCTCGCGGTCGTCGCAGTCCGGTCGGTTGCTCCGACTCGGCCGCCGGCACGGCGTCAGACATGCTCGGCCACCTCCGTGTCCAACAGCTCCGCTGCCGCCGCGAGCGATTCCCGCTCGTCGGCCAGCGCCGCGGAATCAGTCTCGATCCGTGTCTCGACAGCCGCGAGTTCGTCGGCGACCGCCTCGGGGGCGGGCCCCCCGGCGGAGTCGCGGCTCGCGACGCTGGCGGCGGGGTCGAGCGCCGATTCCACGTCGTCGCGGCTCACGTGCGTCGAGAGGGGCTCGCCCGTCACCTTTCGAGTGGCCTCGTCAACTTTTGCGGCCGCGGCGGCCGACGAGTCGTCGTCCGAGACGGTCTCGGCGGCGGTCGCGACGATCTCGTGAGCGGTCCGGAAGGGCATCCCGCTCATCGCGAGTAAGTCGGCCACGCCGGTCGCCGTCGAGAAGCCCTCGCCCGCGGCGTCTGCGAGCGTCACCTCGTCCCAGTCCGCGGTCGCGACCGCGCCCGCGGCGACCTCGGTCGCCTCACGTACGTCGTCCGCGATCTCGAACACGCCCGCGTGGGCGCGCTGGAGGTCGCGGTTGTACGCGCGCGGGAGCCCCTTGAGGAGGCTCAGCGTGCCCGTCGCCTCGCCGATCGCGTCGCCGGCGACGCCGCGAGTCAGCTCCAGCGTGTCCGGGTTCTTCTTCTGGGGCATGATCGAGGACGTGGAGGAGTACGCGTCCGACAGCTCCACGAACCCCTTGTTCGAGAAGAGAATCAGATCTTCCGCGAGCCCCGACAGCGTCGTCGCGAGCGTCGCGCACGCGGTCGCGCCCTCCGCGAGGAAGTCGCGGGCGGACGCCGCGTCCGTCGAGTTGCGAACGGTCCCGTCGAACCCGAGCAGCTCGGCAGTCCGATCGCGGTCGATATCGAACGGCGTCCCCGCGAACGCGGCCGCACCGAGCGGCGACCGGTTGACCCGGTCGTACGCGTCGAGCAGGCGCTCGGTGTCGCGGGCGACCCCGCCCTCGTACGACAGCAGGTAGTGCGCGACCGTCGTCGGCTGGGCCGGCTGGAGGTGCGTGTAGCCGGGCATCACCGTCTCCGTGTGCTCGCTCGCGACATCGACGAGCGCCTCGCGGAGCGCGATCGTTGCCTCGGCGGCGGCGAGCAGGTCCTCGCGCAGGCGGTACCGGATGCAGGTCGCCACCTCGTCGTTGCGCGAGCGGGCGGTGTGCATCCGACCGCCGTCCGAGCCGATTCGGTCGATGACCGCCGTCTCGATCGCCTCGTGAACGTCCTCGCCGTCCGGGAGCGCGTCGTGGCCCGCCGCCTCCACGTCGTCGAGGGAGGTGAGGATCTCGCCCGCCACCGTGTCGTCGACGATCCCCTGCTCGGCGAGCATCACCGTGTGCGCGCGGTCGACCGCGAGGTCGGCCTCGAAGATCGCCGCGTCGGCGGCGAGGCTCGACAGGAACTCGCGGGCGGGGCCGCCGCTGAAGCGATCGCGGCGGACGGCGGTACCGCTCTCACCCGTCGCGTTTGCGTCTGCCGCCGTGCCGGGATCGTCGTCGGTCATTTAGTTCTCGTCGTCGATCTCGTCCGCGGCGCCACTCCCGTCCGTCGCGAGCTCGGGCTTTTCCACGCCCGCCTTCACGTCGTTGGCGAGGCGCTCCTGCAGCCCGTGGTACTTCGCGACGCCCGTGGCGTCCTCCTGCGCGATGCCGGCCACGTCCTCGGTGTTGAACGAGGCCATCTCCTCAGAGTAGACGGCGTACTCGGAGTCGCGGGCGACGACGCGGCAGTTGCCACCGGAAACCTTCACCGTCGCGGTGCCCGTCACCACGTCCTGCGTCTCGTCGACGAACGCGTCGAGCGCGTCGACGACGGGGGCAAACACGAGCCCCTGGTACGCCTTCTCGGACCACTCCTGCTCGATCCCCTTCTTGAAGGAGCGCTCGTTCTTGGTGAGGACGAGGTCTTCGAGGGCCTGGTGGGCCGTGAGCAGGACGGTCGCGGCCGGGTGCTCGTAGTTCTCGCGCACCTTCAGCCCGAGCATGCGGTCCTCCATCACGTCGGTGCGACCGATGCCGTAGCCGCCGGCGTACTTGTTGAGGTACTGGATGAGCGGGACGGGGTCCATCGCCTCACCGTCGATGGCGACCGGAACGCCCTCCTCGAACGTCACCTCGATGGTGGTCTCGCCTTCCGGCCCCGCGGTCCACTCGTAGATGTCCTCCGGCGGCTCGTAGCTCGGGTCCTCCAGCTTGCCGCCCTCGACCGCACGCGACCAGATGTTCTCGTCGATGGACCAGACGCCGCCGTCGCCGGCCTCGACGGGCAGGTCTTTCTCGGCCGCGTAGTCGATCTCCCACTCACGGGTGAGTCCGAGTTCGCGGACGGGCGCGATAACTTCCAGATCGGAGCCGCGCCAGACGGCCTCGAACCGGAGCTGGTCGTTCCCCTTCCCCGTGCAGCCGTGCGCGATGGCGTCACAGCCCTGCTCCTCGGCGACGCCCAGAATCGCCTCGGCGATGACGGGGCGCGCGAGGGCGGTGCCGAGCGGGTAGCCCTGGTACGTCGCGTTCGTCTTCACCGCATCGTAACACAGGTCCGCGAACTCCTCTTTGGCGTCGACGACGTGGAGGTCGAGCCCCAGCGCGTCGGCGGTCTCCTCTGCCTCGTCGAACTCCTCGGTCGGCTGCCCGACGTCGACGTTGACGCCGATGACCTCGTCGTAGCCGTACTCTTCTTTCAAAAGCGGTACGCAGACAGTCGTGTCGAGTCCCCCACTGAACGCGAGTGCAACGGTTGCCATTACCGGAGTAGAATAGACTCTATCCCTTAAATTCGTCGCTTTAGATATTGTAAGAAATTAGTGGCGGCGACGCTACCCGACGACGTAGCTGTCACTCTACGGAACGAAACGGCGCGAACGCGACGAGGGAGGAAGATTACTGGCCCGAGGGGGCCGGTCGTCGCGCCGCGCCGGAAGCCGGTCGCGGCGGTCGGACGCCTCGTCGCGGTCGCGGGGCTCGTCGGCCTCGGATAAGGGCGACGTCGAGACGAGCCTCCGCGCGCATTAGCTGAATCTATTCCGATTGCAGTATAAAAACATTCCGCAACACCGCCGCGAGCGCACGCTGACACCGCTTCGCCGAACGGACTTCTCACCTGTTCATAGGAACCAGAGAGTTCTCGGTTAGTCACCTCTCAGGCGAACTCTCCGAGCGCCAGTGGACGACCACGTTCCCGATGGCGAACTCATCGTCGCTCTCGCCATCCCGGACGATCTGAACGGTGTTCTCGCCCTGTTGTAGCATCGCGCCCGTGATGGTATCCATCCACAGTTGCCAGCCGTCCGAGGGTGGGAGGTCGAACCCCGTCAGCGGTTCGCCGTTGACATGGACTTCGTGTCCGAACGTCCCCACGTCGTAGACCTGAACCTCAAAGTACGCGTCGAGTGGATCTGTGGTCGTGACCTCGAACGTGTGAAGAGTCGAGGCATCGCCAACGAACTCGGCCCACTCTACATTCAGTGCGTCCGGGTCTTCGCCCAGGTGTTCGAGGACGGTGACGAGTGCGTAGTCGGTGTGTGGTGGCATATCATATCTTTCACGGACAGGAACCTTGTACGTACCGTCTGATTAGGTAGCGGGCTACAAGAACGGTTCTCTGACACGCTTTCACCGTCTATCCAATTCGTGTGAGCGGTTCGTTCGCCCAAAGGCATGGAAACGAACGCTGAGTCGCTGCTGAATACAGCCCCGAAGCGACTCGCTGCCTTCCGGCTGGGGCTTTGGAAGTGTTCACCGCGAGATTCTCGATCACGTATAAACAGCCACCAGCAACATCCAAACTCGACTTGTAAGCTACCACGCCCTGAAGGACGTGGCATTCAGCGTGGACTCTCGTTCTAACCGTTAATCACGGTAGGCGAATATTCGCCATTCACGTTCAACGTCCCGCTGTTCAAGCGCACGCCTACGGGTGCGCCTCCACGTCCAGACTTTTGCTGGTCGCGGAGATACTTCAGGCCGATATTCTTCGCCGCGTTGTAATCCGCGTGAACATCATACCCGCACTTCAGACAACCGAACTCGTCCTGTCCGTTATTGTGTGGACGATTGTCCTCGTGGGTAAAGCCACATTTTGAGCAACGTTGACTCGTGTACGCCGGATTAATCTGTCTCACCACAAGCCCTTCCGACTCGGCTTTGTACGTGACGTACTCGCACAGGCGATGGAACGCCCACTTGTGAACCGCCTTCGCGTGCGGTAGGCGTTCGCGGATGCCGTTGAGTTGCTCGAACACCATATGGGTGCAGTCGTTTTCGAGAGCTTCCTCCACCAGTTCGTTCGAGATCGTGTGAAGTATCTGTTCGAAACGTCCGGTTTGCTTGCGACCGACTCGCTGAACGTTCTCGTGTGCCCATCGAGTCCCAGTTTGTTGGAGATCGCCACGGCGCTTTTCGTATTCTCGATGCCAGTGGTTGAGTTCGCCGCCGCTCCAGAACGTTCCAGTTGAAGTGGTTGCAATGTTTGTGATGCCGAGGTCGACACCAAGGACGGAAACGTGCTTGGCATCGCCTGTGCCGGCGTCATCATTCTCCACGGTGGGCTTTGTCCGCACGTGGAGGTAGAAACAGTCCTCAACTGTATCGTAATGGAGTGTGGCTCCTTTCACATCATAGTCGTCGTTGAACAGATACGCCGAGTGTGGCGTGTCACGCTGTCCGTCCGGTAGAACGAACTCTGCGGTGACTCGTCCGTCGATGGTGGCGAGTGTGCAGTGGTCGTCGTTGACGGTGACGGTTCGTGCGTCGTAGCTGGCAAACCGTGACGTGAAGTGTGGTCTCGAGGCTTTCTTGCCGTCTTTCCAGCGTTCAACGACACCTTTGACGGCTTCTGCGGCTCGGTTTCGTGCGGCTTGCACGAGGTTGGCCGGGAGCGGTGAGTCATCTCGAACGTCGTAGTACGTGAGATCGTGGAGTTTGGTTTTGCTGGTGATTTTCCAGTCGGGTTCCCACGCTACGTTGACGACGTAGTTGGCGGCGTCGAGGAAGTAGTCGGTTGTCTGGTGGAGGAGACCAGCAGCACTCTCGTCCACATCGAGTTTGATGGGGACGGTTCGAGTGGCTGAGTCTTCCACCATCTGTACTTCATATGTAACGCTATGTGTTTATAAAATTTGGATTGGCGTGGGGGAGTCGGCCAGCCATCGAGCGTGGTTTGTGTCCATGTTGTCGGCTTCCTCCCGCGCCTAAAGTCGCGGGTTTCCGCCTTGTGGTCATTATGAACACCCGATCAACCGCATCGATCGACCCACTCCCGCTATCGATCAGATCGCTTCCCGGTACGCCGCAAGCGTCTCCTCGACGTCTTCCTCCGTGTGCGCATAAGAGGTGAACTGACACTCGAACTGGTTGGCCGTGAGGAACACGCCCTGCTCTTTCATCTCCTGCCAGAACACGCGCTCCCAGCGGTCGGTGGCGGCGCGGGCGACGTCGGCGCCGTTCTTCGGACAGGTGTCGTAGCGGTCGCAGTCGGGGTTCTGTCGGCATCCACCGGCACAGCAAGCGTCCGGGTCGTCGGGCGCGTCTCGGGTGAAAATCGTCTTGAACATCGAATCGGTGCCGACGACGGTGTACTCGGGCGCGCGCTCCGTGCAGATCTCGGTGATTCCCTCGCGGAGTTTGCGGCCGAGGCGGTTGACGTGCTCGTACACGTCGTTCTCGGCGGCGTACTCCAACGACGCCTTGCCGGCGGCCATCGTCACGGGGTGCCCGGAGAACGTGCCGGACTGGAACACGTCGCCCGCGGGCGTGAACTCCTCGATGATCTCCGCTTGCCCCCCGATCGCGCCGACCGGGAATCCGCCGCCGATGATCTTGCCGAACGTCGTCACGTCGGGGGTGACGCCGAACTTCGACTGCGCGCAGCCGAGGCCGCCGACGCGGAACCCGGTGATCACCTCGTCGAAGACGAGGAGGGAGTCGTGGTCGTCACAGAGGTCCCGGAGCGTCTCGTGGTAGCCGTCGATCGGTGTGACGATACCCATGTTGGCGAGGATCGGCTCGACGAGGACGGCGGCGATGTCATCGCCGTGTTCCGCGAACACCTTCTTCGCCGCCTGCGGGTCGTTAAAGGGGATCGGGAGGGTGTGTTCGGCGAACGATTCCGGGATCCCCTTCGTTGAGGGATGGGCGTCCCCCGGCGACCCCTCCACGAGCGTCGACTCCTGCGCGCCGTGGTAGCCGCCCTGCATCACGACGATCTTGTCGCGGCCGGTATGGCCGCGCGCGAGTCGCACCGCCGAGACGGTCGCCTCCGTCCCCGAGTTGACGAACCGGATCGACTCCACGCTCGGGACGTGCCGCGCCACGAACTCGGCGTGTTCGACCTCGATCTCGGTGGGAGCGCCGTACATCGGGCCCGCGGCGACGTGCGACTGGATCGCCGCTTGGACCGGGTCGGGCAGGTCGTGGCCGTATAACAGCGGCCCGTACCCCATCACCCAGTCGACGTACCGGTTGCCGTCGGCGTCGATGACGTGGCCGCCGTCTCCGCGCTCGATGAAGAATGGGTGCGGCATCGTCGCCCGGACGGAGGAATTGACGCCGCCGGGCATGACCGACAGCGCGCGGTCGTACAGCCCGCGGGAGCGCTCGTGGTTCATGTCCGAGGGTTGGATCGGCAGCGTGAAAGTTGTTGCCGAACCGGGCAACGAGGGGCGGACGAATCGCCGAAGCCGCGCGCCGGCGACGCAGGCGACGCCACCGCTGGGGGTCGTAGCGTCATCGAAAAGCGTCGATTAAAATCCGCGGTCCGCGTCCGCCGTATCTTCGCCGTCGATTCGCCGCCGATTCGTTGTCGCTCCGTCGTCGGTCCGGCTTTATACCGCCCCCGGGCCGGTCGCGCCCGTCCGGACCTGCAGGGCGTCTTCGACGGGCAGGATGAACACCTTGCCGTCACCGGGCTCGCCGGTCTTGGCGGCCTCGCTGATGGCCTCCGCGACCTCGTCGGCCGGGATATCGGCGACCACGACCTCGATTTTTACCTTCTGGTGGAGGTCGACGGTGAACTCCTCGCCGCGCCACTGGCCCGTTTTGGCCGGCTGACTGCCGCGGCCCGAGACGTTCGTGACGGTGAGCGAGGGCGCGTTGATCTCCGCGAGCGCCTGCTTGATGGCCCCGAGCTTGTCGGGACGGACGACCGCGGTGACCATCTTGATCTCCGAGCCGGCCTCCTCGCCGCCGTCGGCGCGCGGAGAGTTCTCGACCGTGTCAGTGGTGTCGACGATCGAGGAGCCGCCGTCGGTCGCGACGTTCGCCTTACCGAACTCGGGGTACGTCTCGACGCCGTGCTCGCTGACGTCGAGCCCGTCGCGCTCGTGTTCGGAGGTGACGCGGGCCTGACCGAGAGCCTTGAACGCGCCGAACACCACGGCGGTCGCGACGATCGTCCACGCGGTGATGACGACGACGCCGATCACCTGCGAGACGAGCACGTCGACCGAGAAGCCGTTGACGCTGACGAACGGCAGCGCGAGCACACCGATGACGCCCGCGGAGCCGTGCACCGGGAAGACCGCGCACACGTCGTCGATCTTCATCTTGTCCGAGACGAACTCGAACACGAGCGGGAGCTGGAGGCCGCAGACGAGCGCGACCAGGATGGCGCCCCACCAAGTGGCCAGGTTCGCGATCCCGGTGACGGCGACCAGCCCGGCGAGTACGCCGTTGGCGACGTACAGGGTGTCGACCTTCTTCGTGAGGTACATCGAACCGAGCGCCGCACCGACCGCGCCGGCGCCCATGCCGAGCGTCGTCGTCAGGGCGACGCGACCGACCGCGGCGTAGCCGCCGAGCGCGAGTTCGCCGGACTCCGTGACCGAGAAGACGGTCGCGGTCGTGCCGACGTTGAAGCCGTACCAGCCGAACGCCAGGATGAGGGTGCCGAGCACCGCGAACGTCATCGAGTGGCCGGGAATGACGTTCGTGGAGCCGTCCTTCGCGTAGCGGTCCATACGCGGTCCGAGCATGTACGCCGCCGTGAGGCCGGCGATGCCGCCGACGCCGTGGACGATCATCCCGCCCGCGAAGTCGGTGAACCCGAGCCCGCTCCCGCCGAGGAAGCCGCCGCCCCAAGTGACGCCCGCGACGACCGGGTAGATGACCGCGGAGATGGCGATCGTGTACGCCACGTACGCGCGGAGCTTCGCGCGACCGGCGACCGCGCCGGAGACGATGGTCGCCGCTGTCATCGCGAAGACGGCACCGAACAGCCAGCTGTTGATCCAATCGCCGTCGCTGAGAGCCGACGCCGGAGAGAACCCGCCGCCGCCCGCCACGCCTTCGATCCCGAAGCCGATCAGGAAGTACACGAGAACGCCGACCCCCCACGTGAGGAGGTTCTTCGTGAGCTGGTTCGCGACGTTCTTCGCGCGCACCTGCCCGGCCTCCAACATCGCGAAGCCGGCGTGCATGAAGAAGATCAGGAAACAGACCATCGCGACCCACATCAGGTTCACGCCCTCCGCGAGGACGCTCGGGTCGATGCTCGCGAGTACGCCGGTCGTCACGCGAGAGTCACCCCGAGTGAACGTTCGTCCGATAGACAGCGCGTTTCGTCCGTGTTCATGTTCTGAATCACGTTTCCACAGCGGGGAACGAGAATACATAAACGTTTGAGTTGACTTTCACAAGAAATAGGATTGATTATACGAGAGTCGTTAAATATAAGACCAAATAGATGTTATATAAGGACATATATTCCGGACTTCGTTGGCAATCTTTGCGTTCGAAGCGGACGAATGTTTTGTCAGCTTATTGTTAATATCTGCCGGATCGGGCGTTTTCGGGCCTCGAAGTGCCGTGCGCGGTGCTGGGTGGAAATACTTGCCGCCCCGACGATCGTCGTGATACACACGAGACGACCAGATCGGGACGGTATCGGGCGTCTCTGCCGGGTTCTTGAGAAAATGACGTTTGTCAACCCGGGCGGGAGTTCGTCGACCGACCCGGTCACCCGCGCCACGAACACACCTGGTTCGCCGCGTGTTCCCGAGAAACAGGTTCGAAACGGTATCGAGTGCGGCCGGACACGCGGTAGTGAACTCGGCCGATCGATCTCCGGGGAGGTGGCCCGTTACTCCGGCTTCAGTCCTTCGCCTTGGACGCGCATCACGGCCTCGCCGTCGGCGAGGTTCGGCGCGTCGACGAGCCGGACGATCCGCTTGTTGCCCTTCGACTTACGGAGGTACATTCGGAACGTGGAGGCGTGACCGAGGATGTTACCGCCGATCGCTTGCGTCGGATCGCCGAAGTAGGAGTCGGGGTTCGACGCGACCTGGTTGGTGACGAGGATGGCAGTGTTGAACAGGTCGCCGATCCGCATCAGGTCGTGGAGGTGCTTGTTGAGCTTCTGCTGGCGGTCGGCGAGCTCCCCCCGACCGACGTACTCGGCGCGGAAGTGGGCGGTCAGCGAGTCGACGCAGACGATTCGGATGGGCCACTCGCTCTCTTCGAGTTCGCCGGCGAGCTCCTTGGCCTTCTCTGCGAGCAGGATCTGGTGGTTGGAGTTGAACGCCTTGGCGACGTGGATCTGGTCCAAGAACGCCGCGATCAGCTCCTCCATCGCCTCCTCGTCGTTCGGCGTGCCCTCAATCTCACGGCGCTCCATCTCGTCGGCGAGAATATCGTCGTCAAGCCCACGGACCATGTCGTCGATCCGCTCCGGGCGGAACGTGTCCTCGGAGTCGACGAAGATACAACCGCCGTCGAGGCCGCCGTGCTCCGCCGGGAGCTGAACGTTGACGGCCATCTGGTGGGTCACCTGTGACTTCCCGGAAGCGAACTCGCCGTACACCTCGGTGATCGACTGCGTCTCGATGCCGCCCCCGAGCAGGTCGTCGACCTCGTCGATCTGCCAGGAGAGCTTCCCGATCTCTTCGCGGCGCTCGAGTACGGTCGCGCCCGTCTCGAAGCCACCCACGTCGGCGGCGTCGCGGGCGGCGTTGATGATGTCGCTGGCGGATGATTCGCCGATGTCGGCGGTGTTCGACATCTCGCCGGGGCTCGCGACGGCGATCGACTGGTAGCTCTCGAATCCGTTCTCGACGAGCTTGTCTGCGGTGGCGGGGCCGACTCCGGGGAGGTCCTCGAGTTCGTCTTCAGGCATGTACACGACCCTTGTTCGCCATCCCGTATAAAGGCTGGTTTACACCCGAGTGAAAGTAAAGATTGGGTGGAAACCGCGCTCCGGAATGGCTCGACACCGTATATAAGGCTCCGGGCGGAATCACTGGAGCGGCGTCGCGGCGAAACTGGTCAAAATGAGAGCGGTCGGTCGATGGTGATCGCCTCGTTCCGTACCGTCCCGCCGCTTCAGAACCCGACGCGCCGGACGTACTCCAAATCGCGGATCTCGACGAGCAGATCGCCGGAGAGGTCGGTATCGGTGATCACGTACAGCTTCGGGTCGTCGGTGAATTCGGGGTCCTCGCTCAACACCTGGCGGATCGAGATGCCGTGGTCGGCCAGGATGCCGGTCACTTCGGCGACGATCCCGGCCTCGCCGGCGGCCGCGACCTCGATCGTGAGCACCGTGAGGTCCAGCACCGGGGCCAGATCCATCAGGCTCGGCACCGACGAGATGTTCGTGAAGATGCGCTTCAGTTCGGGGTCGGCCAGTATCGCGTCCGTCGTCGAGTCGACGACGCGGCGGTCGACGTCGAGCTCGCGCGCGATCCCGGTGTAGGGGATCTCGATCCCGCCGGAGACGACCCGTCCCTCCTCGTTGACGGAGAAGCCGCGCTCCAAGAACAGCCGGATCACGGCCTGCTGGCTGGGCGACCCCTCGAACTTCTCGAGGATCTCGTCGAACATTCGTTGCTACGGTGCTCGTCGCCGAGGGGTTAAAAAGCGGGGTACTGCGAAATCTCAGTTCGAGAGCGCCGAGTAGACGCCACCGAGAACCGTTCCGTAGACGACGTGGCCGACGAGGCTCTCGACGCCGATGTTCGGCAGCGGCGGCGCGCCCGGGAACCCGACGGCGCCCAGCCAGATCGGCATCACGATCACCGCGAGCGCGAGCCAGACGAGGAGACCGTAGCCCGCACCGACGCCGAGGCTCGTTCCGATCGAGTCGTCGAGGTCCGGCTTCAGAATCGCGATCGCGGCGAATCCGAGACCGATGACCGCGCCGTGGGACATGTGGATCGCCCAGCCGACGGCGCCGGCGGGCCCCTCGATGCCGTACATCGCCGGGATCGCCATCTCCAGTACACCGGGAGTCATCACCGACATCATCGCGCCGAAGACGAGGCCGCCGGCCAGTCCGCCGGCCACGCCGGCCCTCCAGTCACCGTGTTCTATCGAGACGTTCGTCGCTGTCGCGGTTTCGGTTGCCATAGCAGATTCTGTATCGGCGGATAACCGGTAATAACTGCCGGTAAAGTGTGTGCACAGTGCACACACCCCAAACAGATATGTTTACTGAAACGACTGTATCGGAAGGACGGTCACCCGGTCGACCACTTCCACCGCGCCACCCAACCCCTTTTAGCCGGTGGCGACGAATCACGTCCCGTGTCAGAAGCGCCGCATCTGCGGTTCTTCCCGTACGAGGAGCCGTACCCGAACCAGCGCGAGGCGATGGACAGGGTCGCCAACGCGCTGGACCGCGGGCAGGACGTGCTGTTCGAGGGCGCACCCGGGACGGGGAAGACCCTCTCCGCACTCGTGCCCGCCTTGGAACACGCCCGTGAACACGACCGCACGGTCGTCATTACGACCAACGTCCACCAGCAGATGCGGCAGTTCGTCGAGGACGCCCGCGCGATCACCCGCGAAACGCCCATCCGCGCGGTCGTATTTAAAGGGAAGTCGTCGATGTGCCACATCGACGTCGACTACCAGGAGTGTCAAACTCTCCGGGACACCACCCGCGAGATGGTGGAGACCGAGAGCGAGGTCCGCGAGCTGGAGACCCGCCAGCGCGAGCTGCTGGCCGAGAGCCGCGAGGGCGACGCGGGGGCGGCCGAGGCTCGCGAGTCGGTGATGGACGAGCTCGACGAGCTGGAGGCCGATATCGACGAGTACGACGCCGCAAACGTCTGTGCCCACTACCGAAATAACCTCGTCGAGGACACCGACGAGTTCTTCGGGTGGCTCTTCGAGGACGTTCGCACCCCAGAGGACGTGTACGCGTACGCGGACGAGCGTGAACTCTGCGGCTACGAGCTGCTGAAGGAGGGGATGGAGGGCGTCGATCTGGTGGTCTGTAACTACCACCACCTGCTGGATCCCAACATCCGCGAGCAGTTCTTCCGGTGGATCGACCGCGACCCCTCCGAGATAATCACCGTCTTCGACGAAGCCCACAACGTCGAGGACGCCGCCCGCGACCACGCCACCCGGACTCTCACCGAGAATACGCTCGACGCCGCCCTCGACGAACTCACGGAGAGCGACGACTCCCGCGCCGAGGCAGCCGAAAACGTCGTTCGCGCGTTCCGCGATGCCTTAGTCGAGACGCGCGACGATGCGCTCGGCGTCGGCAAGCACGAGTCGATCGGCGAGAATTGGGAGGATATCTCGATCGCCAACGACGACCGCCGTGACGACCTCACGCTTGCGTTCCTCCGCAACTACGAGGGGAAGGGGATCGACACGGAGACCGAGCTCGCCGTCCAGCTCGGACAGGCGCTCGACGAGGAGTACGAGCGCCGCTACCGCGACGGCGAGACCACGACCCGCACCGAGTGCCAGATCCTGCAGGCCGCCCGGTTCGTCTCGACGTGGATGGAGGAGGGCACGGAGCTCGGCCAGTACCCGGTCGTCTCCGTGCGCCGCGACGGCGCCACCGAGGAGGTGTACGGCCGCGCGGAGCTGTACACCTGCATCCCCCGTCGCGTCACCGAAGAGCTGTTCGACGAGGTCGCCGCCTCGGTGCTGATGAGCGCGACACTTCGTCCCTTCGACGTTACCAAGGACGTGCTCGGGCTGGAGGACGTGGCGTCGCTCGCGTACGGGATGGGATATCCCGAGGAGAACCGACGGACGTTCGCGGTCGATACGCCCCCGCTTTTCGCCTCCGAGCGTAACGACCCGGAGACGCAGGAGACGGTGGCGTCGCTGCTGCGCGACGCGATCCGCTTCACCCCGGGGAACACGCTCGCCTTCTTCCCCTCCTACGCCGAGGCCGAGCGCTACTACGAGCGGCTCGGAGGCGCCGACCTCGGCTCCCTCTACCTCGACGGTCCCGGCGAGGACGAGGAGAAACTTCGCCGGCGATTCGTCGAGAGCGACGACGCGACCCTCTTCACCTCCCTCTGGGGAACGCTCGCAGAGGGTGTGAGCTTCGACGGCGACGACGCTCGGACGGTCGTGGTCGTCGGGGTCCCCTATCCGCACCTCTCGGATCGGATGGAGGCGGTCCAGGATGCGTACAATCGGGTGTTCGCCGACCGCGACCGCTCTCGGGACCCCGGCTGGGCGTACGCGGTCGAGATCCCGACGATCCGTAAGACCCGACAGGCGATCGGTCGCGTGGTCCGCGGCCCGGACGACTTCGGCGTCCGGATCCTCGCGGACCGTCGATACACGTCCGCAGACATGGGGAAGTACTCGGTCCGCGGCGCGTTCCCGCCGGAGGAACGCGAGGAGCTACTCGATCTCGACCCGGAGAAGCTGAAGTTCGCGATGCTGAACTTCTACGGCGATCACGACGCCTACGACGGGGCGCCGCCGGAGCCGTGAGTCGGTGGCGGGTGAGAGTTGCCGACGGCGACCACTTCTCTACCCCGGCCGCGCCGCGAGCAGCACCGCGATCCCGAGCAGGACGATTCCGAGCAGCGTCGTGATCACCGCGTGGATCACGGTCATCCCGACCACGAGTCGGCGGGGCTGGTCGTAGCTCCACGCGAACATGGCGGCGTCGACGAGGAGCGCAGCTGCGACGATCAGCGCCTCGGGGAGGCCAAAAGCACCCCCGACGACGCCGATAACCGCGGGGAGCGGGCCGACGTAGAGAGCGCGACGCGGGTCGACGTCGCCGAGGACATTCCGGGCGGCGAGGTGGGCCGTCACGGAGAGGAACAGCGCGAACAGGACGATCGTCCCCAGCACCGACACCGGCGTCACCGTCTGGAGAAGCATGGGCGACCTACGGGGCGGCAGGTAAAAGTGGTCGCGGAATCGGAACGGGACCGCGGAAATAGGGAGGCCGTCGACCGCTTACGCCAACAGCCCGAGACCGTCGAGCTTCTCGACGATCACGTCGACGGCGGCCGCAGCGTCGTCGGGGCTCGTTCCGCCGGTGATGACGAGCTTCCCGCTGCCGAACAAAAGCGCCACCACGTCGGGCTCGTCGATCCGGTAGACGAGCCCGGGGAACTGCTCCGGCTCGTACTCGATGTGTTCGAGCCCGAGCCCGATCGCGATCGCGTTGAGGTTGAGGCTCTCACCGAGATCTGCGGAAGTAACGATATTCTGGACCGTGATCTCGGGGTCATCGATCGGGATCTGGAGCCCGCGGAGCTCGTCGAACACGATGGCGAGGCTTTCGTGGACGGCGTCGATGGAGTTGGCACCCGTACACACGATCTTCCCGGACCGGAAGATCAGCGCGGCCGATTTCGGGTCCGTGGTGCGGTAGACGAGCCCGGGGAACTGCTCCGGGTCGTAGTCGGCGCCTTCGAGATCCATCGCGACGCTCTGGAGGTCGAGCTCCTGCCCGATCCCCGTGGAGGCAACGACGTTCTCTATCGTGATCGTCTCCTTCGGATCGGTCATTACTACCTCGGTACAGACTTGAAACACGTAAAAAGGTGGCTGGTCGGAACCGCTATCCTCTTGCGACCGGCGGCCCGACTCGGCGGCGTGTACTGGCTCGAACTCGCCGGCGAGGAAGACGCGTTCGCCGCCCGTGAGGCCGCCGTCGCGGCGACCGACGTGGAGCTGCTCGCGCCGGGAGTCGCGAGCGCCGGCAGCGTCGGTCTCGCTCGCGGCGAAGCAGTAGAGGCCGACGGCACCGCGATCCGCCGGCTCGCCTACACCCGCGCCGCCCACGAGGCGATCGCCCGGACCGAGGCCGATCTCGCCGCCGCTGCAGCCGCTCTCGACGCGGCGCCGCTCGACCGGTCGGGCACGGTCGCGGTCCGCGCCCGCAACGTCCGGAACACGACCGACATCTCGACGAGCGCGGCCGAACGGGAACTAGGCGGCGTCCTCGTCGACCGCGGCTTCGACGTCGACCTCGACGACCCCGACCACGTCCTGCGCGCGCTGTTTGCGGCCGGCGAGCGCGACGACCACGAGGCGGTCCCGGGCGCTGACGGCGGCGATTCCGCGGTCTGCGCGCTGGGCTGGGTCGCCGTGGAGGCCGCCCGCGACTTCGCGCCAAAGCCGACCGACCGCCCCTTCTTCCAGCCGGGGAGCATGTCGCCGACCGACGCCCGCGCGTACGCTAACCTCGCCGGCGCGGCGCCCGGACGGACCCTCCTCGACCCGATGTGCGGCACCGGCGGGCTCCCGCTGGAGGCCGGGATCGTCGGGAGCGACGTGATCGCGTGCGATGCTCAGACGAAGATGGTCCGTGGGACGCGCGAGAACCTCCGAGAGTACCTGAACACCGCTTTAGACGATTCCGGTCCTGACTGGCACGTCGCTCGCGGCGACGCCACGGCCCTCCCCCTGCGCGACGACGCGGTCGACGGGGTCGCGTTCGACGCCCCGTACGGCCGTCAGTCGAAGATCGCGCGCCACGAACTCGCGGACCTCGTGGGGGGCGCGCTCGCGGAGGCCGCCCGGGTCGCGTCCCGAGCCGTCGTGGTCGCCGATCGCGACTGGCGCCGCGAGGCGCGCGCGGCCGGCTGGGCGGTCGACGCCGCCTTCGAGCGTCGAGTTCACCGATCGCTCACCCGGCACGTTCTCGTGCTTGATCGCGAGTGAGCGGCGCGGGAACGGCGGCCCGAGAGCGACACCGACCCGAGGCAGTTCCGGGGCAATTGTGACGCGACATCACCGTCCCGAGAGTGAACGATCGGTCGGCGATACCCGGAGGATGAGCGTCGCAGACGACAAGTTTCAGTTTCACTCTCCCCGCGGGTAACGGTTAAGTGGACGGCCTGTCGTGGTGTGCACATGACCGGGGACGCCGGCGGCGACATGCTCTCGTGGGACGAGTCGGTGTTCCGCGACGAGTCGGTGTTCGAGATTGACCACGTCCCCGAGACGTTCCGCCACCGCGAGAGTCAACTGGAGAGCCTGAAGTACGCGCTCCGCCCCGCCGTCCGTGGCTCCCGACCGCTTAACACGATCGTGCGCGGCCCACCCGGCACCGGGAAGACGACCGCGGTCCAGAAGCTCTTCGGCGAGCTCAGCGCCCGGACAGACGTGCGAACGGTCCGGGTGAACTGTCAGGTGGACTCGACGCGGTACGCCGTCTTCTCGCGGCTGTTCGAGGGAATCTTCGACTACGAGCCTCCCTCCTCCGGGATCTCCTTCAAGAAGCTGTTCGGGCAGATCACCGACCGGCTCGTCGAGGAGGACGACGTGCTCGTCGTCGCCTTGGACGACGTGAACTACCTCTTCTACGAGAACGAGGCGTCAGACACCCTCTACTCGCTGTTACGCGCCCACGAGGCGCACTCGGGCGCGAAGATCGGCGTCATCGTCGTCTCCTCCGATCTGGGCCTCGACGTGATCGACGACCTCGACACCCGCGTCCAGTCCGTGTTTCGCCCGGAGGAGGTGTACTTCCCTGTCTACGGCGCAGCCGAGATCTACGACATCCTCTTCGAGCGCGCGAAGCGCGGGTTTCACGACGGCGTCATCGGCGACGCCGAGCTGGAGCGCATCGCGGACTTGACCGCCGAGAGCGGCGACCTCCGGGTCGGGATCGATCTCCTGCGCCGGGCGGGGCTAAACGCGGAGATGCGCGCCTCGAAGACGATCGACGAGGAGGACGTGGAGTCGGCGTACGACAAATCCAAACACGTCCACCTCTCGCGCTCGCTCCGCGGGCTCTCGGAGTCCGAGCGCGCCCTCGTCCGCGTGCTTGCGGAGAACGACGGCGAGCGCGCCGGGACGGTGTACGAGGCGTTTCACGAGGAGACGGACCTCGGCTACACCCGCTATTCGGAGATCATCAACAAGCTCGACCAGCTCGGCGTGATCGACGCCGAGTACGCCGACGTGGAGGGGCGCGGGCGCTCCCGGGAACTCTCCTTAGCCTACGAGGCCGAGACGGTGTTAGACCGGCTGGAGTGAACTCGGCGGCCGCCGACCCTCCTGCGACCCCGACGCCTTTTCAACGGCTCCGCACGCACTCGACTTCATGAAAACGAGCGGCGGGAGCGATGCGGCGAAGCGACGCGCCGGCGAGTCGGCGGCCGAGACGGTCACTGACGGCGAGGTGGTCGGACTCGGCACCGGGTCGACGGCGGCCCACGCGATCCGGCGGCTCGGCGATCGGGTCGACTCCGGCCTCGATATCCGAGGCGTGGCGACCTCCTTCGCGAGCCGGGAACTCGCGGCAGAGTGCGGGATTCCCCTGCTCGACCTCGACGAGGCGGTGGGTTCGGATGCGACCGGGATCGACATCGCGATCGACGGGGCGGATCAGGTCGCGGTCGGCGAAGGGGAGAGTGAGGTCGGTCCCCTCATAAAGGGCGGCGGCGCCGCCCACGCTCGCGAGAAGCTGGTCGACGCGTCGGCCGACCGCTTTCTCGTCGTCGCCGATCCCTCGAAGGAGACGCCGGTCCTCAATCGGTCCGTTCCGGTTGAGGTGCTCCCCGCCGGCCGCTCCGCCGTCGCCGAGGCGGTGCGAGCGGCCGGCGGCGAGCCGACCCTGCGGCGCGCGGAGCGAAAGGACGGGCCGGTCGTCACGGACAACGGGAACCTCGTGCTCGACTGCGCGTTCGGCGAGATCGCCGACCCGGACGCGCTGTCGACGACGCTGTCGACGACGCCCGGGGTCGTCGAACACGGGATCTTCGTCGGCCTCGCGGACGAGGTTCACGTCGGGACGGAGACGGGCGTGCGGGTCGCGAGACGGTGACGGCGGTCCGGTAGATTTTGATCGCGTCCAGATCGACAGACGCGTCGCTCACCGATCAGCGGTCCTGCAAAAAATGAAGAACTGAAAGCGCGTCCGTCTTAGAGGTCGCGAGGCTGGACCGTCTTCCGGTCGTTGGCCTCGGCGCGGCGCGCGGCGTCTTCGAGCAGCTCGTCCACTTCGTCGTCCAGCGCGTCGTAGAAGTCCGAAGCGACGTTCTTGTCGTCCAGCGCTTCCTTGACGGCCGCTTTGACAATAAGGTCTGCCATGCGCTCGACGCTATCCGTCGATAGTTAATAAGAGTTCCTGAATTCGACCGCGAGGTACGCCGTGCCGGCGGTTCGCGGCGGTGTCCCGAAGCGCTCGCTTATAAACCTTGTGAGAGCGGAAGGCGAGCGACGACCGGGACCGCACCAAATCGATAGGTACGACACCGTTCGGCCCGGACGAGCGACCATGCGCGACACGCTTGAGGCGCTCGACGCCGGGGAGATCGGCGTCGCGGAGGCGGAGTCACGGCTCGCGGGCTACGCGACAACGGCGGCGGGACGATTCGACGCCGCCCGCGAGAGACGACGCGGCATCCCCGAGGCGATCCTCGCAGAGGGGAAGACGCCCGCGGAGGTCGCGGCGCTGACGACGACCGCGGTGGAGACGACGGGTCGCGCGCTCGTCACGCGGGCGGACGCGGACGACGCGGCCGCGGTCCGGACGGCGTTCACAGAGGGCCCCGACACCGACGACGAACTGAGCGCGGCCGTCGACCACGACGAGCGGACCGGCACCGTCGTCGTTCACGCGGACGACTTCGAGCGCCCGGACCTCAACGCGACCGTCGCGGTCGTCGCGGCCGGCACCGCGGACGCGGCGGTCGCGGGAGAAGCGGCGGTCGTCGCCCGCGAGATCGGCGCGACGATCGATCGGATCGACGACGTGGGCGTTGCGAACCTCGACCGGATCCTGGACCAGCGCGACCGGATCCGAGAGGCGGACGTGGTCGTGGTCGCCGCCGGTCGCGAGGGGGCGCTCCCGACGGTCGTCGCCGGACTCGTCGCCGCACCGGTGATCGCGCTCCCGGTCTCGACCGGGTACGGCGTCGGCGGCGAGGGGGTCGCAGCGCTAGAGGGCGCGCTCCAGTCCTGCTCGGTGCTCACGGCGGTGAACGTCGACGCCGGCTTCGTCGCCGGCGCGCAGGCGGGCCTGATCGCCCGGGCGGTCGACGCGGCGGGAGACGACTGACCGCCGAGTCCGACGCCCGACTCGTGACGAGCGTTTATAAGTGGATCTCCGGAAGATGATGGGGGTGAGGAAGGGTATTTGCTCGTCGAATCCCTACGATCGATCGCCGGTGAACACCGGTACCAAATGCCACGCTGTGACCACTGCGGGTCGCACGTCTCGGACCGTTTCGCGCGCGTCTTCACGGACGAGCACGGCGACCTGAACGCCTGTCCGGACTGTTCCGCGAACGCCGGGATCGCCGAGGTCTCCCGGGAACGCACCCACACCGGAGACTGACTCGTCGATCTCGCCGCAACGTCGCGTTAAGACCGGCAACTATTCGTTTCGACCGCGCCGATCCGGTGTCGTGTCGACGCCGAGTCAGAACTCGTCTCACCACGTGTACGTCATCGAGTGCGCCGACGGCACGCTCTACACCGGTTACACAACCGACGTGGAGCGGCGCGTCGCCGAACACGACGCCGGCGAGGGCGCCAAGTACACCCGTGGCCGGACCCCCGTGACGCTGTGCCACGTCGAGTCGTTCGACTCGAAGTCGGCCGCGATGTCGCGCGAATATGCGATAAAATCGCTCACGCGCGCCGAGAAGGAGCGACTGATCGGCGACACGTAGGGCTCTCTTGCTTTCTCCCGATCTCACCCGACGAGCCGCTCGATCTTCGTGACGAGGATCCCGGTCGCGCCGACCGACTTCAGCTCCGAGATCGTCGCGAACACGTCGCGCTCCTCGACGACGGCGTGGACCGCGACCATGCCGTTCCCGTTCTCGTCGGCCTCCACGTCCATCACGGTCGGGCCGCCGAGCCCGGGGATCACGTCTTTTACCTCGTCGAGCCGCTCTTTGGGAGCGTTCATCATCAGGTACCGGCGCCCGTCGGCCGCAAGCACGGACTCGAAGGCGGTCAGCACCTGCTTGACCTTCGCGTCGTCGACCATGTCGGGGCGGGCGAACAGCCGCACCGAGGAGTCGAGCACGTCGTCGATCACAGCGAGGCGGTTCACCTTCAGCGTCGTTCCCGTGGAGGTGATATCAACGATGGCGTCCGCCATGTCGACGTGGGGAGTCAGCTCAGTCGCGCCCGTCACAGTGACCACGTCGGCGTCGACATCAACCCGGTCGAGGTAGTCGCGGGTGATGTTCGGGAACTCGGTGGCGACTGTCCCACCGGCGAGGTCCGCGACGACGGAGATGTCGCCGTCCTCCGGTGCCGCGAGGACGAGCTTGCAGGAGCCGTAGCCTAAATCGAGCAGGTCGACGAGGTCGTCGTCGCCCGCTGCGCTCGCGGAGTCGGCGACGCCGCCGGACTCCGCGGCCTGATCGAGGCCCGTGATCCCCACGTCGGCCGCGCCGTCGCGGACGTACTCGGGGATGTCGGCCGCGCGTGCGAAGAGGATCGACACGTCGGGGTCGACGGTGTCGGCGTACAGTTGGCGGTCGGCGGTCTCCTCGGTGTGGAGTCCCGCGCGCTCTAACAGCGAGAGCGTCGGGTCGTGTAGGCGGCCCTTGTTGGGGACGGCGATGCGCATACGGAGAGCCTCGCGGGGAGACGGGGAAACGTTTTCGTCCGGCGAGCGACGGCGGACGCCGGCGGGCGAGCGATATTGAAGAACAGTGCGGTGGCGTCGCCGGCGGCTTTGCCGCCGGCTGCAAGCGAGAGCTTCGCTCTCGCCCTGCTCGGAGCCCGCGAGGGAGGCGGCGGCCCGGCGTGGGCGGAGCCGCGCCGGGCCGTCCGCCGAGGCTGGGGAGGCGTGAGGCTGCGGTTGCGGTCCCGCGAGCAACGCGAGCGACTGAAGCGCGTGGTTCAAGAGCGAAGCTCTCTCGTCATCGCCGGAAATTTCCGATGTCCGGCTAGCAGTCAGAATCCGACGGATTCTGACGGCATCACGAGACGCCGAAGGCGTCTCGAACGACAGCGAGCGTGCGTCGTCCTCCCGGCTGGGGCTTTGGCGGTGTTCGCCGCCGATCTACCATTGACCATTATAAACGATCGAGTAGACGAACGAGAACTCCGGCACCACCAACGACTCCGTATCGGCGCGCCGCTCAAGTGTCTCCGCCGCCAACGGTACGTATAGTGAGTGATGCCGATTCCCCTCTCTCTGAGGATCGCCCGACCGTCGACCGCCCCCTCCGCGTCGACGCCCCGTTCGAGCCCGCGGGCGACCAGCCCGAGGCGATAGCGGAACTCGTGGAGGGATTTGAGTCGGGCGCCGACAAGCAGACCCTCCTCGGAGTCACCGGCTCCGGGAAGACCAACACCGTCTCGTGGGTCGCCGAGGAGCTGAACCAGCCGACGCTCGTGCTCGCCCACAACAAGACGCTCGCGGCCCAGCTGTACGAGGAGTTTCGCGAGCTGTTCCCGGACAACGCCGTCGAGTACTTCGTCTCGTACTACGACTACTACCAGCCCGAGGCGTACGTCGAGCAGACGGACACGTTCATCGACAAGGAGATGTCTATCAACGAGGAGATCGACCGCCTGCGCCACTCCGCGACGCGTTCCCTCCTGACGCGCAACGACGTGATCGTCGTCGCCAGCGTCTCCGCCATCTACGGCCTCGGCGACCCGCAGAACTATCGCGACATGGCGCTCCGCTTAGAGGTCGGCGAGGAGGTGGGCCGCGAGGAGTTGCTCGCCCGGCTCGTCGACCTGAACTACGAGCGCAACGACGTGGACTTCACGCAGGGCACGTTCCGCGTGCGCGGCGACACCGTCGAGATCTACCCGATGTACGGGCGCTACGCGGTGCGCGTCGAGCTGTGGGGCGAGGAGATCGACCGCATGCTCAAGGTGGACCCGATGAAAGGCGAGGTCGTCTCGGAGGAGCCGGCCGTCATGCTCCACCCGGCGGAGCACTACTCCATCCCCGACGACAAACTGGAGCAGGCGATCGCGGAGATCCAAGGCCTGATGGAAAAGCGAGTCGGGTACTTCGAGCGACAGGGCGATCTGGTCGCCGCCCAGCGCATCGAGGAGCGCACCACCTTCGACATCGAGATGCTCCGCGAGGCGGGCTACTGCTCGGGGATCGAGAACTACTCGGTCCACATGGACGACCGCGAGTCCGGCGACGCTCCCTACACCCTGATGGACTACTTCCCCGACGACTTCCTCACCGTGATCGACGAGTCCCACCAGACGATCCCGCAGATAAAGGGACAGTACGAGGGCGACAAATCGCGAAAGGATTCGCTGGTCGAGAACGGGTTCCGGCTCCCGACCGCGTACGACAACCGCCCGCTCACCTTCGAGGAGTTCGAGGAGAAGTCGGACCGCACGCTCTACGTTTCGGCGACGCCGAGCGACTACGAGCGCGAGACCTCCGACCGGATCGCCGAACAGATCGTTCGCCCGACCCACCTCGTCGACCCGAAGGTGGAGGTGACGGAGGCAACGGGACAGGTCGAGGACCTCCTCGAACGGGTCAACGAGCGGATCGAGCGCGACGAGCGCGTCTTGGTCACCACGCTCACTAAGCGGATGGCCGAGGATCTCACGGAGTACTTCGAGGAAGCCGGAATCGACGTGGCGTACATGCACGACGAGACGGATACCCTCGAACGACACGAGATCATTCGCGACCTCCGCTTGGGCAACATCGACGTACTCGTCGGCATCAACCTGCTCCGCGAGGGGCTCGACATCCCGGAAGTGAGTCTCGTCGCCATTCTCGACGCCGACCAAGAGGGGTTCCTCCGCTCCACCACGACTCTCGTCCAGACGATGGGGCGGGCCGCGCGCAACGTCAACGGCGAGGTCGTCCTCTACGCCGACCGGATGACCGACTCGATGGAGGCCGCCATCGAGGAGACCCAGCGTCGGCGCGAGATCCAGCTCAAACACAACGAGGAACACGGCTACGAGGCGGCCACTATCGACAAGCCGGTCAGCGAGACGAATCTACCCGGGTCGAAGACGGACACCTCGAACGTCAGCGTCGGCGACGTGGAGAGCGCTGAGGAGGCAAAGGCACAGATCGAGGCGCTCGAAGACCGGATGGACGAGGCCGCGAGCAACTTGGAGTTCGAGCTGGCGGCCGACATCCGCGACCGGATCGCGAAGCTCCGCCGCGCGTTCGAGCTCGACGGCGGCGACGACGGCGTTCCGGCGCCGATGATCGACGATTGATATTTCCCGTCCTCTCGCCAGCGCCGATTCTCGCACCGCGAAACTCGCGACGCCGGGGTTTTTATTCGCGACTGTCGGAACGCGTCACATGAAGCGCCGCGCGGTGGTGGCTGGTCTTGTTGCCGTCGCTAGCGCGGGCTGTACCGATCGGCTTCACGACCTCGCGGCGTCGACGCCGCGGGATATCGCGGTTCGGAGCCGCTACGTCGACGGAAACCCGCTCGTCGAGGGACAGAGCGTGCGCTCGTTGCCCGAGGAGCTTCTGACGCACGCCGCCTCCTTCCGGTCGAAATCCGCCGCGAAGGCAGCGGTCCTCCCCGACCAGCCGGAGACGCTGGCGTTCGTCGAGACGACTTCGTTCATCGATGACGGCGGTGAGTCGATCCTCGTCGCCGCCCAACGACTCACCGCGCCCGAGGTGGAGCTCAGACTCGGTTCGATCAGCCGCACTGGGGAGCAATCTCTCCGGATTGCCGTCGATATCGCGGGCGTTCGCGGCGAGGTCGAAACCGATGATCCCGTGGTCAAGACCCTCCTCCTGCGGCTGACGGACGAGCAGGGGATGCCCGAGCGCGTCGTCGTCTCGATCGAGAGTGACCGCGCCGGCGTGACGATCTGAGGCGGGGCGGCTCCGGATCGTGAATTCTCCGGCTGCAACCCGTCCGAGTCCCGCGATCATTTAGTGGCTCGGCGGTCTCCCGCCGGTATGGCATCCCTTCGTCGCCGCCTTGTCGGATTCTCGCTGCTCGCCGTCGCCGCGACCGCGTTCGCCTTCGCGGCCGCCGTCGCGCCCGTGATCGTTCCGGGATCGGCGACCGCTTCCGGTACCCCCGATCTCGTCGTACCCTCTCCGATCTCACTGCTGGCCGCACCCGCGCTCCTCGCGGCCGGATCGGTGCTACTTGCCTCCGGGGTGGCTGCGGTCGTCGACGCTGACCTCTCCGCACGCACCGCCCTCCTCGCACCCGCATTCGGCGCCGTCGGCGCACTCATACTCGGCACCGGCATCAGCACCGATTTCGGGGCGCCACTCGCCGCATTCGCCGCGTCGGACGCGCTCACGACACTGAGCTCCGGACCACCCGGCGTGATCGCGGCCGGTGCCGTCGCCGGGGCGGCGATCGCACCCGTGGTCCGCGCCGCGACCACGGAGGACACGATCACGCTACTCGCCGGCGCATCCCTGCTACTCGCGTCGGTCGCAGCTGCGTCGGACGCTCCGCTCTCGCTCACCGCTGGCGGCGTCGCCGGCGCGCTCGCAGTGGGGGCGCTTTGGGCGGTTGATCCGGCCACGTGGCGGCCCTGACTGGCCGGCTCGGTCTGGGACCGACCTCAGTTCCCCGGCCGCTCGCTTTCGGCCTCCAGCTCGATATCGCGGTCTGCCTCGCGCGTTTCCTCCTCTTGGCGAGCGAGGTCGACGTCGCGGGCCGTGTCCGCGTCGCGCGTCTCGTCGGTCCGGAGATCGCTGTCGGCCACCGTATCGAGCTGTTCGAGGGCGCTCTCGATATCCTCCAGTCCGAGCATCTTCTCCGTCTCCTCGTCGAACTCCTTGCTCTCTAACCCCTCCATCTGTTGCACGTCGGAGCCTGAGAGGGCCTTGCCGTAGCGGCCGACGAGGCTGGTGAGCTCCTGCGGGAGCACGAACGTGGTGGATTCGCCTTTGCCAATTTCTTCTAAGGTCTCCATGCCGCGCTCGATGATGGCGCGCTCGCCCATCGACTCGGCGGACCGGGCGCGGAGGACGGTGGAAATCGCGTCACCCTGCGCTTCGAGGATCTGGCTCTGCTTTTCACCCTGTGCGCGAATGATGTTGGACTGCTTGTCCCCTTCCGCCTGCTCGATCGCGGAGCGGCGTTCCCCCTGGGCTTCGAGGATCATTGCCCGACGGCGACGCTCGGCGCCGGTCTGTTGTTCCATCGCGCGCTGGACCTCCTGTGAGGGGCTCACCTCGCGGACCTCGACCGCCTCGACGCGGATCCCCCACTCGTCGGTCGGCTCGTCTAACTCTTCGTTGATGCGGTCGTTGATCTGATCGCGTCGGGAGAGCGTGTCGTCGAGTTCCATGTCGCCGAGGACGGCGCGGAGGGTGGTCTGTGCGAGGTTCGAGACGGCGTTTTTGTAGTCGTCCACTTCGAGGAACGCCTTCTTGGCGTCCATCACCTTGATGTAGACGACCGCGTCCGCCGTCACCGGCGAGTTGTCCCGCGTGATCGCCTCTTGCTGCGGGACGTCGAGTGTCTGGGTCCGCATGTCGAACGCGTAGGTGCGGGAGACGAACGGCGGAATGAGGTGGACGCCCGGTTCGAGCAGCTTCCGAAACTCGCCGAACACCGTGAGCGCCTCCTTGTCGTAGGCGTCGACGATCTCGACCGCACTAACGATCGTAACCGCCACTACCAACACCGCGAGCGCCGCGACGCCGTAGACGAGGCTCTGGCTGAGGAGGGCGAAGCCGACGACGAGCGCACCAGCGAGCGCGGTGTACTGCCAGACGGCGTCCGGGATCGACCCCGTCGCCTTCCCGATCTCGAAGGCGTCGCCGCGCGGACCTTGTGTTCCCATAGCCGACCTTACGGGCCGACGCTGTTAACGGTTGTCACGAGGGGACCTCTTCACCGACGTATCGCCGAGGCTCGTCTCCGAGATACCGGAAACGCCCGTGACGGTCGGGCGGCTTTAAGCGCTCGGCGCGCGCACACCGAGGTATGCCAGCCGACGACGACGTCGACCACGAGTTCCGCACGCGAAGCGTTCACGCCGGATCGAGCCCGGACCCGGCGACCGGCGCGCGCGCCACACCCATCTACCAGACCACCTCCTACGAGTTCGAGAACGCCGATCACGCCGCTCGGCTGTTCGCGTTAGAGGAGGCCGGCAACGTCTACTCGCGGATCATGAACCCGACGAACGCCGCCCTCGAAGAGCGGATCGCCTCGCTCGAGAACGGCGTGGGCGCGGTCGCCACCTCCTCGGGGATGGCGGCGTTCGACCTGGCGACATTCATGCTTGCGTCCGCGGGCGACAACATCGTCTCCTCGTCCGCGCTGTACGGCGGCACCTACACCTACCTCACGCACTCGGTCGAGCGGCGGGGGGTCTCGACGCGGTTCGTCGACCCGCTCGACTACGAGGGGTACGCCGACGCGATCGACGAGGACACCGCCTACGTCCACCTCGAAACCATCGGCAACCCCGCACTCGTCACCCCGGACATCGAACGGATCGCCGACATCGCTCACGACCACGGCGTCCCGCTGTTCGTCGACAACACGTTCGCGACCCCCTACCTCTGCCGCCCGCTCGACCACGGCGCCGACCTCGTCTGGGAGTCGACGACGAAGTGGCTCACGGGCAACGGCACCACCGTCGGCGGCGTCCTCGTCGACGGCGGCTCGTTCCCGTGGAGCGAGTACGCTGAGAAGTATCCAGAGATCGCGCAGGACAACCCCGCGTACCACGGGATCAACTACGTCGAGGCGTTCGGCGACGCGGCGTTCACGTTCGCCGCGGTCACCCGCGGCCTGCGTGACTTGGGCGACCAGCAGTCGCCGTTCGACGCGTGGAACACCCTCCAGCAGACCGAGTCGCTCCCCCTCCGGATGGAGCGCCACTGCGAGAACGCCGGGATCGTCGCCGAGTACCTCGACGAGCACGACGACGTGGCGTGGGTGAACTACCCGGGCCTGGAGAGCCACGAGACCCACGATGAGGCCAGCGAGTACCTAGAGGGCGGCTACGGCGGCATGATCACGTTCGGGCTGGAGGGCGGCTACGAGGCCGCGAAGGGGACGGTCGAGAACGCCGATCTCGCCTCCCTGCTCGCGAACGTCGGCGACGCGAAGACGCTCGTTATCCACCCGGCGTCGACGACCCACCAGCAGTTGACGGAGGAAGAACAGGAGGCCGCCGGCGTCACCGGCGACATGGTGCGGCTCTCGGTCGGTATCGAGGACCCCGCCGATATCGTCGCCGACCTCGAAGCGGCGATCGAGCGCGCGTCGGCGTAGTCGGCCGCGAGGCAGCCGTTTTCCCTTATAAATCGTCGGTGTCGAACTTCCAGAGCCCGGCCAGCGGCGGTGCGATCGTCCAGAACACGAGCATCGACACCGCCGAGATCTGCTGGTTGACGGCCTCGCCCGAGAGTAGCTGGCCGCTAAGGAACGCGTTGGACAGCAGTTCGACCCCGGTTATCGGGTTCGCGACCTGTAGGAACACGCTGACCTGCTGTTGGGAGACCGGCAAGGGGTTGATCAGCCCCGCGTCGGCCGCGGCACCGAGGAACTGTCCGGTGATGGCGCCCCACAGCATCACGAACAGGACGTAGATCGCGACCCCGCCGATGAGCGCCTGTCGCTGTGTCGTCGCCGCGGCCGAGCAGCCGACCGCAATCGCGACGAAGACGACGCCGAGGACCGCGGCGAAGACGGTGTACCCGAGGTACGAACCGACGTTGAACGCCTCGATGTATCCGAGCTGAGAGAGTGCAAGCAACACGAGTGCCGGGAGAAGGAAGCCGGAGAACACCGCGAGCGACAGCGCGGCGCCCCGCCCGACCACCTTTCCGAAGACCACGTCAGCGCGGGAGTGCGGCAGCGACAAGAGTAGCTTCAGCGAGCCCGACTCGCGCTCGCCGCTGACGGCGTTGTACCCGACGACGACGCCCACGAGCGGGACGAGCGTCGTCACCAGGAAGGGGCCAACGGCGGCGCTCAACAGGAACTCCGTCGCGAACTGCTCTCCGGGCGGCGCGAAGACGTACGCGAAGACGGCGACGAGCAGCGAGAACAGCGCCACGAGGATCAACATCCCCCGAGAGCGCACGGTGTCTTGGAAGTCCTTCTCCGCGATGGCGGGGAGGCTCATCGGTCCACCTCCTCGGGCTCTTCACCGGCACGTTCATCCGGATCGCCACCGTCCGCACCCGGCGCGTCGCCCTCCGTGTACGCCAAGAAGAGGTCCTCCAGCGACGCCTCGCGGGTATGGAAGTCGGCGACGGCGATGCCGGCGTCCTCTAAGGCGCCGATGACCCGCGTCTTCGCGCCGTCGGCACAGCTCACGACGAGCGTGTCGCCGTCGCGGTTGACGCGGCTCACGCCGTCGAGATCGCGGATCGCCTCGATGGCCGCGTTGCCCGTGTTGTCCGCATCGTCCGCGTCGTCCGCGCCGCCGCCACTGATCGCGATCTCCAGCGTCTCCTCGCCGCCGACGGCCTCGCGGAGGCCCTCCACGGAGTCTTCGGTTACGAGCTCCCCCTCGCGGAGAATGCCGACGCGGTCGCAGACCGCCTCGACCTGTTCGAGGATGTGCGAGGAGAAGAAGACGGTCGCGCCGCGGTCGGCCTCGGCCCGAACGATCTCGCGCATCTCCTTCGCGCCCGCCGGATCCAGTCCGGAGGAGGGCTCGTCGAGGATGAGCAGGTCGGGATCGCCCGCGAGCGCCATCGCGAGCGCGAGCCGCTGGCGCATCCCCTTCGAGTAGCCGCCGGCCTTGCGGTCGGCGTCGTCGAGGAGGCCCACGCGGTCGAGGAGGGCGTCCGGGTCGTCGTCCGCCTCCTTCGAGCGGACCGCGAACTCGACGTGTTGCCGCCCCGTGAGTCGGTCGTACACCGCGAATCCGTCGGGGAGCACGCCGGTCCGCTTGCGGATCGCCACGCCGTCGGTCGTGGCGTCCTGTTCGAGTACGCGCACCGTTCCCTCGGTCGGCCGGACCAAGTCGAGCACCATGTCGATGGTCGTCGACTTGCCGGCGCCGTTCGGGCCGAGGAAGCCGTACACCTCCCCCTCCTCGACGGTGAGATCGAGGCCCCGAACGGCCGTGACATCGGCGAACTCCTTGGTCACGCCCCGCAGTTCGATGGCGGTCATACCGCCCCGTTGCCGCGTCGTCCGATAAAGGGTTGCGGGTTCGCTACTCCTCGGGCGGCCACGCGACCCCGCGCTCGGCGAGGAGACCGGCGAACTCCTCCTCATCGACCACGGGCACGCCCTCCGCGTCGGCGTCGTCGCGCTTCGAGCGTCCCGGACTCTCGCCGGCGACGAGGTAGTCGGTGTTCCCCGAGACGCTCGACGTGGCGTCGGCGCCGTGCGCCTCCACGTGCGCCTGCGCCTCGCCCCGGGTCGTCGACAGCGACCCGGTAAACACGAAAGTCAGTCCGTCGAGCGCGTCGCCGGTTTCGACGTCGACCGATTCGGGATCGACCCCGCGCTCGCGGAGCCCATCGATCGCCACCCGATTCTCCGCGTTGTCGAGGAACGTCCGGATGGATTCGGCCACTTCGGGCCCCACGTCGTCGACCGCGCGAAGCGCGTCCTCGTCGGCGTCGAGAATCGCGTCGAGGTCGCCGAAGTGCGCCGCCAACGCCCGGGCGGTCGTCGCGCCCACGTCCGGGATCCCGAGGCCGGCGAGGAAGTCGTCGAGCGGCGGGTCGCGGGTCGCCGCGAGCTCCGCGATCAGGTTCTCGGCGCTCGTCTCGCCCCACCCCTCCAGCGCGGCGAGGTCGTCGACGGCCAGATCGTACAGGTCCGGCAGCGACTCGACGAGGCCGGCCTCCCGGAGCTGTTGGACGCGCTCCGGGCCGAGCCCCTCGATGTCGAGCGCGTCCCGTCGCGCCCAGTGTTCGACCGCCCGTTCCAGCTGTGCCGGACAGACGAGCCCGCCGGTACAGAACGCGAGCGGCCCGTCGCGCTCGACGGGGGCGTCACAGATCGGACACGTCTCGGGGAAGACGTAGGTCCCCTCGGAGCGCTTCTCGACCACCTCGGGGACGTAGGGGATCACGTCGCCGGCGCGGTAGATCCGAACGCAGTCGCCGACGTTCACGCCGAGCGCCTCGATCTCGGCGGGGTTGTGCAGAGTTGCCCGCGAGACGGTGACGCCACCCACGTCGATCGGGTCCAGCTCCGCGACGGGAGTGAGCCGGCCCGTCCGACCCACCTGCACCGTGATCCCCTCGACGATCGTCGTCGCAGTCCGGGGCGGGAACTTGTACGCGAACGCCCAGCGCGGCGCCCGCGCGGTCGCCCCGAGCGCCTCGCGGTTCGCGCGGTCGTCGACGGCGATCACGACCCCGTCGATCGCGAAGTTCAGGTCCTCGCGGTCGGCCATGAGTCGGTCGCGGTAGTCGAGCGCGCCCTCGATGTCGTCGACGCGCTCGACCCGGTTGGCGCGTCGAAGTCCGAACGCGTCGAACGTGTCGAACTCTTCCCAGTGGGTGGCGGGACGGTTGGGGGAGTCTCCCTCTGCGTCGTTTTCCCACCCCAACACGTCGAAGAAGAAGATATCGAGGGGACGCTCTGCGACGACCGACGGGTCGAGTTGGCGGAGGGTGCCGGCGGCGGCGTTGCGTGGGTTCGCGAACGGCTCCTCGCCGCGCTCCATCAACGCCTCGTTGTACGCCTTGAAGGCGTCGCGGGGCATGTAGGCCTCGCCGCGGACCGCGAGCCGGCTCGGTGGGTCACCCCGAAGCTTCCCGGGGACAGATCGGATGGTCCGGACCTGCTCGGTCACGTCGTCGCCTGCGGTCCCGTCGCCACGAGTGGCGGCGCGAACGTATTCGCCGTCCTCGTAAATCACCTCGACGGAGAGGCCGTCGAACTTCGGCTCGCAGACGTACTCGACCGCGTCCGAGTCGAACCCCTCGGCGTCGAGCCCCTTCCGGACGCGCCCGTCGAACTCGCGGACGGCGTCGGCCTCGGTCGCGTTGTCGATGGAGCGCATCGGCGCGACGTGTTCGACAGTCGCCAGTTCGTCGAGCGGCTCGCCGCCGACCCGGCGCGTGGGGGAGTTCTGGGTCGGGAGGTCGAACTCGTTCTCCAGTTCTTGCAACCGCGTGAACAGCCGGTCGTACGTCTCGTCGGGAATCAGGGGGTCGGCCTCCAGGTAGTACCGGTGGTCGTGCTCGCGGATCGCCGCCCGGAGCAGCGACGCCTGCTCTGTGGCTTCGTCTTCGGAGAGCGCTCCGACCGGTTCGAAGTCGGTCGGCGGCGCCTCGACGTAGGGGTTCTCGTCCGGATCCGCGTGCCGGGGCGACGAACTCGTCATCGGCCTACCCTTGCAGCGGCTCGGGTTAAAAACGACCGTTCGGGGTCGTCCGCGCGCAAGCGGTCACAGGCGGCGTGTGCCCCCTTACGCGACCCGCTCGCCGGCGGCGAACACTGCCTCCGGCTCCTGCCACGCCGCCACGTCCTCGGTGGGGTCGGCCTCGAGGACGACGAGGTCGGCGCGGTACCCCTCCCCGATTCGGCCCACGTCGTCGAGCCCGAGCAGATCCGCGGCGTTGACGGTGGCGGCCTCGAGCGCCCGCTCCGGCGAGAGTCCGTGCTCGACCATGTACGCAAGCTCCCGCGGGATGTCCCCGAAGAAGTTGAACGGGGTGCCGGCGTCCGTGCCCATTGCGATCGGCACGTCGGCCTCCAGCGCGTGGCCCCACGCGTCGTCGAAGCGGTCGGCGGCGTCTTCGGCCTTTTCGACGGCGTCCTCCGGGATCCCGGACTCGACGCCGTGATCAACGATTCCGCGGAGCGCACTCGCGGTCGGCACCCAATAGGTCCCTCGATCGGCCATCATCTCGGCGGCCTCGCGGTCCATGAAGGTGCCGTGCTCGATACTCGAAATCCCGGCCTCGACCGCGTTCTTGATCCCTGTCTCGCCGTGGGCGTGAGCCGCGGTAGGAGTGTTCGTCGGAGCGGCGGCATCGGTGAACGCCGCGAGTTCTTCGGGAGTCAGCTCCGGGGCGCCGGTCACCGCGCCCTCGGTAAGGACGCCGCCCGTCGCCATGCACTTGAGCACGTCCGCGCCCGCCTTCAGCTGCTCGCGGGCCGCCTTTCGGACCTCGGCCGGACCGTCGGCCTCGCGGCCGAACCAGTTGCCGTGGCCGCCGGTCATGATCACGTTGCGGCCGCAGGCGAGGACGCGCGGACCGTCGATGTCGCCGGCGGCGACCGCCTCGCCCGCGTCGAGCGCGAGCGTCCCGCGGCCCCCCAGATCGCGGACCGTCGTGACCCCCGCTTCGAGGGCGTCTCGGAGGTTGCCGGCGGTCCGGTAGCTCGCGGTGTAGTCGCTGTCGGAGACCGCGGTGGCGACATCTGGTCGCCCGTCCATCATGACGTGGACGTGCGCGTCGATCAGCCCCGATGCGACCACCGAGCCGCTCGCGTCGGTCTCGGCGTCGACCGCGTCCTCACCGCCGATCTCGTCGACCGCGTCCGGCCCGACCGCGACGATCTCGCCGTCTGCGACCGCGACATCGGCCTCGCGAGTCCCGTCGACGTCAGCCACTTGTCCGCCTCGAATCACGTGCATATCTCCACGAGGGAGCGTTCGACTCGTAAACACTCGGGTCGCGGTAGTCCATTACAACTGCGTTTGTGTCACACACCCATACCTATAACCGGAGGGCCGCCGATTTTCCCGCCATGGCAAACGACAGACAATCAGGCTCTCCCGGCGGGCTGTACGAGCAACGCATCGGGACGCCGACGACAGACGACGAGGTGAACGGGTTCTGGCTGTTCGGGTTCGGTGTGCTGCTCGGACTGGCCGGAGTCCTCCTGTTTTTCCTCACCGAGTCGGCGACGACCGCTCGCGGGATCGCGTACGCGCTCGCGGCGCTGGCTCCGCCGTTCATCATGCTCGGCGCGGTGATCCGCTTCCCGCTGCGGCGGGCGGGAACGTTCATCGGATACCTCGGGACGACGGTCAGCGTCCTCGGCGTCGTTTGGTTCGTGAACATCTTCCCGGACGGCTGGTCTACCGCCTCCGGCGAGCCAGCCGTGATCGCCGTGTACGGAATCGGCCTCACGCTCATCGGGCTCGCGGGGACGATCGTCCCGCTCCTGTCCGACCCGGTCTACGAGGACTACGAGCGGATGCAGGGCGAGGCGGCGGCCGCGACGGCCGAGCGCGACGAGACGAGCGCGGAGTTGGCGTCGACCCGCGAGGAGTTGGATGCGACCGAATCGGAGCTTTCGGCGACGAACGAGGAGCTGTCGGAGACGGAGTCGGCGCTCGAAGCGGCCCGCGCGGAGACGGCGGCGCTGCGGGGGAGCAAGGCGCGGTTCGAGCTGTTCGAGGACGCGGGCGGAAAGCCGCGCTGGCGGCTCCGCCACCGCAACGGCAACGTCATCGCGACCGCCGGGCAGGGGTACAGCAGCCGCGGAAAGGCACAAAAGGGCCTCCACAGTGTCAGGCGGAACGCGCTCGGCGCCGGGATCCTTCGGATCGAGACCCCGGTCGCGGAGGCCGAGGCGATCGCCGTCGACGACGGTCCCGAGCCCGCGGACGCCGCGGACCCGAACGTGGCCGTCCCGAGCGACGACGAGGCGATCGCGAGCAAGGCGACCTTCGAGCTGTTCGAGGACGCGGGCGGGGAATGGCGCTGGCGACTCCGCCACGACAACGGGAACATCATCTCGGACTCCGGCGAGGGGTACGCCTCCAAGTCGAACGCGAAGCGCGCGCTCGGCCGGGTCCGCGAGCACGTCGCCGCCGCGGACTACCTCCGGGTCGACCCGACCGCCTTCGAGGTGTTCCGGAACGCCGGCGGCGAGTGGCGCTGGCGGCTCATCCACGAGAACGGGAACGTGCTCGCCGACTCCGGCGAGGGGTACTCCTCCCGGTCGAAGGCCCGGCAAGGGCTCGACAGCGTGCAGTCGAACGCCGCCGAGGCGGCCCTCGAAGCGGTCGGCGACGACGGCGTGGCCGGTGACGCCGACGGGAACCCGAACGCGACCTTCGAGCTGTACGAGGACGCGGCCGAGGAGTACCGCTGGCGACTCCGCCACCGCAACGGGAACATCATCGCGGACTCCGGCGAGGGGTACGCCTCCGAGTCGAACGCGCGGGACGCGATCGGGCGCGTCCGCGAGTACGCCCCCGACGCCGACGTGTTGGAGGTCGGCAACGCCGCCTTCGAGATCTACGAGGACGCCGCCGACGAGTGGCGCTGGCGGCTCCGCCACCGCAACGGGAACATCATCGCGGACTCCGGCGAAGGGTACGCCTCCCGGTCGAACGCGGTCGAGGGGGTCACGGGCGTGAAGGCGAACGCCCCCGGCGCGGAGGCGGAGACGGTCGAGGCGGAGGAGTAGGTCGGCGCTGACCCGGACGTTTTTCCGGGGTTCTTTTAAATAGTCGATCAGGACGCCGCCAAGAGCTTCAGCCGTAGCTCTCGCTCGTCGATCTCGTACTTGAACGCGGGGTGGCCGTCGACGAGTACGTAGGGGACGCGCTCGCCGTACTCTTCGGCCAGTTCGGGATCCTCGTCGACGTCGACCATGTCGAGGTCGATCGTCACGTCGAGGCCCTCGGCGACCGCCTCGATGGTCTCGCGGGCCGCGACGCACAGCGAGCAGTCCTCGCGGGTGTACACCGTGACGGGGACGGTCTCCGAGGCGTCCGTCTCGCTCATAGGCGGGCGTTCGGTCGGTGGCGCCGAGTCGTTTTCGATCAATCGGGTTCGTGATCGTGGGTGTCAGTACGATCACTCTCGTCGACGCACGACTGCTCGCTTATAAATGGCTGATTGCCGATTGGTGGTGAACACCTCCAAAGCCCCAGCCGCGAGGATTCGCGTGACTCGCTCGTTCGCTTCGCTTACGCGATTTTCTCGTACTGCTCGGAGAGCTTCTCGGCGGCCTCGTCGAGCAGGTCCGACTCGTACTCGTCGAGTTCCCACTCGACCACTTCCTCGACGCCGTTCGAGCCGAGCTTCGCGGGGACGCCGAACGCGGTGTCCTCGTAGCCGAACTCGCCGTCGAGTACGACGGAGCAGGGGAGCACCTCGCCGGTGTCGTTCAGGACCGCCTCGACGGTGTGCGCGACGCCGGTGGCGGGGCCCCACTGCGTGGCGCCCTTGCGACTGATCACGTCCATCGCGGACTCTTGGAGGTCTTCGACGATCTCCTCCTTCTCGTCGGCGTCGAAGCTCGGGTCGCGACCGTCAACGCGCACCTTCGAGAAGACGGGCGCCTGCGCGTCACCGTGCTCGCCGAGAATCGTCGCCTCGACGTTCTTCACGGGCGCGTCGAAGCGCTGGGAGAGGACGTACCGGAAGCGTGCGGAGTCGAGCCGCCCGCCGAACCCGATCACCTGACCGCGGTCGCGGTCGCCCGCCTCGTACAGGTGCCGGTTGAGCAGGTCGACGGGGTTCGACGTGGTGACGGTGACGAAGTCGTCGTTGTGCTCGGCGAGCGACGAGCCGATGTCCTCCATGATCGGCGCGTTGTTGCCCGCCAGATCGATGCGGGTCTGGCCCTCCTTGCGCGGGATGCCGGCCGTGATCACGACCACGTCCGAGCCGGCGGTGTCCTCGTAGTCGCCCTGCCGGACGGCCGTGTTCGAGTCGTAGGCGACGCCGTGGTTCGTGTCGGCCGCCTGCCCGATCGTCGTCTCGCGCTGGTCCGGGATGTCGACGAAGACCAACTCGTCGACCACGTCCCGCAGCGCGAGATTGTACCCGGCCGCGGCCCCGACGGTCCCCGCCGCACCGATGACGCTCACTTTTGTCATACCGTGTGAAGTCGTGTCGGGCGGCGAGTAAACGTTTCGGAGCCTCACGAACGGATACCAAAGTCTCGACGGATCGCGTCGCGAAACCCCTAACTCCGACGGCCGCACACACCCACTCAGTGCCGACGTTCCGCTACCCGTGCCCCGGCTGTCGGACGACCAACAGCCTCCACGACGCCGACTGCGACTTCGAGGGCGTGAGCTGGCCGACCATCGAGAAGGCGTACACGGATCTCCTGACCGTTCTCACCGCCGAGCCGGACGGAATGGCCGAGTCCACGCTCCGCGAGGCGATTCACAGCGAGTGGAGCGGGCTCCACAAGGCCGCGCTCGGCGCCTTGGAACGCGAGCAGCGCGTCGTCGAGGATGGCGACCGGCTCCGGCTGCTCACCGCCGCCGAGTTCAAGGAACTCGTCTCCGAGCCGACCCGGGACCCCATGCGAACCGTCTACGAGTACGGCTCCGTCCCGGGCTGCCACGACAACGCCGTCTTCGCGATGGTCGCGTGGTACGAGATGGTCGGGCTCTCGTGGCCCGAGACCCGCGAGAACGTCGTCGAGTGGCTCCGCGAGTCCGGCGCGTGGGACCGCGGTGGCTTCGAGGAGTCGACGCCCGAGGAGCTCGTCGACGCCAAGCGCCACGTGTACGACGAGGGCTACGGCTGGAAGGAGAAGGGACAGGCCGCGAAGCGCGTGATCGAGCGGCACGTGTAGGCCGCCCGCGAGGCCGCCGGGCGCGTGGCCCGCGTCTGCCCGGCTTTTTAAGTTCGCGCGCGGCGTCTCGCCACCGTGACGCATCCGGAGGCGGGCGCGGCGTCGATCGAGGGCGACGATCCCCCCCGATCCCCGGCCGTCGCCAACCCCCGCCGCGCGCTCGCCGTAGTGATCGGCGTCGTGTTCATCGATCTGGTCGGTTTCGGAATCGTGATCCCGATCCTCCCCTTCTACGTGCGCTCGTTCGGCGTCAGCGACGCCTTCATCGGGTTGCTCGCGGCGTCGTACTCGCTCGCGCAGTTCCTCGCGGCGCCTACGCTCGGCCGACTCTCCGATCGGATCGGGCGCCGACCCGTCCTGCTCGCGTCGCTCGCGACCGCCGGCGTCGCGTGGGTGACGTTCGGCTACGCCGGGGAGTCGGGCGCGCGCTTCGGGACCGCCGCCGCGCTGGCGACGCTGTTCGCCTCCCGGACGCTCGCCGGGGCAATGGGCGGCAACATCGCCGCCGCGCAGGCGTACGTCGCCGACATCACGCCGAGAGATCGGCGAGCGGGCGCGCTGGGGCTCGTCGGTGCATCGTTCGCGCTCGGCTTCGTCTTCGGTCCGGCGATCGGCGGCCTGCTCGCCGCCGACGCCGTGGTCGCCCGCGCCGACGCCCTCCTCCCGGCGTTCGTCCCGGCGACGGCGTACTCGCTCCCCAGCTTCGCGGCGGCGGGAATGAGCTTCCTCGCGGTCGGCGTCGGGTTCGTGTTCTTAGAGGAGCCGAAGCGGACGCGCCCGACGGAGGAGGTCGAGGGGCGACACACGACCGCGATCGGTCAGTTCCGCAATGCGCTCTCCTCGGTGACGCTCCGGCCGCTGACGGTCGCGTACTTCGTCGTCGCCGTCGCGTTCGCGGGCGTACAGGTCATGTTCATCCCGTACGTCGCCGACGCCTTCGGCTACGACGCGACCGCCGCGGCGTTCCTGCTCACCTACGTCGGCGTCCTCGGCGCGGTGAATCAGGGCGTTCTCGTCGGGCGGCTCTCGCGGGTCGTCCCCTCGCGAACGCTCGTCGCGGCCGGTTCCGTGATCCTCGCCGGCGCGCTCGTCGCGATCCCCGCGACCGGACTCGTCGACCGGGCGGCCGGCGACGTCGCTCTCGGCGGCCCAGCGTGGCTCACACTCCCGCTTGTCGCGCTCCTCATCGCGCTCGCGGCGCTTTCGCTCGGGAACGCCCTCGTGAACGTCTCGCTTGCGACACTCGTCTCCGCGTCGGCCGGCGACGCCGAGCAGGGTGCCGCCTTCGGCGTCACGCAGGGCGCGTCGAGCCTCGGCCGGACCGTCGGCCCGCCCCTAATGGCCGTCCTCTACACCGTCGCCGTCGCGTCGCCGTTCCTCGTCGGCGCGCTCCTTCTCGTTCCTGTGGCCGCGGCGTTCGGACGCCGAACCGGGTGACCGCCGGGCGAATCGCCGCCGCACGATAGCTTTACGCCGCGCGTGTCCTTCGTGACCGACACATGCTCTCCGATCTCGTCCCGGCGTGGCCCGTCATCGGCTCGCTCGCCGGCGGGGCGGGGGCAGTCGGGCTCGCATGGGCGATCCGCGAACACCGGGGCCGCCCTGGCGTTGACTGGTTCCTCGGTGTGTTCGCTGCGCAGGCGACGTGGTGCTTCTCCTACGGGATCGGCTTGCTCGTCACGGACCCGACGCTTCGGGCGGTGCTGGAGGCGATGACGTGGCTCGGGATCGTCTGGGCCGGCATCACCTTCCTCGGATTCGCGCTGGAGTACACCGGCCGGAGCGACGTGGTCCGCGGCCGGCTGTTCGGCTCCGTGGTCGGCTTCGGACTCCTCTCGACGGTCCTTCTCGTCACGAACTCGCTCCACGGGGCGTTCTGGACCGGGTTCGAGTTCGAGCCCGCATTCGGCGTCGCGACGGTCTCGTACGCGTTCGGCCCCTGGGCGTACCTCGTCGTCGCCGTCGAGACCGTGCTCGTCGCGAGCGCCGTCTTCCTCCTCGTCGACACCCTGCTCAGCTACGGTCCACTGTACCGCCGAGAGAGCGCCGCGGTCGCGCTGAGCTCGCTACCACCGGGGTTCGCACTCGTTGCGTGGGCGCTGGAGATCGGACCGGTCCCCCAGCTCCAGCTCGCGGCCATGATGTTCGTTCCGCACATGCTGCTGGACGCGTACGCGTTCAACCGCGCGGAGATGTTTGACCGAAATCCGACGACCAGCCGCGCCGCCGAGCGCACCGCGATCGACGACCTCGCCGACCCCATCGTCGCGCTCGCACCCGACCGTCACGTCGTCCGGCTCAACCCCGCCGCCGAGTCGCTACTCGGTGTCGACGCCGAGACCGCTCGCGACCGCCCGCTCGACGAGTTCATGGCAGTTCCCGGCCTCGACGACGACCGCGCCGCCGCCGAGCCGGACGGGGGCGACAGCCACGACGACGGCACCCGCGAGACGATCGCGGTCGACGACGGCGCCGCCCGCCGCACCTACGCGGTGTCGACATCGCCGCTGACGGACCCCAACGGGACCCACGTCGGGTATACGATCGTCTTTTCGGACGTGACCGAGCGCGAGCGGCGCCGCCAGCAGCTTGAGGTGCTCAACCGGATCTTACGCCACAACCTCCGCAACGATGCCGGAGTCGTCCACGGCTACGGCGAGATCCTCCGCAACCGCCTCGAGGATCCCGAGCTGGTCCGGATGGCCGACGCGATCGAGCGCCGCGCGGGGGCGCTGGCCGCGCTCGGCGAGAAGGCCGGCACCGTCGAGCGCCTCGTCGGCGACAGCGACGCGAGCGCCGTCGCGGTCGACGAGATCGTCGCGTCTGCCATCGCTGACGCACACGAGCGCGATCCCGACGCGAGCGTCGAGTCGAACCCCGTCGACGGCGACTGGACCACGCGCGTCAGGGTCGACGCGCTTCGGGCGATCGTCGAGAACACCGTGGAGAACGCGCTCGACCACCACGACGGCGAGGGGTCCGAGCGCGACGACGGCGGACCGTGGGTTCGGGTGTCGCTTCGTCGGGAGGGGAAGGAGAGGGGAGAAGGGGAAGGCGACGCGATCGACAACTCCCGGTTCGTCCTCACCGTCGAGGACGACGGCCCCGGCATCCCCGATCACGAGATTGAGGCGGTCGAGTCCGGCCGTGAGACCGCGCTCGAACACGGGTCGGGGCTTGGGCTGTGGGTCGTCGAGTGGGGCGCCGCGGCGATCGGCGCCGACGTCGACTACGCCGACCGCGAGCCGCGAGGGACGCGCGTGACGGTGTCGATCCCGATCGTCGGAGAGACGTGAGTCAGAGAGAAGAGTCGGTCGTCGACAGATCCAAAAACGTCGTTTTCGGCTGTTTCAGTCGCTCTGGATGCGAGGGGCTAGCATGAACGTAACGTGCCCGAGCCCCTCAGCGAACCCGTAGTGGAGCTTGACGGGGAACTCCTCGCCGAGCTCGATGGTGACCTCGGCGTCGGAGGGAATCGCCTTGTTCATGTCCTTGAGATAGTCGAGGCTGAACAGTGAATCGGCGGGACCGGCGGTGAGCGCGATGAGGTCCTCGCGTGCGAGCCGCAGGTCGACGTCGTCGGTGTCGCCCTCGGCTTCGATGAAGAATGCCTCGTCGGTCTCGTCGACGCGCAGGCGGATGTGGTCCGAGACCATGTCGGCGGCGGTGATCCCGCGGTTAATCTGGGCGCCCTCGACGACGATCTCGGAGGCGAGATCGAGGTCGGGGATATCCGGCTCCTGTCGGATGGAGTCGGGGTCGATGAGCGCGAGGGTGTAGGAGAGCCCGTCGATCTCGATGTGGAGCTTGCGGGTCTCCTCGTTGAGTTCGAGGTGGATCAGGTCGCCGGAGTTGGCCATGCCGGCGATGTCCTCTAAGCGGGCGAGATTGACGCCGATGACGCCGCCGTCGGCCTCGTAGGACTCGAACGCGGCAGCTTCGAGAGTGAGATCGACCATGCCGACGTTAGCGGGGTCGACAGCCCGAATGGAGAGCTCCTCGTCGTTTAGGCGGATCTTACACTCGTCGACCAACACGCTCACCGAATCGAGCGCGTCCTGTAGCGTCGACGCGCCTACAATGGCCTTGAACATATACGTTCGGCTAGGGCGGTATCACCTAAAAAGGCACCCGATCGGACCGGCACGGAAACGCTCAAAGCGACCGGATCAGCCGGGCGATGACGACCGCCAGCGTGACCACGATTCGCAACAGTCGGAGGCGTTCGAGCCGGTATTCGACCGGGTCGGAGTTGCAGTTCTCGTCGGTCTCTTCGTCGCTCTCCGGCCGATCGCTCTCCGGCCGATCGCTTTCCGGCCGATCGCTTTCCGGCCGATCGCTCTCCGGCCGATCGCTCTCCGTCTCCTCGGGAGGGCCGACGCCGTCGCCGGGGCAGTTGCTGTCGCCGGGACGATCGTTTTCGTCTCGGTCGTTCCGGGACGATGCCGGTCCGCCGTTTTCTTCCAGTTCGTCGGTCGCGCTCGATCCGTCGGTCGCGCTCGATTCGTCGTTTGGGCTCGATTCGTCGTTTGCGCTCGATTCGTCGTTTGCGCTCGATCCGTTGATCGAGTCGTTCGGCGTCGAGAGTGTGGATATCTCGTCGTACATGGAACCAACTACGGCCGAATCGACGACCGCACACGACAGTACGACGTTAATTCATATGTATTCGAGCCGAACGCAAGGCGGAACTGAAAGTTGTCGAACGTCGGCACCGATCGAGGGCGCGACTGGTGGTATCGCTCGGGCGCTCAGATCAGCGGCTCGACGATCTCTCGGCCCTCGGCGAGCAGGTTGTCGACCGCTGCGTCGGAGTCGGCCTCGGCGTACACCCGTAGTTTCGGCTCCGTGCCCGAAGGGCGGACGAGCAGCCACGAGCCGTTCTCCAAGAGGAGCTTAAAGCCGTCGAGGGTGACCACTTTCGCGACCCCATGGCCGGCCACTGATTCGGGGATGTGGTCCTCAAGGTCGGCGAGGACGCCCACCTTGCGGTCGTCGGGGCAGTCGAGCGACACCTTCCCGGACGCGATCGCCCCGTGCTCGTCGAGCAGGCGATCGACCCGGTTGTCGAACGGCTCCGCGGCGTGGGTGCCCGCGGCGAGCAGCGCCATCAACACGCCGTCCTTCTCGCGGACGTGGCCGCGGAGGGTGAATCCGCCCGACTCCTCGCCGCCGAACAGCGCGTCGTGCTCGCCCATCGCCTCGGCGACCCACTTGAAGCCGACCGGGGTCTCGTACACTTCCTCACCGTGCGCCTCCGCGATGCGGTCGACGAGGAACGTCGTCGAGACCGTGCGGACCGCCGGCCCGGAGTCGTTCTCTAAGAGCCGGTCGTAGCAGGCGGCGTAGAAGAGGTTGGCGTCGAGCACGCCGCGCTCGGGCGTGACGACCGCGATCCGGTCGGCGTCGCCGTCGTTGGCGATTCCCATGTCGACATCGCTGTCCGGGTCCGTCACGCGGTCGGCCAGCTCTTGGAGGTGCGCGGCCGAGGGCTCCGGCGAGTCGCCGCCGAAGGTCACGTCGCGGTCGCAGCGCAGCCGGACGACCTCCGCGCCGGCCGATTCGAGGAGCGCGTCGGTGACGCCGCGCCCGCTCCCGTGCATCGCGTCGTACGCGACGGTGAGCCCGTCGAGATCGACGCCGTTGCCTCCGGTTGCAGCGCCGACGACCTCGCGGGCCGCGTCGGCGTGGTCGCTCACGAGGTCGACGCGGGAAACCTCGCCGTGCTCGGCCTCAGGGAGGAGGTCGGGCTCTGCGAGGCGGGCGACGACGTCTTCAGTGACCGCGGGGAGCGCGGGCGCGCCGTCGTGCGGGATGAACTTCACGCCGTTGTACTCGGGCGGGTTGTGGGAGGCGGTGACCATGCAGGCACCAGCGAGCCCGCGGTCGACGATGGCGTAGGCGATCACGGGCGTCGGGGTGTCACGCTCGGGGAGGAGTACGTCGAAGCCGTTGCCGGCGAGCACCTCGGCGAGGCTCTCGGCGAACCCCTCCGAGGTCTCGCGGGCGTCGTAGCCGACCGCGACTGGCTCGTCGTGGCCCGCCGCCGCGAGGTGGTCGGCGACCGCCTGTCCCACGATCCGCACGCGGTCGTCGGTGAAGGTGTCGAGCGTCGCCCGCCAGCCGTCCGTACCGAAGGCAATCTGGTCCACATCGACCACGTCAGCGGCGGGGACAATAATGCCCGGTGTCCCCTTCCCGGTCACGGACGTTGCCGGAACGAGCTGCCGGTGGAGGTTTATAAATAACCGGTGAGAGCGAGAGATCCGTCTCTCGTAGACCGCCCGCGTTTTTGGTCTCTCACCCCGAACCCGACGTATGACCCGAATCGTCGCCGTCTCCGGCAGTCGGAGCGCGGACAGCACCACACGGGCCGCGCTGTCGGTCGCGCTCGACGCCGCGGCCGACGCCGGCGCCGAGACCGGGATGATCGATCTGGGCACGGTCGATCTCCCGCTGTATCACCCGGCCGAGGACGTACAGGGCGACAGCGAGCGGCTGACGCGGCTCGTCCGGGAGGCCGACGGCGTCCTCGCGGGCACGCCCGTCTACCACGGTTCCTACTCGTCGACGTTCAAGAACTTCCACGACTTCTGCGGCTCCGACGAGTACGAGAACACCGCGGTCGGGCTCCTCGCGACCGCCGGCGGCGGGTCGTACGGCGGGACGCTCGAACACCTCCGGTCGACGTTCCGGAACGTCCACGCGTGGACGGTCCCCCACGAGGTCGGGATCCAGGGAGCGTCGAGATACGTCGAGACCGGCGAGGAACCGCGGATCACCGACGACGACCTCCGGCGACGCACGGAGACGCTGGGCCGGGTCGTCACGGAGCACGCGGAGCGGCTGCGGGGGTGAGCACAGCGGCGGGGAGGGCGCGTGACCACGGCGGCACCCACGAACGGTAGGGATTTGTGCGGTGAGACGAACCCTCCGTCGATGGGTCGTATTCTCCCCGACGAGTTGGCCGAGCGCCTCGGAACAGACGACGAGCCGTTCCTGTTGGACATCCGACCCGAGTCGGACCACGAGCGGGACGCGATCGACGCGAGTCGGAACGTGCCCGTATACGACGACCTCCGGGCCGGCGACGAGTCGGCGCTCCGGCGCCGGCTCGACGAGATTCCCGACGACCGGGAGATCGTCACCGTCTGCAAGATGGGAGTCGTCGCCAAGCGAGCGACGCGGGTGCTCGACGAGGCGGGCTACGACGCGTCGACGCTGGCGGGTGGCATGAGCGGGTGGAACGGGTACGAGCGGGGCTCGCTGGGGTATCGGATCCGGTCGCTGTGGTGGCGGCTACGGGGATGATGCGGGACAAAGTGGCTTCGGGGATGATGAGACCGCCGACCCGCTGGGCTTTTGACCGGCTCGCGTCTACGACGCACATGACCGAATCGGGGGACGACGACCGTGTCCGCTAACCGAAAGGGCGACCGCCGCGAGCGCGAACTGGTGAACGCCCTCGACGGCGCGGGATTCGCCGTGATGCGCGCCCCGGCCAGCGGCGCGGCCACGGAGCGGGAACTCCCGGACGTGCTCGCCGGCGACGGCGAGACGTTCTACGCGATCGAGGCAAAGTCGAGCGCGGGCGACCCGATCTACCTCACCGGCGAGGAGGTGGAGGCGCTGCTCTTCTTCGCGCGAAACTTCGGCGCGAAGGCGCGGATCGCGGTCCGATTCGACCGCGAGGACTGGTACTTCTTCCACCCGGGCGACCTGTACACCACCGACGCGGGGTCGTACCGGGTCAAAAAGGAGAAAGCGCTGGGCGACGGTACCGACTTCCCCGAGTTCGTTGGCGATACCGAGAAGGTGACGCTCGACGAGGTGGGCACCGGTGGCACCGCCACCGAGGACGGGCCCGATCCCGAAACGGAGGAGCGCCGGGGAATTCTGGAGGCGGTTCGAGACGGGCACATGCCGGTCGAGGACGCGCTCGACGTGCTGTGACCCTCTCGCAGGTGGGTACGCCGCGGCTCCGGACCCACTCGCTTATCCCTCGCGGCGTCGAATGTCGAGGTGAATGAGCGAGGAGTTCGTCCTGCTTGAACCCGAGGACCAGCCCGGCGACGAGTGGGAGAAACTGGACGTCTCCGACACGGAGGCCGACCGGATCGCCCGCCGGCAGGACCGAGAGTTCGACGAGTTCCGCAAGCGGATCAAGGACACCGAGCAGTTCAAACTGCAGGAGTCGGTGTTCGACGACGCGACGCTAGCGGCCATCTACAAGCTCGTACAGGACGGCTACGTCGACGCCTTCGGCGGGCCTGTGTCGACCGGGAAAGAGGCGAGCGTCTTCGAGGCGCTCGGCGGACAAGCGGGCGAGCGGCCGGAGCCGGGCTCGGCCGCGGCGGGAGGCGGTCCAGAGGGCGTCCATCCGGAGCGCGAGGTCGCCGTGAAGGTGTACCGGATCAACTCCTCGAACTTTCGGCAGATGCGCGACTACCTGGAGGGCGACCCGCGATTCGAGGGGATCGCGAGCGACAAGAAGGCGGTCGTACTGGCGTGGACCCGCAAGGAGTTCGCGAATCTCGAACGCGCACGCAAGGCCGGCGTTCGGGTGCCCGAACCGATCGCGGTCCAGCGGAACGTCCTCGTGATGGAACTCGTGGGGCACGCCGAGGACCGCGCCCGCCGGCTCTCGGAGGTCGACGTCGAGAACCCGGAGACCGCCTACGAGGTCGTCCGCGAGTACATGCGCCGGCTCTTCCGCGCCGGGCTGATCCACGGCGACCTCTCGGAGTACAACATGATCATCCACGAGGGCGAACTGGTGATCATCGACATGGGACAGGCCGTGACGGTCCACCACCCGAACGCCGGGGAGTTCCTCGACCGCGACTGCGAGAACGTGGCGACCTTCTTCACTCGGCAGGGGATCGACGTCGACCCCGACGACCTCTACGAGTACGTGACGGAACCGGAGCCGGACCCGAGCGGGGAGCCGGAGTCGGGCGGAGAGTCGAAGTCGGGCGGAGAGTCGAAGTCGGGCGGGGAGTCGAAGTCGGGCGGAGAGTCCGACAAGTAGATCGCGGTGAACTCGTCCTCAAGCGGCCGAAGACCACCGTCACACGGCCACACACCGCTCACGGCGGAACACGTTTAAAAGGCTTCGCCGGGTATTCACCCATATGCAACACGTGACGGTTCCGCAGGACCGTATCGGCGTCGTCATCGGCGCCGGCGGCGAGACGATGCGAGAGATCGAAGAGCGGGCGAACGTGCGGCTCGACATCGACTCGGAGTCGGGTAGCGTCGCCATCGAGGAGCTTGACGACCCGGTCGCCGCGTTGGTGGCACCGGACATTATCAAGGCGATCGGGCGGGGGTTCAAACCGGAGACGGCGCTGTCGATCCTCGATCACGACCTCCGGACGCTCGATCTGATCGACCTGTCGGAGCACACCCGCAACGACAACGACCTCCAGCGCAAGAAGGGCCGGATCATCGGCGAGAACGGTCGGACGCGCGAACTCATTGAGGAGCTGTCGGGCGCGAACGTCGTCGTCTACGGGTCGACCGTGGGCGCCGTTGGCCAGCCCGAGGAGCTAGAGGTCGTCCGCCGGGCGGTCGGGATGCTGCTGGACGGCGCCCCGCACGGCGCGGTGTACTCGTACTTAGAGCGGATGTCGAACGAACTCGACGACGACGTGAGCTTCAACGCGCCGCAATAATTGGTACTCGACGTCGACGTTGACGACGCCGTCATCGTTCATTTATAAACGACTGCGACTGGCAGTGCGGTGAACACTGCCAAAGCCCCAGTCGCTCGGCAGTACGCGATCGATGACTCCGCAGTGAATACCTTCAAAGCCCCAGTCGCGACGACTCGCGGCCTGTCGGCCGCTCGCAGGCGCACGCCACCGCGGTTAGTTTATAAGCGATCCACGTCCCAGCGCTCGATTCGGATATCTATATAAAGGGTCGTGTGAACGTGCCCCATACCTAACGATACTCCCCCACCGTGTTGCGTTTTCCCACGGAGTGAGCAAAGGGTTTATATAGAATCACAAACAATCAATGGTTGTAATGTCACAGCGCCAGCGGATGGGCAATCAGCCCATGATCGTACTTTCCGAGGAGTCACAGCGTACCTCCGGAAAGGACGCTCAGAACATGAATATCACGGCCGGCAAGGCGGTCGCGGAGTCCGTCCGCACCACGCTCGGCCCGAAAGGGATGGACAAGATGCTCGTCGACTCCGGCGGGTCCGTCGTCGTCACGAACGACGGCGTCACCATCCTGAAGGAGATGGACATCGACCACCCGGCGGCCAACATGATCGTCGAGGTCAGCGAGACGCAGGAGGAGGAAGTCGGTGACGGCACCACCTCCGCTGTCGTCGTCGCCGGTGAGCTCCTCGATCAGGCCGAGGAGCTCCTCGATCAGGATATCCACGCGACCACGCTCGCGCAGGGATACCGTCAGGCCGCCGAGAAGGCCAAGGATATCCTCGAAGAGGAGGCCATCGAGGTCTCCGAGGACGACCGCGACACCCTCGTCCAGATCGCCGAGACGGCGATGACGGGCAAGGGCGCCGAGAACTCCAAGGACCTCCTCGCCGAACTCGTCGTCGACTCCGTCCTCGCGGTTCAGGACGACGACAGCATCGACACGGACAACGTCTCCGTCGAGAAGGTCGTCGGCAGCTCCATCGACAAGTCCGAGCTCGTCGAGGGCGTCATCGTCGACAAAGAGCGCGTCGACGAGAACATGCCCTTCGCGGTCGAGGACGCCGACGTGGCGCTGTTCGACGGCGCCATCGAAGTGAAGGAGACGGAGATCGACGCCGAAGTCAACGTCACGGACCCCGACCAGCTCCAGCAGTTCCTCGACCAGGAAGAGGAGCAGCTCCGCGAGATGGTCGACCACCTCGTCGACATCGGTGCCGACGTCGTCTTCGTCGGTGACGGCATCGACGACATGGCACAGCACTACCTCGCGCAGGAGGGCATCCTCGCCGTCCGCCGCGCGAAGTCCGACGACCTCAAGCGCCTCGCCCGCGCGACCGGCGGCCGCGTCGTCTCCAACCTCGACGACATCGAGACGGACGACCTCGGCTTCGCCGGCTCCGTCGCACAGAAGGACATCGGCGGCGACGAGCGCATCTTCGTCGAGGACGTCGAAGAGGCCAAGTCCGTCACGCTCATCCTCCGCGGCGGCACCGAACACGTCGTTGACGAGGTCGAGCGCGCCATCGAGGACTCGCTCGGCGTCGTCCGCACGACGCTGCTCGACGGGAAGGTGCTGCCCGGCGGCGGCGCCCCCGAGGCCGAGCTCGCGCTGCAGCTCCGCGACTTCGCCGACTCCGTCGGCGGCCGCGAGCAGCTCGCCGTCGAGGCGTTCGCCGACGCGCTGGAAGTCATCCCGCGCACCCTCGCCGAGAACGCGGGTCTCGATCCCATCGACTCGCTGGTCGACCTCCGCTCCCGGCACGACGCCGGCGAGTTCGGCGCCGGTCTCGACGCCTACACGGGCGACGTGATCGACATGGAGGCCGAGGGCGTCGTGGAGCCGCTCCGCGTCAAGACCCAGGCCATCGAGTCCGCCACCGAGGCGGCAGTCATGATCCTCCGCATCGACGACGTCATCGCGGCCGGCGACCTCAAGGGCGGCGGCTCCGACGACGGCGGCGACGAGGGCGGCCCCGGCGGCGCGCCCGGCGGCATGGGCGGCATGGGCGGCATGGGCGGCATGGGCGGTGCGATGTAAACGTCCGATAGGACAACACCACTCCCACACCGACCGCAATCGCTTCGCTAGACCGACCCGACGACCGACCGTCGCGCGCCCCTTCGGGCCTCGACGACACGCAATTTTTATCGAGCCGACTGATCGCGGAGCCCTCGGCTCACGTCTCGACCGACGTAGCAGTTGCTCTGCCAACACGACGATAACACCGGTGTAACCACCCGACACGGGTGTTCGCGAGTCGTTAAGTGTCGTCCGCGCCTCCGATCGATCCACGAGACGGGTTCGCCGCGAGCGCATGTGAGGCGGCGCGATCCGTTCGATTTGATACATAATGTCACAGCAGAAAGCTGACTACGCAGACGACACCGAGATCGACGAGACGCTGGACGAGACAGCTGACGACGCGACCGTCGAGGAGACGGTCGCGAACCTCGAAGAACGCGGCTTCGATGTCATCGTTGTCGATGACACCGACGAGGCGCTCGACGCGGTACAGTCGCAGATCCCCGCGGGCGCGTCCGTCATGAACGGTCACTCGACGACCCTCGAAGAGATCGGGTTCGACAACCTCCTCGGCGAGGGCGACCACGAGTGGGAGAGCCTTCCCGACCAGATCTGGAGCATCGACGACGACGCCGAGCGACAGACCGCGCGTCGAGAGTCGCAGACAGCCGACTACTTCCTCGGCGGTATCAACGCGATCGCGCGGACGGGCGAACTCGTCGCCGCCGACCTCTCCGGCAGCCGGATCGGGGCGTACCCGTTCGCCGCCGGTAACGTGGTCATCGTCACGGGCACGAACAAGGTCGTCCCGACGCTTTCGGACGCGCTCGACCGGCTGGAGTCGGTCGCGTACCCGCTGGAGAACGAGCGCGCACAGGAGGCGTACGGCGTCGAGTCGTCGATCGCAAAGCAGCTCATCTACCGCCGCGAGACCGAGGAAGGCCGGACGACGATCGTCCTCGTGCGCGAACGGCTCGGGTACTGAACCCGGAACACGCTCCGCCGTTTCGGCGGCGACGCGTCGCGCGTTCTCTCCCCCGGTTTTTACCGCAGGAGACGAGCCGGAAGGATCCACGCAAGCAGAGCGAAATGATCAATCGCATCCACCGGATGTGACAGGACTCGAACCACGCCCAGACGTGCTCGTTCGCTCCGTTCACTGCGCGCGACTGGTCTCGTTCGAATCCCTCCCGATCGGTTCCCTCACCGCCTCGCTGTCGCTCGGCGGTTCAGTGCACGGGCCGGGAGGGATTCGAACCCCCGACCGTCCGGTTAAAAGCCGGACGCTCTCCCTAACTGAGCTACCGGCCCAGACACGAATCCGTAGGATGAGACCACGGATAAACGTTTAGAAACCGCGTGCGGCGAGGGGGGTCGCCCGTCGACCCGAAACGGTTTCCCGGGGCGCACCCTCGCCGACCGCATGAACTTCGACATGCGCGCGTTCGCCGCCGACCTCTGCCGGTTCGCCTCGACGGCCGGCGAGGAGGCGGCCGCCGCCGATTTCGTCGAGGGCGAACTCGACGCGCTGGGGTTCGAGACGTACGCGTGGGACGCCGACCCGGAACTCCTCGCCGATCACCCCTCCTTCCCGGACGACATCGACGAGTCGGACGTGGCGGGCCGACGAAGCGTCGCGGGCGTGCTCGCGCTCGGCGGGAGCAACAACGGCAACCCGAGAGACGACGCCCCCACGATCGTTGTAAACGGCCACATCGACGTGGTGCCGGCCGAGCCCGCCGAGTGGTCGAGTGACCCGTTCGAGCCGGTGTGGGGGGAGAGCGGGAACAAGAGGGAGGGCAACGACACCGTCGAGACCCTCACCGCCCGCGGCGCCGCAGACATGAAGTCGGGGGGCGCGGCGTGCATCGGCGCGGCGCTCGACGTTCGAGAGGCGGTCGCCGCCGGTGCCGTTGATCTCCCGGACGCGGGGCTCCGGATCGTCGTCGAGGCGGTCGCCGGCGAGGAGGACGGCGGGTACGGAGCCGCGACCGCGGCGCTCGCGAATCCCTATCCCTTCGATCGCGACGCCGCGATCGTCGCAGAGCCGACGGAGCTTCGTCCCGTGGTCGCCTGCGAGGGGTCGCTGATGGCGCGGCTGGAACTGGTCGGGCGGAGCGCCCACGCCGCCACGCGCTGGCGGGGCGAGGACGTGCTCCCGCGGTTCGAAGCGATCCGCGAGGCGTTCGCCGAGCTGGAAACGGAGCGCGGCGAGACGGTCGATCATCCCCTGTACCGCGAGTTCCCGGTACCGTGGCCCGTCGTCTGCGGGACGGTGGAGGCCGGCTCGTGGGCGTCGACGGTGCCGGCGACGCTGACCGCGGAGTTCCGGATCGGCGTCGCTCCGGGCGAAACGGTCGACGAGGTGGAAGAGACGTTCCGCGCGCGGTTGGACGACGTGGTCGCGGACGACCCGTGGCTCCGCGAACACCCGCCGACGTTCGAGCGGTTCTCGGTGCAGTTCGAGCCCGCCGAAATCGCCGTCGACGAGCCAATTGTCGAGGCGGCTCGGGCGGGAATTGTCGAAGCGGGGCTTCCGGACGCGGAGCCGACGGGCGCGACATACGGCGCAGACTCCCGGCACTACATCGCGGCGGGGATCCCGACGGTCCTGCTCGGGCCCGGAAGCATCACGGAGGCGCACTATCCGGACGAGACGATCGCGTGGGACGAGGTCGAGCGCGGGCGAGAAGCGATCGCGGCTGCGGTCGGCCGGTTCGCGGCGGGCTACGCCGCGTCAGACTCGAAGTAGTCGGCGAGCGCCTCGGCGACGAGGTCGCCGGGGTCGACGTTCCGGTTCGAGGCGCGGCGTCTGAGCTCCACGTAGGCGTCGAGCGGGAGCCGGATCCCGACGTGGCCGAGCTCGACGCCGGCCTCGCGGACCGCGGTCTCGATGTCGCTCCCGTCGTTGACGGCGGAGGCGATGGAGCGCACCTCACGAACCGTGAGGTCGCCGTCGATGGTCGCCCACGCCAGCAGGTAGCGGTCGGTGCCGCCGAGGCGCGCGACGTGTTTCGCCGCGCTCGGCGCGATCTGTCCGCTCGCGACCTGTCTGCGGATCGCCTGCGGGAGGTCGTGGACGCGTGCCCATTTGCGGATGAACGCCACCGAGACGCCGTCACCGGCACGTTCGGCGGCTGCTTTGTACGAGCCGACGCCGCGGACGAGCGCGGCGCAGGCGGCCGCCCCCCGAAGCATCAGCACGTGGTCGTCGTCGCCGACATCGCCGGCCGCAAAGCGGGCGACCGTCTCGGCCGCCTCGGCGACGCTGTCAGGATCGTCGGGGTCGAACCCCACCGCCTCGGCGGCGCGCTCGCCCGTCACCGCCGGGTCCGACCGGACGACGGGCTCGCCGACGGGAGAGCGTCTGTCCGCGGGTGACTCCTCGTTCATACCCTACCTCTTCGGGTGCGCGCACATAAGCGGCCGGCACCGGGGCAGGTTTCGCTGACGACGACGACGGCCGGGACGGCGTCTCGCCGCGCCGTCACTCCGGTGTCTCGGCGCGTGCGCCCCGACGAGGAGGCCTTTTACCCGCCGACCGAGACCCCTCGACATGGACGAACGCGTACACGAGCACGCCGAAGTGCTCGTCGATTGGAGCGCACGCATTGAGGCCGGCGACGACGTTGTCGTGAGCGTCGCCGAGGATGCCCACGACCTCGGCGTCGCAGTCGTCGAGGCGCTCGGCGAGCGGGGCGCGAACGCCACGACACTGTACGGGTCGGCGGAGATCTCGCGGGCGTATTTAAAAGGGAGTGAGCAGGGCAGTCACGGCTTCGACGACGATCCGGCCGTCGAGCGCGCGCTGTTCGAGGCCGCGGACGCCTACCTCCGGATCGGCGGCGGCCGCAACACCACCGCGACCGCAGACGTGTCGAGCGAGACGCGGCAGGCGTACGCGAAGGCGCGGAAGGACGTGCGCGAGGCGCGGATGGACACCGACTGGGTGTCGACGGTCCACCCCACGCGCTCGCTCGCCCAGCAGGCCGGTATGGCCTACGAGGAGTATCAAGAGTTCGTCTACGACGCCGTCCTCCGCGACTGGGAGGCACTTGCCGACGAGATGGCGGCGATGAAGGAGGCCCTCGACGCGGGTGAGGAGGTCCGGATCGTCACCGATCGCGACGACGCCCCCGACACCGATATTTCGATGTCGATCGCGGGCCGGACCGCGGTCAACTCTGCCGCGTCGGTCGCGTACGACTCACACAATCTCCCCTCCGGTGAGGTGTTCACCGCCCCCTACGACACCGAGGGCGAGGCGTTCTTCGACGTGCCGATGACGATCGACGCGACCCGCGTTCGGGACGTGCACCTCGTCTTCGAGGACGGCGAGGTCGTCGACTTCTCGGCGGGCGCCGGCGAGGACGCCCTCGCAAGCGTGCTCGACACCGACCCCGGAGCCCGGCGACTCGGTGAACTCGGTATCGGGATGAACCGCGGCATCGATCGGTTCACCGACTCGATCCTCTTCGACGAGAAGATGGGCGACACGATCCACCTCGCGGTGGGACGCGCCTACGACGCCTGCCTGCCGGAGGGCGAATCGGGCAACGACAGCGCGGTCCACGTCGACATGATCAGCGACGTGAGCGAGAATTCTCGAATGGAGATCGACGGCGAGGTCGTTCAGCGCAACGGTACGTTCCGGTGGGAAGACGGGTTCGACGGCTGATCGAGCAGCTACTGCCCGTCGAGCAGCCGCACCGGGTGTGCGGGCCGACGCGAGAGCAGCGCGTCGAGCTGTTCGAGACACGACGTACCGCTGGCGACGACAGTCCGATCTGCGGTCTCCTCCGTCGTGAACTGGTCGACGAGCGACTCGCCGACGTCGACGCTCAGCTCGTAGTACTCGGACTTGTAGCCGAAGCTCCCGGCCATCCCGCAACACTCCACGTCCGAGGTCGTTACGTCGAACCCGGCGTCTTCGAGGACCGCCACCGTGTGCGGTTCCAGACCGAGCGTGCGCTGCTGACAGTGGCTATGGTAGGCAATCTGCTCGCCGTCGCCTTCCGGGAGCGCGTCGATGTCCGCGCCGTTCTCCAACAGCCCGTAGACGTACTCCATGACCTCGTAGCTGTGCCCGTCCAGCGCCTCGTAGTCGTCCTCGGGGAGGAGCCGCTCGTACTCCCGGTGGAACATTGCGAGGTCCGACGGCTCGATGACGACGACATCGTGGCCCGCCGCGACGGCGGGGGCGAGCGCGTCGTAGACGGCTTCGGCGTTCGACTGCGCGGTCGCCACCATCCCCTGCGAGAGCGGCGCACGTCCGCTCTCGCCGGCGGCCGGGACCTCGACGTGGACGTCGAGCGCCTCGAGGACGCGGACGGCGGCCTTCCCGCGCTCGGTGCGCACGTAGTTCGTGTACGCGTCGGGGTAGAGCGCGACCTGCCGGCGGGCCTCGTCGGGACCCACGCGCGGCCCGCGATCATCGAACCACTCGACGAGGGACTCGCGCTCGAACGCGGGGAGCTCGCGGCGGCTGTCGACGCCGAGAGTCCGCTCCATCAGCGAGCGAGCGGGGCCGGCCTGTGCGACCCAGTTCGAGAGGGGCGCGAACGTCGACCCGAGCTTCGCGAGCGTGTCGAAGTTCCCGAACAGGCGTTTCTGCAGGTCGACGCCGCCGGGCTCTTCGTCCGGAGTGAGCCCCTCCACGAGGAAGTCGAGGTCGCCGTCCTTCCCGCGGTTGATGCGATCGCGAACGACGGTGTTGATCCACGGGATGTCGATCTTCACCGGACACTGGTTCACACACCGACTACACCCCGTACAGAGGTCGTTGAACTCGGCGGCGCTGTCCTGTCCGTGGACGCCGGCCTCCCAGCCGGTGGCGATGCCGCCGGAGTACGTCTCGCCGCCGAACGCGTGCCCGCCGACGTGCTGGAAGTTCGCACACGAGTTCGCGCACGCCGAACACCGGATGCAGTACAGCGTCTCCCGGAGCTGGTCGTCCTCGCGCATCTCCATCCGACCGTTGTCGATGAGCACGAGGTGGAACTCGCGGTCGTCGCCGGATTCAAGCTCAGTCTCGCCGAAGGTCGGTGAGTCGCCGGGCGGCGTGAAAAGCGAGAGATACGAGGTGATGTCCTGTCCGGTCCCCGACCGACCGATGAGCTCCACGAACGGCTGGAGGTCCTCGACGCTCGGCACGACCTTCTCGACGCCTGCGACCGCGACGTGGGTGTCCGTCGACTGCACGCATTTCCGGGCGTTGCCCTCGCTCGTGACCAACGCGAGCGTCCCGGTGTCGGCCGTGACGAAGTTCGCGCCCGTCATGCCGACCTCAGCGTCGAGAATCTTCTCGCCGAGGTACCCACGGGCGAATCGCGTCAGTTCCTCTGCGGTTTCGAGCGGCTCGTCCGGCTCGAACACCTCGTTGAACAGGGCCGCGATCTCCTCGCGGGACTTGTGAATGGCCGGAGCGACAATGTGCGAGGGTGCCTCGTCGGCGATCTGCAAGACGAACTCGGCGAGGTCGGTCTCCCAGACGTCCGCGCCGCTGGCTTCGAGGGCGTCGTTCACTTCGAGCTCCTCGCTAGTCATCGACTTCGATTTCACCACGTTCCGGCCGTCGACGACATCCGAGATGTATCGGTTCGCGTCGGCGGCGTCGTCGGCGATATAAACGGTGCCGCCGTTGTCCTCGATCGCTTCGGTGACCTCGTCGATGAGTTCGGGGAGGCGCTCGATGGCGTCCTCCTTGATCTCGCGAGCCTCGTCTTTGAGGGCCTCGTAGTCGTCGAGGTCCGCCGTGGATTCGTACCGCCCCTCGTTGAACACCTGCGTGTTCTCGTGGACGCTGTCGCCCTCGGTGTCGAGGAGGTGGCGGATGTGTCGGGCTTTCCGCTTGCGGTTTTCGACGCTCATCTATCTGTCCTCCAGAAGGACGACGGTGACGTCTATCGGCCCGTGTGCGCCCTTTACGAGCCCGCCCATATCCGCGGTGGCGCTCGGTCCGGTCGCGATGATGGCCTGCCCGGTGCCGCCGCGGATGTCCTCGGCGAGGCGGTCGAACGTCGCGTCCATGTCCGGGAGGATGTCGCTGGCGGCGACGACGGCGACGTGTTCGTCGACGTAGAGGCTCACCGGTTCCTCGCCGTTGGCCCCGCCCTGAATGACCACGGAACCGTAGTCGGCGATACCGTATCCGGCGGCGGTGACGCCGGTCGACGCGGCTTCGAGGTCCGCTACCGACGGCTCGGTCTCCACGGTGTCCGGCAGCGAGAGGTTCTCGAACGGGAGTGGAGCGCCGACCGCTGGGGAGTCAAGAAGCGGAGCGAGTGACGACTCGAACTCGTCGGCCGTCGTCCGAACGAGCTCGACGCCAACATCCTCGAGGGACGACTCGAAGGTCGCGATTGGCTCGACTGACATAAACAGACGTTTCTGAAACAGCCTAATGGGTGTTTCCCCCAACGCACACTCACAACCAAATACATAATATATTTTAATTACTGAATCAGCGGCCTGTATTGCGATATTCAGTAGATACTGTCAGATAAAAGTAAAAGATTACATATACCTCGTTGTTAGACGACGAAATACGGTCGAGAACTCTAACCATGACAAACGTGATCTCACTGGCGCTCGTCGGTGTCATCCCGATCGGCGTCGCGTTCGTCCTGCTCGCCGGTCTCCGGTGGTCGGCGGCCCGCGCGATGGGGGTCGGGTGGCTGCTCGCCGGAGGTATCGGGCTGACGTACTGGAGTATGGAACCCAACTGGCTGCTGGCGTCAGCTGTCTACGGCGCGCTACAGGCCGTCGATATCATCCTCATCGTCTTCGGCGCCATCCTCCTGATGAACTACCTCGAAGGGAGCGGCGCCATCGCCACAATCAGGTGGTACTTCGGACAGATCGAAGAGGACAGGCGCATTCAGGTGCTGCTCATCGGTCTCGGCTTCATGACTATCATCGAGGGCGCGGCGGGATTCGGCACACCCGGTGCGCTCGCCGCGCCGCTTTTCATCGGTCTCGGGTTCCCGCCGCTGGCCGCCGCGGTGTTCGGCCTCTTCTTCAACGCCCCGAACCCGCCGTTCGGCGCGGCCGGAACGCCGGTGATCGGCGGGACGGGTGCGGTGATCGAACCGGCGCTGTCGGGCTCGATGGGCGTCGGCGAGTTCCTCTCGATGATCTCCGCGTGGTCCGGCGTCATCACGGGGATCACGTACGTGTTCTGGGGCCTGCTCGGGGTGTTCTTCCTGACGTACTGGTTCGGTGACGCCGACGGCGGTCGGAGTCTCGGAAACGCCGTGCGTAGCACTCTCCCAATCGCGCCGTTCGCGCTCCTGCTCGGCGCCATCACCGGCGGGACACAACTGGTGATCGCGTGGTCCATCGGCCCCGCGCTCCCCGACATCGCCGCCGGGTTCGTGGTGCTCGCGGTCGGCCTCGTGCTCGCGAACAACGACATCCTCATCCCCGAACGGGAGTGGGACTTCCCCGCCGAGTCGACGTGGACCGACACGTGGCTCGGCGGCCTCGATCTCGACGAGGTCTCCAGGGACCAGCCGAAAAAGGAGATGTCCGTGCTGCTGGCGTGGACGCCGTACCTGCTCGTCGCGCTCGCGCTGCTCGTCACTCGGTGGCCCGACCTCGCCGTCGCCGGCACCGACGTCCTCGGGTGGATCCAGAGCTTCTCCGTCAGCATCGACTCGATCCTCGGGACGGAGCTCGGGTACACGCTCCAGTACCTCTATCTCCCGGGAACGATGCCGTTCATTCCGATCGCGATCCTCACCGGTCTCCTCCACAAGATGGACACCAGCGAGATGGGGACGGCGTGGCGGCGCTCGATCGAGCAGGTCGCGCCCGCCGCACTCACGCTCATCATCGCCGTGTCGATGACGCAGGTGATGATCCAGTCACAGACGAACACGGCCGGCCTCCTCGGCATGATGGAGGCGCTCAGTCGCGCGCTCGCAATGGGCGCCGGCGGCCTGCTCCCCATGGTCTCCCCGTGGGTGGGCGCCATCGGCTCCTTCATGACCGGGAGCAACACGTCCTCGAATATCCTCTTCAGCGTGCTCCAGTACAACGCCGCTGAAACGGTCGAACTCTCCCGGACGATCGTCGTCAGCCTTCAGAACGTCGGCGGCGGCCTCGGGAACATGGTCTCGGTGTTGAACGTCGCCGCCATCTGCGGTGTGGTCGGGATCACTGGACGCGAGGGCGATCTGCTGCGGAAGGCCATCGTTCCGATGGCGCTGTTCGCGCTGTTCGCCGGCGTGTTCGGGATGCTGCTGACGTACGTCCTGGTCCCCGGCCTGTTCTGATCGTCGGGGCGTATTTCGATCTGTTGGCCCTGTTGGAATACGCAACTGCAGATACATCTCGGCCCTGTGGCGATCGGCACCGGTACAGCGATGGTCGATAGCGAGAGTGGGTGAAGTAGATCCGTTCGGGTGATAAGTTGTCTTCGCTGTCGCTCGTCGCCTTTTAAATATCGCATCGACACCGCCGAACTGCGACACCCATTCCCGACATCGCGCACAGTTGTTCCGATACTGACCGCAAGCGCGCCAAGACGTGTCACCCGATCGTGACACAGTGTCGGAGAGAAGACGACCGAGTCCGTATTAGCGCAGCGCGTCGAGGTGGAACTCGAAGGCGGCGACGGGCACCTCCAGGTCGTGTTCGACGAGCACGGCGGGGTGGACCTCGCCGATCACGCCGACTACCTCGCCGTCGATCACGACGGCGGCGGTCCGGCCGTCGATGAAGGAGGGGTGTTCCGTGCGCGGGGTCTCCAGTTCCGCTCGGAAGTCGTCGCACACAGCCTGTAGCCGGCCCTTCGCGGCCTCGTAGGAGGCGTCGCGCCGGGCGACCGCGCCGGCGACGTGGCGTCGCTCGGCGACGTTGGTGTTCTCCGAGTCGTCGCGCTCGGCCGCGAAGCCGACCTCCGCGACGTCCTGCGGGTACGCGTTGTGGGTGTTCCGTTCGAGCAGCATGACGAGCGACGGAATCGCCCACGTCCGGAGTTGGGTGTACTCCTCGCTGTACGGCTCCGTGATCTCGACCGGGTTGCCGCCGCCGAAGGCGTCGCTTCCAGCCTCCAGGTTCATCCGGTCGTAGTTCTCGGTCCCGCTCGTCATGTGGAAGTTGAGCAGGTCCTCGAAGCCGAGGCCGACGAGGCTCGTCCGGACCGCGTCCTCCAGCCGGGAGCGCTCGTGGCGCCCGCCGACCGTCCCCACGTCGGGGTAGCGCGGTTCCAAGTTGTCGAACCCGTACGCTCGCCCCACGTCGTCGACCAGATCGAGGGGGTGGAGCACGTCGACGCGGTACGGCGGAATCTCGACCTCGTAGGTCACGTCCTCGTCGAGGGTGTAGGAGGCGTCGAGGCCGGCGCGCTCGAAGCAATCGACGATCTCTTCGGGTTCGAAGTCGACGCCGAGGAGGGTCTCGATCCGATCGTGGCTCACCGACTTCTCGTCGGTGTCGAAGTTCGGGCGGACCAGCTCTGCGCCGTACTCGCTCGGAGCGGTCGCGCCGTCGGCGTAGTTCACTTCGACCTGCTCGATCGTCGCACCCCGCGCCGAGAGCGCGTAACAGACGATGTTACACATCCGGTCGATCGTCCACTGGTCGGTGCCGGTGAGCTCGACGAACAGCTCGCGGGAGCCCGTCGTCACCTCGGTCCGCTTCCCGTTGATGACGGGCGGGAACGAGAAGAGGCCGAGCTCGTCGTAGATCGCGGGATAGCGATCGAGGCCCTCGACGAGGTCGGCGTACGTCTGGCCCGTGTCGTGTTCGGCGAGCACCTCGTTCGGCGTCAGCTCATCGTTCGCGTCCAGCGGGACGAACGACACTCCGTCAGGGTCGACGCCGCGGTAGGTGATCGACGGCTCCGACCCCTCCTGCAGCGGCGCGCCCTTGACCATCGCGAGGTCGTGGATGCCGATCGCACCCTTCGCGCGACCGCGCCCCATCGTCGCGTGGAGCTTCTCCTGCAGCTGGATCAGCGAATCGAGCGCCCCCTCGTCGAGGTCGACGCCGCGGATCACGGCGCCGGTGACGTACGGGCGCTCGTCCGGGACCGACTCGTCGACCTCGATGGTCCACTCGGGGTCGTTCGTCTCGGGGACGTAGACGCCGCGGTCGTCGCCGTAGTGGTAGCGCAGCGAGCGCGCGACGCCCTCGACCGAGAGCCGGTCGAGCCGGTCGGGCGCGAACTCGAACTGAAGGAGGTCCTCGTCGGTCTCTCCCTCGAACTCCAGCCCGAGCCCGAACAGGTCCTCCTTGAACTCCTCGTCGCTGGTGTCGGTGCGACCGGTGAGCCCGCGCAGCTCGTCGGTGTCGATGTCGACGACGGGCATCAGTAGCTCACCTCCGCGTCTCGCAGGAACTCGATGTCAGCCAAGGTTCCGTGGAGATCACGGATGTCCTCCGCACCAGTGGTGAGCATGGCGAGCCGTTCCAAGGCGAGCCCCCACGCCATCACGTCGCAGTCGACGCCGAGCGGACCGGTGACCTCCTCGCGGAAGACGCCCGAATTACCGATCTCGATCTCCTCGCCGGTCTCCGGGTGTTCCCCGAACAGCTCGAAGGACGGCTCCGTGTACGGGTTGTAGTGCGGCTTGAACCGGATGTCGGTGATCCCGAACTGCCGGTAGAACTCCTCGAAGGTGCCCATCAGATCGCGCACGGAGAGGTCCTCGGCCATCACCCACCCCTCGATCTGGAAGAACTCGAGGAGGTGCGTCGGGTCGAGCGTATCGTTGCGGTACACCTTCTCGACGGAGAAGTACCGCTGTGGGGGTTCAAGCTCTGCGCCCGCGATCCCCGAGAGGTATCGCATCGACAGCGACGTGGTGTGCCCGCGCAAGGCAATCTCGCGGGCGAACTCCTCGGACCACGGCGAGTGGTAGCCGTCGCCGTCCGTGCCCCAACCGTCGCGGTGGGCCGACTCGACGCGGCGAATCAGCTCGTCGGGAATGTCTTCCATCGGGTCCACGTCGAGTGCGAACCGGTCCCAGTGGGTCCGCGCCGGGTGGTCCTGTGGCATGAACAGGCAGTCGTTGATCCAGAAGTCGCTGTCGGCGTGCGGGCCCTCCATCTCCTGAAAGCCCATGCCGACCAAGACGTCTTTCACGCGGTCCGCGGTCCGGCGGAGGACGTGTTTCCGACCGCCCCGCGTCGTCGGCGCGTCGGCCTCGACGTTGTATTCCGAGAACTCCACGTCGCGCCACTCGCCGCTGGCGAGCAGTTCCGGGGTGACCTGCGCGACCGTCTCCGTCGCCTCGATGCCCATCATCAGCGCGTCGACGCCGTCGTCGGTGAGCGTCACCGATCGGGTCACCGACTCCCCGTGGTCGACGAGCCCGCGGGAGTCAAGCTGTTCGAGGACCGCGTCGGCGGCGTCCGGAGTCTCGCCGTCAGCGAGCGCCGCGAGTGCGGCCGCCTCGGAGTCGGCGTCGGGGTCGGCGTCGGGGTCGACCCGAAGCTCGCCCGAGTCGATCGACCCGAAGCCCTTGCGTGCGAAGTTCGATAGCGCGATGTCGACTTCGGGACCGTCGAGGTCGGCCTCGCCGATGACCTGCCCCATCGAGACCGCGGACTCGTCGGCGTCGAGCGCGAGACCGGCACGGTAGAGCCGCGTCTCGGGGAGTCCGTCGTCGACGTACCGTCGACCCTCGTCGGTGAGGCCGAGCGTCTCGGCGGCGGTCTCGACGACGGAGCAGAGCCCCTCGTCGCGGAGATCGAAGGCAGCGCCGGTGACCGTCTCGGGCTTCAGACCGGTCTCCGCCGCGATCTCGTCTATCGTCCGTTCGTCCGTCGCGCTCGCGGCCTCAAGGACCGCGAGCTGTCGTTCCGGGAGTCGCATTCGAGTTGTCTTCATAGGCGTGTGGCTGGTTGGTAACGGTTCCGGCACGTCGCCGCCGATCCCCCGGTTTCACCGTCCCGCCGCTGGACGGATCCGCCGCGCGCGACTCACGCGAAAACGAATCCGAACCCGAACGCGTCGCCGTCGGCTCCGCTGGTGATGCTCTCTCCGGCGCGTTCGAGTGCCATGGCATCGCGTGGCTATCGATCCGGGATAGCTGTTTCGCTCGCCGATGAAAATTTCAATATCGATACGCGTGGGCGGAACTTTATATATTCGTTCGACGCCAAGACGGTATGAGCAGCGTAACGGCGGAATCAGGGGGTCACGAGGCAATCTCGGAGACGGTCCGCGTCGAACACGGCGACGCCGACCTGTCACCGAGCCGTGCCGTCATCGAGGCCGTCGCCGGCGCCGCCGGCGTCGACCCAGTCGACCTCGCCGACGAGGCGGGGGTCGTCCTCTACGACTACGTCGACTTAGACGCGCTGGACACGCTCGTGGCTGGACACTCCGGAAGCGGCGTCGACATCTCGCTTTCTGTCGCCGGCTACGAGGTCAGCGTCGACGCGACGGCGGCTGTCGCCGAGCGCACTCGGTAACGGGCCCACATCTTCATCGAAAGTGGCGTCTCACGACTTCTCCGACCCTTCTCGCTCCCGCAGCGCCGCGATCCGATCGCCGAGCGGCGGCTGCACCTCGAACCACGTCGACCAGTCGCCGGTTTCCGGTTCGACCCCGCGGACCGCCGCGACTCGCTCGAACGCATCGGCGACGCGACCCGCGCCAACCGCGTCCGCGGCGCGGTCGTCGGCCACGTACTGCACTCGTCGACCGACCCAGAACGCCGTGAGCCCGACGGCGACGAGCGACGCGAACCCCGCGTCGAACGAAACCGTCGCGGTGACGATCGCCGCCAGCACCCCGACCACCGCTGCGATCGCAACAGCCCGAAATTCGCCGTAGTATGTCCCGACGCGGCCGGCCTCGGCCGCGAAGAGACCGATCACGACATCGTCGTCCACGTCGTCGAGTACGGCCTCCGAGAGGAACAGCACCCGTCGACGGGGCGGGCCGCGGACTGCTACCTCGATGCGGCCGACTCCCTCATTCCCGTTTTTCTCCTCCGTCTCGTTTTCACCGCGGCGCTCGATCGCGATCCGATCCACGTCGATCCCGGCCGTTTCGCGGAGGTATTCGAGGCGGCCACGCTCTGCGTCGGTCGGCTCTCGAAGATCGCGGAACCGGTCGGCCGCGTACAGCGGGCCGATCTCGACGGCGAGGAACGACAGGACGGCGACGCCGACGAGGAACGCGACCGTGAGCATCGTCAGCGGTTCCGTCCCGGAGCGACAAAAAGGCGCGACTTTGCGGCCCGCCAGCAGTTCGCCACCCCGTCAGCCGGGGACTCGCCGAGCGAGTTCGCGAACCGCTTCCGCCGCGGCGCTGTCCGGCGCGGCGTCGACGACCGGTCGCTCCTCGGCGACCGAGCGGCCGACGCGCGGATCGGCGGGGACGACCGACGCGGGCGCCCCGATGGCGTCGGCGATCGCGTCGGTCGGCGGCTCCTCGGTCACCCGGTTGACCGCGCAGCCGACGAGCCCGGCGTCGAGCTCGCGGGCGAGCGCCCGAGTTCGGATCGCGTCGGCCAGTGCGAACGCCCGCGGCGACACGACGAGCAGACAGGCGTCAGCGACCGCGAGCGGCACCCCGGCGTCCGCGCGCCGCCCCGCCGGACAGTCGAGGACGACGGTACCGCGCTCCCGCTCGATCGCCGCCACCGCGGATTCGAGCCGCCGGAGATCGGCCGCCCGCGCGCCGGCGAGGGTCCGACCGCAGGGGACGATATCGACCGGACCGGCGCGCAGCGCCTCGATCGAATCGGCCTCACCGGCGAGCACGTCGTGGAGGTCTGGACCGCGGCCGCCGGGCAGGTCCGCCATGCCGAGGTCGGCGTCGACGACGACCGCGTCGAGCGCGGCGGCGACATTGTACGCGAGCGTCGTCTTCCCGACGCCGCCCTTCCCGCCGGCGACCGCGAGGATCACGCCAGTCGCTCCAGCGCCTCGATCGGCGCGTCGGTCCCTTCCGCGCGCGCCGAAAGCGTCGACGCACGCTCGCTCAGCTCTCGGAGTCGCTCCGCGTCCGCGGCGACGCGATCGTCGAGCCCGGAGAGTGCTCCGACGCCATCGGTTTCCGCAACCACTTCCGTCGCCGTCGCCAGATCGGCCTCGGTCAGCCGCTCCGCCCGGTCGATCCGTGCCTCGACGGCGTCCAGTCGTGATTCGATCGCGTCGAACCACGCCTCCGTCGTCCCGACCGACGGCGGTGCGGAGCCGGCGAGATCTCCATCAGATTTGTCGGGGGCTGCCACTCTACCAGCGTCTGACTCTCTGCCAGCGTCGACGGTGGGTCCGGTCGAATTCACCGAGCCCGCGTCGGCGGTGGGGTCCGAACCGCCTGCACTGCCTGTCCCACCCGCTCCACCCACCTCGCCCGCACCGCCCGCGACCGCGGCGCTCGGCGGCCGGTGGTCACCGAGCTCTCGGAGGGCGACGGCTGTCGCCGACTCGACCGTTTCAGCTCCCTCGCTCGGGTTCGTCTCTCCCGACTGCTCCGTCGGGTCGACCGCCGCCACCTCGGTCACTTCGACCGGTGGATCGGCCGGCGGGGCGCTGGCCGCAAAGCCGAACGCCCGCCGTTCGCCGGGGTCGAGACGCAACGTCACGCCCGACTCGTCCCACCCGGTCTCCGGGATACCGCCCCGGCGGGGCGGGAGTACGGGAGCGTCGAGCCGGCTCTCGATCCGAACGCGCCGCGGGACGGCGTCGTCGTTGCGCACGCGACACCGTACCAGCGACACGTTCCCTTCCCGGTCGACATCCCACGCGAGGTCCATAGGCGGGGTGCCGCGGTATCGCATTTAAACTGCGGGACGGTGAGCGTGTGAATCGACGGGAGAACCGTTTATTGTCCGCGGGATCGTCTGTCCCGTATGAACGAGCCGGCGGTGTTCGGCCACGTGGTGACCGCGCTCAACGAGCGGAACTACGAACCGCTGGTCCACGTCCCCGAAGCACACAGCGACGCGTACGCGGACGTGCTCGATCGCTGTCGCCGCCACGAGATCACGATCCGCGGGCGGTACCCCGACGTGCTTGGCTTCACCGACGCGAACCGCGTGTTCGCGATTGAGGTAAAGGGATCCTCGAACCTCCTTCGGGGCATCGGACAGGCGCTGACCTATCAGCAGGGGGCACACGCGTCGTATCTCGCCGGCCACGGCGATGCCGTGAGACCACACGCCGACCTACTCCACTCGAAGGGCGTCGGCGTCATCGGCGTCGAGGAGGACGGCGCGACCGCGTGGCGCTCGCCGCCGAGCGCGGAATCCACCGCGGAGGTCACGGACATCGAGGGGCAGCTGTCGCTCCGGCTCCGCGGGAACGAGTTCGGCGGCGACATCACGACGCTGAGCCTCGCACAGCCGCTCAACTACTTCGCGCCGGTCGTCGCACTCGACCGGTACGGGCCCCTCGCGCGCGACGAACTCGTCGACGCGATCGCCGACGAGTACAGCTTCGGGGCCGGCGACGAGACCATCGCGAGCGCGCGCACTCTCGGACTACTCTCTGTGGGATCGCCGCACGAACTAACCGCACAGGGAGAATTAGCCGCGACGGTCCTCCGCGGCTACGGGATCGAGGAACTCGACGACCTGCGTCTAACGAAAGAGGACGTGGCCCGGCGCACCGTCGTCGAGGTCCACCCGCCGCTCGCGGTCCTCCTCCGGAACTCGTTCGTCAGGCACCCCGAGTTCGGTCTGCTACTCGACGCGCTCCGGAAGGAGGGGCCGCGTGTCCACTTCCTCGATCTCGTCGAGCGGCTGGTTCGCGAGTACCCGAACGTCTTCTTGAGCGCGTTCTGTACGACCCGCGGCGCGGCCCGCGCCCGAGAGCTGATCGAGCGCGGCGAGACTGCCCGGCTCTATCGGGACCGGGGCGTCTGGACCGACGTAATCCGAACCAACGTCCTGTTCAACTTCGTCCAGCAGCTGAAACACGTCGGCGTCCTCGCACCCGAGACGCGCAGCCACAGCGGCGCGATCGCCGAGTATGATCCCGATACGAAGCCGTGGATCGTCGCGGACACGGAGTGAGTCGCGGTTTCGAAGAGCGGACGAGTAACGGGGGGACGGAACGGCGGTGAGAACATCCGGATAGCCGATCGATCGCTGTCTCAGGGTGCCTATTGACGGGTCAGGAGGTCTCGTCGATCAACTCGAATTCCAGATCGCACGGACGGAACGGGGGTGATCTAACGTGACTACTTGGAGGGGGAGGTGGGTGCGTCCGGCAAGACGATAGAGCGGGAGGCACTGCGTAGCAGGTCGTTACAGCGTCGAAATGAGCAGTCAGTTGGATCCAAGAGCGGAAATTCGGGATTCAAGCTCTGTCTGGAACTCGTCCATCGTATCCACTCCCCACTCGATCAGATGGCTCCGCTGGTCAGCCGACAGTTCGGTGATCGTCCCGTCGAGATCCTTCGGCCGTTTAATTCGGGAGGCCTATTTCTGTTGAAATCCTCAATTGGTGATCTGTTCTTGGGCTCGTGCTGAATACAGAGCGCGTATTTCGCACGCCACTATTGTCTCCACTGAAACGTTCAACAGAGCCACCGAAGCCTGTTCCAGCAAAGTGGCCACTTGACGCCGTGTCTCCCGACACACGTGACTACAACGCTTTCTTGATGCAATGGCTGGCGACCGCGTACAGTTCCCTGAAGACGACGGCGGCGCACGCACCAAGTGATCCAAGTGCGGTTGCAGTCATAACTCCGGGTACGAGGAAACCGGGATCGGCGACATAGTCAGGACTAGCAGCGATGAACGCGATTGCGGTGGTGTGCCCAAGGAAGACCACAGCGTTGCTGAGCCACGCGAGTACAATCCCGCGCCAGTACAAATAGACGAGCGCCGCAATCGGGGCGCCGAACACGCTGTATGAAAAGGGCTGGTAGGTTGGATATGCGGCGTACAACCAGAACGTGAACGGGACCGAGAGAACGGCGACAATAACGATGACGGCGAGCGCCCTGTAGCGGTCCTCCGACGAGCCGAAGAAGCGTTCCAGCAGTGAACGTTCACCTGGCGGCCTCCAACGTCGGAACACAGACCCAACAACGACTACGACAGCGCCGACAGCGAGGCCGAGGCCGACGAGGGTCGGAAGTGCGTCACCGAGGAAAGTGGCTTCTTTAATATCCGACCACGGGCCGAATGTCGCGCGCGCAAGTGCCGATGCGACCGGCGGGACGGGCGCCATCGCGAGCGTGTACAGTACGGCACCACCGTGATAGTGGACGACAGCAGCGAGCGCCGCTGCGGGCATGTACAAGATGGGGCCAGCGTAAGCATGGCCGATGTCACTAAGCTGTGGAGAGACGACGCCGACAGCTCCAACTCTGTAGTCTACCCCATAAGCCGCATTCGACCGCCAATATGCGGCGTAGACGAGGAACAAGAGGACGAACACGACAGCGATGGTGCCGGCAAGACGGCGGCGTGCGTCAGGGTTGCCGAGGAGGGCACGCAGAATATCCATTACGTGTCAGAGTATGTGGGTCGAATAAAACGGTTGTCCTGCCCGTTGGGTATGCTGTCTCTATCCTCCGCATCTGACAGTTTTCAGAAGCCGTGCAAGAGTTAGAGCATGAGTCCAGTACGGTACCTCCATTATATTACGCCGAAATCAGTAAACAAACCGCTCGGTAGCCCGATATCGCCACGATCCATCTCAGAAAGCTTATTCGAGATCCGGGGGAATAGCAACCGACCCCATGCCCTCCTCGTTTATTCGAGCCAAGCCCCTCCAAGCCCTCAAGCTCACCGCTGTTATCGGTTCCCTTGCACTCGGTGTTGCCAGCTTCGCCGGGGTTCTGCCAGGACAGAATCTAACCGGCCTGCTGTCCCTCGCATTCTTTCCCATGATCCTCGCTGTCGTAGTCAGTGCTGAGGCGCTGCTTGCGGGATATCGACTTGTACGAGCTGACGATCCGGCTGCTCGGCTGACGGCTCAACGCGGGTACACCGCGATTCGCGTGATTGAGTTGGTCGTGACCGTCGCCGCACCCGGGATATTCTACGCCCTCATCGTTCGGATCGGCGGCGAGGTTCCCGGTCCGGGCGCTATCGGACTGCTGTTCATCGGGATCGGCCTCGGTCTGCTGGCCTACGGCGCGGTATTACTGCGGACGCTCGTCGAGTATTACTATCACCGGCAGCGTACTTCCGTGTCGAGAACCGATGAACGCGGCGGAGATCTTGCGGAATAAGCCGGTAGGTCACTCGTAGTGAGAACAGTTGAGGGAAATCACTGAACAAACCGCGTACCAGGTATCCGGCGACTGAGCAGCTCTAAGGACCTGTAAGTTGTCGGTTCACTCGCTAGAGTCGGATTCGTTGGTAGCCGTCGATTCGACCGGGAAAACCTGCGTGTCAGGTGCGTTGAGTGGGCTATCCGAGCCGGTAAGCCACGCGGTGAGGTAGACGACGCAGGCTGCGATGACAGCAATGGGAAGTTGGAGCGTGAAAACGCCGTAAATGAGTGTGATGATGATCGTTACGCGAGTGACCGTCTGCCGGTTGGCGTCTCCGTAGTATGCGAATACTGCGACGACGAAGGACGCGAACGCGACGCCCGTGCCGAGGAGGGGTCGAGACGCGATAATCCAAGAGTACAGGAGTGTACCGATGCCGAACAGGACAAACGCTGCTACTATGTGGACGCGTTTTAGGGAGGGCATACGGCTGACGTGTTTCAATTACGTACTTAAGAAACACGTGTTCTCAATTGGAGATAGACTGAATACATCACTGCGGTACTCACTACGCAATATTCAGTGATCGGCCATTTCACATAGTATTATGTCTGAAAATAGTTTCAACAGAGCCATTCTCTATTCAATAGTCGAATCTTGATGGAATTCGGGCATTCTCTCAGGTCACCCAAGAGGAGTGAGTCAATCGGCGATTGATTTTCTCTCCCTACACCAGGTTTGGATGTACGCGAACCCCACCGATGGACCAGCGGACGATCACCTATCGAACGAAAGCACGCGCCTCGCACTATTACGGCGTCTACCCCGACGCTGTCATGCGATTAGAACGATACGGGCGCGACGGGATCCTCGCGAGTGAGCGGAGCGAACGAGCGAGGGTCAGTCGCGCCCGTGACTGAACGAAGTGAAGGAACGGGCGCGACGGGATTTGAACCCGCGGCATCTTGGTCCGGAACCAAGTGCTCTGTCCGCTGAGCTACGCGCCCTCACGACCGGGTATCCGCGGCGAGCGTTTAACGCTTCTGACTGCGGTCGTCCGGATCGCCTCCCGCTCCCCGACGATCCGCCTCGTTCAAGGGCGGACTCCACTGGAAACGGCCCTCCGCATCGCCTTCGACGACCCCGCCGTCAGTACGCGCGTCTTCGGCGGTGCGCTCGACGCTGTCAGGAGTCCCAGTCCCGCCATCACTCCCGGATCCCAACCCACCGACCAGCCGACCGGTCCACAGCAGGTCGGGTCGGCGCTCGACGACGGCAGCCCAGACGATGAGCGCCGGCGGCAACACCACGAGCGAGGCGACGTACGCGAGCGAAATGCTCGCGGCGGTCAGGAGGCCGAACTGGCCGAGGATCGGGGTGATTGCGAGCACGAGCACGCCCGTGCCGAGCGCGGTGGTCGCCATCGTACCGGTGAGCGCACCGCCGGTTCCTCGGAGGGTGGTCTCGACCGCGGCGTCGGCGTCGCCGAGTTCGACGTACTCGTCGTGGAAGCGGTGAGCGACGTGAACCGTGTAGTCGACCCCGAGCCCGATGGTGATGGAGAGGATCGTCGCCGTAAGCGCATTGAAGGGGATCCCGGCCAGCCGCATCGTCGCGGTGAGTGTCGCGACGGTGACGGCCACGGGCAGGAGCGTGACGAGCCCGAGCGCGGGGCTTCCGAGGAACAGCCGGAAGAGGACGATCAGGAGCAGCGCCGAGAGCCCGAGCGCGGCCGACAGCGAGACGATCGCCGAACTGAAGATCGTCTCGCTCACCGCCTGAAAGACGACGATCTGGCCGGTGGCGGTGGCGTCGCCGCGGTAGCGGTCGGCCACCTCGCGGGCGTCCGCGGTGATCGCGGCGTCGGAGGCGTCTGACTCCACGTCGTACACCACGCGCGTGGACCGGCTGTCGTCCGCGAGGTACTCGCCGGTGAAGTCCGCGTATCCCGAGTCGCGCAACTCGCCGTAGATCCGGTCGAGGTTCCGGTTCGGCGGGCCGTCGTCAAGCGCCGACTCGTCGACGAGCTGTCCGAACTCTGGATCCTCATCAGCGTAGCCGTCGATCGCGTCGGTCACGCCGGTGGCGCTGGCGCGGCCGTCGGTCTCGACGAACGTGTCGGGCGGGTCGCGCTCCGCCCGGTCGAGGCTCCGGAGGGCGGCGTCGCTGGTCATCCGCCGCTCCACGTAGACGGTCACGGTGTCGTCCTCGCTCGTGGCGAAGTTGTCGGACAGGAAGTTGATCGTCTCGGTCGCGGTGTACTCGCCGGGCTGCATCGGGCCGGGGAAGTAGTCGACGTAGCCGGGCTGCTCACTCGGGGGGAGGAAGTCGTCGTCGTCGAACGTGGTGTCGACGCCCGCGCCGTACCCGGCCGCGCCGGCGGTCAGGAGGAGAACGACGACGAGGAAGACGGCGGGGGCCGGACGAGAGATCGCGGTCAGCGACGGAAGTAATCGACCGAGCGCCGAGTCCTCGGAGCCAAGCGGGCGGGAGCCGAACTCGGGGAGCGACCGCTCGGCGCGCCAGCGGTCGACGAGGAGCTTCGCCGCCGGCAGAAAGCCGACGAAAATGACGAGGATGAAACAGATGCCGATACCGGCGACGAGCCCGAACTCCTGAAGTGGGCCGAGCGAGCTGGTCAGGTTCGCGAGGAAGCCGATGATCGTCGTCCCCGCGATGATCGAGTACGCGACCGTCAGCTGCCCGAGTGCGTCTCGCATGGCGGCCGTCGGTTCGACCCCCTCCGCGCGCTCCTCGCGGTAGCGGTTCACCGTGTGGATCCCGAAGTCGATCCCGATCGCGAGCAGGAGGACGGGCACCGCGATCAACACGTCGGAGAAGGCGATACCGGCGTAGCCGGTGAACCCGAACGTCCAGACCACGGTCATCAACAGCGCGACGCCGCCCAACACGAAGTCGAACGGGTCGCGGTACGCGTACGCCAACAGCCCCAGGATGACGGCGAGCGCCGCCGGCACGACGATCGCGAGCGAGTCGAAGATCACCTGCGCGAACTCGTTGTCGACGATGCCGCCCCCGAAGACGGTGACATCGCCGGGCGAACGCTCGGCGATGTCGCGCGCCTCCAACTGGAGCGACTGGGCGTCGGCCGACGCGGGGAACGAGTGGGTGACGACGCCGAGCGCGGCGGAGGCGGTCTGCGACTCCCGGTTGTAGTCGTCCGAGAGCAGCGTGTCGAAGCCGGGGTCCTCGGCGGCCGCGTCGACCGCGTCGTCGATCTCTCCCTCGCTGGCGCGCTCGACCGCGTCGCGCGCGTCGCCGGCGGTCTCGACGTTCTCGTCGAGTTCGGCCGCCACGTCCATCGCCGGGGCGGACACCTCGGTCACCCGGAGGTCGTCACGGTCTTCGAGCCGCTCGGCCGTCTCCAACATCGCGAGCAGTCCGCGCCGGTCGAGCACGTTGCCGTCCCGCTGGATCAGCTGCGTGGTCGGCTCGTCGCCGCCGAACGCGGGCTCGAACTGCTCGTTCACCCGGTCGAGCGCGTCGGCCTCGTCGATCCCCTCGGTGAACTGGTCGCTGCCCGCCTCGGACTCGAGGAGGGCCATCCCGGGCGCGAAAAGCACCGTGACGAGCAGGCAGGCGACGACAACCTGCTTCGGTCGGTCGACGACGCGGTCGGTTATCTCCCGGAAGACGCGCTCTACTCCCGACATCTACCGGTTGCCGCCGAACCGGTCGCGGGCCCGCCGGCGGAACCGCGAGATCGCTCGGCTCACCCGGCCGCGCTTCCAGACCGCCGCGGCGCCGATCGCAAGGGCGCTCAGCAGGGCGACGATTCCGACCGGTGACCGGAGCACGCTGCCACCGTCGTCGGTGGCGACCTCGACGGGGAGCCGGTAGGTGTCCGAGAGCTGCTCGTCGCCCTCGGCGTCGTCGTACCGGAAGTCGACCGCGGCGGAGTACGTCTTCGGCGCGGCCCCGCCGTCAGCGCTTACTTCGAAGCGCAGGGTCGTCTCCTCGCCCGGATCCAGCGACGTGACGAACGCCTCGTCGTCGTCCGAGGAGATCGGCTCGTCCACGAACAGCTTCGCCTGCACGTCCGAGACCGGCTCGGAGCCCGTGTTACGAACGACCACGTCGTACCGGGCGGTCTCACCCGGCGCGATTCCGGTCGCGGCGCCGGCGACGGCGGCGGTTCTGTTGTCGCCCTCGTCAGTCCCGTTACCGTCACTGCCGGTCTCGTTACCGCCCGCACCGTCCTCGTCGACACGCGGTTCGACCGGTGAGACGGCGAAGGTCTCCTGTTCCGGGCGCACATCGACGACGGCGTCGTACGCGTCGGAGACGACCACGTCGTCGTCGAGCCCGCGATAGCGCACGACGAGGTTGAGCGTCCGATTGCCCGGGGTTGCGTCGGTGCGGATCCCGGCGTCGAACGTCGCCGTCGCGGTCTCGCCGACCCCGAGGTCGCCGACGGTCACCCGCGTCTCGCGGGGGACGACGTTCTCGTCGGTCGGAATCGTGTCCGCCCCGACCCCCTCCGGCGCCGGCGCCTCGTTGTCGAAGGCGACGACGGCGTTCTCCACCGGACGCGGGCCGTCGTTGCGGACCGCGACCGTGAACGAGCCGTCCTTGCCGACCTCCAGCGAACTGTTGAGGCCGGTCACGTCGAACGCCTGCCGCGAGAGCGGGGTCACGCCGGTCCGAACCGTTCGGGCGGTAGCGTCCGCACGCTCGGCGTCTCGGTACTCCACGTCGAACTCCAGCGTCGAAGCCCGTGGCGTCGCGTCGGCGGCGGCGTCGAACCGGTAGGTGAAGGTGCGGTTCTCGCCGGGCGCCCAGTCGTCGACGTACGTCTCGGTGGTGCCGGCCTCGGTGGTGAAGGTGAGATCAGGGTCGACCGGGGTCGCCGCCACCGACGCCTCGCGGGCGGTTTCGTTCTGGACGTTTCGCATCGTCACGTCGACGACGCCGGTGTCGCCGGCTTGGACCGCGCCGTCGACGGCGGTGACCGCGAACTGCGCGCGGTCGGTTATCTCGACGTCGACGACCACGGTCTCGGTCTCGACGCGCTCGTCGCGGAGGGTCGCGCCGTTGTCGTCCTCGGCGTTGTAGACGTTCCGGTACTCCAGTCGGATCGGGACCTGGTAGACGCCCGGTTCCGCGTCCTCGTCGGGGACGACGGTGAAGTCGATCGGACCGGTGACGCCCCGAGGCACGTCGCCCACCGTCTGTTCGCCGGTGCGCACGTCGAACGGAACGTCGCGGTTGGTCTCGTCGCCGGAGAGGATCCGCGCGGTGGTCTCGTGGGCGGTCACCACCTCGCTTTCGAGGTCGTCGAACCCCTCCTCGCTCACGTCGCCGCGGTTGTTCAGACTCACCTGCAGCGTCGACTCCTCGCCGGGAACGAACGCCGTCTCGGGCGCGAACGCCTCGATGTCGGGATCGCCGCTGACCGTGTCGTTGGCCGCGACCAGCGCGGTGCCGGCCACTAGCAGACAGCAGACAAGCGCGACGACCGCGATCTTCCGGATACGGCTCATATCGGTTATCCGTGGTAGACCGCGCCGACGTAATACCCTTCGGGAACCTCTAGAAACATCGTATCAGTTTCCAGAAATATATTGCAGATCGGTTGGTAGTCTCAGCTCGGTTTGGGGTGCTAGAATACGGATTCCATTCGAATATCGTCGTATCCATGCCAAAACAAAATTCAGTTTCAGCGCCACTCATTTAAATATACTTAGCGTAGATCGCTGCATGGAGTCGCTTCGCGATCTGGGGCTGTCGAGCTACGAGGACCGGGCGTACCGCGGACTGCTCGGGCTCGGCACCGGGACCGCCGCCGACGTGACCGCCGAGAGCGACGTGCCGAAGGGGCGCATCTACGACGCGCTCGGCGGGTTGGAGTCCCGCGGGCTCGTCCGCGTCCAGAGCGATCGGGAGCCGAAGCGGTACGCGCCGGTCGAGCCCGCAGTCGCCGTCGATCGGCTCGTCGAGGCCAAACGCCGGGAGCTGGAGCGCCGGATCGAGACGTACGAGTCGGGGAAAGACGAGCTGATCGACCAGTTGGCCGACGCTGAGACGACTGACGACCGGTTCTGGACCGCCGCCGTCGGTGCCGAGGATTCGCTGGATCTGCTCTTCGAGCGGGTCGACGCCGCGGCGGACTCGATCGTCGTCGTCGCCACCGAGGTCTCCTCGCAGTTCGAGGTGGACCGCGAGGGGCCGGTCCTCCTCGACCGGCTGCTGTCGGCGATCCGACGCGGCGTCGACGTCTCCGTGCTGTTGTCGCCGGCGATGTTCGACGACGCGCTGGCCGCGATCGACGAGGACCACGCCGTGCTCGCGATGGCACAGGGCGCCTTCACGCTCCGCGTGACCGACGACGTGTACGGTAACTTCTACCTCATCGACGACGAGGAAGTGTGTCTAGAGGTGTCCGACCCGCTCGCGCCCGACCGTCTGTTCGGTATGCTCGACCTGCGCGACCGCGGCTTCGCGACCCGCGTGAGCGACGGGTTCGTTGACGCGTGGGAATCGGCCGACGTGGTCGAGGAGATCTGAGCGCCGATCCGAGAGGGTCGCTGGCTCGAGAGATTCACCGATTCGATGACAGGAGATCGACCGCAGTCACCGAAAAACGCCTTATTTTATCCGTTATGATAATTGTGGGGCGCAGCTTTATCCGATCGCGACCGAAGGAGGGACCGAACCAGCGTGACCCTCCGCCCGACCGACCGCCCGGCGATCGCCTGCCGCGATGTCCGGGCCGATACCGACGACACCCGACAGTCGATCGACGGATCGGCCGAGTCGCCCGCTTCAAGCGGTTCGCCCGCTTCGCCAGTCCCGGGTGCCGACCGGTTCGTCGCGGCTGTCGCGGTCGACGGCGAGGTGCTGTTCGCCGGTCCCTCGGTGCCCGCGGTGCTCGGGATCGAGCGGGCGACCCTCGTCGGTGATGACCTCTTGGATTACGTTCACCCGAACGACCGCGAGCCCGTCTCCGACGCGCTCTCGGCGGTCGCGACCAACCGCGTCGTCACCCACCGGCTCCGCCACGCCAACGGCGGGTTCGTCTGGGTCGAGTCGGTCGTCGACGAGGAGTTAGCCCCCGAGTTCGGTGGGCGCGTCGTCACGGTGCGTCGCGTCGACGCCGAGCAGACCTTCCCGGAGCGGTTCCGGGAGTTCCTGGAGTACGGCACGGATCTGGTCACCGTCGTCGACGCGGACGGGCGGGTCCGGTACGAGAGCCCGGCCGTCGAGGAGGTTCTCGGCTACGAGCAGGGGTCGACCGTGGGGCGCTCCCCGCTCGGCTACGTCCACCCCGACGACCGCGAGCGCGTGACCGAGCGGTTCTACCGCGCGCTCAACGATCCCGACGCGACCCCCACGATGGAGTACCGCTACCGTACCGCCGACGGCAACTGGGTCTGGCTGGAGTCTCGAAGCCGGTCGCTACCCGACGACGTCGCGGTCGGACGCCTGCTCATCAACTCGCGGGACGTGAGCGAGCGGAAGGCGCGCGAGCGCCGGCTCACCGACCGCAACGAGCGGCTCGACCGCTTCGCCAGCATCGTCTCGCACGACCTCCGGAACCCGCTGTCGGTGATCCGAGGATCGATGGAGATGGCGGAGCTAAACGGCGACACAGAGCCCTTGGAGCGCGGCGAGCGCGCCGTCGACCGGATCGACCAGCTGGTCTCGGAGCTGTTGACGCTCGCCCGGCAGGGCTCCGGGATCGACGAGCCGACCGAGTTCGCGCTCGGTGGCGTCGCTCGCGAGGCGTGGGACACCGCCGGGAGCGCGGACGCGACCCTCGTCCTCGGCGCGGATGCCCGAGTGTGCGGCGACCGCGGCCGGCTGCGACAGGTGTTCGAGAACCTGTTCCGGAACGCGACGGAACACGCCGCGCCGGACGGCACAGACGCGATTCGATCGACCGACAGCGGCGAAGACGCCCCACTCACCGTCCTCGTGACCGCGACCGGCGGGGGATTTCTCGTCGCCGACGACGGACCGGGGATCGATCCGGCGCACCGCGAGGAGGTCTTCGACCCTGGCTTCACGACCCGCGAGGACGGGACAGGCTACGGGCTCGACATCGTCCGCGAGGTCGTCGAGTCGCACGGGTGGACGATCGGAGTCCGGAGAGACGGCACCGATCCGGCGTGCCCGGACGACGTGACGGTCCCCGACGGGGCGTGCTTCGTGGTCGGAGGCCCCGACTCCGACGCGGCCGACGCGGACGAACCGTGGATCGACGGGTGACCGCGGTCGGCACGTCGCCGTCCCGTCGCCGCGCGGGCCCGCCCACATCACGCCACCGCGCCGTCCCGTCGCGTTTATTCCTCCCGCGCGCCAATCCGGCCCGTGACCCCCGTCGATGCGACCATCCGGCCAGTCGAGCGCGCCGACCTGCTCGCCGTGGTACGGATCGAGCGAACGTGCTTCTCGGACCCGTGGCCGTACGACGCCTTCGAGCGGCTACTCGAGGAGCCCGCGTTCCTCGTCGCGGAGTGGGAGGGGGCAGTCGTCGGCTACGTCGTCGCGGATTCCACTCCGAACCACGGCCGCGACATCGGCCACGTGAAGGACTTCGCAGTCCACCCCGAGGCGCGCAAGCGAGGGGTCGGTCGGACGCTGCTCCGCTCGGCGCTCGTGCGCCTCCACGCCGTCGGCGTCGCAGTCGTGCGACTTGAGGTCCGCGAGAGCAACGCGGCCGCACGCTCTCTGTACGCGGACGAGGGCTTCGATCCGATCCGCCGCATCTCGAACTACTACCGGGACGGCGAGGACGCGTTCGTGCTCGTCGTCGACCTCGCGGAGTGGACGGCGGGGGAGTGACAGTCTGTCACTTCTCGCGCAGACTTCCGCTTTTTAAAAAGGCTTAGTGCCCCGGAGGCAAACCTCGTGGTATGAGTTCGGTTCCCGAGCGAGCGGAGATCGACGAGGCGTACAAGTGGGACCTCCAGGGCATCTACGCGGACGACGAGGAGTGGGAGTCCGCGTACGAGGCGGTGTCGGAGCGGATCGAGGAGTTGGAGGCGTACGAAGGGCGCGTCGCCGACGACGCCGCGACCCTCCTCGAACTGCTGGAGTTGCGCGAGGCGATCTTCCGCGATCTCGAGCAGGTGATGACGTACGCCCAGCTCCGCAGCGCCGAGGACACCCGGAACCAAGAGTATCAGGCGATGTCCGCGAAGGCGTCCTCGCTCGGCTCCGAGGCGTCGAGCACGATCTCCTATCTCGAACCGGAGCTCCAGTCGCTTACCGAGGCGGACGTGGCGGCGTTCGTCGACGACGAGCCCGCGCTCGCCGAGTACGAGCACTACCTCGACGACGTGTTACGGATGAAAGCCCACACGCGTTCGGCGGAGGTCGAGGAGGTGCTCGCGGACCTGTCAGAGGTTACCGACGCGCCGAGCGAGATCTACTCGATGCTGACGAACGCCGACATGACCTACGGCGTCGTCGAGAACCCCGACGGCGAGGAGGTCGAGATCACGCAGGCGAACTTCACAAAGCTCCAGAAGAACCCGGACCGCAAGTTCCGCGAGCGCGTCCACGAGACGTTCTACGACGAGTGGGCCGGCGTCCGCAACACGGTCGGTACGTCGCTTAAAAAGGCCGTCCGAGAGCACGCGACGAGCGCCGAGATCCGCGGCTACGACTCCGCGCGTCAGGCCGCGCTCGACGGCTCGAACGTCCCGGTCGAAGTGTACGACACCCTCGTCGACACGGTCGACGACAACCTCGACGTGCTTCATCGGCATGCCGAGCTGAAGGCGGACGCGCTCGGCGTCGACCAGTTGGAAAGCCACGACCTGTACATGTCACTGACGGGCGATCAGGGGCCGGACGTGGCGTACGAGCAGGCCCGCGAGTGGGTGATCGAGGCGGTCGCGCCGCTGGGCGAGGCGTACCAAGAGCGGATGGCCGAGGGGCTCGACTCGCGGTGGGTCGACGTGTACGAGAACCGCGGGAAGCGCTCGGGCGCGTTCTCGTCGGGTACGTACGACACCCAGCCGTACATTCTGATGAACTACCAGGACGATATCGCCTCGATGTTCACGCTGGCCCACGAGCTTGGCCACTCGATGCACTCGGAGCTGTCCGGCGACACCCAGCCGTGGCACGATGCGAGCTACGACATCTTCGTCGCCGAGATCGCCTCTACCGTCAACGAGACCCTGCTCACCCACCACCTGCTCGACACGGTCGAGGACGACGAGCTGCGGACCCACGTGCTCGACGAGTATCTCGAACGCTTCCGTTCGACCCTGTTCCGCCAGACGATGTTCGCGGCCTTCGAACAGCGGATTCACGAGCGCGTCGAGGCCGACGACGCGCTCACGCCCGACGCGTTCGACGAGATCTACGCCGACCTCAAAGGCGACTACTACGCGCCCGCCGAACTGACCGGCGGCGTCGAACGAGAGTGGGAGCGGATTCCGCACTTTTACTACAACTTCTACGTGTACCAGTACGCGACCGGCATCTCCGCGGCGGCCGCGATCGTCGAGCGCGTCCTCGACGAGGGCGACGAGGCCGCCGCCGACTACCGCGAGATGCTGCGGGCGGGCGGTTCGGATTACCCCCTCGACGTCGTCGAACTCGCGGGGATCGACATGGCATCGCCCGAACCGATCGAGTCGGCCGTCGGGATCTACGACGAGTACCTCGACGAGATTGCGGCGCTTCTGGACGTGGAGTAGCCGGGAGGGTAAGAGCGGTCGTCGAGTCCGAACTGATCGAATATATCGGTGATCTCAGACGAGTCTTCAGCTCGCTCCCGAATTGGTGAGCAGACACGTGAGTCAGCGAGTACAGCCTGACTGAACTCCGAACACAAGCGTACAGAATATCCCGCTCGTTGGAGGTTCTCAGTCCTCTTCCTGTTTCGAGCTGGTGGGAGCCTCATCCAGTGGTTCCAACAAATCCGGCACACGATCGAAGTACGTTGCGAGTACGCCGCGACGGTCAGTACGCGGGCGTGCATAAGCGAGGTACCAGGCGACACTGCCAACGCTGATTCCAACGGCACCAATGATCGAAATGAGTCCCATCTGAATGATCAGTATGACACCACCGACCACGCCGAGAATCTGCACCGCCGGGTATCCGGGAGATCGAAAGTCCGGGTTATAGAAATCGACATCGGCCTCCCGAAAGACGATCACAGACAGATTCTCCAAGGAGAACACGAGGATGAGAAAGGCACTAGCCAGCTTTGCAAGGTTGACAACTGGAACGAACGCAATGAGCGCGAGCAACACCCCACCAGTCACGAGAACGGCGTTTACCGGCGTCAAAAACCGGTGGTTGATCCGCCCGACCTGATCAGGCAAAAGGGAGTCACGACTCATCGCAAGGAGGAAACGAGACGTTCCGAGAACACCCGCATTCGCCATGCTGGTAAGTGCAAGCACAGCGGTAATAGCGACCACCGTGACGCCCACACCACCAAACACCATCTCGGCACTGTCGGCCATCGGAGTGAGCGAGGTGCCACCGTCCGGGCCGCCGTGAATGAGCGTGTCGGCTGGCACAATGCCAACGATAACGCCCACTACGGCGGTATAAATCACCATCATCACTCCGATGGAAATCAGCATTGCACGAGGGATGTTCCGGCCCGGGTCAGTGATCTCTTCGGCAACGGAGGCGACTTCTCCGATCCCAGCATACGAAACGAAGACGAAAGCGGTGGCGGTGGCAATCCCGCCGATTCCGCGGGTGACAAACGGTGTATACTGTACCGAGTCAGAGGGCACGACTCCGCCGACGACGTAGGCGCCGAGCACGAGTACGACGAACGTTACCAGAACACCCTGCACCTGACCGCTTTTTTCGGTTCCGACAATATTGAGTAAGATGACAATAACTCCGAGGACAAGTGCAACCACTTTCACGAGGGTAGCCGGAATGCTCACGAGCAATAATAGGTATGCACCGAGGCCGACAAGCGCGAAGGCACTTTTGAATACAAGCGAAAACCAGACACCGATACCTGCAATCGTCCCAAAAAGCGGACCCATCGCACGGTCAATATAGATATAGGTCCCACCATCTTCCGGCATCGCCGTCGCCATTTCCGCCTTTGAGAGCGCGTTCGGGAGGACGATTAACCCAGCTAGCAAGTAGGCAACGATGATTGCAGGTCCTGCCTTCTTGTATCCGACTGCAGGGAGAACGAAGATCCCGCCACCGATCATTGCCCCCATGCTCAGCGTCACTGCTGAATAGAGCCCTAGATCTCGGCTCAACTCTCCGTCACTCATTACGTATTTTTTGTATTGAGTGGAGTTATATCTTCGTAATCAGCAATTTGACATAGATGTATTTCGTATTGCTAAATATTGTAAGTGATTTTTAATATGCAGGTAGAGGCTAACAGCAAATAGATGTACTCCTCTACCTGAGTAGCACCTCCAGACACTAGACAAGACGGGAGGCCCAGCAGACATCACAACCGTGTGTTGCTATTCACCTGTTCCCCATCCGATTGAGAACAGACGAGAGTACCACAAGAATGGGACTTCGACAGCGCCGAACCGCCGTCTCCGCGACGCTCCGACGCAACCCTTACGCGTCGTGACCCGCTAAACCGGGTATATGACCGATAAACGCGACGACGACCGCCACGAGTTCTCTGCCGGGCAGGGCGTCGACGCCGAGTACGAGGAGTTCACCCTCGACCCCGAGGAGATCGACGCCGACCCGAACACGGTCGACCCCGTCGACTCCCGCGTCCTCACCGACATCATGGACAAGCGCAACGTCGAGAGCGACGCCATCGACGTCGAGCGGCTGATCGACGTGGGGCTGTCGTACATGGGGATCAACCGCTTCGAGGAGGCGACGGAGACGTTCGAGCGCGCCGCCAGCTTCGCCGACGAGGACTCGCCGGAGGCCCAGGAGGCGTGGGTGAACAAGGGCGCGGCCCACGCCGAGCTCGAAGAGTACGATCAGGCGATCGGCGCCTACGAGGAGGCGCTGCGGATCGACGGCGACTCCGAGCACGCCGCGACCGCCGAGACCAACCTCGCGTACGCGCTCTGGGAGTCGGGCCGCGGCGAGCAGGCGCTCGAACACGCCGAGCGCGCCGTCGAGATCGATCCGCGCTTCGCGGAAGCGTGGTACAACCGCGGATTCCTGCTGGTCGAGCGCGGCCTCGCCGAGGACGCCGTCAGCTGCTTCGACAACGCGATCCGACTCGGCTACCGGAGCGCGGGCGTACTAGAGGAGAAGGCCCGCGCACTCGAAGAGGCCGGCGAACACGAACAGGCCGAGGAGGTCGCCGACCGCGCCGACGAGATCCGGCGCGAGGCGGAAGAGCAGATGGTCGAGGAACAGACCGGTCAGGCGCCCGGACCCGGCGGGCAGGGCCGTCAGGGCGGCCGACCCGGCGGACAGCCCGGTGCCGGCGGTCGGGGCGGCCGCGGCGGTCGAGGCGGGCAGGGCGGCACCCGCGAGGAGCCGGAGCGAGAGCTCCAGGGCGAGGGGCCAGAGGGCTTTTAAATGCTCCTCCGAGAGCGCGAGACCGCCGAGGGGCGGCTCGTCTCCGTCTGCGACACCGACTGCCTCGGCGAAACGTACGACAACGGACGTGCGACGATCACCGTCAGCGAGGAGTTCTACGGCGGCGACGACGCGGTCGAGGCGACCGCCGAGGAGGTCGTCGCGGGGCTCCACCGCGCGCAGGTCGCGAACATCGTCGGCACCGAGGCCGTCGGCGTCGCCGTCGAGGCCGGGCTCGTCGACGAGGAGACCGTACTGGAGTTCGACGAGACGCGACACGCACAACTGCTCTGGCTGTGACCGACCGGCGATGGCACGACGGAGCGACTGACGAGATAATGCGATGAAGCGACTGACGAGAGCCGAGTTGGCCGAGCGCGTGGGGCCGCAACCGCCCTCAGACGCGTTCTGGAACCGCGTGATCGCGGCCGAACGCGGGACGATCAGCGTCGGACCCGAGGTCGTCGGCGACACCGACCGCCGCGAGCGGGAGAACCGGCGTCGGCGCGGCGAGTCCGGCGACGACGGTCCCCTCTCGCCGGGCGACATGATCGATGTAGGCGAGAAGTCGTTCGTCGTCATCGCGGTCGAGGAAACGGAGTCGGGCGGTCGGCGATACCGGATCGACCGCGTGGAAGAGCGAGCAGACACGCAGTAAGGGCGTTATGCGGTCCCAGGACGCACCGACAAGGGCTGATTCGGTGGAATAGTTAATCTGTATCCCAGCCAGCAGGAGGTATGCCACTCGAAGTTCGGGAACGAGACATTCCCGGTGTTGGGATGCGGTACGAGATCGACCTCGACGACCATCAGACGGTGATGGTGCTGTTACACACCAACGGCCGGCGCGAGATATACTATCGCGACACCCAGAAATCGGACGATTTCGAACGGGTATTCAGCCTCTCTGACACGCAAGCGCGGGCGCTCGGGCTTTTTCTCGTCGGCGCGTACTACCAGCCGATCGCGACGAAGTTCGGCCAAGAGTCGTCGTCGGGCAGATATGTCGACTGGTACGCGGTCGATTCGAGATCGCCGCTCGACGGTGTCCAACGAGAGACGGTCCCGTTTACCGACGAGTACGGGGTGACGCTGCTCGCAGTCGAGCGCGACGACGCGGTCCACTCGACTATCGACGACGCGTTCACCTTCGCGGCCGGGGATAGCCTGATCGTCCTCGGGACGGACGGACAGCACAACGACTTCGCGAGGTTCGCGTACGACGGCTGAGAACGAACGGTCGTCGTCGGATGGCTCAGTTGCCATCGTGACCGCGTCTGCACGTCATGGCGTGTTCGTTCGCCTACAGATCTGCGACGTCTTCGATCGCGTCGGTGAGTTCCTTGACGCTCTCGACGGTGTGCTCGCCCATGTGACCGATGCGGAACGTCTCCTCGCCGAGCTGTGAGCCGTAGCCGTTCGAGAAGGCCATATCGTACTCCTCGCTCACGTCCTCGATAGTCGCGGCGACGTCGATGCCCTGCGTGTTCTCGATGCAGGCGACCGTCTGCGACTCGTATCCTTCCTCGGGGAACATCGCGAAGTGCTCGTCGGCCCAGTCGTGAACGTATTCCATCATCTCGCGGTGGCGTTCGTCGCGGGCGGCGTGGCCCTCGTCGAGCATGTGTTTCATCTGCTGGCGGTACGCCAACATGATCGGGATGGCGGGCGTCGAGTGGGTCTGGCCCTTGCGGTCGTAGTAGTCGATGGTGCGCCGGAACCCGCCGTACCACGAGGACTCTCCTTTCTCAACCTCGCGATCGTAGGCGTCGTCGCTGACGACGCAGACCGCCAGCCCCGGCGGCATCGCGAACGCCTTCTGGGTGGACGCGAAGATCACGTCGATGTCGTGGTTGTCGATGTCGACGTAGTCGCCGCCGAGCGCGGAGACGGCGTCGACGACGAAGTAGGTGTCCGGGTAGTCGGCGATTACGTCGCCGATCTCCTCGATGGGGTTGCGGACGCCGGTCGACGACTCGTTCATCACGGTCGCGACCACGTCGTAGTGTTTGTCGGTCGATTCGAGGTGCTCGCGGATATCTTCGGGCTTGACGGCCTCGCCCCACTCGTACTCCAGCCGATCGACGTCTTTGCCGAGTCGCTCGGCGACGTTGGCGTGGCGCTCGCTGAAGCTCCCGCAGGTCGGCACCAAAATGTTCTCGTCGACGAGATTGAGCGTCGACGCCTCCCAGAACTCGGTGCCGGAGGCGGTGAGGATGACCACGTCGTTGTCGGTGCCGAGGAACTCCTTCGTGTCCTCGACGATGGTGGTGTACAGATCGGTCATCCGGTCCATCCGGTGGCCGAACGTCGACTCCGTCATGGCCTCGATAACGTCCTCGCGGACCTCGGTCGGCCCGGGGATGTACAGCGTCTTGTCGTCGTAGTCGTCTCGGTATTCGCGTTTCTTCGTCACGGGATCCACCTGATGGTTGCTACGGGGACGCGTGCGGGTATGTTCCTTGTGATACGCTCGAAAAATCGCGGTCGGAGCGCTTCCAGAACCACGTGCTCGCGTCGCGCTTGCGAAAACCGGAGAGCGACGCCGATTTCTGCAGAGCGCCCCCGACTTCCGAAGACGGCGCCGTTGCCCGGATCAGTCGGGTTTATACGAGCGGAGAAGAGAACAACGGTATGACACACGCCCGAAGAGTTACAACCGTCCGAGGTGATCCGCCGTGAGCGGCGACGGGGAGCTCGCGAAGGACCTCGGGCCGCTCGCGGCGCTCACGATCGGGATCGGAACGATGATCGGTGCCGGGATCTTCGTTCTCCCCGGCACCGCGGTCGCCCGCGCCGGGCCGCTCGCGGCGCTCACGTTCGTCCTCGGTGGCGTGATCGCGCTGTTCACCGCGCTGTCGGCCTCGGAACTGGGGACCGCCATGCCGAAATCGGGCGGGGCGTACTTCTACGTCAACCGTGCGCTCGGGCCCATGTTCGGCTCCGTCGCGGGCTGGGCGAACTGGCTCGGGCTCGCGTTCGCCTCTGCCTTTTATATGTACGGCTTCGGCGAGTACGTCAACGCGCTCGTCGGCCTCGATCCGGTTGGTCTCGGACCGGTGACGCTGGAAGCGGCGCAGGTGATCGGGCTCGCCGGTGCGCTGCTTTTCATCGCGGTCAACTACTTCGGCGCGAAGGAGACGGGAGGGATCCAGATCGTCATCGTGATGTCGCTTCTGGGGATCCTGGCGGTCTTCACCGTCGTCGGCCTGCTGAACGCCGACATGGAGTCGCTGCGGCCGATCGCGCCGCCGGGGACGACGAGTCAGGTGCTTCCGGTGACAGGGATCATCTTCGTCTCGTATCTCGGGTTCGTGCAGATCACCTCGGTCGCCGAGGAGATCAAGGACCCCGGGCGGAACCTTCCGCTCGCAGTCCTCGGCTCGGTCGTCATCGTCACGGTCGTGTACGCGCTGTTCCTCGTCGTGCTGCTCGCGGCGGTCCCGACTGAACTCGTCGCGAACAACGAGACCGCGGTCGTCGACGCCGCCCGACTGCTGTTCGGCAACTACTCCGTGTTCGGCTATTCGCTGGGCGCCGTCGGCGCCGGCATGCTCCTGATCGGCGGGCTGCTCGCGACCGCCTCCTCGGCGAACGCGTCGATCCTCTCGTCGTCGCGGATCAACTTCGCGATGGGTCGCGAGAAAATCGTCACCCCGAAACTCAACCAGATCCACGACCGGTTCGGCACCCCCTACAAGTCGATCGCGCTCACCGGCGCGCTCATCCTCGTGTTCCTCGTCGCCGGCGGCGTCGAGTCGCTGTCGACGATGGGCTCCGTCCTCCACCTCATCGTCTACGGGCTGCTCAACATCGCGCTCATCGTGATGCGCGAGTCGGAGGTCGAGGGGTACGACCCCGACTTCGAGGTCCCCTTCTACCCGATCGTGCCGATAATTGGAACGCTGTCGTCGTTCGCACTGATCGTCTACATCGAACCGCGGATCATCGCGCTGTCGGCCGGACTCGTCGCCTTCGCCGTGCTCTGGTACCTGCTGTACGCTCGCGGAAAGGTGGAGTCGCGCGGTGTGTTGGGCGCATGGATCCTCGACCGGTCCGACGACCTCCCGAAGGCCGCCGTGTCGGCCGCCACCTCGGTCCAACCGAGCGGTGACGACTACCGCGTGATGGTGCCGCTAGCGAACCCCGCGACCGAAGAGCACCTGATCACGCTGGCGTCGGCCATCGCCAAGCAGCGGAACGGGACGGTCGTCGCGGTCAACATCGCGAACGTGCCCGACCAGACCTCGCTGGAGGCGGCCCGCGACCGCGGCGCCCACGAGGCGGCACACGACCTGCTCGACAAGGCCCGCGACGACGCCGAGACGTTCGGCGTTGACGTGGAGACCCACGTCGTCCTCTCACACCGCGTGTTCGAAGAGGTGTTCGACGCCGCGCGCACCTACGGCGCCGACCTCACGGTGATGGGCTGGGGCGAGGACTCCCACGGGGCGCCGGGGCGCGCCGAGTCCGCCGTCGACGAGCTGGCGCACTCGCTCCCCTCCGACTTCCTCGTGTTCCGCGACCGCGGGTTCGACGCCTCGCGGATCCTCGTGCCGACCGCCGGCGGTCCGGCCTCGGACCTGTCCGGCGCAGTCGCCCGAATGTTACAGGCCGAGTTCGGCGGCGAGGTCACCTTGCTTCACGTCGCCGACGACGAGGCCGAAGGGCGGGCGTTCCTCTCCGAGTGGGCCGACCAGCACGGCCTCTCGGACGCGACCCTGCGGATCGAGAGCGGCGACGTCGAGGCGTCCATCGAGCGCGCGGCGCGCGACGCCACGATGCTCATCGTCGGCGCGACGGAGAAAGGGCTGCTCTCGCGGCTGGTCAGCGGGTCGCTCGTGTTGGACGTGCTCAACGAGGTGGAGTGTTCCGTGCTGCTCGCGGAGAAGCGCGGCGACCGCGGTATCGTCGGCCGGCTGTTCGGCAGCGGGACGCGGTCGAACGACATCGTCGAGACCGACGAGACGCCCGCCGACACCGGCGTCACGCCGGAGCCGTCGACGCCGGAGATCGACGACAGCGACGCGGAGAAGTGAGGCGCAAGTCGGCGGTTACACGTGCGGATTTAGCTGGCGGGAATTGTTTATAAGTGAAAGCGGAGGCTACGTGGTCTATTTATAAGGGAATGTGCGGTGGCGCGCCCCGGTAAGCGGCCCGAAGGGCCGCGAACCGACGGTGCGAGGGAGTCGGTCGCCCGAGCAACGCGGAGGGCGACCGACGAGGCTGGGGAGGTGTGAGGCTGTGGTTGCGGTGCGGGCGGGGTGGGACTGAAAGGGGGCAGTCGCCGGCGGCTTTGCCGCCGGCTGCAAGCGAGAGCTTCGCTCTCGCCCTGCCACGAGGACGAAGCACACCGACGTAAGCACCGCAGCAAGCCGCGCGAGTCGTCGCGGCTGGGGCTTTGGAGGTGTTCACCGTCGATCTACCGGCAATCACTTATAAGTGAACACCGGCGTATCCACGGCGACACGCATTAGCGCGCTGAGCCGCAACCGATACGTATGGCCACGGAGTCCTGTGACGTCTGCGAGCGGTCCGTCAGGATCGCCGGCGGAATCGGCGACCTGTGGAACTTCGCGTTCGAGTCGACGCAGGGACTGACGCTGGAGCTGACCGACGGCTCCGAGTTCTTCCTCTGTTTCGAGTGTATGGAGTCGCTGCCGGACGACCACGAGCCGACCGCCGACGACGTCGCCGACTTACGGGCGCGAACCGAGCCGGTTGAAGGCGGTCGCGACCACTTCTGGCACTGGAAGTAAAACGGCTGGATCAGCGTGTTTCAGCGGTCGGTCGTTTATAAGTCGTTGACGATGGATCGACGGTGAACACTTCCAAAGCCCCAGCCGCGAGGACTCGCGTGACTCGCTGCGGTCCTCGGTCGGTCGCTAGCGCTCTCTCCCTATGGTCCTTGCGTCGTCATGCGTCGTCCTCGCGGCAGGGCGAGAGCGAAGCTCTCGCTTGCAGCCGGCGGCAAAGCCGCCGGCGACTGCCCCCTTTGAGTCCCGCCCGCACAGCACCGCAGCCTCACGCCTCCCCAGCCTCGTCGGTCGTCCTCCGCGTTGCTCCGGACGACCGACTCCCTCGCGGGCTCCTCGCGGGCCGATGGCCCGCTCGGAGGCACGCCACCACTTCGTTCACTTATAAAGCGCCGCACTCACTCCTCGCCAATCCCGATCATGTGCGCGTCTGCCGGATCGAAGCCGACGACGACCTCGCCAGAAAGGGGATCGCGCGTCCGGACCACGAGGTCGCGACCGCCCCAGTCGAGGGTTATCCGGGTCGTCTCGCCGAGGAACTCCGCGCTCTCGACGGTCGCCCGGATTCGGCTCTCCCCGTCGCCGATTCGCAGGTACTCGGGGCGGACGCAGAAGGTGAGGCGGTCGCCGGGCGCGACATCAATCACGTCATCCACCTCGACCCGGAGGATCTCACCGCCCACGTCGACGCCGGCGGTTCGGGGAGCGCTGTCGTCCACGTCTCCCCCCTCGACATCGACCACCCGCCCCACGAACACGTTGTTGTCGCCGACGAACTCCGCGACGAACCGGCTCGACGGCTCCCGGTACACCGTCCGCGGGGGCGCGATCTGCTCCGGCGTCCCGTCGCGCATCACCGCGACGCGGTCGGAGATCGCCAGCGCCTCCTCCTGATCGTGGGTGACGTAGACGGTGGTGATCCCGAGCTCCGACTGGATGCGCCGGACCTGCACCCGGAGGCGTTCGCGGAGCTGCGCGTCGAGCGCGCTCATCGGCTCGTCGAGGAGGAGGAGATCGGGACCCGGCGCGAGCGCGCGGGCCATCGCGACGCGCTGCTGCTGTCCGCCTGAGAGGCTCTCCGGATCGCGGTCGGCGGCGTCGGGCAGGTCCACCAGTTCGAGCAGCTCCGCGACGCGCTCCGAGCGACTCATTCCCTCTGGCGGGTCGGCGAAGTTGAGCCCGTAGCCGACGTTCTCGCCGACGGTCATGTGCGGGAACAGCGCGTAGTTCTGGAAGACGACGCCCACGTCCCGGTCCTCCGGAGGCACCCCCGCGACTGACTCGCCCGAAAAGCGGATCGTCCCCGCGGTCGGCTCCTCGAACCCCGCGATCAGCCGGAGCGTCGTCGTCTTCCCGCAGCCGGAGGGGCCGACGAGCGTGAAGAACTCCCCTTCGCGCACGCTGAGGCTCACGTCGTCGACGGCGGCGGTGTCGCCGTAGCGCTTGGTCACGCCGTCGAGTTCGACGGCGGGGGGGCCATTGGGTGAGTCGGCGGCGGCTTGGAGAGCCGGATCAGAGCCCACGCGTCTCACCCCCGAGACGCTCGATAACGACGAAGCTGAGCCCGGTGACGACCAGCAGGACGACGCCCATTGCGGTCGCCGGTCCGAGCCGGCGCCCGATGAAGCGTTCGATGGCGACCGGCATCGTGTAGGCGTCGGCGCCGGTGGCAAGCACCACCGTCGCCGTGAACTCGCCGATCGAGATGGCGAACGCGAACGCCGCGCCGGCGACGACGCCCGGCCACACGAGGGGGAGCTCCACGTCCCGGAGCACCCGCGCCCGCGAGGCACCGAGCGCCCGCGCCGACTCGATCAGCGAGCGGTCGAGCCCCTCCAGCCCGGGCGCGACGGTCCGGACCACGAACGGGTAGCCGGCGATCGCGTGCGCGACGACGATGGCTACCGCGCCGGTCGCCGCGAACCGCCACCCCGCGATCTCCACGCCGAAGACGAGCCCGCGGAGGAGCCCGAGTCCGACGATGATCCCGGACACCGCAAGCGGCGCCATCGCGACCGCGTCGACCAGCTTCCGCCCGCGGAACCGCCGGGTCGTCAGCACCGCGACGACGACGCCCATCGGAAGCGCAAGCAGGGTCGCGGCGCTCGCGAACGTCAGCGAGTTGCGGATCGCGGGCCACGGCCGCACCTGAAACGCCGCCCCCGTCTGCTGGCGGTCGATGAGGAACCGGTAGTGGTCGAGCGTGAGCGCGCCGTCACCGCCCGTGACGCTCGCGAGCACCATCGAGGCAATGGGCGCGACGAAGACGAGCCCCGCGACGACGGCGTAGGCGGCGAGGCCGATCCGGGGAAGCACCTCTCGGAGGGTGGGGGCGGCTGGGACGAGAGACCTGCGCGGGAGGGGTCGGACCCCGCGAGAGCTGACCGTGTTTCGCGCCTCGTACCGCAGGTACGCGAGCAGCACCCCCAGCGAGATGACGAGCTCGACGATCGCCAGCGCGGCCGCCTCGGCGTAGTTCAGGTCGCGAACAAGCCGGTAGACGAACACCTCGACCGTCGCTAGCTCGAACCCCCCGAGCGCGAGGACGATGGGGAAGGTGCCGAACGTGAACACGAAGGTGAGCGCCGCGCCCGTCAGCACGGCGGGATACACCTGCGGCGCGACCACGTCGAAAAACGCCCGGGTCGGCCCCGCGCCGAGGCTCCGAGCGGTCTCGACCGCACTCGCGTCGACCGACTCCCACGCCGCGGTCGTCACCCGGGCGACGAGCGGCGCGTTGTAGAACGCGTGGGCGATCACGATCGCTTCCAGCGTGAACATGAGGTCGACGGGCGGGAGCCCGAGCGCGCCGAGAACCCCGTTGAGGGTCCCGTTCCGGCCGAACGTGGCGACGAAGCCGACGGCGACCATGATCGACGGGAGCACGAACGGGACGATCGTCAGCGATCGCAGGGTGCGTCGCCCCGGGAACTCGAAGCGCGCGAGGAGGTAGGCGGCCGGGAGCCCCAAGGCGACGCTGGCGATCGTCGACAGCGCGGCCTGATACGCGGTGAACCCGACGATCCCGAGCCGCCGGTCCGGACCGAGCAGATCGCGCGCGACCGCGATCGGCGACTCGCCCGCGAACAGCCGGGCGAACTCACCGAAGTAGAACGGGTCACGGAGCAGCTCGACGAATATGGCGAGCGTGGGGACGCCGTCGACGACGACCGCCTCGATCAGGACCGTCCCGACCGGGTAGTAGAACGCGGCGACGAGCACGACGCTCGTGACGACCGCGAGCGCGGTCAGCAGGCGCCCACGGAGGCGCCGGGTGATCTGCTCGCGAAGAGTGCGACGGCTGCCGTCGGCACCGCGGCTAGCGTCTGACACGCCGCCGTCAGTTCCCGGCGTACTGTCGCTCCCAGTCTTCGACCCACTCACTGACCGAGCCTTGGAGCTCGTCGTACGTGAACGTCACCGGTTCGGACGGCTCCTGCGCCAGTTCGGCGTAGTCGTCGGGGAGCTCGGCCGTGTCGGTCGCGGGGAACGCGACGTTGCGCTCGGCGATAACCCCCTGCACGTCCGGCTCCAGCATGAACGACATGAACTCGCGGGCGAGCTCCGGCTCGTCTGCGTCGGCGAAGACGGCCATCCCCTCCGGGTTGGCGTACGCCTGATCGTTCAGGAACCGAATTTGGTGTTTCTCCAAGTCTGCCCCCTCCATGCTCGCGAACACCTGATCGGTCGAGTAGGAGACGACCATCGGGGCCTCCCCCCCGCTCCAGGCGGCGTAGGCGTCGTCCCACGAGCCGAGCACACGCACGTCGTTGTCCTGTAGCTCCGCCCAGTAGTCGAGGTAGTCGTAGTCGGGGTCGCCGTCGCCGCCCTCCACCGACCCGTCCGGCCCGTCGCCGAACCGGTGGACCGTGTGGAGCAGGAACGACCGCCCCGTCGTCGAGGCGCCGGGATTCTGCGCGATGAGCGCGCCTGCGTGCTCGTCATCCAGCAGGCCCTCGAACGTCTCCGGCGCCTCGATCGCGGTGCCGTCGTACACGAGGCTCACGTAGCCGGTGTCGAAGGGAACCGCGCGGTCGAACGGGTCGAACAACAGCCCCTCCCGCACGTCGTCGAATCCCTCGACCTCGCCGCGCTCGACGAACAGGTCGTCGTCGAGCGTCTCGTCGACGCGCACCAAGTCTTCGGTGGTGAGCCCGACGTAGAGGTCGGCGTCGATCGACACCCCCGAACTGGCCCGCTCGACGTAGTAGTTCACCTCGTTGTCCGGGGTCGCCCACTCCAGTTCGGCGTCGACGCGCGACTCGAACGCCTCCTTGAGCCACTCACCGGGACTCACCGACGGCGCGTCGATGAAGCTACTGTAGGTCGCGACCGTCAGGGTAGGGGTCTCCTCGTCGTCGCCGTCGCCATCGTCACCGTCGCTGGACCCCGGCCCGTCGGCGCTGTCATCACCGGCGGTCCCGTTTTCTCCGTCTCCGTCCTCACCGTCCGTCGGCTCGGCACTACACCCCGCGAGCGCGACGGCGCCCGCCGCGCCGCCGAGCGCGAGGAACCGCCGGCGGGTGGGGACCCCGGTACGTCGATCGGTGCGTCTGCCGGCGCCGCCGCCAGAGTCCGCCTGCCGGTCGTCGGGGGCGTCACGCCGGTCCGTCTCGGTCGCGTCGTCGTTAGTCATTACCGGGTTGTTACACCCGGTGGTTACAAAAAGGATCCGCGTCGCCGACAGCGGGCGACCGCGAGAGGACTGGCGAAGCGAAAACGAAGACTCAACGCGCGAACGAAACGGCGGTATCACCCTCGATAGCGCCGCCGACACAGATTTACCACGTCTCGGTCTTCGGACCCCTATGAGCGAGGAACCGAGAGAAGGAAGGGGAAGAGCAGCGACGACGAGCGGACTGACCAGCGTCACGCGGCGTCGCCTGCTCGCGGGGGGTGCGGCCGTCGCCGTCGCGGGACTAGCAGGTTGTCTGGGCACCCGAGACGGACCGGTGCCGGAGCCGAGGGTGACCAGCGACCGGATCGACGACGGCTGGCGGCTCCTCGACGAGTCGGAGAGCACGGTGTTCGAGCAGTCGTACGGGCCAGTGACGGTGACTGCGCTCGAACACACCCGGATCTACGAGTACGTCTCGGTCGCCGAGGCGCTGTCAGAGGCGTTCGGTGCGAGCGGGTCGCCGGTCGTCTTCTTCGCCACTCGGATCGACATCCGGCCGGCGATCGACAGCCTCCCGGCCGGGATCGGCCGGGACCGGCTGATGACGGAGGTGGAGTCGGCCGCGGTCGAGGCGTTCCGGTCGCAGCTGAACGCGAGCGGGATCGAGAACGTCGAGATCGTCGATCAGGGGACGAGCACGGTGGAGACCGGCCACACCGCGACGACGTGGCGGCTGACGGGCGAGTTCGCCTTCGAGGGCGAGATCCCGACTGCGGGCGGGTCGACGGCGGATCTCGGCGAGACCGTCGATATCGAAGCGCGGCTGGGCGTCTGGCACGACGGCACCGACGTGTTGGTCGCCGGCGGCGCGCACCCGGCGGAGCCGCTCATCGAGACGATTGACGAGGCCCTTCCGAACCTGATCGACGCGGAGACCGCGATTGGCGCAGTCGCGGACGCGGAGGCCGCCGACGCGCTTGCGACCGAATCCGATACCTTCGACGAGGAGATCTCGGCGCTGCTCATCTCGGTGGAGTGAGCGCGGTCGCAGTTTGAGAGGGTTCCAATACCGCCCGAACCGACCGGTTTAATCGGCGGCCGCGACTGTACCGCAGTATGAGCCACTTCCCTTCCTTCGAGGTGATCCCCGCCGTCGACGTGCAGGACGGCGAGGTCGTCCAGCTGGTCGGCGGCGAGCGCGGCACTGGCAAGCGGTACGGCGACCCGGTGGAGGCCGCCGAACGCTGGATCGAGGCGGGCGCCGAGACGCTCCACCTCGTCGACCTCGACGGCGCGTTCGAGGGCGAGCGCGTCAACGCCGACGCGATCGAGGCGGTCGTCGAGAACGTCCCGGACGAGATCGGCCTCCAGCTCGGCGGCGGCATCCGGACCGCCGAGGGCGCGCGAGAGCTCCTCGATCTGGGGCTGGACCGCGTCATCCTCGGGACCGCGGCGGTCGAGACGCCCGAGATCGTCGCCGAGATCGACGAGACGCACCCCGGCAGCGTCGTCGTCAGCCTCGACGCGAAAGACGGCGAGGTCGTCGTGAGCGGGTGGACCGAGGGGACCGGCCTCGACCCGGCGGAGGCGGCCGCACGCTACGAGGAGCTGGGCGCGGGCGCGATCCTCTTTACGAACGTCGACGTGGAGGGGCAGCTGGAAGGGATCGACCGCGAGGCGGTGGAGAGCGTCGTCGACGCAGTGGAGATCCCCGTGATCGCCTCCGGGGGCGTGGCGGCGATCGACGACGTGGTCGCACTGAAGGAGGCTGGCTCGGCTGCGGTCGTCGTGGGGACCGCGCTGTACGAAGGCGAGTTCACGCTGCGAGAGGCGCAGACAGCCGCGGACGGGAAGTGACTGCGGGGCACTCGGGACCGTAGACGGGAAGCGACCGAAGGCGACGGTCGGAGCCGTGGACCGTGGTACCACACATGTTGTGCGACCGGACGCACACATCCGCCGGCAGCTTATGTTTCCGACGGCGGTACGTGAACGCGATGACTGACGATCCTCTCTTCGACGAGTTCGAACTGAGCGGCCACGTTCTCGACAACCGCGTCGGTCTCGCACCGATGACGCGGACGAGCGCGACCGACGCGGGACACGCGACCGACCGAATGGCCCGATACTACGCCTCCTTCGCTCGCGGCGGGTTCTCGTTTCTCGTCACCGAGGGCGTCCACCCGGACGCCACCCACAGCCAGGGCTACCTCAATCAGCCCGGCCTCGCGACCGACGAGCAGGCGGCGGCCTGGGAGCGAGTCGTCGACGCCGTCCACGAGGAGGGCAGCCCGATCTTCGCGCAGTTGATGCACGCCGGGGCACAGGCACAGGGCAATCGATACGGGTACGATCCCGTCGCGCCTTCGCCGTACCGCCCGCCGGGAGAGATGGCGGAGCTGTACGGCGGGTCCGGAGCGTTCCCCGAGGCGGACCCACTCGACGACGAGGGGCTCGACGAAGCGAGAGAGGGATTCGTCGCCGCCGCGGAGCGCGCGGTCGAGGCCGGTTTCGACGGGATCGAGGTCCACGCGGCCAACGGCTACCTCCTCCACGAGTTCGTCGACCCGCTGGTCAATGACCGCGACGACGAGTACGGGGGCTCGCCGGCTAACCGGGCGCGCTTCCCCGCCGAGGTGACCGCCGCCATCGACGACGCCACGCCCGACGACTTCGTCGTCGGAGTCCGCGCCTCGCAGGCGGCCGTCACCGACGAGGAGCGGGTCTGGCCCGACGGCGAGGCGACCGCCGCCGCGCTGTTCGACGCGCTCTCAAACGCCGGCGCCGACTACGTTCACGTCACCGGCGGCGACGCGACCGCCGCGGAGGTGCCGGACACCGATCGCACGCTCGCGGACCTCGCGGTCGAGCACGTCGACGACGACGTCGCCGTGATCGCCAACGGAAGACTCGGAGACCCGGAGCGCGCGCGGGCGGCGCTGGCAGACGGATCCGACCTGATCACTCTCGGAACCGGCGCGCTCGCGAACCACGACTGGCCCGATCGGGTCCGAGCGGGCGAGGCGCTCGACGATCTGGACCCAAGCGTCGTCTTCGAGCCCGACGCCTCGCTTAGCGACGCCGAGGTCCCCGGCGACGACTGATACCGTCGAGGCGAGGATCGTCGGGCGTCGGTCCCGCTTCCGCGGCCGCAGTCGCAGCCCTCCGCCACCGGCTTCCCGCGGTGTGTAGCGCCACGCCGTCACCGCGCCACGCGTCGACCGCGCTACCGTCCGTCGGTGACCGACCATTTCGGCAGAGCGGTTCACTCGTCACCGACTCGAACTCCCCCACACCCGCAACCGCCTTAAGAATCGCCCGCGACGAGCCGGTATGAGCGACCACGAGCGCGCGGCCGCCGTCTCGCGGGAGACCAGCGAGACGACGATCGACCTCACTCTCGCGATCGACGGCGACGGCGACAGCGAGGTCGACACCGGGATCGGCTTCTTCGATCACATGCTTTCGTCGTTCGCCAAACACGGCCTCTTCGACCTGACGGTCAACTGCGACGGCGATACCGAGATCGACGACCACCACACGGTCGAGGACGTGGCGATCTGCCTCGGCGAGGCGTTCGACGAGGCGCTCGGCGACAAGCGCGGCATCCGGCGGTACGCCGACCGACGCGTCCCCCTCGACGAAGCGGTCGCGAGCGTCGTCGTCGACGTAGCGGGTCGGCCGTACTACGAGTTCTCCGGTGAGTTCTCACAGGAATCGGTCGGAGAGTTCACCAGCGTCATGGCCGACCACTTCGCGCTGTCACTGGCGCACAACGCCGGTCTGACGCTCCACGCCGCGATCGAAACGGGCGACAACGCCCACCACGAGGTGGAGGCGCTGTTCAAGGCCCTCGCGCGAGCGCTCGACGACGCGACGCGGCTCGACGGGCGACGCAGCGATACGCCGAGCACGAAGGGCGAACTGTAGCCCGCCTGCGAGGAAGCTGGCACAGACCCCGCCATCGGCGCGTTCCGACGGTTTAAATCGGGTCGGGGCCCACTCTCCGGTAATGCAACCGAGTTCGCTCTCCGGGCTCCCCGCGGGCGTCGGCGAGGCGCTCGAAGCGGAGGGCGTCGCCGAGCTGTATCCGCCCCAAGAGGCCGCCGTCGAGGCCGGCGTCGCCGACGGCGAGAGCCTCGTCGCCGCGGTCCCGACGGCTTCCGGGAAGACGCTGATCGCCGAGCTCGCCATGCTCTCGTCGATCGAGCGCGGCGGGAAGGCCCTCTACATCGTCCCCCTGCGCGCGCTCGCCAGCGAGAAGAAGACCGAGTTCGAGCGCTGGGAGGAGTTCGGCGTCACCGTCGGCGTCTCCACCGGCAACTACGAGTCCGACGGCGAGTGGCTCGCCACGCGTGACATCATCGTCGCCACCTCGGAGAAGGTCGACTCGCTGATCCGTAACGGCGCGCCGTGGATCGACGACCTCACCTGCGTCGTGAGCGACGAGGTCCACCTGGTCGACGACCCGAACCGCGGCCCGACTCTCGAAGTGACCCTCGCGAAGCTCCGCAAGGTGAACCCCGGGCTCCAGACGGTCGCGCTCTCGGCGACCGTCGGCAACGCCGACGTGATCGCCGAGTGGCTCGACGCCGAGTTGGTCGAGTCCGACTGGCGTCCCATCGACCTCCGGATGGGCGTCCACTTCGGCAACGCCATCGACTTCGCCGACGGCAGCAAGCGGGAGGTACCCGTCGAGCGCGGCGAGGACCAGACCGCCCGGCTCGTCGCCGACGCGCTCGACACCGAGGAGGACGGACAGGGCGGCTCCTCGCTCGTCTTCGTCAACTCCCGGCGCAACGCCGAGTCCTCCGCCCGGAAGCTCACCGACGTGACCGGACCCCGACTCACCGACGACGAGCGCGATCAGCTCCGCGAACTCGCCGACGAGATCCGGTCCGGCTCCGACACCGACACCGCCTCCGACCTCGCGGACGCGGTCGAGCAGGGGTCTGCCTTCCACCACGCGGGGCTCCGGAGCGAGGACCGCGCCCGCGTCGAGGACGCGTTCCGCGACCGCCTGATCAAGTGCATCTCCGCGACGCCCACGCTCGCCGCCGGCGTCAACACCCCCGCCCGTCGGGTGATCGTCCGCGACTGGCGACGGTACGACGGGGAGTTCGGCGGGATGAAACCCCTCGACGTGCTGGAGGTCCACCAGATGTGCGGGCGCGCGGGCCGCCCCGGCCTCGATCCGTACGGGGAGGCGGTGCTGCTCGCGAACGACGCCGACACCAAAGAGGAACTGTTCGAGCGGTACCTCTGGGCCGACCCGGAGCCGGTCCGGTCAAAGCTCGCCGCCGAGCCCGCGCTCCGGACCCACGTCCTCGCCACCGTCGCCTCCGGGTTCGCCTCCACGCGCGACGGGCTGCTCTCCTTCCTCGACAACACCCTCTACGCGACCCAGACCGACGACGAGGGACGGCTCGCGGCCGTTACGGACACCGTCCTCGACTACCTCGCCGTCAACGACTTCATCGAGCGCGACCGCGACGGCGGGAGCGAGAGCCTGACCGCGACCGGCATCGGTCACACCGTCTCGCGGCTCTACCTCGACCCGATGAGCGCGGCCGAGATGATCGACGGACTCCGGTCGGTGGCTCGGGACGCCGCCGACACAGGCGCGAGTGCCGAGGCCGACAACGGCGAGTTCGTCAGAACTGGCGACGCAGACGACGCGAGCGGCGGCGACGAACCCGGGTTCGGGACCTACACGCGGGCCGGCGACGACGAGTCGGGCGAGAGGGAAACGGAGAACGAGGAGACGGACGAAGAGGAGACGGAGGCGTCCGAAGTCACCCCGCTCGGCCTCTATCACCTCATCAGCCGCACTCCCGATATGTACGAGCTCTACCTGAAGTCGGGGGACCGCGAGACGTACACCGAGCTCTGCTACGAGCGCGAGACCGAGTTCCTCGGCGACGTGCCCTCCGAGTACGAGGACGTGCGTTTCGAGGACTGGCTCGCCTCGCTGAAGACCGCCCGCCTGTTAGAGGACTGGGTGAACGAGGTCGACGAGGACCGAATCACCGAGCGGTACGGGGTCGGTCCCGGTGACATCCGCGGGAAGGTCGACACCGCCGAGTGGCTCCTACGCGCGGCCGAGACCCTCGCACGAGACGTGGAGGGGGTCGACGGCGACGTGGTCGTCGCGGTCCGCGAGGCCCGGAAACGCATCGAGTACGGCGTTCGCGAGGAGTTACTCGATCTGGCGGGCGTCCGCAACGTCGGCCGGAAGCGCGCCCGGCGCCTGTTCGAGGCCGGGATCGAGACGCGCGCCGACCTCCGCGAGGCCGACAAGGCGGTCGTCCTCGGCGCGCTCCGCGGCCGCGAGCGCACCGCCGAGCGTATCCTGGAACACGCCGGCCGCGAGGACCCCTCGATGGACGACGTGCGACCGGACAAGTCGGCCTCCGCGGCCGCGACTGCCGGCTCCGCGAGCGACGAGGACGGCGAGGGCCAAGCGAGCCTGGGTGATTTCCGATGAGCGACGCCGACGCCGAGTCCGACGGCGCACTTCCCGATCCGCCGGCTCCACCCTACCAACTGGTCACGGGGACCGCCATCATCGACGATCTCGACGCGTTCCTCTCGGCGCTTGACGAAATCGCCGCGGAGACGGGCGCGGTCGTGCAGGCGTTCGACGCCGACTTCGTCGTCTCGGCCGCACACCTCCGCGAAGCGACCCGCCTCGCCGCCCGCGCGATCGCCCGCGACGACGCCGTCGCCCGCGATCCGGGCGTCGAGATTCTGCTGTACGCGGCCGGGAGACGCCAGATCGACCGCGCGCTCGCGCTCGGTCTCTCGGAGGGGGAACAGCGCGCAGTCGTCCTCGTCACGGATTTCGGTAGGGTCCCGGGTGCGGACCGGCCCGACGCGGACCTCGACGCGGCCGCCGCGTCGGTGAGAGACCTGCTTGTGTCGACAGCGGGGTCCGCCGACACCGAGGAGTTCGAACCCGCGTTCGATTCGGAGCAGGTGCAAGAGTTCTACGACATCGGCGATCGAGAGATCGCCGCGACCATCGGCGGCGTCGCCGAAATCGTCCGCGAACGCGTCGCGCTCCTCGACGTCGAGAAGTAGGAGTTGCGAACCCCTTTGCTTCGCTTGGAAAACGCAGTACGTGGCGGGGTTTTCGTTCCAGTTGAAATGCGAACGGAGAGCGGATCGAGCCGCAACCCCAGTGGGGTCGAGACGCGGATCCGAGGGCAGGCGAATCGAGGGGCCGGACGGAAACTCGACCGAAGCGAACCGCGAGAATAGTCCATCCTGGATTCGAACCAGGGTCGTTGCCCCCAGAAGGCAACAGGATTGGCCACTACCCCAATGGACTGTGCGCACTCACCGATAGCCAGTGGGTCTTTGTAAGCGTTGCGCGTCGCCGGCCCTCTGTTACGCGTTCACAGTCCTTCGAGAGCCGAGCGGGACCAGTGAGGAAAGCGAGAAGAAGTCCCGCGAAACTGATCGCCGAACGTGCGTATATCGATGCGCTTTAGCCGGTTGAATAGCCACGAACCTGTATGTACGTCGGACGATTCGTCGTCGTCGCTCCCGGTATCGGCGCCTACCGCGTCTCCTCGCGTTCGTTCCCGAACCGCCGCGTGACCGATCGCGACGGGAGGCTCACCGTCGGCCCGACCCCGGACGCCCCCGAGACGGACAACCCGTACGTCTCGTACAACTGCGCGCGCGCGGTCCGCACGCCCACCGACGAGCCGTTGGCGGTCGTCGGCAACGGCTCGCACGTCGACCCGATCGCGGAGAAGCTCGAACTCGGGTACCCCGCCCGCGACGCGCTGGCGACGCCACTGCTCGCGCTCGACTTCGAGAAGGACGACTACGACACCCCCCGGATCGCCGGCGTGGTCGGCGCCGAGACCGCGACGATCGGGGTCGTCCGCCGCGACGGCCTCGTCGTCGAGGCCGTCGACGAGCCCACCATCGTCGCCACCTACGAGACGGACAGCCCCGAGCCCTACGCTCTCGCAGCCGCGGACGCCGAAACGCCCGACGCCGCCGCGGCCGCGACAGAGGTCCTCGGCGCCGACTTCGAGCACCCGGTGTGCGCCGCGGGCGCGACCGTCGACGCCGACGGCGCAACGCTGGCGTTCGACAACGACGCGGAGTAGCGAACCGGCCGAGACGGCTCCGATGGGGAGCCGCGCTGGACCCATCCGGAGACCGCATCGAGCGGATCATCCGCTGCTTCGACGGCTGCTCCGAACACCACGACGCGCCGCGCGCGCTCGACCGCTCCGACGAGGAGGGGCTGAGCGCCGGGAAAGAAGAGGACGAAGAATAAAACGAGGAGACGGCCGGCAGACGCTCACTCTCGGTCGTCCGGGTCGAACCCGTCGATCGCGGCGTGGACTCCCTCCACCCACTCGTCTAAGGCGCCGTGGAGTCGCTCTTTCGCCTCCGGAACCGGAATCGCGGTGTATTGGTAGACGTAGCCGCCCGAGTCGAGTAGCCGACGACGGCGCTCAACGAGCCCTTTCTCCCGCAGCGTCGACAGCGACCGATTCACGTTCGACCGGTCTCGGTCGAGGGTCTCCGCGAGTTCGGCGACGGTGCTCCCCGGATGATCGAGCAGCGTCAGGTACGTGCGGCTCTCGTGGTCCCGGACGCCGAACACGCAGGAGAGCACGTGATCGAAAGAGGGGGACACGTCGCCGACGAGGTCCTCGATCTCGGGATCGCTCATGGGCGCCGTTCGGCGGCGTTCGGGTTAAAAGTCGCCATCCGTGGTCTGCAATGTCGGCATCGCGGTCGTCGATGCTCAGTCGTCGCCCGCAGCGTATCCCATCCGGCGGATGCACCCGCGCATCCCCGACTCGTCGCTGTGACGGTGGAGATTCGTCGGCGTGTCACAGTGGTAGGTCTCCCCGTCGTACCGGAGGACGACCTCGTGGTCGCCGCCGGCAACTTCGACATCGACGAGGATCCGCCGCCCTTCGTTGAGGGCGTCGATGAGCTCGTCGACCGACAGATCGCCGGCCGCCACCCGGAGTACCTCGGACATTGGCGTTGGTTCGCGGCTCGGCGAGTTAAGTTCGGTGTGTTCGCGTCGGCGGATAGTTTTCACGTCATCGTCGAGTCCGGGCCACCCTCTTCTGCGGGTGGTTCGACCCCCTCAGCGGCGGCCACATCCTTGGTCCGTTTTTCGGCCTCGACGTGCCAGCGGTCGATCTCGGACTCGTAATCGGCGAGGATGTCGCTCACCTCGTCTTTCAGCTCGTCGTCGTTGACGTTCACCTCGAAGACGAACGTCTCGCCGTTCTCGCCGCGGCCGACCTCCTGAACGTTGGCGCTGACGAGTTCGTTGTCGAAGTAGTAGGGCGCCATCTGGGTCATCACCTTCCGGTAGACGGTGTCCTCGACCTTTCGAAGCGCCTTGCGGCTCGCCGAGTCGGCTGCGCGAGCGACGTGGCCGATCGACTCGCCCCAGCTCTCCATAGCGCTCTCGGTGTCGTTCTCCTCGACCTTCTCGTAGGATTCGGTGAGCTTCTCGCCGGCAGTCTGGAGGTCGCCACCCGGCGTCTTGCCGGCTTGTTCTCCCTCGCCCTCGCCGACGGACGCCTGTTCGGCGGTTTTCTCTGACACGTCCTCGTCAATGCGCTCGTGGGACTTCGGGCGCCAGTCGTCGAACTCGTAGAACGCATCGTCGTCGGTGCCCGTCTCTCGGAGCGCCAACGCGATTCGCTCGCCGTGTTCGACGATATCGCCCCAGTCCCCGCGCACCTTGAAGCCGGAGATGCTCTCTTCCATCGCTTGCCCCCGTTATGGCGCGAACGCGTATAAGTCTCTCCGACCTGACGTGAACCGCTACCGCCCGTACGTGAGCCGTCGACCGATCGCGTCGAAGCGCTCTTTGAGGTCGCTCAGGATTCCTCCGGGCGAGATACGCCGGATAGACGACTCCTCGACCTCGATGCGCTCGCCGGCGAACGGATCCCGCTCGGTGCGCTCCGCCGCCGACCGGTCCCCGCTCACCGCGCCGACGACCGTCGTCATCGAGCATCGTCCGCACGCCTCCGCGGGGACCTCTTGGCTGTGAGCCTCCTGAACTCTGGCCTCTTGGGTTCGGGCCTCTCGGGCTCGGGCCTCCTGATCAGTCATGGGTCTCTCTCTCGTGCGTAGTCGTCCCAGCGTCTTAAACCCGCACCTCGGGCACGCGATCGTCCCGCGGCCGGTCTCGGTCCGCCCCGAGCGCGCCCCGACGGCCTTTTTACTCGCACCGTGGAACGGCTTCACATGGGATATCGCGTCGTCGACACCGAGTCGGTCGATTCAGAGCCCGATCGCCCCTGCGAGTGCCGGAAACTCGCCGGGCCTGGCGGGCTCGACGAAGCGGCGATCAACCGGTTCCGCGCGGAGCCGGGCGAACAGCTGCCGCTGGCGTACCACTACCACGAAACCCAACAGGAGGCGTTCTACGTCCTCGACGGGACCCTCGTGGTCGAGACGCCGAACGAGACCTACGAGGTGCCCGCAGACGACCTGTTCGTCGTCGACCCCGAGAGTCCGCAGCGAGCGTACAATCCTGCGGACGCCGACAGCCCGGTAACCGTGCTCGCGATCGGAGCACCGCCGGCTGACGGCGACGCAGTCGCGTACGATCCGGCCGATGAGTAAAGCTGCCGAGTCGGAAGACGAAAGCTCGGCCAGCGACGCTGACCGCCGTGACCCCGAGGAGTTGCCGCCGGAGATCCGCGAGGCGGTCCCCGACTACGACGACGAGTACCTCGACCGCGTCTCCGACCGGCTGATGTACAGTTACGACCTCGGCGCGGACGTCGTCGTCGACGGCGAACACTTCGATCTCACCGCCGAGATGCGGGTGCGTAACCAGAAGCAGTTTCTCCATCCGGCGTTGAGCTACGCAGACCACGACATGATGGAGTACGTCTTCGCTCGTCGGGTATCGACGCCGAGCGTTACCGAACTGGAGCGGCTGGTCAAGTTCGGTCACGATATCGCCGACAAGCGGATCGACGGCCACGAAGAACACTACGGCACCGACATCACCGTCGCGCTCGTTGCCGACCGAGTCCCGGACGACGTCGCCGCGTTCGTCGACGGGTTCCGCGACCGGACGCTCCTGAAGTTCGGCTACTACGGCCACTACGAGGTTCACCTCGTCGTGGTCGCGCCCGACCGCGAGGAGATCGTCGCCAGCGAGAGTGCCGACACCGCCGCCGCCTTCCGCCTGTGGGAACGGGTCGACGCGCCGGACGAGGGGTTCTTCTCGCGGTTCGCAAAGCGCTTCTGGCGCTGAGCGTTGCGTCCGCGTTTGCGAAAAAATAGGCGTGAAAACCGCCCAGACGAAACCGCCGGTCAGTCGTCGCTCGGTTTGGCCGCCGGCTCGCTTCCGCTTCGCACGTTCGTGATGTTGTCGTAGCCGATACGCACCAGCGACAGCGCCAGGTAGATCAGCAGCACGGCGAGCAGGACGCGCACGCCGGCCGACACCTGAGCGCCGATTCCCTGCGCGCCACCCTGGATCAGCTGATCGTAGAGCTGCTCTTTAAAGGCGACCCAGGACAGCCCGAGCACGGTGACGACGACCATGAGGGCCATCGGGACACCGGTGCTGACGAGCTGCTTGGAATCGTCCCAGTTGGCGAGCCAGACCGTGCCGGTCAACAGCGCGAGCGCGGCGAGTAACTGGTTGGCGCCGCCGAACAGCGTCCATAGCGTCGCCCACTCACCGGAGATAACGAGCAGGTACGCGATGCCGCACTGGACGACAGGATTCGTGTATCGGCCGCGAGCGAACGAACCGATGCCCCCGGAGAGGCCAGTCTCGGAGCCGCTGCTCTGAGGGCCGACGATCTCCTCCATCATGTAGCGGCCGAGCCGTGCGGCCGTGTCGGTGGAGGTCAGCAGGAAGCTCACGAGCACCAGCGCCATGAACGGCGCGCCGTAGGAGGCGGGGAGACCGAGGCTAGTGAGGATGGTGCCGCCGCCCGCCGCGAAGTTGGGCAGGGCGCCACCGATGCCGCCGGCTGCCGCGTCGGACGCGACGCCGGCAACCGCGAGCGTTGACAGCGCGACGGCGGCGAGAAGGCCTTCACCGAGCATGCCGCCGTAGCCGATGAGGCGCGCGTCGCTCTCTTTGTTCAGCTGCTTCGCGGTCGTCCCGGAGGAGACCAGCGAGTGGAACCCACTGATCGTCCCGCAGGCGATGGTGACGAACAACATCGGGAACAACGGGAACGGGGCGACGCTCTCGACCCCCAAGAATCCGGTGAACGGTTCGATGCTGTCGGCGACCACGAGCGGCTCGGTGGACGTGTTGAAGATGGTGCCGACAATAATGGCGAGCAGCGCACCGCCGACGCCTGCGTACAGCAGGAACGACGAGAGGTAGTCACGCGGCTGGAGCAGCACCCACACCGGGAGGGCGCTGGCCAGGGCCGCGTACACCAGAATCACCGGGACCCAGGCGGCGGTGTTGCCGCCGAGGGCGCCCGCGCCGGGCACCCAAGAGCCAGTGCTGCTGAAGAGGACGAACGTGCCCGCGGTGTGCGAGGCGTCGCCCGCCAGCTCGAACAGCGCGAACGGGTATTGGATGCCGAGCCAGACGCCGGCGAACACGCCGGCGACGAACACGACCGTACCCGGGATGAATGGGCCGTCAAGCTGGTAGAGGTAGACGCCGAAGGCGAACGCGAGCGCGATGTATACGAAGCTCGCGGTCGCCGCCGACGGGTAGGCGTTCAGAACGATACCGACGACGAGCGCGAACACCGCCACCACGAGGATGATGGTGAGGAAGGCGAACCACAGCAGCATGTCCTTCCCGCGCTCGCCGACGTACTCGCCGATGATGTAGCCGATGGACTTCCCCTCGTGTCGCATCGAGCCGGACAGCGAGATGAAGTCGTGAACCGCCCCCATCAGTGGGTTGCCGATGGCGACCCACAGCAGCGCGGGGACCCACCCCCAGATGGCCCCCGCCGTGATCGGGCCGACGATCGGCGCGCCGCCCGCAATACTCGAGAAGTGATGCCCCAGTAGCACCGGCTTCTTCGCCGGTACGTACTCCTGTCCGTCTTCGTACTTGTGTGCTGGCGTCTCCCGCTCGTCGTCGATTTCGACGAACCGCGAAAGGTACCGCGAGTACCCCATATACCCAACGGTGAACGTGCCGAGCACGGCAACTACAATCCAGATTACGTTTGTCATAGGTGCCCTCCCTCATGAGATCGATTCACTATCGACCACTTAAGTATTATCTTCAATCGTGACACACTGGGAGAACCACCCGCCAGTGCGCGATTTCGCTCGGTCGAGGTAGGTTTGTTCCGTATCTCGTTTGATGAAATTCACAGTGATGGGGCCCAGCCCCTATCGCGCGCGATCGCACGTTACCGATATTACCGATCGGCGCGGGCGGGGCCGTTACCGATCGGCGCGGACGGGGCCACCGTCGTCACTTCGGGTGCGGTCGTCGTCCTCCCCGCTCACGTCGCTCGCCGTCTCGATGTCGAGCGCGGCCGCCACCTCCGCGAGCACGTCGCCGCGGACTTCCCGCGTCCGCGACTCAATCTCGGCGACGAGCGGGGGCTCGAACTCCTCTCGGACCTGCCGGAGCCGGTCGCGCTCGGTCGCGACCTTCTCGCGGAGGTAGGTGGCTCCGCGTCCCTCCTCGTCGTCGTCGGGCTCCGGGGTAAGCTTGTTCGCGACGAGCCCACGGACGCGCAAGTCGCGCTCGGCGAACCCCTCGATCGCCCGTCCTGTCTCGTTGACCGAGAGCTGGTCGGGGTTCAACACGAGGAAGAAGGCGGCCTCGTCTCGCATGGTGTCGCCCGCGAACTCGAAGAACTCCTTGCGGCGCTGGAGCCGCTCTAAGACGGGGTCGCCGTCCATCAACCGCCGGGGTTCCATGTCGCCGATAGCGGCCTTCTCGAACAGGTCGATCGACTGCTTGCGCTTGTACAGCAGCCGGTCGATCCAGTCGCCGAGGAACTCGGGGAGCCCCAAGAGCCGCAGCGTCGACCCGGTCGGCGCGGTGTCGAAGACGATCCGATCGTACGACTCACCCTCCTCGCGCATCACGCTCACGAACGCGTCGAAGAGCGCAGCCTCGTACGCGCCCGGCGTGCCGTGCGACATCTCCAGTTGGCGGTTGATCTCCGAGACCATCGCCGCCGACACCTGCTCGGAGAGCGCCTCGCGGATCTCCTGGAGGTGCCGCTGCATCTCGTCTTCGGGGTCGATCTCCATCGCGTCGAGTCCCTCGATCCCGTCGACGGGCGCCGGCTCATCGCCGAACGACTGGTCGAACACGTCCGACACCGAGTGTGCGGGGTCCGTCGAGACGACCAGCGTCCGCACCCCGTCGTTCGCACAGCGAGAGGCGTACGCACAGGAGACGGTGGTCTTGCCGACGCCACCCTTCCCGCCGAAGAAGACGAACCGTTCCATCAGAAGTGGTACTGCTGTCCCTTCCGCTCCATCAGGGTCTCACGATCCCACAGCCGTCGCTCCCACGCCTCAAACTCGTCTTCGAGGTAAGGGAGCAGCTCGGCAGTGTAGTACGAGACCGGCGAGGGGATCCCGAACGCGTCCGGGAAGCATGCGAGCATGAACTCGTCTTCCGTGTCCTCCGCTTCCTTCTCGATCTTCTCGTAGGCCGGATGGGTGATCATCCCGTGGTACAGCCCACGGAGCCACTCATCGAGGGCGGCCCGAAAGGCGGCGATCCGGTCTGCAACGGTCATGATTCATCGTGATACGCGGGCGCGGTAAAAGCTGTCGCGGGCCTGCGGATTGTCGGGCGGGTTAGGCCGAGTTGCTGTCGGCGGCAAGTTCGCCCTGCGTCTCGTCCGCATCGTCGCCCTCGCCGAGTTCCGGCTGATCGCCGTCGTCGGGACTCGGCGTGTGGGCGCTGTTACCGAGCGCGCCCCAGACGAGGTACAGCATCGCGGTGACCATGAGAAGGGTCATGATCGTCGCGACGATCCCCACTGCGGACACGTACTGGAACATGGTGCGCGGTCCGCGGGCGCGACGTATCAACGTATCGGCTTTCGATGGGGGTGGCGCTGACCGGCCTTCCGAGACCGCGTCGCCGCGGAGTTGAAGGGACCCGCCGACCGAGTGCCTCTATGGACGACCGGATCCCGGTAACCGTACTCTCGGGAAGCCTCGGCGCGGGCAAGACGACCTTGTTGAACCACCTCCTGCGAAACGCCGGCGACCGCGACATCGCGGTGCTGGTCAACGATATGGGCGACGTGAACGTCGACGCCGAGCTGATCGCCGAAGAGTCCGAGGTCGACGTCGAGGGCGTCACGGAGCTGTCGAACGGCTGTATCTGCTGTGAGCTACAGGACGACCTCGAAAGCGCGGTGGTACGGCTCGCGAACGAGCGCTCTTTCGACGCCTTGGTCGTTGAGTCCTCGGGGATCTCCGAGCCCGCGCCGGTCGCGCGGCTGTTCACGACCGAATCGCGCGCGGCGGCCCGATACCGCGTCGACGCGTTGGTGACCGTTATCGACACGCGGCAGTTCCTCGACGCCTTCGCGGGCGAAGGAACGCCGGAGCGGCGCGTCAACCCGGACGCTGACGGCGGGGACGGAGATGCCGACGGCGACACGACCGGCGGCGCGGCCGACGGCGCCAGCGACGGCGACCGTCCGCTCTCGGACCTCCTCGTCGAGCAGATCGAGGTGTCCAACCTCGTGGTGTGCAACAAGGCCGACCTCTGTACCGACGCGGAGATCGACGAGGCGGTCGACCTCGTGGGCGCACTGCAGCCCGACGCGGAGACGGTCGTCACGGAGTTCTCCGCGGTCGATCCCGATCGGATCCTCGGCGTCGGCCTGTTCGAGGAGCGCGAAATCGGCGACCTGCCGGGGTGGAAGCGAGCGCTGGCCGAGGACACCGCGGACGATAGCGGCCACGACAACCACGATCACCACGCCGACCACGACCACCGCCACCCCGACGAGATGTACGGCGTCACCTCCTTCACCTATCGCCGCCGGCGACCGTTTCACCCGAACCGGTTCGCCGCTCTCCTCCGCGACCTCCCGGACGATGTCGTCCGCTCGAAGGGGACGCTGTGGGTCGCCGGAACCGACCAGCGCCAGCAGGTCGGACAGGCGGGTCGGTCGGTCCGCGTCGAGGCGCTCGGCCCGTGGATCGCGAGCCTCCCGGCCGTCGAGCGCGACATGCTGCGCTCGAACCGGCCCGATCTGGCGTGGGACGACGAGCACGGCGACCGCCGGACCGAGTTCGTCGTCATCGGCACGGGCGTCGATGAGACCGCGCTCGTCGACCGACTCGACGACGCGCTCGTCACCGAAGCGGAGTGGAAGGCGTTCCGCGCCGACGAACCGACGACCGACCACCCGTTCCCGACCGAACAGGGCGAGTCGATCGCGCTCCGCGAGCCCTAATCCGATCGTGATGGTCCGGACGCGGTAGCGAAGAGCTAAGTGGGACTCTCCCGGGCGGTGACGTATGGGCGAGGACCAGAAGGGAACGAGCGAGGATCCGAAGGGGATCCGCGAGGGCGTCGAAGGATCGAAAGGCGACCTGCGGGTGGTGTTGCTCCTGAACGCGGTGCTTTCGGGGATGTTCGCGTGGACCGCCTTCTGGGGGTTACAACTGCTCGACGTCGCCGAGGTCACCGCGACCAACGTCGCGTCCCTCGCGCTGATCGTCTTCGCGCTGACGTACGTCACCGTGTTGCGGTGACTGTAGCGACGGGAGACGCCTCTCTCGCGATCCGACGAATTGGCGAGTTTCGCCATCTTTTAACCCGAACGCGGCGCTTTTTCCGACAATGACGATCGAAGACCGCGACGACGCGCACCTCATCACGCACGCGCTGGCGAAGGACACCCTCTCGCGGCTCCGCGACGTCGAGACCGAGCAGGTCGCGTTCCGGAAGGGGCTCGTGAAGCTCGGCCGCATCTGCGGCTACGAGATCATCGACGGTGCGATGGAGACAGAGTACGTCCCCGTCCAGACGCCGCTCCAAGAGACGACCGGTGAGCGCGTGAAGGGACTCGACGACGTGGTCATCATCAACGTGCTCCGGGCCGCGACGCCGTTCGTCGAGGGGCTGTTGAAGGCGTTCCCCCGCGCGAAGCAGGGCGTCATCTCCGCCGGCCGCGACGAGGAGGCCGGGATGACCGACGACGGTGAGTTTCCGATCACGATCGACTACGTGAAACTGCCCGAGATCCGGCCCGAGGACACCGTGATCGTCGCGGACCCGATGCTTGCCACCGGCTCGACGATGTGCGCCGTGCTCGACCACGTCCTCGACGAGGCCGACGCCTTCGAGGACCTGTTCGTCCTCTCGGCGGTCTCCGCGCCCGAGGGGCTCGTCCGGGTGAGCGAATCGGTCCCCGAGGCCGACCTACTCACGGTCGCCATCGACGACCGCCTCGACGACGACGGGTTCATCCTCCCCGGACTCGGCGACGCCGGCGACCGCGCGTTCCGGACGGTTTGAGGTCGCGGCGGCGGCAGCGACTAGCCGCTCCCGCCGACGTACTTTTAAGAGTCGCCCGCGCGACCGATCGGTATGAGCGACGCGCCGACGACCGAGCCCTGCGACGACTGCGGCGACCCCACCACGGACGCGCTCGCACGCACCGTCCGGCTGAGCGTCGACCGCGCGAACATCGACACCCAGCGGCTCTGTCCCGACTGCTTTGCCGACTGGATCCAGCGCTATCAGGATCGGCTCGGCTCCGGCCCCGACGACGACGACAGCGGCAGCTCCGAGATCATCGTCGACTGAGCGGTCGGGAGCCGTCCACGCTTCTCATCGACACGGCAACGTCCGTCCCGACCGCCCGTCTTAAGCCGCGGCGGCACGGACGACGACGTAATGGATCTCGCCATCGACGCCCCGACTCCGGCGGCGCCCGACTGCGCCGACGACGGGACGTGGCTCGCCTGCATCGAGTGCGACGAGACGTTCGCCCCCTTCGAGGCAGTCCGGTACACCTGCGACGAGTGTGACGGTCTGCTCGAAGTACGCTATGACGACCCGCCGACGTTCGACGACTTCGGCTCGGGCGCCGCCTCCGAGGGCCCCGATCGCGGCGTCTGGCGCTACCGCGAGGCGCTCCCGTTCGATCTGGGCGTGACGCTCCCCGAGGGCGGCACCCCGCTGCACACCGTTCCCCGAATCGAGGAGGCGGTCGGCGTCGAGACGCTCCGGGTCAAACACGAGGGGATGAACCCCACCGGCTCGTTCAAGGACCGCGGGATGACCGTCGGCGTCCGAGTCGCCGAGGAACTTGGCGTCGGCGCGCTCGCCTGTGCGTCCACCGGGAACACCTCCGCCGCGCTGGCGGCGTACGGCGGCCGCGGCGGGATGGAAACGCTCGTGCTCCTTCCGAAGGGGAAGGTCGCCGCCGGGAAGATCGCGCAGGCGAGTCTCCACGGCGCCCGCATCCTCGAAGTCGACGGCAACTTCGACGCCTGTCTCGACATCGTCCAAGAACTGGCCGCCCGCGGCGAGGCGTACCTGCTCAACTCACTGAACCCGTTCCGCTTAGAGGGCCAGAAGACGATCGGCTTCGAGATATTAGAGGAGTTCCGAGACGACTACGGGACCTTCCCGGACCGGATCGTCCTCCCCGTCGGCAACGCGGGTAACACCTCGGCGCTGTACAAGGCGTTTCGCGAGCTGGTCCAGTCGGGCGCGCTCGACGTCGACGAGGTCCCCAAACTGACCGGCGTGCAGGCCGAAGGCGCCGCCCCGATGGTCGAGGCGATCGAGGAGGGCAACGACGAGGTTCGGCGCTGGGAAGAGGTCGAGACGCGCGCGACCGCGATCCGCATCGGGAACCCGGTCAACGCCCCGAAGGCGCTCCCGGGGATCCGGAACACCGGCGGCACGGCGGTCGCCGTCAGCGACGACGAGATCACCGACGCGCAGCGCGACCTCGCCGAGGAGGGCGTCGGCGTCGAACCCGCCTCCGCCGCGAGCCTCGCCGGACTCAGGAAGCTCCGCCGCGAGGGCGTCGTCGAGGACGACGAGCAGGTCGTCTGCCTGACGACGGGGCACCTTTTAAAAGACCCCGACGCCGCCTACGAGGCCGGGAGCGACCCCGAACCCGTCCCGAACGACGTGGACGCGGTCGTCGAGCACCTGCGCGACTGATCGGGCCGTTCGCACGCTATTCCCAGTTGTACAGCGCGTCTTGGAACACCTCCTCGACGTCCTCTTTCGTCACGGGTCGCGGGTTACACCGAAGTAGCCGCTGCTGGCTCTCGACGGTGCTTTCGGCGAGCGTGCCGGTGTCGTCGACGGTGATCCCCGCCAGCTCGTTGAGCCCGCTCGGGAGCACGTTGAGGTCCCGTTGGAGCCGCACGAACTCCTCGCGGGCCTCGTCGGCGGCCTCGCGGGTGCTCATCCCGGAGGTGTCGGCGCCGAGCATCTCCGCCACCTTCGCGAACCGCGGCGGGTCGCTGGCGACGTTGTAGCCGAGGGTGCTCGCTGGCGTGAGCGCCGCGATGGTCTCCCCGTGGTACGTGTGATAGTTGTTTCCGACGGGATACGCCATCGCGTGCGCGAGGCTCGCGCCCGCGGTGAGTCCGGCGATCGCACCGAACAGTGCGCCCTTCAACATCGCGCCGCGAGCCTCGATGTCGTCGCCGTTGTTGACGACGCGTCGTACGTTCGACGAAAGGAGGTCGATCGCCTTCTCGCTGAACATCTCTGTGAAGCCGGTTCGTCCGGCGTACACCGGACGGTCTGCGGGATTTTCGGGGCGAAGCAGGTCGTCGTACTGGTGGGTGGTGTACCCCTCGATCGCGTGGCCGAGCGCGTCCATCGCGGTCTTCGCCGTGAGGTCCGGCGGCAGCGTCGTGGTGAGCGTCGGGTCGAGCACCGCGGCGTCCGCCCGGACGTGCGTGCTGGAGATCCCCTCTTTAATTCCCTTTTCGGGTACCGAGAGGATCGCCACGGGCGAGATTTCGGAGCCCGTCCCCGCGGTCGTCGGCAACAGGATCAGCGGCGGCCCCGATTCGGTGAGGTTCTTGCCCGCGCCGGTCGGCGCGGCCACGTAGTCGAGCACCTCGCCGCCGTTGGCGACGATCGCCCGCGTCGCCTTCGCGGTGTCCATACAGCTACCGCCGCCGAGCCCCAGGTAGAAGTCGTACCCGTCCTCGCCCATCTCATCGCGGACGAACGCGATGCACTCCTCGACCGCCTCGATGCTGGGTTCGCGTTCGACGCCGTCGTACACGTCGACGTCGAACCCGTCGGCCTCCAGCTCGTCGGCGACGCGATCGACGTGGCCCAACGAGACGAGGTCCGAATCGGTGACGATCAGCCCGCGACCGTCGCCGGAGAGCCCGAGCTGGCCGAGCTGGTAGCCGAGCTCGTCGGCCGCGTCGGCTCCCACGCGGATCGCCGGCATCCGCACCTCCCAGACGGTCTCCGGCGAGAGTCGGTGCGGGTCGGCGGAGACGGAGCGCTCGTAGCTCACACCCCCCACCCCGGCTGGATCGCCTCGAACTGCTCCGGGTCGTGGCCGAACACGATCTCGGCGTCGTGGCGTCGCTCCAGCTCGCGGATCCGATTCATGCTCTCGGCCCACTCCGTTTTCCCCCACACGAGGGGGCCGCCGAGCGGGGTTCCCTCCTCGTAGTTCTCGTCCATGTACACCTGATCGCCGGTGAACACGACGGTGCCCTCGGAATCGAGGTGGATCACCGAGCCGGTGAGCCCCGGCGTGTGGCCGGGGAACCGGACGAACTCCAGATCGGTGAAGCGCTCCTCGCGGTCGCGATGGAGCACCTGCCAGTTCAGGTCGTGGTCGAAGTCGTCGAGCACGTACGCGGCGCTCCCCTCGTCGGTCTTCGCGCTGTAGTAGGCGAACTTCAACTCCTCCTCGTGGACGTACACGGGCGTGTCGGTGCCCGCGAAGAACTCCAGCCCGCCGGCGTGGTCGAGGTGGAGGTGGCTCTGGAACACCGCGTCGATGTCGTCGAGCGAGTAGCCCGCCGCCTCCAGGTCGTCGTCGAGGCGGTGGTCGCTCGCGTCGTGCGGGTAAAAGGCCTGTACGAGCCCCTCGGGCCAGTGGCCGTCGGCGGCGTCGTGATGCGAGCCCGTGTCCCAGAGGATCGTCGCCTCGGGATGGTCGATGACGAGGTTCCACACCGGAATCTCGTCGTACTCGGTGTCGGGATTCGGCTCGTCGTGGCTCCCGATCGTGTTCGCCTCCATCATGTAGTTCATGTCGCAGTACAACCCGCCGCGGTCGATGACGTGGACCTCCGCGTTTACCATACGATCAGGTGTCCATCATGAATATTGATAAACATGATCCCGGGGCGGAGTTCCGCTTCTTCGGCTCGCCGAGCGGTATCTCAGCGCCGCCGCTCTGCGTTTCCGTCGGTCTTCGTCAAGTCGTCGATTCGAGAAACGTTAGACCACAGTCTTCAGACTGCGACCCGCTCAGGTCGCGGCGCGAGGTTCTTTACTCCGCCGGCCGCTCGTCGGCGTCGTCCAGCGTGATCTCGGTGACCTCGACGATCCGGTCGTCGGCGAGCAGCGCCTCGATGGCCTCGTCCGGCACGTCCTGATCGAGGTTGTAGACGGTGAGCGCCTCGCCGCCCTGCGTCTCGCGGGCGTTGTACATCCCGGCGATGTTCACGTCGTAGTCGCCGAGGACGGTACCGATGAGCCCGATGACACCCGGCTCGTCGGTGTTGCGCGCGACCAGCATGTGGCCGTACGGGACCGCGTCGACTCGGAACCCGTCGATCCGGACGATCCGAGCGTCCTCGCCGGCGAACAGCGTTCCCTCGACCGCGATCTCGTCGTCGCCGTTTCGGACGGTGACGCGCACGAGGCTCTGGAAGTCCTCGGTCTGGCGGGTCTTCGACTCGGTGACCTCGATGCCGCGTTCCTCGGCGAGCCGAGGCGCGTTCACCGCGTTCACCTGCCACTCCAGCGGCTCGAACACGCCCTTGAGCGCGCTTGCCGTGACGAGGTCTACGTCCTCCTCGGCGATGTCGCCTTCGTAGGTCGTCTCCACGCCCGTGATGCGGCCGTCGAGGAGTTGCGCGGCGACCTTCCCGGCGGTCTCGGCCACGGCGATGTACGGCTTGATCCGCGGGAACGCGGTCTCGTCGACGGAGGGCGCGTTGAGTGCCGTGAGTACGGGCTCGTCGTCGAACGCCGCGAGCACCGCCTCCGCGGTGTCGATGGCGACGTTCTCCTGTGCGGCCTCCGTCGAGGCGCCGAGGTGGGGCGTCAAGACGATGTCCTCGACGTCGAGCAGCGGCGAGTCCTGGGACAGGGGCTCCTCGGCGAAGGAGTCGAGCGCGGCGCCCGCGAGAATGCCGTCGTCGACCGCCTCGGCGAGCGCGTCCTCGTCGACGATGCCGCCGCGGGCGCAGTTGATGAGGTAGCCGCCCTCCAGCTGGGCCAGCTCGTCTTCGCCGATCATCCCCTCGGTCTCGGGGAGGAGAGGCGTGTGGACCGTCGCGAAGTCGCCGCGGCCGAGCGCCTCGTGGAGGTCCTCGACCAGCTCGGCGCCGAGCCGGTCGGCGCGCTCCTCGGAGATGTACGGGTCGTAGACGACGAGATCCATCCCGAGCGAGTCGAGCCGCTTGGCGACCTCCTGACCGACGCGACCGAGGCCGACGATGGTCAGCGTCTTGTTGTTCACTTCGGTGCCGAGGAACTCCCCTTTCGCCCACTCGCCGCCGAGGAGGCGGCCGTGTGCCTGCGGGATCGAGCGCGCGACGGCGAACGTCATCGCGACCGTGTGCTCGGCGGCGGCCCGGACGTTCCCTTCGGGCGCGTTGGCCACGATGACCCCGTGGTCGGTGGCGGCCTCGATGTCGATGTTGTCGACGCCGATGCCGGCGCGCCCGACGATGACGAGCTCGGAGGCGGCCTCGAACACCGCCTCGTTCACGTCGGTCCCGGAGCGAACGATCAGCGCGTTGGCGTCGCTCACAGCGTCGAGCAGCGCGTCGCCCTCGACCTCGTAGTCCGTTACGACTTCGTGGCCGGCGTCTCGGAGTCGGTCCAACCCCGCATCTGCGATGGGGTCGGTCACGAGTACCTTCATGGGCGTTTTCACCGGCGGCGCGAGGTTAACCCTTTCCTCATCGCTCCGTTTTGCCGACCGAGACGATCCGCGATCGAGGATAGTGAACCCCTTCGTTTCGGGTGGAAACCCCTCGTTCGTGGGTACCGCTTTCCCGTTCGATCGACCGTAGGACGCTCCAAGCGGGTGGCCGCGCAGCGGTACTACCTTTTATATCCGGGCGCACGTTCCACCATGGATCTCACGATCGCGCTCGTCGGCGTGGCCGCAATCCTCGTGTTGACGGGGATCAGCGCCTTCTTCTCCAGTTCGGAACTCGCCGTGTTCTCGGTCCCGAGCCATCGCGTCGACTCGCTGCTCGCCGCCGACGTACCCGGCGCGCGGGCGCTATCGGCGCTGCGCGCAGACTCGCATCGCTTCCTCGTTACCGCCCTGGTGAGCAACAACGTCGCCAACATCGCGGCCGCGTCGGTCGCGACTGCGGTGTTCGTCCGGTTCGGCTTCTCCGGTGGCGAGGCGGCCACGGGCTCGACGCTGGTCACCTCCGTGTTCGTCATCGTGTTCGGCGAGATCGCGCCGAAATCGTACGCGGTGGCGAACGCGGAGAAGCACGCCCTCCGCGTGTCGCGACCGGTGGTCGCGATCCAGCGCCTTATCCGACCCGTGTTATACATCTTCGAGGCGCTCTCCGGCGTCGTCAATCGCTTCACCGGCGGCGAATCCGACATCGAATCGTACCTCACGCGCGAGGAGATCGAGACGCTCGTGCTCTCCGGCGAGGCGGCGGGCGCGCTCGACCCGGACGAGGGCGCGATGATCCGCGGCGTCCTCGATCTGGAGTCGACCCGCGTGTCGGCGGTGATGGTCTCTCGGACCGACATGGTCGCGCTGCCGGACACCGCCACGCCCGCCGAGGCGGTCTCGACCGCCGCCGCGGAGGGCGTCACGCGGATGCCGGTGTACAGCCAGAACCGCGACGACGTGGTCGGCGTCGTCGACCTGCGCGACGCGATCGGCGCCAACGAGCGCGGAGAGCCCCTCGCAAGCGCGCTCCACGAGCCGACCTTCGTCCCGGAGACGCAGCCGGTCGACGAGCTGTTCGCGACAATGCGGTCGAGCGCTCTCCGGATGGCGATCGTCGTCGACGAGTTCGGCGCGGTGGTAGGGATCGTGACCTTGGAGGATGTACTCGAGGAGATCGTCGGCGAACTGGTCGGGGGATGGGAGACCGACCACGTCGACGTGGTCGCGCCCGACGCCGCGGTGGCCCGCGGGTGGACCACCGTCGCGCACCTCAACGAGACGCTCGGGCTGGACCTCCCGATCGACGGGGGCACCGAGACCGTCGCGGGACTGGTGACCCGGCAGCTCGGGCGGGTCCCCGCTGAGGGCGACCGCGTCGAGATCGGCGACGTGACGCTCGCGGTCACGGGCGCGACCGCGACGCGAGTGACCCGAGTGCGGGTGGAGCATCCGGGGATCGGAACCGAGGGCGAAAGCGGATCGGACATCTCCGGGTCCCCGGACGCGACGGGCGACGACACCGAGTGATCGCGGTCGCTCCCGCTAGAGCCCGAACGACGCGACGGTCTCGTACGCCGGCCCGTCGCTCGTCAGCGTCGACGAGACGAGTCGGACCGCGTCGACCTCGAACCGGCCGATCTCCGGGTCGCGCTCGCGGACGGCTTCTTGTACGAGTTCCTTCCCGCGGGCGTCGTTCATCCGGGCGAGCGTGACGTGCGGGGTGAATGCGTGGTTCTCGGGGTCGACGCCGAGCGCGGTCGTCTCCACTTCGAGGGCCTCGTGGAGCGCGGTCAGTTCCGCGCTCCCGGCGTCGACCCCCGCCCAGACGACCGAGATGTAGTCGAGGCTGGGGAAGACGCCGAATCCCTCGACGGCGCACTCGAAGGGGTCGACGTTAGCGGTCTCGACCGCCTGTTTGCCGGCGGCGATCACGTCGTCGAGTGTGGGTGTGGTGTCGTCGTTGTCCTCGGCGATATCTCCCAAGAACTTCAGCGTGACGTGCGTCTGTTCGGGATCGACGAGTGCCAGTCCCGCTGCGTCCCCGAGCGCGGCCTGTGCGTCCGCGACGCGAGGCGCGAGGTCGTCCGGGAGGTCGACGGCGAAGAACGCGCGCATGACGGGTGGGAAGTTGGGCGAGAGTGCTTATAAATCGTTGATGGCGCGAAGGATACCTGCGAAATGCCAGCCGATCACTTATAAACGGATGGCTGCTGATCGCTGGCCAACACTGCCAAAGCCCCAGCCTCGTCGGCCGCCCTCCGCGTTGCTCCGGGCGACCGACTCCCTCACACCGGGGCGCGCCGACCGCGTCATTCACTTATAAGCGTTCGCGGAGCGTGTCGGCGGTCGCGTCGCCGACGCCGTCGACGTCGGTGAGGTCGTCGAGGGAGGCATCGCGCACGCTCTCGACCGATCCGAACCGGCGCAGGAGCCGGCGGCGGGTCTGGGGGCCGACGCCGGGCACGTCGTCGAGGACCGTCTTGACCTCGTCGCGGACGGTCTGGTGGTAAGAGACGGCGAAGCGGTGCGCCTCGTCGCGAACGCGCTGGAGCAGGTGCAGTTCGGGGGCGTCGTCCGGCCACCGGCGGGTGCCGGTCGGGGTCACGACCAGTTCCTCGGCCTTCGCGAGCGCGACAACGGGAACGTCCCAGCCGGTCTCCGCGAGCGCGTCGCGAGCGGCCCCGAGCTGCCCCCCGCCCCCGTCGATCAGGAGAAGGTCGGGGTCGGGGCGGTCGTCCTCGCCGGCGACCGCGCGCTCGGCGCGCCACCGGACCAACTCGCGCATGTTCGCGTAGTCGTCGTTGCGGTCGGTGAGCTTCTTCCGGCGGTAGTCGCTCGTCTCCGCGCTTCCGTCGACGAAGCACACGTCGGAGCCGACCACCGCGGTCCCCTGCGCGTGGCTCACGTCGAACCCCTCGATCCGGGCCGGGCGGTCGATTCCGAGTCGCTCGCCGAGCGCGCCGACGGGGTCCTCACGGCCGCCGCGCTTGCGGGCGTTTTTGAGGGCGAGTTCGACGAGCTTCGCCTCCCGCCCCGCACCGGGGACGCGGACCGAGACCCCCTCCGCCTCCAGCCAGTCGATCACGTCGGGGTCCGACGGGCGCTCTGCGAGGAGGATCGCGTCCGGGAACTCCCGCTCGGCGTAGTACTGCGTGAGGAACGCTGACAGCACCGCGGCGGGCGTGTTGGCGTCGGGGTCGGCGAAGCCATCTTCATCTCCCTCGCCGTCGTCTCCCACCGCCGCCGCGTCCAGCCGGTGCCGACTGCGGTCGACCAACTGGCCGCGCTCGCTGTGAAGCCGGGCCACGCGAGCGGTGTCGCCCTCGACGGCGGCCGCGAGCACGTCGACGGTGCGGTCGTCGGAGTGGTCGCTCACGGCCTCGCCGCCCTCACCGTGGAACGCCTCGACCGCTTCGAGCCGGTCCCGGAGGTTCGCGGCGCGCTCGAACTCCGCGTTCTCGGCGGCGGCCTCCATCCGCCGACGCAGGGGGTCAGCGAGGACGCCCGTCTCGCCCTCGAAGAACCGGCGGGCGGCCGCAACGTCCTCGGCGTAGCTCTCGGGGTCGATCTCGCCGGTACAGGGGGCCGAGCAGATCCCCATCTCGTAGTCGAGACAGGGACGGTCCCGGTTCGCGTACTTGTGGTCGGAGCAGCCGCGAAGCCGGTACTCGTCGCGGATCGCTTTCACCACCGTCTCCACGCGACCCTTGCTCGTGAACGGGCCGTACGCGACCGCGCCCTCCTCGGGGTCGCGGGTCACCTCGATCCGCGGGACGGGGTGGTCCGTGATCGCAACCAGCGGGTACGACTTGTCGTCTTTCAGCCGGACGTTGTACCGCGGCCGGAGCCGCTTTATCAGGTTCGCCTCCAACAGGAGCGCCTGCGTCTCGGTGTCGGTGACCGCGAACTCGATCCGGTCGGCGCGCCCGACCATCCCCCGTATCCGCCCCGAGCGCGGGTCGGCGTACGACCGCACCCGATTCCGGAGGTTGACCGCCTTGCCGACGTACAGCGTCGTCTCCCCGGCCCGGAACTGGTACACACCGGGTTCAGTCGGGAGGTCTGCGGCCCGCTCGCGCACGGCGTCGGCGTCCATCGAATCCTAGTAGCCGCCGAACGCGTTTGAACACTGCGGGCGAGCCGTGCTGCGGGCGGGCTCTGCGACCTAGCTCGTCGTCCGACAGCGCAGTCGATTATCAAACATGAATAGCGGGGGGAACCGTTTATGCGGGCGCTTGGGAGAGCCCCACGTAGAAATGACGGGACTTCGAGGGCTGCTCCGACGCGCGTTCGGTCGGGACCGGAACTCGCGATCGGTCCCGGACGGCGGGGTCGTCGTGAGTGACTCCGCCGATGCGGGATTGTCGGGTGACGCCCCCGGCGACGCGGCCGAGACGGAGACGGGCACAGCCACGAGCGAGGGCGAGGAGTACACCATTGCGGAGGCGGAGGGCGTCGATCGCGCCGAGACCCTCGCCGCCGCGGGCTTCGAGCAGGTGTTCAACGCCACCGGCGTCCCGACGTTCATCCTCGATAGCGAGGGGAACGTCGCCGAGTGGAACGAGTCCATCGCGTCGCTCACCGGGAACGAGCGTGAGGACGCGGTCGGCCACGCCCACGTCTCGGAGCTGTTCTACCCCGACGGGCGGCGGGCCGACACCCTCGCCGACAAGGTGCTCGACGCGCCGGAGACCGCCGACGAGGTGTACGGCGTCGAGCGCTGCGACTCGGCGCAGACCCGCTACCGCGACACCAGCGCGATGGTCGACCGCCACGGCGACGAAAAGCACATCGAGTTCACGGCGGCGCCGCTGTACGAAGGCGACGACCTCGTCGGCGTGACGGAGGTCGTCATCGACCGGACGGAGAACATCAACCAGCGCAACGCGACCGAGGCGCTCGTCGCCGAGGTCCGCGAGACGGCGGAGGCGATCGGCGAGGGAGACCTCGACGCACGCGCGGCCCGTCGCGAGGAGTGCGAGATCCTCGACGAGGAGCTGTTGAGCGTCATCGGCGTCGTCAACCAGATGGCGGAGAACCTCCAGGACCTCTCTGAGGGCGTTCACGAGCAGGCCCGCGAGATCGACCGAACGGTCCAGAAGGCCAGCACCGCGGCCGCGAACATCGCGGAGAACGTCGACGAGCAGAACGAACTCCTCGAAGAGAGCGTCTCCGAGATGCAGTCCTTCTCGGCCGGAATGGAGGAGGTCGCCGCGACCGCCGATCAGGTCGACTCGGCCGCGGTCGCCGCCAGCGAAGCGGCAGACGAGGGGCTCGACGCCAGCGAGGACGCCCGCGAGGCGACCGAGGACGTGGTCGATATCGGCGACGAACTCGTCGAGAGCGTCGGCGCGCTCTCCGAACGCATGGACGACATCGAGGAGGTCATCGAGGTCATCTCCGACGTGGCCGAGCAGACGAACCTGCTCGCGCTCAACGCGAACATCGAGGCCGCCCGCGCCGGCGAGGGCGGGGACGGCTTCGCGGTCGTCGCCGAGGAGGTGAAGAAGCTCGCCGACGAGACCCGCGGCTACACCGAGGAGATCACGGAGAGCCTCGCGGAGCTGCAGGCGCAGTCGGACGAGACGAGCACCGCCGTCGAGCGCTCGCACGAGCGGATCGAGGACGCCGGCACCGAGATCGAGACGGTACTCGACTCGCTCGAAGAGATCGCGGACGCGGTCGACGAGGCCGCCGCCGGCGTCGCCGAGGTCGCCCGAACCACCGACGACCAGGCCGCCACCGTGGAGGAGCTCACCTCGTCGCTGGAGGCGGTCCGAGAGCGCTCTGATCGTACCGAGGACGCGACCGAGCGCATCGTCGACGCCACCGACGACCAGGAAGTCGCCGTCGACGAACTGATCACCCGCGTCGAGCGGCTGGACGCGAGACAGGAGCGGAAGCGGGAGCGAGAGCAGCCGCAGTAGCCCCCGACGAAACCCCGAGACGCCCGCGAGTTCTCCCCGCCGCCGAATGTTTAACCCCGACGAGACCCTGTTTCTCGTATGTCCGCCACGCCGCCCGGACCCATTGGTGACCCCGTCTTCGGCAACGGTCGCCAGTACGCCGACGACCCGTTCTCGTTCATGCGTGCCTGCGCAGACAGCTACGGCGACGTCGTTCGCTTCGACCTCGGCCCGCGCGAGACGTACATGCTCACGAACCCGGCCGACGTCGAGCGCGTGCTCGTCGCCGACGCCGAGCGGTATCGCAAACCGGACTTCGGCGACGACGCCATCGACACCCTGCTCGGGAACGGCCTCCTCATGAGCGAGGGGGAGACGTGGGAGCGCCAGCGCAGGCTCGCGAGCCCCTCGTTCCACAGCCGCCGGATCGGGGCGCTCGCGGGGACGATGGTCGAGCACACCGAGTCGCAGCTCGCGGACTGGGCCGACGGCGAGGTCGTCGACGTGCAGCTGGAGGTCGCCCGCCTCACCGTCAAGATCATCGTCTCGGCGATGTTCGGCGCCGACATCACCGACGAGGAGGTGAAGACGGTTCAAGAGAAGCTGGAGCCGCTCGGCGCCCGGTTCGAGCCGGACCCGCGCCGCTTCCTGATCCCGAACTGGATGCCGACCCGCGAGAACCGCGAGTTCGACGCCGCGATCGGCACCCTCGAATCCGTGATCGACGGGATCGTCGACCGGCGTCGCGGGACTGAGTACGACCCCAGCGTCGACCCGGCCGGTCCCGGGGGCGTCGCGGTGCGAGGCCCCGTGGGGGATGGTCCCGACGGGGACGGTGCGGGCGACCTGCCGATGGACCTCCTCTCGGTCCTGCTGCGCGCCCGCGACCGCGGCGAGCAGACCGACGAGAACCTCCGCGACGAGCTGGTGACGATGCTCTTGGCGGGTCACGACACGACCGCACTGGCGCTCACGTACACCTTCTACCTGCTCTCGAACCACCCCGAGGCCCGCGAGCGCGTGGCACGGGAGGCCGCGGCGGCGACCGCCGACGGCCCGCCGACCGCCGCCGACGCCCGCGAGATGAAGTTCACCGAGCGCGTCCTCAACGAATCACTGCGATTGTACCCGCCCGTCTACACCCTCTTCCGCGAGCCGAAGCTCGACGTGAAACTGGGGGGGTACCGGATCCCCGAGGGCTCCGCGCTCATGCTCTCACAGTGGGCTATCCACCGCTCGCCGCGGTGGTACGACGACCCGGAGACGTTCGATCCGAGCCGCTGGGAACCAGAACGCCAGAGCAAGCGCCCGCGATTCGCCTTCTTCCCGTTCGGCGGCGGGCCGCGCCACTGCATCGGGAAGGCGTTCTCGCTGCTGGAGGCGAAGCTGATCCTCGCCGAGGTCTGCTCGCGGTACGACCTCGACTACGAGGGCCCCGACCTCTCGCTGCGCGGGTCGCTGACGATGCATCCCGACCACCCGGTGCCGATGCGCATTCGCGAGCGGTGAGCGCACTAGCGGAAGGGCCATCGACGACCTCGATCGAGAGTAACTGTTCACGGAACGGGATTTATAACTGAACGGTGCGGTCGGCGCGTGCCGACGAGTGGCCGACAGGCCACGAGTCGCACGCGCGAGGGAGTCGGACCGGCGCGGCTGCGCCGGTCCGACGAGGCTGGGGAGGCGTGAGGCTGCGGTTGCGGTGCGGTCGGGTGGGCCTCGCTGGCTGGGGCTTTGGAGGCCTTCACCGTCGATTCGCGATCAGTCATTTATAAGCAAGCAGCTGGCACTCCGCCCGTATCTACCGACGATCCGCCACCAACCAGTTATAAGTCGATCGTCGCGGCGACCTCCCGAAACTCGGGATCGTACAGGTCGAGCGCGTGGACGCGCCACCGGATCGGCTCGAACTCGGCGCCGACGAGGTCGGCGACGACGCCCGGCTCGGGGTTGCCACCACGCGCCACGGTAATGTGCGGAACGAAGTCGTCACCCTCGATCCCCGCGATCGCGCCGTAGGCGGCGCAGAGCCGCCGGTGGACTCGGACGAGCGCGTCGCTCTCGATGACCAGATACAGCACCGGAGCCGACCCCGACGCGGGCGCGTCGAAGATGTCGATCCCGATCACGGCGACCGGGAAGGGGTCGGTCCCCGCGAGCAGCGGGTGGAGGTCCTCGCGTAGGGCGTCGAGTGCGTCGGGCTTGGGGGGTGACGGGCCGCCGGCCGGAGCACCGCCCCCGGCGCGGTCGTCACTCGCGACGCGGTCGGGCACGTCATCGACGCCGAACCGCTTGCAGACGAGCGTGTGTCGGTCGCGCACCCGATCGAACCCCGACAGTTTCGACTGGAGATCCGCCGCGAGCCGGTCGACGGCGGGTGCGAGCGGGACGTTCAGGCTAAACATGTCTCAGATCCGATCGGTGAGCCGTAAGGCGATCAGCACGACGATCGCGACGACGATCAGCATCGGGAGAGCGTCCAAGAGCGCGAACGTGAGATCGAGTACCGCCCCGAATATCTCCAGAAGAAGCCACGCGATCGCGAGCACGAGAATTATCTTCAGGAGGTCGTCGACATCGACATCGGCGCGGTCCACGTCTGTTCCGTCCATAGCGGAGGGGACGGTTCGGATCGGGAAAAAGGCCACCGAGATACAGCTCCCCGAGGCGACCCGTCCGTGAGGAGTCCCTTGCGCGATCAGGTGCTTCAAAACCCTGCCGCGCCCAACGGGAGCCATGAGTCTCATCGCGTTCGACTTCGACGGCACGCTCTCCGACTCCGAGATGACGGTCCTGCTCGCGAAGCGCGCGGGCGTCGCCGACGAGGTGGCCGAGATCACGGAGCGAGCGATGAACGACGAGCTCAGCTACGCCGAGAGCCTGTATCAGCGCGCGGAACTGCTCGGCGGGCTCGACGAGGACGAGGTCGCGGCTGCGTTCGACGAGGTGGCGCTCCGGCCGGACGCCGGGGAGCTGATCGAGCGCCTACAGGCCGAAGGGCACCACGTCGCCGTGCTGACGGGCGGGTTCGAGCGCGGGGTGGAGCGCGCGCTCGCGAAGGAGGGCGTCGAGGCCGACACGATCGTCGCCAACCGCCTCCCGACGGCCGGCGGGACGCTCACGGGCGACGCCGAGGGGCCGCTCATCGAGGGGACGAAAGATGACGCGCTGGCCGAACTCGCCGACGACCTCGGCATCCCGATGGCCGAAACGGTCGCGGTCGGCGACGGCGCGAACGACCTCCCGATGCTGGAGGTCGCGGGACTCGCGATCGGGTTCGCCCCCAAGGACGCGGTCCGGCCCGTCTGCGACGACGTCGTCGACTCGATGTTCCGGCTCGGGAAGGTGCTGGAGGGGTACGACATTCTCCCCGCGGAGTAGCCGGCGACTGCCGACCCCGATCGCGCTGACCGCCGAACGCGACACTGTTTGGACCGGCCCTTAATAAGCGGCGGAGCGAACGCGGAGCCATGAACGGCGCCGATAGGGTGATCGGATGCTGCCGACGCTGACGTATCTGCAGTTCCACCTCGTCTTCAGTCTCCCCGTGATCGCGGCCCTGTGGTACGTCGCGCCGCGGTACGGGGCCGTCCGCCAGCGGCGCGCGACGATCGCGATCGCGATTCTCGTCGCCATCGCGTACACCTACACGACGCCGTGGATCAGCTACATGATCCGTCGGGGCGCGTGGTCCTACGCGGACGGCGCGGTACTCGTCCGGGCGCTGTCGATCCCCCTTGGCGAGTACCTCTTCTTCACCGTCCAGACCGTCGTTACCGCGTTCGCGCTCCACCGGATCGGGTTCGACCCGACGTTTCGGGAGGGCGACTTCGACCGAGGGCCCCGGATCGCCGGCGTCGTCGCCGGCGTCGCGATGATCCTCGGTGGACTCTGGCTGGTGACGATCGGCCCGTCGTACCTCTACCTCGGCGGACTGATCGCGTGGGTCGGCCCCGTCGTCGCGATCCAGTGGGCGGTCGGCGGCGGCTACCTGATCCGGACGCCGCGGACCTGGATCGCCGCGACGCTGATCCCGGCCGCGTACTTCTGGATCGCGGACCGGATCGCGATCGAGATGAGGACGTGGCAGCTCTCTCCCGACCTCACGACCGGCGTGGCCGTTCTCGGACTTCCGATCGAGGAGCTGCTCTTCTTCGTCTCGGCCGGCGTGATGACCGTGAACGGACTCGTGCTGTTCGAGTGGGTGCTCGACTGGAACGATCGCCGCGAGCGACCGACCGAGTCGCTGGCGGACGCGCTCGAACCGGAACCAGAACCGGAGTCGGCCGAACCCGTCGATGACTGAGACGGCGACGCGCTCGGCGGCGCACCGCGGAACGACGGCGGTCGAAGGCGACGACCGCGCCCGATCGGCGGTCGACCGGTGGTTCGCGCTGTATCCGGCGCTAGCGCTCGCCGCGCTGCTGCCGGTCGGCGCCGTGACCCCTCTGTTTCCGGTCGAACTCGGCGTCGCGGTGTTCGCACTCGGCACGCTCGCGGTCGGCATGGTTCACGGCGCCGTCGACCACCTCATTCCGATGCGGGCGGCACCGAATGTGTCGGTCCGGCGGTCTATCGCGGTCGTCTCGGTCGCCTACGCGGTCCTCGGCGGGGCGGTCGTCGCGGCGTTCTTCGTCGCACCGGTCGCCGCGTTCATCGGGTTCATCGCCCTCACGTGGCTCCACTGGGGGCAAGGGGACGTGGCCGCGCTCGGGCTCGCGGGCGTCGAGCACCTTCCGACCTCGGCGGAGCGCTGGCTGAGCCTCGTCGTCCGCGGCGGGCTCCCGATGGGCGTCCCTCTCCTCGCCCATCCGGAGGAATACCGACTGGTCGCGGAGTGGGTCGTGAGACTGTTCGTCGTCGACGGGAGGACCGCGACCGCCGCGGTCGACCCCCTCTTCGTCCCGGAAACGCGGGCGGCCGTCGGCGCGTTCATGATCGTCGCGACGGCGCTGTCGGTCGGGGTGGGGTACCGGCGAGTCCGCGCCGGCGCCTCCCGGCGCGGCTGGCTCCGCGACGCCGGCGAGGTCGCGGTGTTGTGGGCGTGGTTCCTGCTCGCCGCGCCCGTGTTCGCGATCGGGGTGTACTTCGCGCTCTGGCACGCGCTCCGACACGTCGGTCGGCTGGTCCTCGTCGATCCGGACGCGGCGGCCGCGCTCGGGGAGGGCGACGCCCGGCGGGCGCTCGCCCGGTTCGCCCGCGACGCAGCCCCGCTCACGCTCGGGGGGTTCGTCGTGGTTGGCGCGGTCGCGATCGCGGCTCCCGCCGGCGTCGCCTCGCCGGGCGACCTGCTCGCGACGTCGCTCGTCGGTATCGCGGCGCTGACCCTCCCGCACGTCGTGGTCACCGCGTGGCTCGACCGACGGCAGCGGGTCTGGCGACCGGGGACTGGTGGATAAGGACCGTGGATCGGGAGCGGAGTGTTCCGACACCGCGCCCCTCTTGCCCACGGGAGGCGTATCGCGCACGAATGGACGAGATCGCGATTCGCGACCCGCAACCGGGCGACGCCGACGAGCTGGAGGCGCTGATCACCGCGCACTTCAGCGAGGGAAGCACCTACGGCGTCGACCTCGGGCCCGACGACCCGACGTACCACGTGCTGGTCGCGGTGGAGGCCGAGGGCGACGGCGACGCGGACGCCGAGCCCGACGATGACGACTTGATCCTCGGTGTGATGGCGCTCCGGGAGTTCGAGGACTCGACCGCTGTCGCCGACGAGATGTACTTCTTCGACGACCCGGATCTGATCCCCGCCGCGGAGCGGTACGGACACCTCGAAATGGGCTATGTCCGGGACGGGGCCACGGGGCGCGGGATCGGGAGCCGGCTCCTCGAACGGCTCCATGAGATCGGAGTAGACGCCGGCGTGGACCTGTTCCTCGCGGACTCGTGGTACCACGGCGGCGACGACTCGCCGGAGAAGCTGTTCGACCGCCACGGGTACGAGACGATCCACCGGGAGCCGATCGACCGGCCGGCGTCGGAGTGCCCCAAGTGCGAGACCGAGTGCACCTGCGAGGCCGCGCTCGCCGTGCGGCGGGTCGAGGGGGACAAGCCGTGAACGCGAACGGAGGACCGGCGTGAACGGACCCCGAAGTCCACCATGAACCACGACCGCGTCCACGCTCGGGAGCCCTCGCACCACGTCGACCGGTGGTCGGTCGGGGTGATCGAATCGATCGACGAGCGCGACGGTCACTGCGTCGTGGCGGTTCGACCGGTCGAGTCGGAGGAAGGCAGCGGCGAGAGTGAGGACGACGAGGAAGACGGCGACAGGAGGCCCGTCGAACTCGTGATCACGCTCGCCGTCCGCGATCTGTTCGTGGGTCGACTGCCGATCGGCGACGGCGAGTCGCCGGTCGGCGAGCGCGTTTGGTACCGGAAGCGCGGCGGGTGAGGGAGACGCGAGCCACCCTCGTCGGACGAGCGGACCCGCAGCGGTCCGTCAGTCCCATCCCGACGTCTCGGGCGCGCCGGCGTCGTCCTCTAGCTCGTGGACCAGTCGCTCGCGCGCCGCCGCATCGAGCGCGACCGGGTCGCCGTCGCCAGTGGCTCGCTCGCTCCACGACCGGATCGCCCGCCCGGCCCACGAGTCGGCGTCACGGGCGAGGGAACGGGCCTCGGCCATTCGGTCGCGGTCGACGGAGAGCGATCCGGGGCTTGAGCCGACCGCAGCCCCGACGAACCGAGCGCGGTCGTCGGGGGTGAGCCGCTCCCCGCGGATCCGGTCGATCACGCCGTCGAGATCGTTGGGGTCGGGGTGCGCAAAGACGGTCGCGCCGGCCGCGTGGGGGCCGAACGGGAGCGGCGGGGTGTCGTCGGGGACCGCGTCGTCGAGGAGGCGGTCGCCACCGCCGGCGGTCTCGACGCGCTCGCACTCGGTCTCGGCGTCCAGTTCGAGGTTGTGAGCTGGATACGTCGAGCAGGTTCGCGGGTAGCGCTCGTCGCCGTGAATCCGGCACTGGAGCGTGGTCGGGTCGAGGAAGACGCAGGCGTCGAGCCAGCGATGCTCGTCGGTGCCGATCGGCGCGACCGGTTTGGGGGGTTTCCGCAGGCCGATCGCGAAGACGGGGCGGTCGCCGGCGGCGGCGATGTCGACGCCGTCGATCCGGACCGCGCTGTCGCCCTCGGCAGGCTCGAACAGCCGAGGGACCAACACGTCACCGAGGCCGTCGTCGACGAACCCGGCGATCTCGTCGCGCGTGAGCGGCACGAGGTCGTAGGCGTCGTCGAGGGGTGGGCGACGACCGGTGCGGTCGGAGCCGGCGGCGTCCGGCGCGAGCGGCCGCCAGTCGACGCAGCAGCCGGCGCAATCCTCGCAGCGGAGTTCCATCGTGATCGGCTGTGCGAACGGCTCGCACACTTAAAAAGGATCGCCGGATGTGAGGAGTGCTTGTAAACGTGGTGCGGTGGCGCGTACCGAGGAGCGCCCGAAGGGCGCGACTCGCACGCGCGAGGGAGTCGGAGCGGCGCTTATGAGCGCCGCTCCGACGAGGCTGGGGAGGCGTGAGGTGCTGTGCGGGGCGGGACTCAAAGGGGGCAGTCGGCGAGGCGGGCGCAGGGGACGTAAGGACCGCAGGGAGCGAACAAAATGAGCGACTGAGGACCGCAACGAGCGTGCGTCCGCCTCGCCGACTGGGGCTTTGGAGGTCGCGGTCGTCGCCACCGATCCGGTAGCAACCACATATAAACGATCGACGAGAGAGCCGAACGCGTTCACCGCCGATCCGCGGACACCAACGATCGCTTATAAATAACCGACGGAGTCAGGGAGCGACGCCGACCGTCAACAGCGTCCCCCACGTCCGGTACCGATCGACCATCGCCTCGCGGGAGTGCCAACTGTCGGTCGGAAACGCCGAGGCGTCCGGAATCTCGATCTCGCGGTCGGGGATCGCGTCCTGTTCGGCGACGTATAGCCCCGCCTCTCGGAACGCCTCGCGGTACTCCGCCCGGCTCCACAGCGTCATGTCGATCGCGATGTTCTCCTGCCACGCGTGGGTCTGCTCGCTCTCCGCGAAGTAGTTGACCGCGCAGTAGAAGGTGCCGCCGGGCTTCAGCACGCGCCGGATCTCTTCGAGCGTGTGGTGCGGGTCGGCCGCGTAGTAGAACGCCTCCATCGAGAAGACGTGATCGAGCGAGTCGTCGGCGAAGGGGAGCGCGTCGAAGTCGCCGACGAGGAAGCCGACCGCGTCGTCGTCGGTGTAGCTCCGGGCGTTACACGCCATCTCGGGTGCGCCGTCGAGACCGTACGCCCGACCGATCCCCCGCTCGCGGAGCGCGCGGAGCGCGTAGCCGGAGCCGGTGCCCAGATCGAGGACGGCGTCGCCCGCCTCGACCGGCATCCGCGCGAGGACGTGTTTGGCGGTGTGCCAGTGCCGGTCCTCCATGCCGCGGTCCTTCCCCGCCGCCGCCCACTCGTCGAACTCCTCGCGAACGCTCATACGCGGGTGAACGAGCGGGCGGGTGAAAACCGGTTCGGAGGGGAGCGACAGCAGTGAAACCGATCGCCGACGATCAAAAGCGGCGCCGTTTTACCGGCCGATGCCCCTTCGATCAGGTATGAAACGACCGCGGGGCCTCCGTCGCCCAAACTTTCGGATCGCGGACTCCGCGCAGCAGGCGGTCGGGGGGTTCCTCCTCGCTGGCCCGTTCGTCGTCACCGAGGAGGTGTGGGTGCTGGCCGCGGGCATGAACGTGGGGCAGGGCGCGCTGACCGCCGGGCTCGTCGCGCTGATCGGGTACGCCGCGCTCTACCGCGCCGACACCGACCGCGACCCCGATGTCGAAAAGGAGATCGCGGGGATCCCCGCCCGGTTCGTCTCGCTGATGATCGTCGCGTTCGGCTCCGTGACCCTCCTCGCGCTGCTGTTCGACGCGCCCGGGACCTTCCTCATCGAGGAGGGCGTGGTCGGCGTCGAGCTGTGGACGACGACATTTAAGGCAATCTCCGTCGGGGCGGTGTTCAGCGTGGTCGGCGCCGCGACCGCCGACAGCGTGTTCTGAGGTTGGGGGCGTTTCGAGCGTCGAGCGAACCTTCGGCAGTCACACGACCACCGAGACGACCGCGAAGAGGATGAGCACGCCGGCGACGTCACAGAGGTTGGTGACGACGGGGATTGTCGTGTCGTCGGGGTTGAGCCCGATGCGGTACGAGAGTTCAACCGCGGTGACACTGGCGACGACCACGAGGACGGCGAGCAGCATCCCCGACACGAGCGAGACGAGCAGCACGCGGCCGAGTCCGAGGGTCCCACCGAGCGCGACGCCGATCCCCCACGCGGCGACGCCGACCGCGCCGAAGACGGTCCCCGCGAGCGCGAACACGGCGCCGACGTTCGCGCGGAGATCCGGATTCGACGGGTCCAGCTCGTACGTACCGAGGTAAAGCTGGGTAGTGAGCCGCGAGCAAGTGATCGACGCGAGGTTCCCCGCCGTCCCGATCTGGACCGGGACCAACACGAGGAGCGCGGGGTTCCGCACGAGCGTCTCCTCGTACGTTTGAAGGACAGTCCCGGAGACGAGCTGGAGCACCGACAGCGCGGCCAACAACGGGATCATCGTCCTGACGATCCGGGGGATCGACCACTCATCAACATACTCGCGGTCGGCGTTGGAACCGGAGTCACTCTGGCTCACAGGACCGCCCCCGCGACGTTCATACTACCGTCCCCACGACGTAGATCCCGACGAGGAGGAAGAAGACCCCGAACACGTCGCCGAGGGTGGTGACGACGGGGCCGATGACGTTGTCAGGATCAAGTCCTCGCCGGTAGCCCACGAAGATGACGGCGATCAGCACCGAGATCATGAGCACCGCCGAGAGGAAGCCGGAAACGACCATGATCCCGACCAGTTCGAGGAGGTTCCCGGCGTTTCCGAAGAGCCGCAGCCAGAGGAACGTGATCACGGCGATGAAGACGGAGACGGTCATCCCGTTGATGAAGGAGGCGAGGATCGCGTTTGTGAGCCGGCGGTCGAGGCGGAATCGCGGCTCGATGAGCCCTTGGTGGAGCCCGGTCGAGAGGCGTGCGCCAAGCGAGCCATAGACGCCCCCGCGGGTAGCGAGGAACGCCGGGAGCAGCAGGAGGAGCCCCGGAACCTCCGAAATCCCGGCCCGCATCGTCTCCGATCCGAGGATCGTGCCGGAGAACAGCCCCGCGACGAGACTGACGAGGATCACCGGGAGTGCCTGCCGGTAGACGTCGCGGGCGGTGTCGTGGCCGGGCATCGACCGTGTCGACGGAGCCGACGGTGAAAAAACCGGCCGGGAGCGGGTCGGTCACAGAACGCGACCGCCGTGGTCCGCTGTGGCCCGCCGTGGTCCGCTGTGGCCCGCCGTGGCCCGCATCGTTAAGTCAGTCGGGCGGTTTCCGATCCCATGGACTACTCGCTCGCCATCGAGAACGGGCCGGAAACCATCCCCGGCGGAACCGGACTTCTCCTCGTTCACCCGAGCATCGGCGAGACCGACCGGATCGACACGAATTTTCTGAAGACCGACACAGACGCTTTCCTCGTCGTCTCCACGCGAACCACCGCGCGCGAGGTCGAGCAGAAACTGGAGTACTACGACGTCGACGAGACGAAGGCGACCATCCTCGACACGCTCTCCGTGGAACGAGGATACTCCCGCCGCTCCTCCGACGACGTGTACTACGTCTCCGCCCCGGACGACCTCGACGGGGTCGTCGACCGGGTGGAGCGGTTCCTCACCGAACACGAGGGGAAGCGACGCGTCTCCGTGGACTCGCTCACGGAGATGGCGTACTACGCCGACGATGATGCGGTGTACGAGGCGGCCGCGGACATCCTCGATCTCCTCGACGAACACGACGCGGTCGGCATCTTCCACCTCTCCGAAGAGGTCCACGAAGTCGCGACGCTCGACCGGTTCCGAGACCTGTTCGAGGGTGTCATCGAACTCGACGGCGACGGGAACGTGACCGTCGACGTGTGAGGGAGGAGGTTTCCGATTACTCGGCTACTCCGCGGCGTCGACCATCGACGCCACCGTCTTCTCCGCCCACGTCACCGCGTAGGGAGCGCCGCGGTCGCGGTACGCCGCGGTGTCGAGCGCCGCAAACGGCGCAGGCAGATCGAGGCCGTGACGGACCGCCGAGCAGGCGTACTCGGTCGCGCTCGCGAAGTCGGTCTCACCGCGGGCGACCTCGCCCGCGAGTTCGCCGAGCCGCCCTTCGAGGCTGTCGCCGGCGTCGAGCCACGCGTCGAACAGCCGGGGATGACTCCCCTCCCACGAGGCGAAGACATCACGGGTGTACAGCCCGATCCACGCGTCGAATAGCGCGGTCGCGATCTGAAAGACGTCGGTGGGCCCCAGCCCGGTCGTAGAGGCGCCCGTGTCGGGGTCGGGGCGCCGAATCGCGGCGTCAAGGTCGCGGTAGCGCTCGCCGAAAAACGGGAGGAAGCTCTCGGGGAGGCGAGAACTCGGCGTGTCGTCGGGTAGCGAGCCCGGCGTCGGCTCGACGCCGATCTGAACCAACCGATCCGCGATCAGGAACGCGAGGAAGTCGTCGGGAGTCCCCTCAGCGCGGTGCTTGACGAGCACGGTCTGCGGGTCAGTCTGGGTCGTTCGGACGACGGTTCCGTCCCCCGGAAGTCCGACGGTGAAGGTCGGACCGGCGTACTTGCGGAGCAGGTCGGGCACTTCGTCGGGGAGCCACTCGACCGGAAACGACGCGGGCGAGAGCCCGTCAACGAACAGGCCGAGGTCCTCCGCGGCGGCCGGAGGGAGCGTCTCGAAATCCGCGTCGACGTCGAGCACCGGAGATCCCGGCGCGTGGGCCTCGCGAACCGCGTCGAGGTCGTCGTCGAGCGGACGCGTCGAGAACATCAAGCGAAGACGTACGAGAGAATGATGAGGACCGACAGGACGGCCGAAACGCCGATCGTGCCGGTGACGATCTTGGTGGGTTTGCTCATGGGAGTTTCTGTGTCCGCCGGTCGTTTAAAGCTATATTTTTCGGCGAAGCGGCGCACCGATGCCGCTACGCCGACACCGCATTTATACCTGAACACCGGATACGCGTAGTATGCGAATTCGTGACGCGCTCGAGTCGGACGCCGAAGCGCTGGCGACGGCGACCGATCGGCCGCGAGGGGTCGTGAAGAACATGATCCACGACCGATCGGTCCGCGTCGCGGTGACGGGGGACGGAGAGGACAGTGGCGATGACGACAAGCCTGCCGTCACGGGATTTATCGCGTTCGACGTACGAGGCAAGACGGTTCACGTGACCGATTTCGACGGCGACGAACAGGCGATTCGCCGGCTGTTTGAGGAGCCGCGGCGGTTCGCGCGACGGGAGGGAATGAGTGTCGAGGCTGTCGTTCCGAACGACGAGCAGACCGGAGCGATCCTCGAAGACGCTGGGTTTGAGCAGTCCGGGACAGGACCGCGGTTCGAGGGGCGGCAGACGACGCGATACGTGATCGATTCGGCCGAACTGGACCGATAGGTCAGCCAGACTCCGGCGAGCGTGGGTCGGTCAGTCGAACCGGCTCTGAACGATTTCGAGCGCGTCTTCGCGATCGTCCCAGTCGACGAATACCGCGACGGAGGTCGCGCTCGTGATCAGGTCGATGATGTTGATCCCGTCGTCGGCGAGGGGCGCGATGATCTCCTGGATGACGCCGGACTGGTTCGGGAGTTCGCCGCCGGTCACCCGAATGACCGCGATCGGGTCGGCGACGGTCACCGAGGAGAGCGCCTCGTCCTCGACGACGGCCTCGTGGAGTAGCGCCTCGGCCGTCTCGGCCACGTCGACGTCGACGTAGAAGGTGACCGAGTCCATTCCGGAGGCGACCGCATCGATGTTGATCTCCTCCTCGCGGAGCGCGTTCGCGAGCTGCGAGAGGATACCCGAGCGGTTTCGGATCGCGCGACCGGCGATGGTGAGACACGCGAGCGGTTCTTCGCGCATGTCGATCAGACTCTCGAACTCGCCTTCAATCCGGGTACCGCCTCTGAGCAGGTCGCCGTGCTGGTAGTGGACGACTCTGACTGCGAGGTCCTCGTCCTTGTACGAGAGCGCGGACGGCGCGACGACCTCCGCGCCGCGGAACGAGAGGTTCCGTAGCTCGTCGACGGTGATCTGCCCGACGTTGCGCGCGCCCTCGACCACCCGCGGATCGCCGGTCATTACGCCCTCGACGTCGGTGACGATCACGACCTCGTCGGCGTCCATGTAGTTGCCGAGCATCACGGCAGTGGTGTCGGACCCGCCGCGCCCGAGCGTCGTGACGTTCCCGTCGTGGTCCTCCGCGAGGAACCCGGTGATGATGGGGACGACCCCATCCATGCGGGCGGCGATCTTGCGCGCGCGTTTCTTCGTCTCCTCAACGTCGACCTCGCCGACCTCGTTCGTGATGACGGGCCAGTCCGGGTGGCCGGGTTCGAGGAAGACGGCGTCGACATCGCGAACCGAGAGCGCCGCCTTCAGCATTCGGACGCTGGTGCGCTCGCCCATCGAGACGATCTCGGCGCGGTCGGCGTCGTCCGTCTCGAAGGTGATGTCGTCGAGGAGGTCGTCGGTCGTCGACCCCATCGCGCTCGCGACGACTGCGATCTCGTGGCCCGCCGCGACCGCGTTCGCGACCGAGTCCGCCGCGCGCTCGATCCGGTCGCCGCTCCCGAGGCTCGTGCCGCCGAACTTGGCGACTACGCGCATACGGTCACCTCGCTATTGAGCGGTCGAGTCGGCCGATGCGACCGATGCGGCTGCTCCCCGAGAGAGAGCAAACGAGACGCTGCACTGAGAGTGTGATCGATAGACATGGGCGCCCGTAACGGAGGAAGCCGCATAACTGTGTCTTCTTCGACAAGGGTCGCCAGACGGTTTGGAACGATCGCGAAAAGAGGTGATGGTCGGCAGATTTTGATCGGCTGATCGCTGAGCGGGGAGCAGGGAGTGGGAAGTAGGAAGTGGGGAGCAGGGAGTGGGGAGCGGGAAGTGGGGAGCAGGGAGTGGGAAGTAGGAAGTGGGGAGCAGGGAGTGGGGAGCGGGAAGTGGGGAGCAGGGAGTGGGGAACGGGAAGTGGGGAGCAGGGAGTGGGGAGCGGGAAGTGGGGAGCAGGGAGTGGGGAGTGGGGAGCAGGGAGCAGGGAGTGGGGAGCGGGAAGTGGGGAGTGGGGAGCAGGGAGTGGGGAGTGGGGAGCAGGGAGTGGGGAGTGGAGAGAGGAGACGAGCGCGGACTACTCGTCAGAGATCCCTACTCGTCGGAGATGCCCCACGCGTCGGGCATCTCGATGACGTATCGACCGTCTTCCTGGAGCGAGATGATGTACTCCTGTCGGTCGTACAGCTCCATCAGGTTGAGCTCGTACTTCCCGGGGCTCACGATCCGAATGCTCTCGAACTGCTCGTTGAGCTCGTCTCGGAGGTCGTCGATATCGGGACGCGGGCCCTCCGGATCTGTCGGTGTGTCGGGATCAGACCCGGTCGAGGACGAATCCGTTTCGATATCTCGACTCGCCCGATCGAGCTCGTCGGGCGAGACGACATCCGAGCGCGCGCTCGCTTGCGCGACATCCTCTTCGGTCCGGTCGCGGACGTGTTCTGAGTCGGTCTTCTGAGCGTCCGGTGTCTCGGATTCTGGTGTCCCAGCGTCTGGCGTCCGAGCCTCGGACGGTTGGGAGTCAGACCGTTGGGAATCGGGAGCGGGAGTGTCGGTGACACGGCCGGCACTCTCGTCGGGAGCGCCCTCGTCGACGGGGGCGGACTGGCGGTTGGCGTCAGGTGACTGGCGGTTGGCGTCAGGTGACTGGGGGTCGGTATTCGACGGCTGGTTCCCGGCGGGTGACCGTTGCTCGGCGCTCGTCTCACCGGCGGGTTTGAACTGGAACTTATTCCCCCCGCAGTCCGGACACCCGGAGAGCATCTCTTTCGAACCGTCGGGGAACGTCCGACCGCAGGTGGTACATTGGTGTGGCATTTACTTACGGGAGACGAGCGTGCTGATGAGGTTCTCGTCTTTGTGCAGGGTTTCGATCTGATTGGCCGGGCCGATGACGGTGAGCTTCTGGGTCGAGTTGCGGCCCATCAGCTTGTCGAGGAAACTCTGATCGCCCGTCTCCGCCTTCGGGTACGTCTCGATCTCGATGCCGGTGAAGTCGTCTGGACTGATCTCGGTCATCGTTACCTCGATGAGCTTCGACTCCTCGTCCGGGGAGAGCCCCTCTTCAAGGATGACGATGTTACCGTCGCGGACTCCGTCAAGGATGAGCCGGATCTTCTCCATTCCGGTGAGTCCGTCCATCCGGGCCCCGCTTATCATGTCGATCCGGACCCCGTCATCGGAGTCGTCGGACGGGGCGTCGTCGCCGCCGACGTTTGGGGTTGGGCCCGGCATTAGCCGAAGTACTCCGCGATCTTCGTGTACACTTCGTCCATATTCTCGCCCTCCAGCGCGGACAGCGGGATCGTCTCGTGTTGTGGGAAGGCGTTCGCGATCTTCTGGACGTCCGACCCCGGGAGGTCCGTTTTGTTCGCGAGAATGAGCGCGGGGAGATCCTGCGACTCGATGATCCCGATGAGCATCGTGTTCACCTGCGTGAACGGGTCCGTCGTGGAGTCAAGCACGTAGATGACGCCGTCGACGTCCTCGCGGAGCCAGTGCATCGCCTCCGCGACGCCTTCGGTCGCCTCGCGCGACCGACGGACGGCGTCGTCTTTGTCCATGTCGTGATCGAGGAACTCCTTGTAGTCGACCTTCGTCGTCACGCCCGGCGTGTCGACGATGTCGATCGTGACCTTGCGCCCGTTGCGCTCGATCTCCACGTTCTCCTTCCGGCGCGCCCGGCGAGTTTCGTGTGGAATGTGGCTCTCCGGCCCGACGGCGTCACCCGTCCAGTCGCGTGCGATCCGATTCGCGAGGGTCGTTTTTCCGGCGTTCGGCGGTCCGTAGATCCCGATTCGCTTGGGTTCGTCGGCCGTGAACAGCCCGTCGGTGACCCGTGATATGCTGTCTTTGAGATTCGTGAGCAGTCCCATCCTAACCTCCAGTCCTGTGTTCTCTCCCAGATACACTGTGCGGTGTGGTAACGCCCGATGCTGCGCATCCAGCGTGTGTACGGGGAATTACGATAGAATCCACGCCCCTCTCACTTAAGAACTGCGTCAGACACGGGCGATTTGGTGATATTCGGGTCGTGCAGTTGTTAACACGCGGGATATCGGTTGTTTACTTATTCGAGCTTATTTATATATTCTTAAT